>NZ_KZ626929.1 GCF_002911015.1 Streptomyces populi
TGCGTCATGGTCTCGGAGGGCCGCGGCACCGGCCGAGGACGTGTGGGTGGAGGAGACGTGTGTGTCGGCGGCGGTGGCTGGGTGGTACGCGGGCCGACCGTCGACGGGTGGACTGTCGGGCGGTTCGTGGAGGGCACCGGCCTGGGGGAGTGGGACGTTGTGGTCGCGGTGGGCTTGGGTGTCGAAGGCGCTGAGGTGGAGGTGCGCGGCTCGGGTGTTTCCGACGGTTCCGCTCTTGACGGGGGTGTGCTCGGAGCCGTCGCCGCCGAGTCGGGTGTGTTCCCCTCCGAGTCCAGCAACAGCCACGTTCCGGTGCCGCCGAGAACGAGAACGGCGGCGCCGCCCGCTATCCACGAGGCCCGCCGCGAGGGGCGTCGGTGACGGCTCATGGTTTCACTGTCGCATTGCCGCGGTGATCCCGCAGTGGTAAGGGGTCGGAGGCCCGACCGTGCTCTCCTGCGCGGGCCGAAGACGATCATGTCTGCGGGGCCCGTGAGGAGCCTGTGACCGCCTCCCGGATGCCGGTGGACCGCAGCCGGGGCCCACGCCCAGCCGTTCGGAGCCGACGACGATCGCTACGCGTACGGTCGTATGTGTCCACTGAGAGTCGTGAGCCGTTACTCCACCGGGTCGTCCGGTTCCACCGAGATCCGGCCACCGCCGCCTCCTCCCGTTCGACCGCCCGCCACGCGAGCCTCCGGCCCGACCAGCCGTGCCGTCGCAGCAGCTCCCGTACTCCCTGGACGGACAAGGACGCACCGAGGTGGTCCGCGATCAGCACGCGCACCCTCAAGAGCGTCCACCGCTCACCCGTCCAGCCCTGGGCCATCGCACCGTTCGGCATGCCGCCGGGGCGCGGGAAAAGGGGATCTGTAGAAGGAGCCGCCCGGCGGCATCGCCACCGAGCCGGACGATCACGGGCTCGGACACTCGCACGGCGGCCTGACCACCAAGCCGCACCTGACCGTCGAGCAGCGCCAGAAGTCCATGTCGATCGTGGTCACGGCCGGACAGCGCGGCGATTCCCCGCAGTTCGAGGTCGTCCTGGGCCGCATCCGGATCCCCCGGCTGGGGCCGGGCAGGCCGCGTGTTCGCCTCGATCGGGTCCGCGCCGACAAGGCCTACGCCTCCCGTAAACCGCGCCTACCTGCGCCGACGCGGTATCCGCGGCACCATCCCGGACAAGGCCGACCAGGCCCGCAACCGCGAGGAACACGGTTCCCGCGGCGACCGGCCGTCGAGGTTCGACCCGGCGGACCACAGGCGGGGCATGCAGTGGAGTGCGGCATCAATCGCCTCAAAAGGCACCGCGCCGTGACGACGCGCTACGAAAAGCTCGCGGTCCGCTACGAGGCGACCGTCCTCGTGGCGGCCATCAACGAATGGCCGTGACCACTCACACGGCTCGTTCCATGCAGACCAGCTGGTCCCGCTCGTCCCACGAATCGGTGACGGTGAATCCAAGCCGCTCGTACAGGGCGATCGCACCAGCCCGCCATCTCCACACGGACAACCGCACTGCGCTGACGCTGCTTTCCGCGGCATGTACGAGCGCCGCGCTGACCAGGCTGGACGCGATGCCCCGCCCCCGGAACGCCGGGTCCGTCCAGAGTCTCTTGACCTCGGACCGTCCGTTGACAGGGGCGGTCACCACCAGGCAGCCCACCGCGGTGTCCCCGCTCAACGCCAGCAGCACGACATCACCGACGAACACGGCCTGTGGATCCGCGATCTCCATCCGGTAGCGGTCCGGCAACCCATCCACGCCGGCGACGGCCTCACCCTTCTCGGCCTGCGTCTGCAGGTGGTAGGCCGCCAGCAGATCTGCCGGCCCATCCTGGACGGAAGGGGCCTGACCTGGCCAGCGGACGATGGCGACCTCGCATTGATGAGCCATGACGTGAGCATCGCATGACACTGCCGGGGCCAGAACGAGTATCTTGATCCACTTTTGATGCACGCCCCGGTCGACTGGATCGCCCGGATCCCCGGCCGGGAACTGGAAATCGTCCGCAAGGATCCCGGGCAGTGAGGCTTCCAGGTCCAGCCCAGGCGATGGGTGATCGAGTGCACCTTCGCATGGCTCACCGCCAACCGGTGTCCGGCCCGTGACTACGAAACCAGTCCCGCCCGTGCCGAGGCCATGATTCGCCGGGCCATGATCGGTGTCATGGTCCGTCGCCTTGCCCGAGGACGGACCGCGACTCGCCCCGGCCCACGCCCTCTTGCTCCCCGGGGCAGGTAAACCCGTTGAATCTCGGGCCAGTGCGGGCACTACTGTTCCATGCTGAGCCGGCTGCAACCAGTCACGGATCAAGCGTTGACAACCACATCGGGAATCAGTGGTTGGCCACTCTGGTGCTCGGTGTCGCGTTGGCCAGCTCACGGAATTGCGGGAACCGCTCGGCCTTCGGGTCCAACACGTCGATCAGAGTGATGAGTATTTGCTGGAGTTCGGCAAGCCGGGACGCCGCCGGTGCGGTGTCCTCGGCGAGCCGGTCGATGTCCGCAAGGAGCGGGGCGAACCAGCGTTGAAAGACCTCGTCGCGATCGAGCTTCTCGCAGAACTCGGCATACCCCAGGCACCTGCGTCGACCCGGCGCTCCTTCCGGATGCACCATCAGCTCTCCGATGGCCCGTTGCTCGGCACGCCAGAGGCGCAGCACGTTTGGATGCACCGGCTGATGCGTAGGGATGACGAGCACCGAGCGTATCCCGGCACGCCTCCGCGCCTCCCACGGCTGTCACAGGCGGTCCGGGCCGTCTGCGATCACTCGTGCGTATCCGCCCGCCGAGCGCAGCTCGTCCAGCGACCCGGCGAACCGTTTGCGCCCGTCCTTGAGCACGACCACGCTGTTGCAGCACCCCTCCACGTCCTCCAGCAGATGGGTGGCCATGACGACCACGGTTGTGGCGCTCAGTTCCTTCAGCAGCAGGTGCAGTTGGTCGCGCTGTTCCGGGTCGAGACCGTTCGTCGGCTCGTCGAGGAGCAGGAGTTCCGGCCGGTTCACCAAGGCTTGAGCGATCCCGACGCGGCGTTGCATACCGCCGGAGAGGGAGCGGTACTTCTTGTCGATACGTGCGCTCAGGCCGACTCTCTCCACCGCGCGCTCCACTGCCGGTCCCCCTGTTCGGGTGGGCATGTCCTTGAGCCAGGCGGCATAGGCGACACACTCGCGGACTGTGAATCCGCGGAACATCTCACACTTCTGTGGCAGATAGCCGAGTCTGCGGCGGATCTCCCGCCGTTCGGCGGGGCGGGCGGGATCTCTGCCCAGAAGCCTGAGTTCGCCTTCGGCTGGGCCTGTTGCCGTCGCCAGCACGGCGAGCAGTGAACTCTTCCCGGAACCGTTTGGCCCCAGCAGACCGTGGACTCCGTGAGGCAGCTCCAGATAGAGACTGTCGACCGCGGTGGTGCGCCGGTGGCGGACGGTCACTCGGCGGGCGCTGATCATCGGGACCTCAAGTCGTCGAAGGACTCACGGCGGAGGGTGAGCAGAAGGGTCAGTGCGCCGGCGGCCAGCGCCCAGAGGAACTGGGAACCGAAGTCGAGGAGATCCATGAGGACTTTGAGAAGGACAGGGCGCCAGGATGTGACCTGTCGGTCCGCCCGCATGGACAGCCGGGTGATGGCCGAGACTCCCAGCAACCACGTGACGGCCACCGCGCCGGCGCCGAGCAGGCAGCCGATGTAGGAGCTGAGAACGAGCGTGGCGAGGGTGAGGGTCAGGCACGGCATCAGCCAGGCCGCTGCCCAGAGCGAGCCGCTCAACCCGGCCAGGCCGGTGGCGGCGAGCAGTGGCAGAGAGATGGCCAGGACGACTCCGGTCCGTAGGAGCAGCAGCCGCAGGCCTCCGGCCGGGGTTGTCCGGACGACCGGCGCGAACGGGTCGGCCTTGCCTCCGTAGCTGACGGCGACCCATACGAGGGGCAGTAGCGGGGCGAGCAGAAGGAGCAGCGCCAGGGTGTCCTCCTGGCCGGCGACCCTCCCCAGCCAAACGCCGACCGCGCACACTCCGGAGACGGCGAGCAGCCAGGGCCACCGCAAGCCGGGGACGGCTCGCAACCACACGGGAAGAAGCTGACGTGGGTTCATGACGACCACCGTGGGGTGTAAGGCATGTCGGGCAGTGATTTCCCGGACTCCACGGCGTCGAGGTACCGGCTGAGCCAGTTCGTGCGCTGCTTCGGAGGCATCTCGTTCAGGAGCTGGACGAGATGCAGTTGCTCTTCTCCGTAGAGCACGCTGTCCGGTGAGGTGCCGGTCAACCAGGTGAACACCGCTCCCTCCAGGGGCCCTGTACAGAGATCCGGGCAGGCGATGTCCCTGGCGAGGGATCTGGCATCGGCGGAGAGCTCGATACCGATGACTCGAGGGCCTGTGTCGGCCGGGTCGTTGTCGGCTCCCCAGTCTCCGTAGCGATAGCTCTGGTCGCTCACCACGTAATAGGAGGGTGCACCGCGCACGCCTCGCAGTTTTCCGGCCAGCCGGTCCACCTGGGGTTGGAGACGTCGCCGCGCGCCTTCGTTCTCCTTCGGCAGGCAAAGAGCAACGGCACGTCCCGTGCAGCGCATCTCGGAGGCGTTGACGGCCGAGATCGCGGCACTGCCTTTCTGCGTCAGATGCAACCCCAGTGCCGCTGTCCCGGCCACCGTCACCAGTACGACGGCCGTCTTCCAGCAGCGCGCGCACAAGCTGACGGCGGCCGCCGCCACGACGGCGAGCATCAGGGCCCTGCACCAGGGCAGCCACGGATGAGGGCGAACCGGAACCCAGCCGGACGTGCCGGGCGGAAGCGCGTCCCCGGTGTAGTTGATCTCTGCGGGATGTGTGATCGCCGACCACCAAGAGCTCTGCCCGAACAGGATCAAGGCCGTGACGAGCACGAACGGAGTCGCCGGGAGCGGGACGGCGCGGCCGGCCAGGTGGCCGAAGCACGAGACGGCCACGATCGACGCTGCGTCGACGGTCATGGCATCGAACGGCGGGCGGTGGGACGGCTGTCCCGCGTAAGGCCACACGAGCACGGCCAGGACCGCCAGCAGGTATCCAGCCAGTGGCCACAGGACGCCTGAGGCAAGGCCTGCCAAGCGCTGGGTCAGAACTCCGCGAACGGCTGTCGCATGGATCCAATCGACTCCGCTGCGTACCTCGGCGCCGCCCTGCCAGCTTGCCAGGAGGACGGCGGCCGCCCCGCCGTAGCCGCAGGCCGCCTCATGGAGGTTCTCGCCGATCTCGATCCATCGATGCGTGGACTGGGTCACGGCGAAGCCGGCGATCAAAGCCGCCACGGTCAACGACACGAACGGGCCTGCCTGGCGCCGCAGATTCGCCCGAAGCACCAGTGCACCAGGTTCCCACCGCGCTGCATACATGATGTGGAGGACCGTTGCCGCTGTGCCCGCGGTTGCGGGCGGTCAGGGGCGTGACGAGGTGAAGGCAGGCGCACGAGTTGCGCAAGAGCGCATAAGACCGCCGCCGTGCCGCTCCGGGAAGGCTCGGTCCGACCTTCGCGACGGGCAAGCAGGGCTGAAGGCGGCAGGTTGTGCACCAGCGTGAAGGCAATGCGCTTCCGCGAGGTCAGGGAAGCGCCCATCGAGCATGGCTGCGCGCAAGCCGGGCAACCAGCCCTGTGTACGAGGGATTCGCAGCCCCACATTTCTCATCTGTCTTTTCCCGCCCCATTGTGTTGAGCCTTGTGCGGCCCTACTGTTCGACTTTGCCTGAGTCTGTTTGATGCCGATCGTTCGGGCCGTATGGAGGGCCGCAGTGCGGGGTAATCAGATCAGTTCAGAAGTTACGAGGACCGGTCGGGGGAGACGGTGGAGGGCGGTCCTCGCGACCGCCGCGACCATCGCCCTCGCCGCGGGCATGAGCGCGCCCGCCGCGGCGGCGCGGGACGTCGGCGTACAGGCTCCCGCCGCTGCGCCCGCCGTCGGTCCGCGGGCGCACGCGGTGAGTATCGACGGCTACTCGTTCCTCGTCGACGGCAAGCGGACCTACCTGTGGTCCGGCGAGTTCCACTACTTTCGGCTCCCGAGCCCGGACCTGTGGCGCGACATCTTCCAGAAGATGAAGGCCGCGGGCTTCAACTCCACGTCGTTGTACTTCGACTGGGGATACCACTCGCCGAAGCCGGGTGTGTACGACTTCAGCGGGGTGCGTGACGTCGACAAGCTGCTCGACATGGCCGAGGAGGCCGGACTCTACGTCATCGCCCGCCCGGCGCCGTACATCAACGCGGAGGTCGACAGCGGGGGCCTGCCCGGCTGGCTGACCACCAAGGCGGGGAACAACCGCAGTGACGAACCGCGGTTCCTGAAGTACGCGGACGAATGGCTGACCCGGATCGACCGGATCATCGCCCGCCACCAACTGACCAACGGGACCGGCTCCGTCATCGCCTACCAGGTCGAGAACGAGTACTACAACGGCTCGGCCGCCGGCCACTCCTACATGAAGCACCTGGAGGACAAGGCCCGCGCCGACGGTATCACCGTGCCGCTGACCGGCAACAACAACGGCACCTTCAACTCCGGTACCGGCGCCCTGGACGTCGACGGCCCCGACTCCTACCCGCAGGGCTTCGACTGCTCGAACCCCTCGAAGTGGAACGGCGTTCCGGACATCAGTTACGACCACCCCGCCGGCAGGCCGCTGTACTCGCCGGAGTTCCAGGGCGGCGCCTTCGACCCCTGGGGCGGGCCGGGCTACGACAAGTGCGCCCAGCTGATCAACGATCAGTTCGCCAACGTGTTCTACAAGCAGAACATAGCCGTCGGCGCCACCGCGCAGAGCTTCTACATGACCTACGGCGGCACCAACTGGGGCTGGCTGGGCATGCCGCAGAACTACACGTCCTACGACTACGGCGCCGCGATCCGCGAGAACCGCCGGCTCGACCCGAAGTACGACGAGGACAAGCTGATCGGGTACTTCACACAGTCGGTCGCACCGCTGACCAAGACCGAGACGATCAGGGCCACACCGCCCGACGACTCCGCGGTCGTGGACACCGCCCGGATGAACCCCGACACAAAGACGCAGTTCCACGTCCTGCGGCACGGCAACTCCACGTCCACCGCGGTCGACAGGACCCACATCGCGGTGGACTTCAACGCCCGGCCCTCCGCCGACACCACCTACACCTGGGACGACCCCGACGCCGCGCTGCAATACACCGGTTCGTGGTCGCACGTGGCCGACCAGAGCTACACCGGCGGCGACTACAAGCACACCGAGTCCTTCTCCGACAAGGCCGGTGACTCGGTGAGTGTCCCCTTCGAGGGCACCGCGATCCGCTGGATCGGCTCGAAGACCGACAACCACGGCAATGCCGACGTCTACCTCGACGGCACCAAGGTCGCGACGGTCGACGACTCCGGCGGCGAGAACCAGGCGGTGATCTTCCAGAAGACCGGCCTGCCGGACGGAGCGCACACCCTGAAAATCGTCGTCGACGGCAGTCACGGCCCGGGCTCCACCGACGACTACGTGGCCATCGACGCCATCGACGTGCCGACGGGTACCGCCGCGGAGCCGACCTACCCGGTCGTGCCCCAGCAGCCGGGCACCGCGATCACGCTCGACGGACGCGACTCACACGTGATCGTGGCCAACTACCGGCTCGGCGAATCGCAGTTGCGGTATTCGACCTCGGAGATCATGACCAACGCGACCATCGGTGACCGGGACGTCGCCGTGCTCTACGGCGATGCGGGCAGCGACGGTGAGACCGTGCTGCGCTACGCCTCCGAGCCTACGGTGACCTCCAGCGGCGGCCCGGTCACGACGACCTGGGACGCGGCCACCGGCGACCTTCGGCTGAACTACACGCACAAGGGCCTGATCCGCGTCGGCATCACCGGCGGTGGACAGCGCCCGCTCGAACTGCTCGTCGGCGACAAGGCCACGGCCAAGACCTTCTGGCGTCAGGACACAGCGGCCGGCCCCGTCCTCGTGCGCGGCAGCCACCTGCTGCGGACGGCGACCAGTCTGCATGGCGGCCGCACCCTGGCACTCACCGGCGACAACGCCGACGACAAGAACATCGAGGTGTTCACCTCCGCCGACCACATCACCTGGAACGGCCGGACCGTCGACACCCGGGCCGGCGGCACGGGGAGCCCAGCCGGGAAGATCCCGACGGCAGCCCCGGTACGCCTGCCGGCACTCACCGACTGGAAGCACAGCGAGGAGTCGCCCGAAGCGGCTCCCGGTTTCGACGACACCAGCTGGCAGGTGGCCGACAGGACGACCACCAACAGCATCTCCGGTGTCAACGCGCCGCCGGTGCTCTACGCGGACGACTACGGTTTCCACACCGGTAACGTGTGGTACCGCGGCCGCTTCCACGCCACCGGCAAGGAGACCGGCGTCCGCCTGGTCTCGGACTCCGGCGGAGGGGCGCAGGCGTTCTCGGCCTGGCTCAACGGCACCTTCCTGGGCAGCTCCACCACGGGCAGGGCCGACTTCACCTTCCCGGCCGATGTGCTCAAGTCCAAGGGTGACAACGTCATTTCCGTGCTCACCGTGAACATGGGGCACGAGGAGGACTACAACTCGACCAACGGCAACAAGGCAGCGCGAGGACTGACAAGCGCCTCCCTCGCCGGGGCACCGCTGACCGCCGTCACCTGGCGGCTACAGGGCGTACGCGGCGGCGAGGACCTGCAGGACACGGTGCGCGGGCCGCTCTCGACGGGCGGCCTGTACGGCGAGCGGGCCGGCTGGTCCCTGCCCGGTTACCCGGACGGCAAGTGGAAGAAGACGTCCCTTCCGACGGCCGACACCCGTCCCGGGGTCTCCTGGTACCGCTCCGACGTCGCCCTGGACCTGCCGCACGGCCAGGACACGTCGCTCGGGCTGACGTTCACCGACGACCCGTCACGCAAGTACCGGGCCACGATCTTCGTGAACGGCTGGCAGGTCGGCAACTACGTCAACTACCTCGGGCCGCAGCACACGTTCCCGGTGCCGAACGGGATCCTGAACCCGAATGGCGGCAACAGCATCGCCATTGCCGTATGGAACCTGGACGGCAGCACCGGCGGCCTCGGCAAGGTGTCGCTCACCAACTACGGCAGCTACGCCTCGTCCCTGCACGTCGCACAGAACGACAGCCCCCGCTACGACGCCCACACGTACGCGATGCCGAAGCGGCCGGGGGCGGACATCACCCTGGACGTGCCCGACACCGCCCAGTCGGGACGGGCTTTCGTGGCCGAGGCGACGGTGCGGGTGCCGAAGGACGAACCGTCCGCCGCCCGGCTGACGGCCTCGCTCTCCGCGCCCGA
This sequence comes from Streptomyces populi, assembly GCF_002911015.1. Classification (GTDB taxonomy): domain Bacteria; phylum Actinomycetota; class Actinomycetes; order Streptomycetales; family Streptomycetaceae; genus Streptomyces; species Streptomyces populi. Next base: position 9,298 of record NZ_KZ626929.1, read on the forward strand.
CGGCTGGGACGTGAGCGCCGCGAGCCCCGCGTCGGTCGAGCACCTGCAACCCGGCCGGTCGGCCACCTTCACCTGGAAGGTCCAACCGCAGCCGGGGAAGCTGCCGTCCGCCTCGGCACTCACCGCGACAGTCCACTACCTGCAGAACGGACGGCGGGCCACCGGCACGGACGAGCGCATCGTCGGCGCGATACCGCCTGCTCCACCGGCCGGGAAGAACGCAGTGAGCGACCTGCCGTTCTTCTCGTCCACCAACGGGTGGGGTCCGGTCGAGCGTGACACCAGCGTCGGCGAGCAGGCAGCCGGCGACGGCCGTCCGATCAGCATCGCCGGGGCGCGCTACGCCAAGGGCCTGGGCACCAACGCGGACAGCGGCATCGAGCTCTATCTCGCGGGAAACTGCTCGCGGTTGACGGCCGAGGTCGGTGTGGACGACGAGACCAGCGGCGCGGGAACAGTGACGTTCTCCGTGACGGCCGACGGCAAGACATTGGTGACCACGCCGACGATCCACGGCAAACAAGCTGCCGTGCCGATCGACGTGGACGTCAGTGGCGCGCAGGTGATCGACCTCAAGGTCGGCGACGGCGGCGACGGCAACGGCAACGATCATGGTGACTGGGGGTTGCCCACGCTGACGTGCGGGTAGTGCCTGTCGCGCAAGCCCTGCTTCGACGGCGAGGAACCACGACGGAACAACGCGGTCCACAGGAAGGTCACGCCGAACAGTGCTGACTCAGGGGGTTCCTCCCGCATGCGGCGCAGTTCCACCTCGACCAGGTCGGAGAAGATCCAGCGCAGCGATTCCGGGGTGTAGGCGAGGCCGCCCTGCAACTCGTGTTCGCGGTAGAGGTCGGCGTCGGTGAGTTCCGACCCCATTCCGGCCTCGCCCGCGGCGAAGCTGGTGAGCGCGAGGTGACCGCCAGGGGCGAGGACCCGGTCGAGGAGGGCCAGGTAGCTGACCCGGCGGTGGGGCGGCAGGTGGTGGAAGCATCCTGAGTCGACGACCAGGTCGTACGGGCCGCTCAACTCGGCGGCGGGGAGGGCGAAAGCGTCACCGCACAGGAAACGGACGTCGACTCCGGCCTCGTGAGCCCGGTCCTCACCCCAGGCGACGGCCACCGGGGAGAGGTCGACGGCGTCCACCTCGAAGCCGTGCGAGGCGAGGTACAGGGCGTTGCGGCCGGGTCCGCTTCCCAGGTCCAGGGCCCGACCGGGAGCGATCAGGCCCTGGTCGAGGTAGGCGGCCAGGTTCTCGTCGGGCTTGGCCACGAAGAACGGGACCGGCCTTGACCGGTCGGCATAGAAACGGTCCCAGAAGTCCTTGCCGTCGCCCGTCGCCAAGCGGCCGGCCTCGGGTTCAGATGCGAAGAGCCCGTCCAGGAGCGCGAGAACGTCCTCGACGGTGCGTACGGTCCGGTCCATCCGGCCCCCCTTTCGACCGATGTCGACCATAGGGGCGAGAATAATAAAAGACCAGGTCAGGCGGTGCATGGCGACGGCTGGGACGGGCCGTTGCGAGCCCCGAAGGCCACCGGCAAGTAACCCACTCCAGTCCCCGAGTCCGCGTCCGCCCAGCCAGCCGTCAAGGGCCGGAGGGGGGCCGTCCTCGGCTGCTGCAGGGAGACTGTTTCGACGAGTTTTCCCGGGGTGCTGAGGCACGTCCGGGGAGCTCGGGGCAGGGCTGGTCCATGCCGCCCTCGGGCAGGTGGCGGCGACGGATCCGCTCGCACCAGGGACTTCTCGGCCATTTGGCCTCTACCGCGGCACCGGCCCCGCGATGGGGGTGATGCCCGAGCGGGCACGCATGGAACGCATCCGCCTTCGGGGCGAGCTGTGCGGCGAACTGCCTGGCAGGGACGGGCTGCGGAGAGCGCGGGGGTGAAGCTCCGCATCGTTCCGGACATCGGCCGCAACGTCATGTTCGACGATCCCAACGCGTTCGCGCGCGTGGGAAACGCGCGCAAACCGGCCGGAGCAGGCTACTCGGGCCTCGTCACCACGCTCCGGTGTTGAACTCGCGCTCGCCGGAGAAGGAGTGGCCGTCCCGGATGCTGCCGCTGATCCGATCGATGAGGTCAAGGGCGTGCGCCAAGGCGCGCCGGTCCTCCTCGTCCAGCGTTTCCTCCAGCGCGTCGGCAAGCACGCCGACGCGCTGACGGCGGTCCGTGTCGAGCGCCTTCTTCCCCGCTTTCGTCAGGGTGAGGACCTTCCTGCGGGCATCGCCCGGATCGGTGCGTGAGGCCAGGAAGCCCGCCTCGGTCAGTTCCCTGACGGTCGCGGCCATCGTCTGGTGGCGCACTCCGCGGGTCGCCGCCAGGTCGGCCGTGGTCATCGGCCCCCGCGTGTCGAGGAGACCGAGCACCGCCGCCGGAACGGACGCGAGCCGATCGACGGTACGGGCGCTGCGGACCAGGGTGCCGACAACCGTCCGGAGGCGGACGGCCAACTCGTCGGGGAGGGGGGCCGGTTCGTTCGAAGGCGCGTCGTTCACATCCCCCAGTCTAGCAAAAAAGTACAGGGATGGCTGTATTACAGTGTGCCCTGTACATTACGTCGATAGGAGCCGGCAGTGCAGCTGATCAAGCACGCCCACGCATGTGTGTCGCTGGTCAAGGACGGTGGGCGGATCGCCGTCGACCCGGGCACGTTCACCCCTGACGCGAAGGAGGTGGTCGCCGCCGCCGACGCCGTCCTGATCACGCACGACCACTTCGACCACTTCGACGAGGACCTGATCGCCCGGGCCCTGGACGCCCGCCCCGGCCTGCGGGTCTACGGACCGCTCCGTGTGGTCGGACGCTGGGCGGCCCGGCGTGGCCAGGTCGTCGCGGTCGCGGACGGCGACCGCCTCGACGTCGCCGGTTTTGACGTGGCGGTGTCCGGCGACCTGCATGCCGCGATCCACCGCGACATCCCCCGCGTCACCAACGTCGGCTACCTCGTCGACGGCCGGGTCCACCACCCCGGCGACGCGTACCACGTACCGCCCGCGCCCGTCGACACGCTGCTGCTGCCCACCAGCGGACCGTGGACCCAGCTCGGGCGGGCGGTCGACTACGTACGCGAGGTCGCCCCCAACCGTCTCGTCCAGATCCACGAGATCATGCTCAGCCGGACCGGTCAGGAGTCGATGGCCCGGTTCCTGAGCCCGGCGGCGCTGACCGAGGTGCCTCTGACCATCGTCCCGGAGGGGGAGGCGATCACCGTGTGAGCCCGGCCGGCTGTGCTGCCCTGCGCCGGTAGGCCGCGGGACGCTGACGTTCACCGCGGCCGAGGCCGGCCGGCGTCGGGATGTCGCCAACTCGGCCACCCCCTTGCAGGGCGCTGTCCTCACCTCACATAGGGTTAACTCATTGTTGACCAACCTGATCCCCCATCGCACACGTCTGTTGGGGAAGAATTCAGAAAAGGGCAGCCGGTACCGGGGTCGGTGGACCGCACTACGCAACGGGGGAACGCCTCATCATGCACTTCGCTCCGAAGCGTCCCACGGGACGCCCGCCTCTGCGTCGTCGCGTCACCGGGACGATGAACCGGACCGGACCGGACGTGGTCGGCGCGGCCCGTACTCCGTCTGTCGGCGCGCCGGCATGACTTGACCATCGCGCCGGCCCACCCTTTCATTCGCCGGCGATGGGCGCAGGGACTGGGGGACGGCTTTGCTGTGCAGTCGCTCTGTCGCCCACGGCAAAAAGCAGCGGTCACCTTCGTGCCCGCCGATCCACTCTTTCGAAAGACGAAGCCATGAAAGCTGTCGCTTACACCCTGAACGGGCGGGCTGACCACCTGTCGCGTTGTCAGGGCCCGCGAGACGTCGACCGCGTGTTATGCGCGGAGGCCGCGCGGGGACGTCGATGTGTGAACCATGACTCGGCCGGGCGGGGGTAACCCGGTGTTCAGGTCGAGTTGCGGGCCCAAGCCGGGTTCCGGGTCCGAGTCGAATTGTGCGGTGTCTCTCGTCGACCGCGACGGAGAGCTCGCCGAACTAGGACGATGGCTGCGACGCCGTCCGGCCGACAGCGCCGGGCTCTGCGTGATCGAGGGCCCTGCCCTGTGCGGCAAGACGGCCTTGCTGGAAGCGGCGTGCGCCGAAGCGCGACGGATGGGGATCGGCGTCCTGACCGTGCGCGGCAGTGTGTGCGGCGTGGGATACGCCGAGGAACTGGGCGAGTCCGGCGCGCGAGAGCCCGGCGAGCAGGCGCGGCGGCTCGTGGCCGCCGCCACCCGCTCGCTGCTGCTGGCGGTGGACGAGACGGACCTGCTGGCCCCCGAATCCCGGGCGTTCGTCCGCGAGGTGGTCCGCCTCACGCACACCGGAAGGATCAGGGTCCTGCTGACCGGCGTCAGCGCCGCTACGGTGCCCTCGATCGTCGATGAACTGCGTGAGCTCGCCGCGGGTTGGGCGGAGCGCGTTCGCGTACGGCCGCTGGGCCGGGCCGCGGTCGCTGAACTGGCGCGCGCCCGCGTCCCCGGCCCCCGCGCCGACACTCTGGCAGAGGCGATCCATCCGGTCACCGGCGGCAACCCGGGCCTGACCCTCGCGATGCTGGACGAGGCCGCGGCCGCGGTCGGCCGGGATCCGGACGCGCCGGACGGACTGCCGTCGGCCGGCCTGGCCCGGCGGCTGCGCGAGCACACCTCCCGTGAGGTGATGAACCTGGTGGAGGCGGTCGCGGTCCTCGACGCGCAGTGCACACCGGAACGGCTGTGGAACGTGCTGGAGAAGGACGCCGAGTACGTCTCCCACGTGGCGGGCCAGGCCATCGCGAGCGGGATCGTGCGCCCCGACATGACCCTGCATCCGTATCTGCGGGACGCCGTCCTCTGGTCCACGCACCCCGCGGGACTGCGGTCCTTACGGCTGCGTGCCGCCCAGGTCCTGCACGAACAGGGCGTGCCCGCCTGGGAGATCGCTCCGTATCTGCACGAGGCCGGGATCGCGCCGCAGCCCTGGGCGGGTGGGGTCCTCTATGAGGCCGCCGAGCACGCCTCGCGTCTCGGCCGGCACCGGCTGGCTGTCCAACTCCTGGAGTCCGCCTCGTTCTGGGGCTCCGGGCCCGACCTGCGGGAGGAGGCCGGCGTCCGGATCACCGACATGGTGTGGTGGATGGACCCGGCACTCACCGCACCGCGGCTGCGGCGGCTGGCGGCTGCCGCGTCCGACGGCACTTTCAAGCCGGGTTCGTTGGCCCGCCTCTCGCGGCATCTGGCCAGACACGGCGAGATGGCGCAGGCGTCCGACATGCTGCGCCTGGCCGAACCCGCGCCTGGACGCGGCAACGCTGTCGGTGCTGTCAGTCCCGGCGACGCCCTCGGCACCGCGGACGGTGCCGCGGATGTCCGTGCCGAGGTCCAGAGAGCGCTCAGCGGGCTGTGGCTGCGTCACCTGTTCCCCGACGCCTGCCCGGACGCACCCGCGCCCGACGACCAGCCGCACCCCCAGCTGATCGCCGAGGGATTCTCGTGGCTGTCCAGCGCGCAACGGCTCTCGTGGCTGCTCGCGCCGGGCGTCCAGTGCTCCGATGCGCCGAACTCCGGTCCACGGCCCACGGGTTCCGCAGATTCCGCAGGTTCCGCGAAGGCCGTCAAAGACGTGGAAGCCGCGGTGACCTGCGCGGAGGAGATCCTCCAGTCGGCCAACTTCGACTATTCGAGCCTGGAGCCCATGCTCGTGGCGCTGTTCTGCCTGATGGCGACGGGGCGACTCGACCCGCACGCCCCCTGGTACGCCGCCCTCGCCGACAACGCCGCCCTCGCCGACAACGAACGTATGCCGCTGCCGCTGGCCTCCATGCTGAGCGTGGCCGAGGCGGTCGCTGCCTGGTGGAAGGGTGACCTCGTCGCGGCCCAGACGGCCGTGCACCGCGGCTTCGAGCGCTGGGACGCGGACCGGTGGGGCGTGCTCGCCGGTCTGCCGCGCGGCCTGTCCGCGCTGATGCTGACCGAGCAAGGACGCTTCGAGGAGGCAGCCGCGCAACTCGCCCGCCCGATGACCGAGGCGGACCTGGCCAGCCCGTACGGCCTGGTGTACCTGCGCGCCCGCGGGCGTTTCCGGCTGGCGACCGGCGCCCTGCGCGCCGCCGTCGCGGATTTCCGCAGCTGCGGCGCCATCCTCACGGCCTGGGGCATGGAGATGCCGGGCCTGGTGCCGTGGCGCCTGGACCTCGCGGAGGCGCTGCTGAAGCTGGAGGAGTACGCCGAGGCGGCGGAGCTCATCGACGAGCAGCTGGCGTTCTCGCCGGACTCGAACACCCGGGCGCGCGGCATCGGGCTGCGCCTGCGGGTGGCGACGGTCCCGCCGGGGGAACGGGCGCTGGCGTGCCGGAAATCCATCGCCGTTCTCCAGTCCTGCGGCGACGAACTCGAATACGCCCGCGCGCTCGGCCAGCTCGCGCAGATCTACAAGCACACCGGAGACTTGGCCGGTGGCCGCAAGACGATGCGGCTGGCCGAGAAGACGGCGCGCGGCTGCGGGGCGCAGTGGGCGCTTGCGGAGATGTCCGGCGGATCGCAGGCGAGGCGCAAGGTGCCGCCGCCCGCGGCACGGCGCGGCGGGCGCAGCCTCACCCCGGCCGAGTGGAATGTCGCCAGAATGGCGGCTCAGGGATACACGAACCGCGAAATCGCAGAGTCGCTTTACGTCACCGCGAGCACCATTGAACAGCACTTGACCCGTATTTACCGAAAATTTGATATCAGGCGCCGCGACGAGATCGCCGCCATAGTCGAATCGCGCGGTGCTCCGGACCACACGCCCGCGGAAATCCAGGACGTGGCGTGAGCGGACTGACATGGCGACCGAGCCGATGAAAGAAGACATCTCGAACATGCCGATATCGAAAGCCGATGAGACGGCGGACGCCCCGCGGACAGCCGATGCCGCGCTGAGAACGGAAGCCGCACGGACGGCGCAGACGGGGCCGATGGCGGGGAAGAAGAACGTCGTCGTCCTCGGCGTCACGAGCGGGCTGGGCCGGCGGCTCGCCGAGTCGATCCTCGCCCGCGGCCTGACCCCGGTGGGGCTCATCGGGGAGGCCGGGCACAGCGAGTCGTTGCGGGCCGCCGGGATAGAGCCGCTGGTGATCGCGTCCGAGGCGGACAGGACGAGCCCGGCGGCGCTACGGGCGATGGGCGAGTGCGGCGGGATCGCCGTGGCCACCGGGACCGGCTGGGGCCCGGACGCCACGGACACCTCGTCCACCTCGCTCGTAGGGGAGTTGATGGGGGTCGCGCAGTTGGTCGGCATCCGGCGCTTCGTCCTGGTCAGCGCGTATCTGCCGGACGACGAGCTGCACACCAGGCTCGGTGACGAGCTGGAGTCGTACCTCGCGGAGAAGCGGGACGTGGAGCGGAAGCTGGCCGGACACGACCTGGACTGGTGCGTGGTGCGTCCGGGGAAGCTCGACAACTCCCCGGCCACCGGCCTGGTCACGGTACGCGGCGGCGCCGACCCGCAGCCCGAGGGCACGGTCTCCAGGACGGATCTCGCCGAGACGATCTGCGAGGCGCTGTTCGCGCCGGAGCCGGTGCGCGGCGTGCTGGCCGTCTCGGCGGGCGCGCAGCCCATCCGGGCCGCTCTCGACTCGGTCCCGCAGGCGACCGTACAGCCGGCATGGTGGCATGCCGAAGAGCGTGCCGGGGGAGCCGCCAAGAGGCGTGCGGACTCACCGGCTTCCTGAATCCTGAATTCTGATGTCCCCTTCGGATCCGTATCCCTTCCGGTCCCCTCCGGATCTGTAGATCCGTGGTGCGTGGAGCCATTGATCCACGGTTCCCTGGGGACGACTGAACCGCGCCGGGCGCGGGCCGCGATCGCCGCTGCCCGCGCCCGGCTCTTGCATGCCGTGCCCGCGCGTCCGGCGCTGCCGCATCCCCCCTGGTCGAACCCCGACCGAAGGCCATGCCGGGTGTTTTAGGGGGGTGCCTGAGTAGGGGGCGCCGCTGTTTCCGTGCTTGGATCGAAGAAATCCGATTCGGCACGGCCGCCGCAGTCCGCGCCGCATTGAGAGCCGAGACGAAGACCGCCGGATTCGATCCGGTCGGCGGGCTCGTGCAGTTCATTCGATGCCGGGTTCGCGAAGCCAGCGAACCCGCCGTACGCCGATGGGCCAGGAACATGACTGACGAACAGCAGCTCGTCGAGTACCTGCGGAAGGTGACCGCCGACCTGCAACGTACGCGATCCCGGCTGCGCGACGCGGAGGCCGCGGCCCGCGAGCCGATCGCGATCGTCGGCATGAGCTGCCGCTACCCGGGCGGGGTGACCTCGCCCGAGGAGCTGTGGGAGCTGGTGGCCGAGGGACGCGACGCGATCACCGGCTTCCCGACGGACCGGGGCTGGGACGTCGCAGGCATCTACGACCCCGACCCCGACGCGACCGGCCGTTCGTATACGCGCGAGGGCGGATTCCTCGGCGACATCGACCTGTTCGACGCCGACTTCTTCGGGCTCAGCCCCCGCGAGGCCTTCTCCATGGACCCCCAACAGCGGCTGCTGCTGGAGACGACCTGGCGGGCGTTGGAGGACGCGGGCATTCCCCCGGCGACCCTGCGCGGCAGCCGGACGGGCGTGTTCACCGGTGTCATGCACCACGACTACGGCGGCCGGTTCGCCACGGCCGCGCCCGACGGATACGAGGGCTACATCCACTCGGGCAGCGCGGGCAGCATGGCCGTCGGCCGGGTCTCGTACCTGTACGGGTTCGAAGGCCCCGCGGTCACGGTCGACACCGCCTGCTCCTCCTCGCTGGTCTCGCTGCACCTGGCCGCGCAGGCGCTGCGCAGCGGCGAGTGCGATCTCGCGCTGGCCGGCGGCGTCGCGGTGATGTCCAGCCCCCTGTTCTTCATCGAGTACAGCCGCCAGCGGGTCGTCTCCACCGACGGGCGCTGCCGCTCCTTCGCCGACGACGGCGATGGCACCGGATGGTCGGAGGGCGTGGGCGTCCTGGCCCTGGAGCGGCTGTCGGACGCCCGGCGGCTGGGCCACCGTGTGCTGGCCGTGGTGCGTGGGTCCGCGGTGAACCAGGACGGTGCGTCCAACGGCCTGACCGCACCGAGCGGCCCGGCTCAGCAGCGCCTCATCGAGACGGCCCTGAGCAGCGCAGGGCTCTCGGCCGACGAGGTCGACGTCGTCGAGGCGCACGGCACCGGCACCCGGCTCGGCGACCCCATCGAGGCACAGGCGCTGATGGCGACCTACGGGCGCAGCCGCCGGGCGGGCCGCCCGCTCTACCTCGGCTCGCTCAAGTCGAATCTCGGGCACACGCAGGCGGCGGCCGGTGTCGCGGGCGTCATCAAGATGGTGCAGGCGATGCGCCACGGCGTCATGCCGAGCAGCCTGTACGCGGAGAACCCCACGACCGAGGTGGACTGGTCGGCGGGAACGGTGCGGCTGCTCGCGCAGGCCCGGGAATGGGACGCCCCGGCGGGCCCGCGCCGGGCGGGCATCTCGTCGTTCGGCATGAGCGGCACCAACGCACACGTGATCCTCGAGGAGTTCGTGTCCGAGGACGCGGGTGCGACCGCGGACGCGCAGCGGCTCGCGGGCCAGGGTTCTGCCGCGAACACCCGGCGGTCCGTGGATCAGGACTCCGCCGCGAACGGCCAGGACTGGGCGCGCGTCGCCGTCCCGGTGGTGGTCTCCGGCAAGACGCCCGAAGCAGCCCGGGCCCAGGCGACCGCGCTGCGCGACCACTTGGCGGTCCACCCCGGGCTGCCGCTCGTGGACGCCGCCCGCAACCTCGTGGACCACAGGTCGCTGTTCGCCCACCGCGTCGCGGTCGCCGGGGACCGCGCGGGCCTGCTCGCCGGGCTCGCCGGCACCGTCCCGGTCAAGGCGGGCGCCGGACGGGTCGCCGCGCTGTTCACCGGGCAGGGTGCGCAGCGGCCCGGCATGGGCCGCGAACTCGACGCGCACTTCCCGGCCTTCGCCGCCGCGCTCGACGAGGTGTGCGCCTGCGTCGACCCGCTGCTCGGGCGCGGCCTGCGAGAGGTGATGTGGGAGTCCGACGCACAGACCGTCGCCCGCACCGAGTTCGCGCAACCCGCCCTGTTCGCCTTCGAATTCGCTCTGGCACGTCTGTGGCAGTCCTGGGGCGTGTCCTTCACCGCCCTCGCCGGCCACTCCGTCGGGGAGATCGCCGCCGCGGTCGTCGCCGAGGTGCTCACCCTTCAGGACGCCGCCCGACTCGTCGTGGCCCGAGGCAGGTTGATGCAGGCGCTGCCCGAGGGCGGGGCGATGCTCGCGATCGCGGCGAGCGAGACGGAGGTGGCCGAAACGCTGGCCACGGTCACGGACGGTGCGCACGCGGCCGACGGCGCGGTGGGCATCGCCGCCGTCAACGGGCCCGATGCCGTCGTCGTCTCGGGTGCGCTCGACGCCGTGGAGCGCGTGGGCGAGATCTGGCGCGGTCGCGGACGCCGTACGACGCGCCTGCGTGTCAGCCACGCGTTCCACTCCGCGCTGATGGAGCCCATGCTCGACGACTTCGCCGAGGTCGTCAGGGGCCTGACCTTCAGCATGCCGAAGACTGCGATCGCGGCCTCGGCGGCGAGCGACCACCCCTTCCACAGCGCGGACTACTGGATCGACCACGCCCGCAACGCGGTCCGTTTCCACGACGCGGTCCGCGGCCTCGCCGCCGCCGACGTCCTCGTGGAGATCGGCCCGGACGCCGTCCTCGCACCGATGGTGGGTGCTGCGCGGGCCCACGGCGACGACGGGCGTACCGTCCTCGCCAGCACCCGGCGCGACCGGTCCGAGACGCACACCGTCCTCACCGCCCTCGCCCAGGCCTACGCACACGGCGTGCGCGTCGACTGGGCGGCGCTGCTGCCCGCCGCGCCCCTCGTCGACCTGCCTCCGTACGCGTTCCAACGCCAGAGCTACTGGCTCGCGCCGCCCCGGGCGACCGCCGGTGCCGGGACCGACGCGCTCGCGCACCCGCTGCTGTCCGGCGCGGTGGAACTGCCCGGCCCCGGCGGCCTGGTGCTCACCGGGCACATCTCGCCGTCCGCCGACCCGTGGCTCGCGGACCACGCGATAGCCGGCAGCGTCCTGTTCCCCGGCGCGGGCTTCGTCGAACTGGCTGCACAGGCCGCCCGGCAGGCGGGCCGCCGTGAGATCTCCGAACTCGTCATCCAGGCCCCGCTGGTGCCGGGCGACGGCGGCGCGGACGTTCAGGTCTGGGTCGGCCCGTCGGAAGGGACGGCCGGTCGTGAGCTGACGATTCGCGCGCGGCAGGCGACGGGCCAGGTGCCAGGGCAGTGGACGGTGCACGTCACCGGGACACTCACGGAGCCCCTGCCGGAACGACACGAACCTCACGATCCCGAACACGGCGACGTCGACTGGGCCGTGGGCGCGTGGCCGCCCGCCGGGGCGGAACCCGTACAGGTCGAGGACCTGTACGCGGATCTGGCCGACCGCGGCTACGGCTACGGCCCCGCCTTCCGCGGCCTGTGTGACGTATGGCGGGCGGGCGACGACCTGTTCGCCGAGGTCGCGCTGCCCGACGGCCAGTACGACGGGCGCTTCGGCATCCACCCGGCGCTGCTCGACGCCGCACTGCACCCGCTCGCCCTGACCGGGGACGAGAGCCGGCGGATCCGGCTGCCGTTCGCCTTCAACGGTGCCACCGTGTGGCCGTCGCAGGGCTCGGCCACCGCGGACGGCGCCCCGATACGGGTCCGGCTGCGCACCGCGGGGGACAGCGCGCGGCTGGACGCGGTGACGAGCGACGGAGAGCCGGTCGTCACCGTCCGCGAGCTGGTGCTCCGCGAGGCGGACCCGGCCCGGTTGTCGGCGCAGGCCGACGCCGCCCTCGACCGGCTGCGGTACGAGGTGACATGGCAGCCTGCCGGCCTCGCGCCGCGTACCGTCCCCGTGCCGGGCACCTGGCTGGTCGTCCCGCCCGCGGCGGCGGACGGCGCGTCGGACATCCCTGCGTGGGTGGGCGAACTCGTCGAGCACACCGTGACCGTCCCGCCGCACGAGGCCGCGGACCGCGCCACGCTCGCGTCCGCCCTGTCCGATCAGTCGGCCGACGCGATCGCCGACGGCTTCGCGGGCGTGCTGTGCTTGGCGGACCGCCCCGAGACCCTGCTGACCGCGCTCCAGGCGCTCACCGACGCCCGCGTGACCGCCAAGGTGTGGTGCCTGACCCGGGACAGCGGCACCGACCCGGACGCCGCGGCGGTCTGGGGAGCCGGCCGCGCCGCCGCCCTCGAACTGCCCGACACCTGGGGCGGCTTGATCGACCTGCCTGCCGACGGCGCCGAACCGCCCCTCGGACAGTTGGCCGCCCTGCTCGCCGGGGACACCCGGGAGGACCAGGTGCGTGTGGCGGGCGACGGGCTCGAGGTACGACGCGTCGTCAGGTCCGCACCGGACAACGACCCGGCGCCGAACCAGGACCTGACGCGCTGGCGGCCCTCCGGCACGGTGCTGATCACCGGAGGCACGGGGGCGCTCGGCGGGCACGTCGCCCGCTGGGTCGCGGGACTGGCGGCCGGGTCCGCAACGCAACAGGTCCCGGACGGATGCTCGTTGCTGCTGGTCTCCCGCCGCGGCCCCGAAGCGCCCGGCGCCGCGGAGTTGCTGGAGGAGCTGTCCGCCACCGGTGTCCCGGTGCGCGTCGTCGCCGCCGACACCGCCGACCGCGCCGCGATGGCCGCTGTCGTCCAGGAGGCCGCGGCCTCGGGCACGCCGATCCGCGCCGTCTTCCACGCCGCGGGCATCGCGCACGAGGCGCCGCTGCTGGAGACGGATGCGGACGACTTCCGCGCCGTGCTCGACGGGAAGACGCGCGGCGCCCTCGTCCTCGACGACGTGCTAGCCGACGCCGGCCTCGATGCCTTCGTCCTCTTCTCCTCCGTATCCGGAATCTGGGGCGCCGCCGGGCAGGCCGGGTACGGCGCCGGCAACGCCGCACTGGACGCGCTCGCCGCGCGCCGCCGTGCCCAGGGCCGCGCCGCGACGTCGCTCGCCTTCGGACCGTGGGCGGGCGGCGGCATGGTGGACGCGACCCGGGAACAGCGGTTCCGCCGCAGCGGCCTGATCCCGCTGCCCGCGGCCGACGCCGTGACCGCGCTGGCCCGCTCGGTCGCGCTCGGCACCGACTGCGTCCTCGCGGACGTCGCCTGGTCGCGGTTCCTGCCGCTGTTCACCGCCGTCCGTCCGGCCCCGCTGTTCACCGACCTCGTACGGGCCCGCGGCGCGGCATCGTCCGGTGCCGCGCCCCGCGCCACCGCAGGGGCGGACCCCACGCGGTCCGCCTACCGGGGCAAGGATCTCCTCGACCTCGTGCGCGCCGAGGTCGCCGCGGCGGTCGGCCACGCCGACGCGGGCCGGATCGACGCCGATCGCCCGCTCGGCGAGCTGGGCTTCGACTCGCTCATGTCGGTGCAACTGCGCAACCGGCTTTCCGCCGAGACCGGCGTCCAGCTGCCCGCGACGCTCGTCTTCGACCACCCGACGTCGGCCGCGCTCGCCCGCCACCTGGAAACACGGCTCGCACCGCCGACGGGGAACGGCGACACCGTAACGCCCGACAGGAAGCCCGACTTCACCACCGGCAGGACCGGCGGGACGGAGCGGGACGAGCCCATCGCGATCGTCGGCATGGCCTGCCGCTACCCCGGCGGCGTCAGCACGCCCGACGACCTGTGGCGGCTGCTGGCCGAGGGCCGTGACGCCATCGCACCCTTCCCCGCCGACCGTGGCTGGGACCTGACGCGCATCTACAGCCCCGACCCCACCGCGACCGGCACCACGTACGCGCGCGGCGGCGGATTCCTCGACGACCCCGCCGGGTTCGACGCCGCCTTCTTCGGCATCCCTCCCCGCGAGGCGCTGGCGATGGACCCGCAGCAGCGGCTCCTGCTGGAGGCCGCCTGGGAGAGCGTCGAGCACGCCGGGATCGACCCGAAGACGCTGCGCGGAAGCCGCACCGGTGTGTTCGCGGGCGTCATGTACAACGACTACTTCAGCAGGCTGAACGGCACCCCGGAGAGCCTCGAAGGCATCATCGGGATCGCCAACAGCAACAGCGTGATGTCCGGCCGGGTCTCCTATCTGCTCGGTCTCGAAGGCCCCGCGGTCACCCTGGACACCGCCTGCTCGTCCTCCCTCGTCGCCCTGCACCTGGCCTGCCAGGCACTGCGCGCGGGCGAATGCGATCTCGCCCTCGCGGGCGGGGCGACCGTGATGGCCTCGCCGCACCTCTTCGTCGAGTTCGCCCGCCAGGGCGGCCTGGCCGCGGACGGCCGCTGCAAGTCGTTCTCCGACGACGCGGACGGCACCGGCTGGGCCGAGGGCGTGGGCGTGCTCGCGGTGGAACGGCTCTCCGACGCACGGCGCCTCGGGCACGACGTGCTGGCCGTGGTGCGCGGCTCCGCGGTGAACCAGGACGGCGCGTCCAACGGTCTGACCGCGCCGAACGGGCCGGCCCAGCAGCGCGTCATCCAGGCCGCGCTGGAGCAGGCGCGCGTCGCCGCCGCCGACGTCGATGCGGTCGAGGCGCACGGCACCGGCACCCGGCTCGGCGACCCGATCGAGGCGCAGGCGGTGCTCGCCGAGTACGGCGCGCGGCGTCCGGCGGGCCGCCCGGTGTACCTCGGCTCGCTCAAGTCGAACATCGGCCATGCCCAGGCGGCGGCGGGTGTCGGCGGCGTGATCAAGATGGTGCAGGCGCTGCGCCACGAGCTGCTGCCCAGGACCCTGCACGCCGAGAAGCCCTCCGGCGACGTGGACTGGTCGGCGGGCGCGCTGGAGCTGCTGACGGAGGAACGGCACTGGCCGCGCACGGAGCGTCCCCGGCTGGCGGCGGTGTCGTCGTTCGGCATCAGCGGCACGAACGCGCACGTGGTCCTGGAAGAGGGCGACGCGCGGCACGTGCCGCAGAGCCCTGAGGCCGGTACGGACGACGACGCCCCCGTCGCCGTCGCGATCCCGGTCAACGCCCGCACGCGGGACGGTCTGTACGCACAGGCCCGAGCCCTGCACGGCCACCTGGTCGCCAACCCCGGACTCGGTCTGCGGGACGTGGCGTATTCGCTGGCCGTCACGCGCAGCGACTTCGACCACCGCGCCGTGGTCGTCGCGGAGGACCGCGACAGCCTGCTCGGTGCGCTCGCGGCGCTCGGCGACCCGGACGCGGTGCACCCGGCCGAGGTGGTCACCGGCCCCGAGGCCGGCACCACGGGCGGCACACGGGCCGCGGCGCTGTTTTCCGGCCAGGGAGCACAGCGGCCCGGGATGGGGCGTGAACTCGCCGAGCACTTCCCGGTGTTCGCCGCCGCCCTGGACGAGATCTGCGACGTGATCGACCCGCTGCTCGGACGTCCGCTGCGGGACGTGCTGTGGCAGGAGCCCGCGGAGGTGCTGGAGCGCACCGAGTTCGCGCAGCCCGCCCTGTTCGCCTTCGAACTCGCCATGGCGCGACTGTGGATGTCGTGGGGCATCGAGTTCTCGGCCCTCGCCGGGCACTCCGTCGGGGAGATCGCGGCGGCCGTGGTCGCCGGGGTGCTGTCCGCCGAGGACGCCGCCCGGCTCGTGGTCGCCCGCGGACGGCTGATGCAGGCGCTGCCCGAGGGCGGCGCGATGGTCGCGATCCAGGCGACCGACGACGAGGTCGCCGCGAGCCTCGCCTGCCTCGTGGACACCTCGGAAGCCGAGATCGCGGCGGTGAACGGGCCTTCCGCGGTCGTCGTCTCGGGCGCCGAGGACGCGGTCACGCGCATCGCGGAGCACTGGCGCGGCGAGGGCCGCAGGACGACCCGGCTGCGGGTGAGCCACGCGTTCCACTCCCCGCTGATGGAGCCGATGCTCGATCAGTTCGCCGCCGTGGTCGACGGCCTCACCTTCCACCCGGCCGAGATCCCGGTCAGCCCGGCCGCGGACACCACGCACGCCTTCGACACCCCCGAGTACTGGATCGAGCACGCGCGGCGCGCGGTGCGCTTCGCCGACGCGGTGCGCGGCCTGCCGGACGCGGACGTGCTGATCGAGATCGGCCCTGACGCCGCCCTGACGCCGCTGTTCGAGGGGACTCGGCCCGTCGCGGCCTCCTCCCGGCGCGGCCGACCGGAGGCGGCGACCGTGCTGACCGCGCTGAGCCGGACGTACGTCAACGGCGTGTCGGTCGACTGGACCGCGCTCACGCCCGGCGCCCGGCGCGTTGCGCTGCCGACGTACGCCTTCCGGCACCGGCGCTACTGGCTGGACGCCACACCGGGGACGGCGGACGTTCCGGCCGCGGCGGACGGCACGCACAGCGCGGAGGACACGGCGTTCTGGCAGGTCGTCGAGGAGCAGAACCTCGACGGCCTGGCCCGCACGCTCGGCCTCGGAGCCGACGCGCCGCTGAGCGCCGTACTGCCCGCGCTCGGCGACTGGCGGCGCGGACAGGACATGATCGCCAGAACCGACGGGTGGCGCTACCACGTCACCTGGGAACGTCTTCCGGACGCCGCGCCCCCGGCGGCGGCACTTGACGGCACCTGGCTCATCGTCGCCCCCGAATCCGACGCCGACACCGCCGAGGACGGCGCGTCGGCCGCGCTCACCGACGCCGTCACGGCCGCACTGGTCGGAGCGGGCGCGACGACCCGCCTCCTGACGGTCGACGTGGCGACCGCCGATCGGGCGACCCTGGCGAAGGAACTCGCCCGGGAACTGGACCGGACCCCGGCGTCGGACGAGCGGTTCGCCGGCGTGCTCGCCCTGCCCTGGCCGAGCGGTGAGACCGCGCGCCGCGACGGCGTGTCGGCCGCCGCGGACGCCACCCTGCTGCTCGTACAGGCCCTGCTCGACACGGGCCGCACGGACCCGCCGCTGTGGACCCTGACCCGTGGCGCGGTGCGGGCGCTGGAGAGTGACGCGGCGCCGGACCCGTGGCAGGCCCAGGTCTGGGGCCTCGGCCGGGTCGTCGGACTCGAACACCCCGGACTCTGGGGCGGGTTGATCGACCTCGCGGCGAGCACGGACGACGATCCCCTCGGCTGCGGCGGGCTCGCCCGGCTGGCCGCCGTCCTCGCCGGGCAATCCGGCGGCGACGACCAGCTCGCGCTGCGGGCCGACAGCGTCCACGCCCGGCGCCTGACCCGCGCCGAGCCGACCGTGAGCCCCCACGAACGGCCCGCCGAGGACACCGAGGACGCGGACCTGTGGTCCTCGGGCCCCGTGCTGATCACCGGCACCGGCGCCCTCGCCGTCCACACCGCCCGCCGGCTCGCCGAGTCCGGCGCGCCCCTCGTCGTGCTCGCGAGCCGCCGCGCCAGTGGCTTCGCCGACGCGGACCGGCTCCGCGCCGAACTGGCGCAGCACGGCACCGAACTCGTCCTCGCGGACTGCGACGTCTCCCGCCGGGCCGACGTCGAGGAACTGGCCGCCCGGTTCGCCGCCGCGGACACGCCCGTCGGCGCGGTGGTGCACGCCGCGGGCACCGGGGACCAGAACCCCGTCGCCGCGCTCGACGCCGACACCTTCGCGACCGTGATGGCGGCGAAGGTGACCGGCGCGCGCAACCTCGACGAGGTCTTCGGCGACGGCCTGTCGGCGTTCGTCGCCTTCACCTCCGTCGCAGGCGTCTGGGGCAACGCGTCCGGCGGCGCCTACGCCGCCTCGAACGCGCATGTCGACGCGCTGATGGAGCGGCGCCGCGCCCGGGGCGCCGCCGGCAAGGCCATCGCCTGGGGTCCCTGGGACGGCGGCGGCATGGCTGCCGGGAGCTTCGGTGACGACCTGCGCCGGCTCGGCATCGCCCCGATGGCGCCGGAACTCGCCGTCACCGCCCTGGACCGGGCGCTGCGGCAGGGCGACACCACGGTCACCGTCGCGGACGTCGACTGGGGACGCTTCACCGCCGTCTTCACCGCGGCCCGCCCCAGCCCGCTGCTCGCCGGACTCGTCCCGGCGCCCGGTGCCGCCCCCGACCTCGCCGACGTCACCGGCGCGGGTCCGGGCACCGACGAGACGGGCGGCACCACGCCGGACTTTGCCAACGTGCTGGCCGGGCACAGCCCCGACGAACAGCAGCGCGTCGCGCTCGACCTCGTGCGCGCCCAGATTGCCGCCGTGCTCGGTCACGCCGCGGCCCGGGACGTCGCGCCGCACCACGCCTTCAAGGACCTCGGCTTCGACTCCCTGATGGCCGTCGAACTGCGCACCCGGCTGCGCGGGTCCACCGGTCTCGACCTGCCCGCCACGCTCGTCTACGAGCATCCGACGCCGACCGACGTCGCCGCGTTCCTCTGCCGCCAAGCCGTCCCGGACGGCGGCGGACCGGCCGCCCGCGCGCTGGCCGACCTCGCCTTGCTGGAGCAGTCGCTCGCGGACCTCGACGGCTCCGCCGCCGACCGGGACCGGCTCGCCACCCGGCTCGGCGCGCTGGCCGCCCGGCTGCGCGAGACACCCCGCGACACCGAACCGGCCGCACAAGCCGCGGACGACGACACGGACGGCGGCGCGGCCATCGCGACCGCCAGCGCCTCCGACCTGCTGGCGCTGATCGAGAAGGGCTTCGAGTGACAGTGCTTTGCCCGAGAGTGGAAAACGGTGGCGTGGATGTCTGACGACGTAAGCCAGGAACAGCTTCTTCAGGCGCTGCGGAAGGTCACCGGCGACCTCCAGGACTCCCGCCGGCGCCTGAAGGACACCGAGCGCCGCGCCACCGAGCCCATCGCGATCGTGGGCATGGGCTGCCGCTTCCCCGGCGGCTCCGACTCCCCGGAAGCGCTGTGGGACCTGGTGCGCACGGGCCGCGACGCGATCGGCGCCTTCCCCAAGGACCGGGACTGGGACCTCGACGCGCTCTTCGCCGGCGACGGCACCGAGGAGGGCACCTCGTACGTCCGCGAGGGCGGGTTCCTGCACGGCGCCGCCTGGTTCGACGCGGGTTTCTTCGGCGTCTCGCCGCGCGAGGCCGTCGCCATGGACCCGCAGCAGCGCCTCATGCTCGAAGTGGCCTGGGAGGCCTTGGAGCGCGCCGGCATCGCCCCGGACACGCTGCGCGAGAGCGAGACCGGCGTGTTCACCGGCGCCTACTACTCGTTCTACGACGTGCCCTTGCAGGCCTCGTCCGAGGAGTACGAGGGCTACCTCGTGACGGGCAACAACAGTGCCGTCGTCTCGGGCCGCGTCTCCTACGCCCTCGGGCTGTCCGGGCCCGCGGTCACGATCGACACCGCCTGCTCGTCGTCGCTGGTGGCGCTGCATCTGGCCGCCCAGTCGCTGCGCCGCGGCGAATGCTCGCTGGCGCTCGCAGGCGGCGTGACAGTCATGCCGACGCCCATCACCTTCACCGAGTTCTCCCGGCAGCGTGGCCTCGCCGCGGACGGCCGCAGCAAGTCCTTCGCGGACGCCGCCGACGGCACCTCCTGGGGTGAGGGCGCCGGCATGCTCGTCCTCGAACGCCTCTCGGACGCGCAGCGCAACGGGCACCGCGTGCTGGCCGTCGTGCGCGGTTCGGCGGTCAACCAGGACGGCGCGTCCAACGGCCTGGCCGCGCCGAGCGGCCCCGCGCAGGAGCGCGTGATCTGGCGCGCCCTCCAGGACGCGCAGGTCCAGGCCGCGGATGTCGACGTCGTGGAGGCGCACGGCACCGGCACGACGCTCGGCGACCCGATCGAGGCACGGGCGCTGCTCGCCACCTACGGGCGCGAGCACCCGGCCGAACGCCCTCTCTGGCTGGGTTCGTTGAAGTCGAACCTGGGTCACACGCAGGGCGCGGCCGGGGTCGGCGGCATCATCAAGATGGTGATGGCCATGCGCGACGGCGTGCTGCCGCGCACGCTGCACGTCGACCGGCCGGCCACGCACGTCGACTGGTCGGCGGGCGCCGTCCGCCTGCTCACCGAGGCACAGCCGTGGCCGCGGACCGACCGGCCCCGCCGCGCCGGCATCTCGTCCTTCGGTATCAGCGGCACCAACGCACACGTGATCCTCGAACAGGCCCCCGACCCGGAACCGGACGTGGCCGCGCCGACGGCCCAGGGCATCGGAACTCCGGCCCAGGGATCGGGAGTTCTGCCCTTCCTGGTCTCCGCACGCACCCCCGACGCCCTGTCGGCCCAGGCCCGGCTGATCGGCAGGCGCCTGACCGCCGACGAGTCGCCCCTGGCCGATGTGGCGCTGTCGCTCGCGACGACCCGGACGGCCTTCGAGCAGCGGGCCGTCGTGCTCGGCGGCGACCGCGCGACGGTCGTCGCCGGACTGGAGTCGCTGGCCGCGGGCGTGCCGAGCGCGAACCGGGTGGACGGCGACGGCGCCGCGGCCCCCCGCCGCCGGGTGGTGTTCGTCTTCCCCGGACAGGGCGCCCAGTGGGCCGGCATGGCTCGCGAACTGCTGCACAGCTCGCCGGTGTTCGCCGCGCGGATGCGGGAGTGCGCCGACGCGCTCGCCCCGCACGTCGACTGGTCGCTGCTCGACGTGCTGAACGGCGAGCCCGGCGAACCGTCCCTGGACCGGGTCGACGTCGTCCAGCCCGTGCTGTTCGCGATGATGGTGTCCCTGGCCGAGCTGTGGCGCTCCGCCGGCGTCCGCCCCCACACGGTGGTCGGCCACTCGCAGGGCGAGGTCGCGGCGGCCTGCGTCGCGGGCGCCCTCAGCCTCGAAGACGCCGCGAAGATCGTGGCGTTGCGCAGCCGCACGCTGGCCGGAATCGCGGGGGCCGGCGGCATGCTGTCCGTCGCGCTCGGCCGAGCCGAGACCGCCACCCGCCTCGCGCCCTTCGAGGGCCGCGTCTTCCTCGCCGCCGTCAACGGCCCCGAGGCCACCGTGGTATCCGGCGACGCGGACGCGCTGGACGAGTTCTTCGCCGCCTGCGAGGCCGACAACGTGCGCGTCCGGCGGATCGCGGTCGACTACGCGTCGCACTCGCCGCACGTCGACCGGATCGGCCCGCGGATCCTGACGGAACTCGCGGACGTCGCACCGGGCCGCCCCGAGGTCGAGATGCTGTCCACCGTCACCGGCGAGCCGGTCCGCGACGGAGAACTGACCGCGGAGTACTGGGTGCGCAACCTGCGGGCCCCGGTGGAGTTCGAGGCGGCGGTCCGCCGCCTCGCCGAATCCGGGGACGCCGTATTCGTCGAAATCAGTCCGCACCCGCTGCTGACCGGGGCGATGGACCGCACCGCGGAGGAGGCGGGCGTCCGACCGGCGACCGTGCCGACGCTGCGCCGCGACGCGGGCGGAGCCGACCGCTTCCTCACCTCGGCTGCCGAGGGCTGGGTGCACGGTCTCGACGTGGACTGGGCCGCCCTGCTGCGCGACAGCGACGGCCGGGTGACCGACCTGCCCACCTATCCTTTCCAGCGCAGCCGCTTCTGGCCGACGCCGCGCACCACGAACGGCGCCCGGACCGGATCCGAAACCGGCCGGGGCGGGCGTGCCGCGGCCCCGGCAGGAGCGTCCGCGCAGGCGGCCGACTCGCGTCTGTGGGAGGCGCTGGAGACCGACCCCGCCGCGCTCCTGGACACCCTCGGGCTGAAGGACGGCGAGTCGGCGGACGCGCTGCTGCCTGCCCTCGCGGCATGGCGGCGCGACCACCTGGAGCAGGCACGGCTGGGCAGTTGGCGCTACGGCGTCCGCTGGGAGCCGGTCCCGCACGCGCCGGGCACCGCCCCCGCACTCGCCGGTACCTGGCTGCTCGCGATACCCGGCGCCGAGCACGGATTCGGCCCCGACCACCGGATCGTCGGGTGGGTGCGCGACGCCGTCGAGGCCGCGGGCGGCCGGGCGCTGCTCGTGGAACTCGACCCGCGCGACGACACCGACCCGGCCGAATGGGCCGCGTCGCTGCACGCCGCGGCGGCCGATGCCCGGCCGGCCGGGATCCTCTCCCTGCTCGCGCTCGACGACCGGGCGCTGCCCGGCCGCCCCACGGTCGGCCGCGGCCTGGCGGGGACGACGCTCCTGGTACGGGCGCTCGCGCAGAGGGACCTGCCGGGCCGGCTGTGGTGCCTCACGCATGGCGCCGTGGGAACCGACCCGACCGACCCTCCGGCGGCACCGCACGCCGCCGCGGTCTGGGGCCTCGGCCGCGTCGCCGCACTCGAACACCCCACGCTGTGGGGCGGTCTCATCGACCTGCCCCGTGCGCCCCGTGAGGCCGACGGGCAGGACGGACGGACCGCGCCGGACGCCGCCACCGCCGCTCAGCTCTGCGCGGTGCTGGCCGACCCGGGCGACGAGGACCAACTCGCGCTGCGCCCGACGGGCGTGCTCGCCCGACGCCTCGTCCGCACCCCGTTCCGGCTGCCGGACCCCACGACCGGCGGACGCGACGGCGGTCAGGTTTCCCCGTCGGACACGGACACGGACACGGACGGGAACGTGGGCGCGGATGCGGTGTGGCCGCGCGAGGGCACGGTCCTGATCACCGGCGGCACCGGCGCGCTCGGCAGCCGCCTGGCCCGCCGGCTGGCGGCGCAGGGCGCGCAACATCTGCTGCTCACCAGCCGCCGCGGTCCTGAGGCGCCGGGCGCGGACGGACTGGGCGCCGACCTCGAAAGCATGGGCGCGCGCGTGACGATCGCCGCCTGCGATCTCGCCGACCGCGAGGCCGTACGCGCCCTGCTGGAGTCGGTACCGGCCGACGCGCCGCTCGTCTCCGTGGTGCACGCCGCCGCGGTCCTCGACGACGCCGCGCTGGAGAACCTGGACGCCGACCGGCTCGACGCGGTTCTCGGCCCCAAGGCGCTCGGCGCCTGGCACCTGCACGAACTGACCGCCGACCTGAACCTGTCGTCGTTCGTGCTCTACTCCGGCTTCGTCGGTACCGTCGGCGGCATCGGCCAGGGCAACTACGCCGCGGCCAACGCGGTGCTCGACGCCCTCGCCGAGCACCGCCGCGCCGCGGGCCTCCCGGCCCTCTCGATCGCCTGGGGGCCCTGGGGCGGCGGCGGTCTCGTCGACGCGGCCACCGAACAGCGGATGCGGCGCAACGGACTGCCGCCCATCGAGCCCGAACTCGGCGTGCGCGCCCTCGACCTCGCGCTGGCCCAGGACGGCCCCGCGAGCCAGGTGCTGGCCGAGATCGAATGGCCGCTGTTCGCCGACGGCTTCACCGCGACCCGGCCCAGCCCGCTGCTCGCCGCATTCGCACGATCCGGGGAGGCCGTGGACGGCGGCTCCGGCGCCGGGCGTTCCGACGGCGCGGGCGGCGCGGGTGGTCCCACGCTCGCCCGGCGACTGCCCGGCATGGCGCGGACCGACGCGGACCGCCTGCTCCTGGACACCGTCCGCGATCACGCGGCGGCGGTGCTCGGCTACGCAGACCCCGCCGCCCTCGCCGTCGACCAGCCCTTCAAGGAGCTGGGGATCGACTCGATGACCGCGATGGCGCTGCGGAACAGATTGCAGCGGGCCGCGGGCGTGGACCTGCCCGCCACGATGGTCTTCGACCACCCGACGCCCAAGGCACTCGCCGCGCAACTGCACGGCCTGATCCAGCCGGAGGAGCGGGCCGTCACCGCGGAATCCGCCCTCGCCGAGTTGTACCGAGTGGCGCAGAGCCTCGAGGAACTCCGGCTGGACACCGCCCTGCGGAAGGCCGCGGCGTCCCGGCTCAGGGCGCTCGCGGACGGCTGGGAAGGCAAACGGTCCGCTTCCGAGACGGTCATGTCCTCCTCGCCCTCCGGGCCCTCGTCCGAGAGGGGCACACCGGACACGGGGGCGCTGCTGGAGTCGGCCACCGAGGACGAGGTCCTCGACTTCGTCACCCGGCAGCTCGGCATCTCCCCGCTGGAGGGCCCGGGATAGACGAGTCCTGAGTCGTCGGTGGCAAGTGGAGAACCCTCCGGGAATTGATGGGGAGAGCAGGAAATGGCATCCGAGAACCAGCTGTTGGATTACCTGAAGCGCGTCAGCGCCGAGCTGCACGAGACGCGCGGTCGGCTTCAGGACGTCGAAGACGCGGCCCGGGAACCCATCGCCGTCGTCGGCATGGCCTGCAAGTATCCGGGCGGGGTGGCCTCGCCCGAGGACCTGTGGGAGTTGGTGTCCGAGGGGCGGGACGCGATCTCGCCGTTCCCGGCCGACCGCGGCTGGGACCTCGACGGCGTCGGCGCCGGGTCGGCCGGTGACGGCTCGACGTCCGCTCCCGACGGGCTGCTCACCGCGGGCGGTGGGTTCCTGCACGACGCCGCCCAGTTCGACGCGGGCTTCTTCGGCATCTCGCCGCGCGAGGCCGCCGCCATGGACCCCCAGCAGCGGCTGCTGCTGGAGACCTCGTGGGAGGCGATCGAACGCGCCGGCATCGTTCCCGAGTCGCTGCGCGGCGGCGACACCGGCGTGTTCATCGGCTCCGGCATGCAGGACTACCTCGGACACCTGCGGGAGTCCCGGGCTACCGAGGCCTCCGGATTCCTCATCACCGGCAACGCCAGCTCCGTGCTCTCCGGACGCCTTTCGTATTCGTTCGGGTTCGAGGGTCCTGCGGTGACGGTGGACACGGCGTGTTCGTCGTCGTTGGTGGCGCTGCATCTGGCGGTGCAGTCGTTGCGTGCGGGGGAGTGTTCGTTGGCGCT
>NZ_KZ626930.1 GCF_002911015.1 Streptomyces populi
CCGCTGGACCGCTGGACCGCTGGACCGCTGGACAACGACCGGTACAACAAGGCCACTTCTGTTGAACCGGCCTTTAGAATCTGCCTGTCGGCCCCCTCGCACGCGCCGGCGTCCTGGCTCCGCCGTCCGGCCCCACGTCCGTTCACGACGACCGATCACCCCGTCGGCTCCCGTCCCGCCGGCTCATGGCGTCACCGCGACCGCGCCATCGCCATCCGCAGGCGCCTCCACCCGGTCGCCGTCGAGCCCAGCGCCCCTTCCGCCATCCATCCGCACGTCCGACGATCAAGGAGCACAGGATGCAGGATCGGCCCGAGGACGTCCCGGCGCAGCCCCAGGCGCAGACGCCACCTCCACCCGGCTCCACCTCCCCGCCCGCGCCCCAACCGCAGGCGCACCCCCAGCCTTTACCGTCGCCAAGACCCGAACCCGTACCAGGCCCGGCACCGGCACCGGCACCGGCACCGGCACCGGCGACCAGTTACGGGCCTCCGCCCGTTCATCCTCCGGCCCAGCAGTACGCGTACGGGCAACCGCCGGGCTTCCCCTCCCCGCCCGGCGGCAAGGGAACCGCCGGCCGGGCGGTGCTGTGGGCGGCGGTCGGCGCGGTGGCCGCCTCCGTGTTGTGGGCCGGAGGAGTCCTCCTCCTCGGCCCGTTGGGCGACAACCCGGATCTCGCGGGGTACCGCGCCAAGGCCAATCTCTGCTCCGCGGTCGACTACACCGCCCTGAGGACCGAGTACGCCGAGGAGGACAGCTCCCCCACGCACAACTCGCTGAAGCACAAGGCGATCGACCAGAGTTACTGCAGCATCTCCCTGAAGACGTCGTCCAGTTCCTCCTACTCCGACGCGTACCTCTCGGTGGAGATGGATCTGCACAAGACGACCGACCCCTCCGCCGAGTTCACGGCCGTGTGGTCCGAGTACGGCCAGCGTTACGAGGACTACGAGGTGGAGGAGGTTTCCGGTTTCGGCGACGAGGCCTACCTCGTGACCGAGGACACCACGTCCGGCACGGGAACCAGTGGCAGCCGGGCGGTGATCCTCGCGGTGCGCGACGGCTGGATGACCTACCAGATGAGCTGGAGCGCTTACACGTCCTCCTACGAGACGACCACTCCGCCCGAGATCGGTGAGGTCTCGCGGTGGGTGAAGAGCGACACCCGCTCGACACTGGAGAACCTCCGGTCCGACTGACCGGCGGCGGCCCGGATCCTGTCCGTCGCCTCTCAGGAGCACACCGGACCACCGACCGGGCGTCCCGGCCGCGTGACAAGTGTCCCCGCTCCCCCGCGGCCCGCCCCGCCGGTTCCGGGCGTCGAAAAAGCCCCTGTCCCGCACGACACGGGACAGGGGCTTCGCAGAGCGCCGGGCAGGCCTTGCACCTGCATTTCCCCGCAGGAAGCGGGGCGTCTTTCCTTGGACCACCAACGCATCACCGAGCAGCGGATTCCCGCCGACCAGCTCAAGATCGATCATAGCGCACCGCCCGGCGGTCACGGCACGCCGCCAGGAAGCCCCCGGCAAGGTGCCGACCGGGCCGGTCGTCGTGCCGAAGGGGGTGACGGGGGCGAGGGCTGGTCACGGCCGGATCCCGGTGCCACGATCGGCTTCATGACCCAACCAACCTTGGCAGGGCTGGCGTTGACGGTCACCGCCGGCGTCTACGTCGTGCTCGGCATCGCGTGGTCACTGCGTGCCTACGGCGACCGCAGGAGCGCCGCGCGCCTCGGCTCGCTGGACATCGACCCGTACCACGCCATGGCCGCGGCGGGTCGCCCGGAAAACGTCGACGAGGCCGCGGCGGCCGTGCTGATCGCGTCCGGCGCGGCGCTCGTCGATGACGAGGGGATCATCACCGTCACCTCCGACCGGGGCGAGGGTCACCGCCGGCCGGAACACCCGCTCCCCGCCGCCCTGCTGGACGCCCTCGACCGGAAGGCCGGCAGCGCGTCCCTCCGCGGAATCGTCCACGACGCGGAACTGTGCCGGGCCCGAGCGGCCTATCTGCGCGCCCGGGACGCCGAGACACTCGGCCGGTCCGGCCGCCGGAAGGACCACGTCAAGGGCATCGCGATCCTGACCATGGCGTTCCTCACCCTGTTCTACGCCGTTCAGATCATCTTCCTGCGCGAGGAACTCGCCCCGCACGGGGTGGTGGAAAGCCTGTTCGCCGCCCTCTTCCTCCTGGTCCTCTGGCTGATGATCTGCGTCCCCATGGTCTGGCTCGTGATCAGGTTCTGGCCCGACCGCCGCGACCCCTTCCGTGAACACTGCGCCAAGCTGCCCCTGCACCCCGCCCTGGCCGCCCTCGACGACCACCGGCGTGGCCGGCTGCGCGAGAGCGTCCTCCACAAGGAGGAGTGGGAGAAGGAGCGCGAACGCCGGGTGGACGTGGACACCCCGGACGCCTTCTAGGCCGCCGACGACAGAGGGGTCCCCGGTGCTCCACCTCGCGGCCACCCCTGTCCGGGCCGGGCCACGGCCCCCGTCGGCCCTGATCCGCGGAAGGCCTGCCACCCTGGTCCGCGGAAGGCCCGCCGCCCTGGTCCGCGGAGGGTCAAAGGCTCCTCCATTCCCGTGCCTCCCGGGCCAGGTGTTCCCATACGGCAGCCAGGGCCGGGCTCGCCGACGTGTCGCGGCGGGACGCGAGGTACAGGGTGTTCAACGGCTCGACCTCGGGCCGGTGCATCTGCACCACATGACCTGCGGCCAGTGCCGGAGCGGCGAGGTAGCGGGGCAGTACGGAGATGCCCATGCCGGACACCACCGCGGCCAGCACGGCGCGCAGGTCCGGGACGACGACCGCGACCTGATTGGGCGGCCGCCGCCCGAACTCGCTGCGCCAGTAACGCCGGATGATCGGGAGATCGGCCGCGTAAGCCACCAGCGGCATGTGGGACAGCGCGGCGACCGGGTCGTCGGCCAGCCGCTCCTGGTCGACGGTGTGCGCCAGCGCGGGCGGCCCCACCAGCAGGAACTCCTCGTCCACCAGCGGCGTCACCGACAGCTCCTTCCGCTGGGGACGAACCGCGGAGACCACCAGGTCGAGTCTTGCCGCCGTCAGCGCCGTCAGCAGTTCCTCGGCCAGGCCCAGCGTCACCCGGATCCGGAGCCCCCGGGCGGAGAGCGGCGCCAGGGCGGGGATCACCTGGAGGGACATCAGCTCGGCCGCCCCGCCGAGGTGGACCGTGCCCTGCAGCATGCGCTCCTCGCCCGAAGGGGTCAGCGCGGTACGCAGCCCGTCGACGTGCAGGCCGACACGGGCGGCCAGCGCCGCCGCCCGTGGTGTCGGCTGGGCGCCTTTGCTCGACCGGACGAACAGCGGCTCGCCCAGTTGCTCCTCGAGGCGGGCCAGCTGACCCGTGACGGCCGGCTGGCTCACCCCCAGCCGCGCGGCCGCCGCGGACAGCGAGCCGGTGCGATAGATCTCGAGGAACGTCGCCAGTAGGTCCAGGCCGGGCAAGGGCATCTCCGTCCATCACTGATCTTATGGGCCACTCCTGTCGATCAAATCCTAGTGATGGATTCGACGGTCGGGGCACGACCGCCGATCATGCGGGGCCGTGCCGCGCCCACGGGGAACGGGTCATCCGGATCCATAACTCTTCTTATGGCACGAAAGAGCGACGGGGCATTTCCGTGATGAATCCTGGAGTTGTCCCGAACACCGCGGCACCGCGGTCCGCGGGTCACGAGCACCACCTTCCGAAGTCGTCCCACAGATAAGAGCAGGCATTCCGATGTCGAAGATCCTGATGATCGTCTCAGCCGCCGACAGCTTGGTCCTGGCCGATGGATCCACCCATCCGACCGGCTTCTGGGCGGAAGAGGTCGCCGCCTCCCACAAGGTGCTGCGCGCCGCCGGAGCAGAGGTGGACATCGCCACCCCCGGGGCCGTCCGCCCGACGGTCGACGCCCTCAGCCTCGACGCTCGCGGCGGTGTGTCCGAGACCGACGCCGAGGAGTTCCGCGCCTACCTCGACAGCCTCGACGACCAGCTCTCCAGCCCGCTGCCGCTGGCGGAGGTGCGCCTGAGCGACTACGACGCGATCTACATTCCCGGTGGCCACGCACCGATGACCGACCTCGCCCACGACACCGGTCTCGGACGGCTCCTCGGCGAGGCCGACGCCCAGGGCAAGGTCGTCGCCGCGCTGTGCCACGGCGTCGCCGCCCTGCTCAGCGCCACGACGCCGGACGGCGGCTTCACGTTCGCGGGCCGCACCCTCACCGCCTTCGCCGACGAGGAGGAGCGTCAGGGAGGCCTGGGCGAGAACACCCCCTTCTTCCTGGAGAGCCTGCTGCGCGAGCGCGGCGCCACGGTCGAGACCGGTGCGCCGTGGAGCAACACGGTCGTCGTGGACGGCAACCTGATCACCGGACAGAACCCCCAGTCCAGCACCGCCACGGCCGAGGCCACCCTGAAGGCACTGGCCGGCCGCTGAGCCGTACCGGGAGCGGCGCGCGACCGAAGGCCGCGGCGGAGGCGTGTCACGCCTCCGCCGCGACCTTCCCGCCCCGCCGGTGGTTCCGGACGCCCAAAGCACCGCCCCTTTCCTCGACCACGTCGCGGAGCGCCACACACCCCACAGTTGAACATGTTCAAAAAACAGGGCTACGCTGATGCCGAGCGGAGCCGAGGGGGTTCGATGAAGGTAGTGCTGCCCGGGGGGACCGGACAGGTGGGCGCGATTCTCGACCGTGCGCTGACGGCGGCCGGACACGAGGTCACTGTGGTGACCCGACGTCCCGTACGGGCACACCACATCGGATGGGACGGTGTCGCACTCGGCCCCTGGGCCGAGGCGGTCGACGGCTGCGACGTCGTGGTCAACCTGGCCGGACGCAGCGTCTCGTGCCGCTACACCGCCGAGAACCTGCGGGACATGATGGACTCGCGGGTGGATTCGGCCCGGGTCGTCGGCGAGGCGATCGCCGCCGCCGCGCGCCCACCGCGCGTCTGGTTGCAGATGAGTACGGCGACGGTCTACGCCCACCGCTTCGACGCGGCGCACGACGAGGAGACCGGGGTGATCGGCGGCTCGGAGGCCGGCGTGCCGGACTACTGGGCGTACAGCGTCGAGATCGCGAAGAACTGGGAGCGGGCCCAGGCCGAGGCGCCGACTCCCGTGACCCGCAAGGTGGCGCTGCGCTCGGCGATGGTCATGAGCCCGGACCGGGGCGGCGTGTTCGACGTGCTGTCGCGGCTCGCACGACTCGGACTGGGCGGTCCGGTGGCCGGCGGGGCGCAGTACGTCTCCTGGATCCACGACGAGGACTTCGTGCGAGCGGTGGAGTTCCTGATCGCCCGGGACGACATCGAGGGGGCGGTGAACCTCGCCGCACCCGGCCCCCTTCCGCAGCGCGCCTTCATGCGGGCGTTGCGCACGGCCTGGCGCGTCCCGGTCGGCCTGCCGGCGACACGTCTGATGGCCGAGCTGGGGGCGTTCGCGCTGCGTTCGGACACCGAACTGCTGCTCAAGAGCCGTCGCGTGGTGCCGGGCCGGCTGCGCGCGGCCGGGTTCACCTTCACGCACCCCGAATGGGAAAGGGCCGCCACGTCCCTCGCGCACCGGGCCAGGACGGCTCGTACGGCATCCGGACGGACCCGCGAACCGCGGCACACCGTGTAGCCGGCCGGCCTCGGCACGACGCGGGTCCGCAGGCCGGTGGCGGCCTCAGGGCGCCTCGAGGACCTGCATGAACCGTTCCGCGAGCGCGGCGGTGTCGATGCCGCCCGCGTCACGTCCGGACAGGACGTGGAAGAAGGCGGGGCCGATCAGGAACGCGGTCGCCTGTTCGGACGACAGGGCGGTGCCGCAGTCGGCACGAGCCGCGTCCACCACGTCGGCGGCGCTCTCCCCGAGGATGTCGCGGGAGGCGAGCAGGGCGGCGACGTCCGGGTCGTGCTGGGCCTCTCCCATGAGGGCGCGGTAAGCCGCCCCGGCGTGGGAGTGCGCCAGGAAGGCGACCAGGGCGTCGAGGTAGGCCTCGACGTCTTTGCGGGGGTCGTCGCTGCGGGGCACCGACAGTTCGTGCCGGGCGTCGAGGACGCTCGCCTCGTACAGGACTTCCGCCTTGCTGGACCACCAGCGGTACACGGTCTGCCGGCCCACACCGGCCCGCTCCGCGATGCCCTTCATCGTCAGCGCCGCGTAGCCGACCTCGACCAGCAGGTCGTCGACCGCGTGCAGCACGGCGGCCCGCGCGCTCTCACTGCGGGGCCGCCCGCGCCCCTGTCCGTCCATCATGCCGCCACTATAAACGAGGCACCGTGTACCGCATGTGCTACTTTTACGGTGCAC
Source organism: Streptomyces populi (assembly GCF_002911015.1). Classification (GTDB taxonomy): domain Bacteria; phylum Actinomycetota; class Actinomycetes; order Streptomycetales; family Streptomycetaceae; genus Streptomyces; species Streptomyces populi. The sequence continues at coordinate 6,311 of NZ_KZ626930.1, forward strand.
GGTGTCTCGGAAATGCTGTGACTGCCTCCGCGCGCCTCCTCCGTGCTTCGTGTACCGCCCCTGATGAAGGAACGAGAGCGATGACTGTCACGCTGGAAGGACCCGCGCGTCTTGCGCAGAGGTCCGGCCCTGTACTCGCCTGCACGAGCGTGTGTACCGCCCTGGTCGTCGGGTTCGTCGCGGCGATCAACCTGGCCGTGCCGAAGCTGGCGGCGAGCTCCCTGCATCCGACCTCGTCGGATCTGCTGTGGATCGTCGACGCCTACGTGGTGATGTTCGCCTGCCTGGTCATCCCCGCCGGCGCGGCCGGTGACAAGCTCGGCCGCAAGGGGACCCTCCTGGCGGGACTCGGCATGTTCGCGGCCGGAGCGGTCGCGTCGGCCGTCGCGCCGAACGTGGCCGTCATGCTGATCGGCCGCGCCGTCACCGGCCTCGGCGCCGCGTGCGTCCTGCCCAACTGTGTCGGCGTTCTGCTCCACGCCACCGCTCCCGAGCGCCGAACGCACGCCCTGGCGGTCTGGGCGGCGGCCACCGGCGTCGGCGGTGTCGTCGGCAACGTCGGTGGCGGCGCCGTCCTGACCGGGGGGTCATGGCGGTCCCTGTTCGTGGCGGTCGCGGTCGTCGCGGTCGGCTGTCTGGCGTGGGCGGCGCGATCCGTGCCGCGCAGCGCCCGTCACGAACGCGCCCTGGACGTCCCCGGCACGCTGCTGTTCGTGGCCGCCGTGGTGGCCCTGCTGACCGGCATCATCGAGGGGCCCGGGCAAGGCTGGGGCAGCACCGTGGTGCTCACGGCCTTCACCTGCGGTGTTCTGCTGGGCGTGTGCTGGGTGCTCGTCGAACTGCGCGTCGCACATCCGATGCTCGATCCCCGGGTGTTCCGCAGCCCGGCACTCAGCGGTGCCGGCCTCGGCATGGCCATCACGTTCTTCGGCAGCTTCGGCCTCTTCTACGTCAACGCCTCGTTGTTGCAGTACGGCCGCGGGTTCTCCGTCCTCCAGACGGGACTCGGCATCGTCCCGCTGACCGTCCCGCTCCTCCTCGGCACCCACCGCGTTCCCGGGCTCGTCCGTCTCGTCGGGGTCCCCGCCACGCTCGCCGCGGCCTTCGCCCTCACCGGCACCGGCCTGCTGTGGCTCTCGTACGCCTCGGACACGGCCTACCCCGTCTACGCGGCCGGGCTGGTCGTCGTCGGACTCGGCATCATGCTGGCCGCGCCGTGCCTGACCGCGCAGATCGCCTCGGCCCTGCCGGTGGAACGGGCCGGAATCGCCGGAGGCATGCAGTCGGCGACCCGTGAACTGGGCAGCGCCCTGGGGGTGGCTGTCGTGGGCACCGTCCTCACGGCCGGCTTCACCCGGCACCTTCCCGCCGCGCTCGGTGAGCACTCGCCCGTGCCGCGCACCGTGAAGGAAGCGCTCACGCTCGCGCCCTCGGACCACGCCGCCGTCACCGAAGCGTTCGTCCATGGAGCCGACACCGCGCTGCGTGCGGCCGCTCTCGTCGTCCTCGTCGGCGGAGCCCTCGTCGTCGCGGGTTCCTGGCACGGCGGCAGGACTGCCCGGCGCTAGGCCCTGCGGACCTCCCGGTACGCGGCGCGGAGTGCCGCGGCCAGGGGATTTCCCACCAGCTTCGTCAAAACCACACCCCCCCCTCCCGGGGGCGAAGGAGGCAACGTTCATGCGTGCGTTCATCACCGGAGCGACCGGCTGGATCGGATCCGCCGTCGTCGACGAACTCCTCTCGGCCGGCCACCAGGTCGTCGGCCTCGCACGGTCCGAAGAGGCCGAGCGGGTCCTGACGGCCAAGGGCGCCGCGGCGCTCCTCGGTGACCTGGACGACCTCGGCGCCCTGCGACGAGGCGCCGCCCGGGCCGACGCCGTCATCCACCTGGCCAACAAGCACGACTGGGGCGACCAGGCCGGATCGAACCGCACCGAACGCGCCGCGGTCGAGGCCCTCGGCGACGCCCTGGCGGGTACCGACCGTCCGTTCATGGTCGCTGCCGCGCTGTCGGGTCTGGTCGAGGGCCGGCCGGCCACGGAGGCCGACGCCTCGCCGGCCTTCGGCCCGGATTCCAACCGCGGCGGCGGCGAGAACCTCGCCCTGGACTACGTCGCGAAGGGCGTACGGACGGTGATCATGCGGTTCGCGCCGAGCGTTCACGGCCGCCACGACTGGGGCTTCGTCAACTTCCTCACGGCCGCCGCCCGTGAGCGGGGCGTCTCCGGCTACATCGGTGACGGTTCCACGGCCTGGTCCGCCGTGCACCGCGCCGACACGGCCCGCCTCGTGCGTCTCGGCATGGAGCGGGCGCCCGCCGGCACCCGTCTGCACGCCGTCGCCGAGGAGGCCGTCACGACCAAGGAGATGGCCGAAGCGATCGGACGCAGTCTCGCGCTGCCGGTCGTCTCCGTCGCGGCCGAGAACGCCGGGGCCCACTTCGGCTTCGTCGGCGGCTTCTTCGCCTCGACCATGACCGCGACCAGCGACGCCACCAGGCGGCTCCTGTCCTGGGAGCCCAGCGGGCCGACCTTGATCGAGGACATCGACGCGGGCGCCTACACGGCGGCCTGACACGCCGGGAGAACCCTCCACGGCCTCGCCCGCGCCACGACGGTCACCGGAACGCGCTTCGCCGGCGACCGTCGTGGCGCGGGCGCGAAGGCCGAACCTCCGAACGCGCACAAGCCCCACAGCCGGTCAGCCGAGGTAGTCCGCGCGTCCCTCGTCGTCGAGTTCGAAAGCGCCCTCGGGAATGATGCAGAACTCATTGCCCTCAGGGTCCGCCATCACCAGGAACCCCCCTTCGTCGTACTGCTCCAGCCTGCGCCCGCCGAGTTCCTCCACCCGTTGCTGCTCGGCCGCGGGGTCGGGCGAGGTGACGTCGAAGTGCATGCGGTTCTTGCCCGACCTGGGTTCGCCGGTCCGTTGGAAGCCCAGGCCGAGACCGTCCTCCCTCCGGAGCCATACGTACGGGCCCATGCGGCCCACGACCGGTCTGCCGAGCAACTCGGACCAGAACGCGGCGAGCCGCTCGGGGTCGACGGCATCGACGATGAGCGCATCGACCCGCATGGAAGAGTTCGACATGTGCCCGATCCTCTCAGAGACACCGCTTCGGACACCTCCGTTGTCAGTGCGGTGCGCTTGACCGCCGGTCATGGAACTCACGCAGACGGCCGTCGATGACCTGCCGGACCGCGGAGTTCGTCTGTCGCATCCTCACCGACCCGTGCCACCGGTTCACCATGGCCCACTGCTTCGACACCCACTGGTTCACGAACCACCGGGAGGCCGGCTGACCGGCCCCGCCGCGAACGGCAGGCGCGGAACGGTTCGACGGCTCCGGGCGGTGCCTGGACGGGGCCGGTCGCACCGCCTTGAGCCCCCGCGTTCGGTTTTGGCCGGTGATCCGTTACGCTGCGGGCCGTCGATCACGAAGGAAGACATGTTCAGACGACTTGTGGCGGCCGCCGTGGCGGGGGTTCTGATAGCCGGGCTCGGCGCGTGCAGCGGCGGAGGCGACGGTCACGACGAGGGCTCGGACTACTCGGTCGACGTCGGCAAGGACAGCGGGAGCGCTGCCGGGGAGCCCCGGCCGGACACGGCCGCCACGGCCGACGCGGGCGTCTTCGGCCTCCGGGACGAGGTACGGCACCGCACCGCCAGGACCGCCCGGGCCACGCGGCCGCACATGACGAAGAAGTGCACCACGACCACACGGCGGGTCAGGCACACGACGAGCACCGGCTCGGGGACCAAGCGGCGCAGCCGCACCTGGTACTCCACCGAGCACTCCAAGAGCTGCAAGCAGGTCCGCAAGGGAACCGAGACCTACACGCGCGTCGTCCGGCCGGAACAGTGGTGCGTCAGCCTGGACGACGTCGGCGGCGACACGAAGCGGGACGACGTCTGGTACCAGGTCGGCGAAACGACCTACACCGCGGCCGTCGGCACGGACAAGCACGCCCGTATGGACTTCACCCCCACGGGCAGCGGCTGCTGACCCCGGTGGGGACAGCCGTGGGGACGGTCGGGAAAGTCGGTCAGGGAGAGGTGGGGGCACGTGGACCGGAACGAGGACGAGATCCTGGCCGAAGAGCTTGCCGCTCTGGGTGCCGTGAGCGGGGGCAGTGGTCACCTGACCCGGCTGGTGGCCAGGCGGATGAGGAAGAACGTCCATGAGATCGACCTCGTCCTCCCCCTGCCGTTCGAGGGTGCTGTCGAGCATGTCGCCGATGTGCTCGCTCGGGCCGGACGGGTGATGGGGTTCGCGCGTGTCGGACCCGGCACGGACCGGGAGACGATCCGTGCCGTCGTCGGCGGCGGGGTCGGGGGCTTGAATCCCGTGGTGGTCACCGTGCTGGTGAGCAGAGGCGGCGTGGCCGGTTCGGAGGTCAGGCTTCGTGCCGCCGCCAAGGAAGGTCTGATCAAGCAGCGGGCGGGCGAGAAGACCGCCGTCCGCCTCGCCGCTCTGCTGAGCGGGTGAGGCGGCGGCCCGAGCGGTCCCGGCTCGGCCGGGACGGCGCGTTCGCCTCGAACCGGCCTCACCAGCGGGTGACGGTGACTCCGCCGAGCAGGCCCCAGGCGTCGATGCGAACCGTCGGGCCGCCCGGTTCGATCGGGCCGTCGTCCTTGACCCCGCCGAGGCGGATGCCGTGCACCTCCACGACGACGTCGGGGCGGACCTTGAGGCTGACGCCACCGATCAGACTCAGTTTGGTGATGCGCAGTTCGGCGCCGTCGGGAATCTCGATGCCGGTGAGGTCGACGTCGGCCCCTCCGACGAACGACACGGTGAGAGTGCGCTCGTGCAGGGTCTCGCCCTCCAGACGGTGACCGCCGATCAGGCTCACCTTGACGTCGGTCTTCCGCTGCTCGGTCCCGTCCGTTTTCTTCATGCGATGAAGGTAGGACCGGGGCCTCCCGTTCCCCCAGTGTCTGGTGTACGCCCTTTCACATGACAGGTGTCACAGGGCGCTTCGCCGTGTTCCTGGCACACGTGCAGCCGTACGTCGCTGCCGGCAGCGAGGGGAGAGAGCGACCTGGAGTGGCTGCGCGGGGTCATTCGGGGTCACGGTCGAACTGGGCCTTGGACCAGCGGTGGCCGAGGACGGTGAGGCCCAGGCACCAGGCGATGGCGATCCACCCGTTGTTGCCGATCTCCGTGCCCAGGAGGAGTCCGCGCAGGGTTTCGATGGCGGGGGTGAAGGGCTGGTACCGGGCGATCGGCTGGAACCAGCCGGGCATGGAGTGCAGCGGGACGAAGGCGCTGGAGATGAGGGGCAGCAGGATCAGCGGCATGGCGTTGTTGCTGGCCGCTTCGGCGTTGGGACTGCCCATGCCCATGCCTACCGCGATCCAGGTGACGGCCAGGGAGAACAGGACGAGCAGCCCGAGGGCCGCCAGCCATTCCACGGCGGTGGCGTCGGTGGAGCGGAACCCCATGGCGACGCCGACCGCGCCGACCAGGACGACGCTGACGACCGCCTGCAGCACGCTGCCGACGACGTGTCCGAACAGGACGGAACCGCGGTGGATGGCCATCGTGCGGAAACGGGCGATGATGCCCTCGTTCATGTCGGTGGCGACGGAGACGGCGGTGCCGACGACGGTGGAGCCGATGGTCATCAGCAGGATGCCGGGGACGATGTAGGCGATGTAGGCGGAGCGGCCCGCGCCGCCGCTCATGGTGTCACCGAAGATGTAGACGAACAGCAGCAGGAGCATCACGGGGGTGAGCAGCAGGTTCAAGGTGAGCGAGGGATAGCGGCGGGCGTGCAGGAGGTTGCGGCGCAGCATCGTCGACGAGTCGCGCACGGCGAGGGAGAAGGAACTCATCGGACAGCCTCCTCGGGCTGGTTCGGCTGGTTCGACTTGTTCGGTCGGCTCGGTGCGGTGCCGCCGGTCAGGGCGAAGAAGACGTCGTCGAGGTCGGGGGTGTGCACGGTCAGTTCGTCGGCCTCGACGCCGGCCGCGTCCAGGCGGTCGAGGACGGCGCGCAGTTCGCGCTGACTGCCGTCGCTGGGCAGGTGCAGGGCGAGGGCTTCGTCGTCGTGGGATGCGTCGCCCAGCGAGGCGGCGGCTGAGCGGTAGGCGGCCGGGTCGGTGAAGCGCAGGCGGACGTGTCCGCCGGGGACGATCCGTTTGAGTTCCTCCGCGGTGCCCTCGGCGGCGATCCTGCCGTCGTCGAGGACGGCGATGCGGTCGGCGAGTTCGTCGGCCTCCTCCAGGTACTGGGTGGTGAGGAAGACCGTGGTGCCGCCGGTGACCAGTTCGCGGATGATCTGCCACATGTTGTGGCGGGAGCGCGGGTCCAGGCCGGTGGTCGGCTCGTCGAGGAAGATGATCCGCGGGCCGCCGACCAGGGTCATGGCGATGTCCAGGCGGCGTTTCATGCCGCCGGAGTAGGTGGAGGCGGGCTTCCGGGCGGCCTCGGCGAGGTCGAAGCGCTCCAGGAGTTCGGCGGTGACGCGTCGGCCCTCGGACCTGGAGAGATGGTGCAGGTCCGCCATGAGGAGCATGTTCTCCTGGCCGGTGATCAGGCCGTCGACGGCGGAGAACTGGCCGGTGACGCCGATCGTGGCGCGTGCGGCCTGCGCGTCGGTGGCCAGGTCGTGGCCGCCGACGCGGATCGGGCCGGAGCCGGGGTCCGGGGAGACGAGTGTGGAGAGGATCTTGACGGCGGTGGTCTTGCCGGCGCCGTTCGGGCCGAGCAGGGAGAAGACCGTCGCCTCGGGGACGGTCAGGTCGATGCCGTCGAGGACGGTCTTGTCGCCGTAGGACTTGCGCAGTCCGTGGGCGGCGATGGCCGGGTCGGTCATGGAGTGCTCCTTCTCGGGGCTGCGGATCACAGGCTGCGGGCGGTGACGTCTCCGTGGGCGGTGGTGGCGCGGATGGTCAGGCCGGGGACGGCGTCGGCGTTCTTGAGGGCGTTGCTGATCCGGCCGTGGGCGGTGCCGGCGTCCAGCGCGGCGGAGACCCCGGGGGCGGCACCGACGGTGATGTCGCCCATCTGGGTGCTCAGCGTGAGCGTGCCGTGCGCGGCCTCGGTGATGTTCAGGTCGCCCTTGTGGGTGCTGATCTCGGCGGGGCCGTTCAGGCGGCCGACCGTGATGTCGGCGTCGAGCCCGGTCAGGCGGACGCTGTCGGCCTCGTCGAGCTTGACCGAACGGTGGCCGCCCTCGAAGGCGACGTCGCCCAGCCGTCCCACGCCCCGGAACTCGGCGGCGGCCGCCTTCGCCTCGACATGGGAGCCGGCCGGCAGCCGTACGGTCACCTCGACGGACCCGGACGGGCCGAGGATCCGGTTCCTCACCTCCGGGGCCTCGACGCGCAGGACGCCGTCGGCGTAGGCGACCCGGACCTGCCCGGCCGCCTTCACGTCGCGGTTCTTGGAACGGTCGGCGGGCAGGACCTCGACGGTGGTGTCGGCGCGGTCGGCGGCGATGAACCGAATGCGTCCCGCGGGGATGTCGAGGACGGCCGAGACGGGGGCGGGGGTGTCGAACTTCTGCATCGTGCTCTCCTTCTCCGGGATCGCGCGCCCTGTCGGCCCGCTGTTTTCCAACAACAGAAACGCTACGTTGCATTCACGTATTCGGCAACGTAGTCATCACGTCAAACCCCCATCCCCGCAGGTAGATACTCAAGTTTTGTTGCAACGGTCCTACAATTAATGCAACGATCCTCGCCGGGATCGTTGCAATGAATAAAAGTGAACGCTATGCCGGGGTACACCAGGAGCACATCAGGGCCGGTACCCGTGACGCCTTGCGGGAGCATCGCCTCCGGGTCGGACGGCGACGGCCGCGGGCACCGGCAGGAGCGGGACGGCCGCGCCTCCGGCGCCCGGCACGGCCTACGGGTTGCTCCGTACGGATGAAGCCGGTGGCCTTGCCGGTGGTCGCGCGCGGCCCGTCGCGGGGCGGGTCGGCATCGTTGCCCTCGCCCGATCGACCGACGTCCTGGAGGACTCCCCATGCTCGGTACAGACTTCAGCACCGGATCGCCCAACTGGCTCGACCTCGGCAGCCCCGACACCGAAGCGGCCGCCGCGTTCTACGGCGCCGTCTTCGGCTGGCGGTTCGCCTCCGCCGGACCGGAAGCGGGCGGGTACGGGTTCTTCCAGGTCGGCGGGAAGACCGTCGCCGCGCTCGGGCCGCTCACCCAGGAGGGGGCGAAGTCCGCCTGGATGATCCACTTCAAGGCCGATGACATCCGGGCCACCGTCTCGGCCGTCACGGCCGGCGGCGGTGCCGTGCGGGTGGAGCCCATGGACGTCATGGGTGAGGGTCATCTGGCCCAGGTCACCGACCCGCAGGGCGCCGAGTTCGCACTCTGGCAACCCGGGAGGACCGTCGGACTGGAACTCGCCTCCGCCCCGAACACACTGCTCTGGGCAGAGCTGCACGTACCCGACCCCCTCGCCGCCATCGCCTTCTACCAGGGCCTCTTCGGCTGGCGCAGCCAGGACATGCAGACCCCCGGCATGACGTACCGGGTACTGAGCACCAAGGACGGCGACCAGCAGGAGGCCTCCTTCGGCGGAGTCGCGCCGACGGGCGACGGAGCGACCGAACAGCCCCGCTGGGTGCCCTACTTCCACGCGGAGGACGCCGACGCCACGGCCGCGTCCGCCACGGCGAACGGTGGATCCGTTCTGATGCCGACGGCAGACGTGCCGGAGGTCGGCAGGATCGCCTGGCTCGCGGACCCCTTCGGCGCGGCGTTCGCGCTGCTGAAGCCCGACCCGCGGATGTGACGCTCCGGCAGGTACGGCCCGTCCGGCCGGGTGAACCGCACCACCGGGGAGGGCCGGTGACGACAGGCCGGCGTCCACGGGCGTCACCGGACACGGAACGCCGCCGGACGCTTCGCCCCGTGGCCCGAGCGGCCGAGCGGTCAGGCGGCGCGGCAGAGCGCCGCCCGACCGTCCGACGCCGTGGCACGGACCGTGGGTACGGGGCGGGTGACGCGGACGTCGGCCGCGTCCCGCGCGTGGTCGCGGTGGACGGTGGCCGCATTCCGCGTGTGGTCGCGCGCGAAGACGACGAGACGCAGGGCCACGAACCGCGCGGCACCGGCGAGCGCGGAGGCCGACAGGTAGACGGCCTGCTCGAGCACCGCGCCGGGCACCGCCACCAGTTGGTGCAGGACGAGCATCGCCCCGCAGGTCGCCGCATAGGTGGCCACGGCGGACCCGGCCGACTGCACGTGCTGGCGCCAGGTCGCGCGCCGGCCGGCTCCGAAGGTGAAGCGGGCGTGCAGTTCGGTGGCGAGGAGGGTGGAGGCCGCGGTGATCAGGGCGTTGGCCAGCCCCCAGGGGACCCAGGAGGCGAGGGCCGCCACGGAGAGACTGGAGGCGAGCCCCACTCCCCCGCCGCAGAGCACGAAGCGGGCGAAGGCGGCGAGGGCGCCGGGTGCGGCGGTCCGCCGCCGGTTCCGTGCCGTCTTCACGATCCCCACCCCTTTGGCCGCCCGCTCGGTCCGCTCGTTTCCCAGGACGTGCGCTTCTCGATCCACAAGACCCCGCCCACAGTTTCCCACATCGGAAACGCTACGTTGCTTTCCATACCCGGGCAACATATTTATCGCATCAAACCCGAATAAGCACAGGTAGATTGATGAAAAGTGTTGCAACGACTTCAGCGATAACGCAACGTCAAGCATTCCGATCATTGCAATGAGCGAGAAGTGAACGCTATAGTGCGGGAGGTCAGGGACCGCCACGACGGATCACCGAGGAGGCCTCGATGCCGGGAGGCAGGCTCACCCAGCAGGAACGCCAGCAGATCGCATCGGGACTGGCCGACAGCCTCCCCTACGCCGAGATCGCCCGGAGCCTGGGCCGTCCCACCTCGACGGTCACGCGTGAGGTGATGCGCAACGGCGGCCCCACCGCCTACCGTGCCAACCTGGCCCACCGCGCCACCGAACGCCGCGCCCACCGGCGCAGGACCGCGCCCTCCCGCGGACCGGAGTCGGCCCCCCAGCCGCACGGACGCGACGCCGAAGCCGTGGCCGAGTACGAGGAGACGTTCACCACCGTTCTCATGGCATCGGGCATGTCCAGGATCCCGGCCCGGGTGCTGACCTGTCTGTTCACCTCCGACACGGGCAGCCTCACCGCGTCCCAGCTCGCCCGGCGACTCCAGGTCAGCCCGGCGTCCATCTCCAAGGCCATCACGTTCCTGGAGAGCCAGAGCCTCGTCCGCCGGGAACGCGACGAAGGCCGCCGCGACCGCTACATCGTCGACAACGACCTCTTCTACCAGGCGACGATCGCCAGCGCGCGGGCCAACGACGAGGTCGTCCGGACCGCCCGCCAGGGCGTCGCCGTCCTCGGCCGCGGCACCCCCGCCGCCACCCGCCTGGAAAACGTCGCCCGCTTCCTCGACTTCATCAGCGAAAGCATCGTCCGCGCCGCCGAACAGGCCCGCGAAGTCCTCCACGCAGGTCCCGGAACGGCCCCGGAGGACGCCCCCCGGGTCAGCCCTGGAGACGATTGACGACCAGGGTCACCGCGGGCCCCGCCTCACCGGCCCCACCGGCTCACGGAACGGCGCACCGCCCGGGCGATCCCCCGCCTCGGCCCTCCTCGTCTACACGCATCCGATCCGGGTACCCGGGGAGCCTCTTCCACGAGCGAGGTGATGAAGGTGGCGTCGACTCCGCACCGGTCGGATCTGGACGGGCTCTCCGCACTGGTCACGGGTGGGTCCAGAGGGCTGGGGCTGCTGCTGTCCGCACGACTGGCCCGGCGCGGATGCCGGGTCACGATGGCGGCTCGCGACGAGGACGAGCTGCGACGCGGTGCCGAATGGATCGAGGAGAGGACCGGCGTGGCCGTCTCCACCGCCGTGTGTGACGTCCGTGACCTGCGCGCGGTGGAATCAACGGTCCGGCAGGCGGACGACCGGCACGGTGGGCTGGACATCGTCGTCGCCAACGCGGGTGTCATCCAGGTGGCCCCGGTGGCGTCGCTCGACAGCGGAGCCTTCGAGGACGCCATGGCCACCATTTTCGGCGGCACCGTGAACACCGCCATGGCGGCGCTCCCCCGTCTGCGCGCGAGCGGGGCCGGGGGCCGGCTGTGCCTCATCGGTTCCATCGGCGGGCTGCTCGCCGTTCCGCACCTGCTGCCCTACTCGTGCGCCAAGGCCGCCGTCGCGGCGCTGGGCGAGGGGATGCGGGCCGAGACGGCCGGCGGCGATCTCAGCGTGACGACGGTCCATCCCGGGCTGATGCGCACCGGCTCGCATCTCCAGGCCGAGTTCGGCGGCCGGTCCTCCAAGGAGTTCGCCTGGTTCTCCGCGCTCTCGGGGACGCCCGTCGTCTCGATGGACGCCGATCGCGCGGCGGAGCGCATCGTGCGGGCCCTGGAGAAGCGCAGGACCCGGCTGGTCCTCACTCCGGCGGCGCGTGCCGCCTCGGTGGCGCACGGCGTGGCACCGGCCACGGTCACCCGGCTCAGCGGGCTCGTCGCCCGGCTCCTGCCCCCGCCGCCGACAGGGGGCGGCGCCGCCGGCAGAGCGGGGGACGGCATCGAGCAGGGTCACGGCGTCGACCGCGGTGCCCCCACGTGGACGGAGAGGGTACGCAGGCTGGGCAGCAGCCTCAACGACCGGGCGGCACACCGCTACAACCAGCGGATTCCGGGACCGCCGACCAGCGCCTGACCGGCCGTGCGCGGCCGGAGCCCGCCGCCGGGCACCCGGGACAGGGGTGTCGTACCACCGGTGCGGGGAACCCAGGCCGGTGTCACCGACCGGAAGGGTCTGCCGCCGTGATCATCGTCGCCGCGTCGTTGCTGCCCGCGCTGGGCCTTCTGCTCTACGGAATGGACCGCGTCGAGGACTGGCTCCGAGGCAGCCCCTCGACGGCACGCCACGCTCGCGGGCGTCATCTGCGTCCGGTCCACGGCCCAGGCCGGCCGCGGGGCCCGGCCGACCGGGCGCCGCGGCACTTCGACGCCGCCTCGGACGACGCGCGGGAAGCGGCCTCACCGGGCGCGGAGGGCCTGGTCCCGGGACCCGGCACGGGCCAGCGCCAGCACACTCAGGCCGAACATCAGGACACCCAGGGGGACATGGGCCGACGGGACGTGCGCGATGCCGAGCACGACCTGGATCGAGGCCAGTACGAGGAAGCCCGACGCGTGCCGGACGGGCCGGAGCGAACCGCCGCCCGGCTTCCACGCCAGCACCGCCGCGAGCACGTACAGCATCGACGCCCCGTACATCACCCGCGCTCCGACGCCGTGCAGCGTCTCTCCGTAGGACGCCGTCAGCAACAGACCGGCGGAGACCGCCTGGAGGAAGATGGTCAGGGTCTGCAGGGCGACGGCGATCCGCAGGAACGAGGAGCCGTGCCGTGCGCTCGCCGTCGTCGTCACCTCAGTGGCCATGTCGCCGTCTCCTTTTCCGTCCTCGGGCAGCAGATCGACAAGGTCTCGTCGGTCCGACGACGCAGGCATGCGAAAGGTAAGGCGAGGGGGCGGCCGGAAGTATGGAAGGTGCCGGGACCGGGGTGGCCGGCGAGCGACGCCGACTGGTCAATGTCGCCTACCGGTTGCTCGGTTCGGTGACCGAGGCGGAGGACGCGGTCCAGGACGCCTACACACGCTGGTACGGGCTGCCGCCGGGCCGGCGGGAGGAGATCCTCTCTCCCGGCGCCTGGTTGACGACGGTGACCAGCCGCATCTGTCTGGACCTGCTCGGTTCGGCGCGGGCCCGCCGTGAACGCCATGTCGGCGCGTGGCTGCCCGAACCGCTGCCCGACCGCACCGAGCGGGACCACACGGCCGGAGCCGGCCCCACCGGCCCCTCGGACCCCGCGGACCATATCGTCCTGGACGAGTCGGTGGCCATGGCCTTCCTCGTGGTCCTGGAGTCGATGACGCCCGCGGAGCGGGTGGCGTTCGTCCTGCACGACGTCTTCCGGTACCCGTTCGCGGAGATCGCCGACGTTCTCGGCCGTACCCCCGCGGCCTGCAAGCAGCTTGCGGCCTCCGCCCGACGGCGGGCGGGCGGCGCGCGCACCCCGGTGGCGGCCACCGGCCGGGCCGAGGTGGTGAGGCACGTCAAAGAGGCGTGGGAGACCAAGGACATCGCGGCCCTCGTCGGTCTCCTCGACCCGGCCGCCGTGATGACCGCCGACGGCGGCGGCACGGTCGGCGCCGTACCGCACCCGGTCGAGGGCGGCGCGCGCATCGCCCGGTACATGGTCGCCATCGCCGACAGGGCTCCGGGGCTCGAACTCCTGGAGCGGTCGGTCAACGGGGTTCCGGGTCTGGTGGCCCGGCGTGCCGGCGTCGTCATGACCGTGGCCGCGTTCGACGTCTCCGACGGGCGCGTCACCCGGATCTGGGCGGTCCGCAACCCGGAGAAGCTGCGAGCGTGGTCGCGGCAGGAACCACCACTGCAGCCGCGGGTGGAGCCCTCCTCGCGCCTGGCGTGACCCGTCGGGCATGACCCGCCGCCCGATCACCGGGTTCGCGGGCCCGCTCCCGTACCGTCCCGCCGCCCTTCGACCGGTGGGAGGCACCACCGTTCCGGGAACGGGAAGCGCTGCCCGGTCGGCCGCGGACCGTCCGCCGCGGCGACGGCGAACCGCTCGACGGCGGTGTCACCGAAGGCGGACCCGGGCGCGGGCGGAAGCCGGCAGACCCTGCCGGGACCGGCAGATCAGGTTCCGCGAAGGTCCTCCCGATCCGGTGAGGACTCTGGTGTTCTCGCGCGTCCTGTGCTCCCCTGATTGATACAGAGAGCCTCAATTTGTTTCATCGTATCGAACCGGCCATGGACCCGAGGAGGAGTTCAGCCCGATGGACGGACTCAGCAGGCGCAAGATGTTGATGACAGGAGGGGCCTTGGGGGCCCTCGGAGCACTGGGCGCGGCCACGCCCGCCGACGCCCGGCCCCCGTGGACGTGGGCGCCGAGCAGTTCGGTGGCGAACTCGGGCGCGGGAGCCGACCCGCAGTGGGTGTGGGACGAGGAGGCCGACCCCGTGCTCGCGGCCGTCCTCGACCGCGGCGGCATCGCCGCGATCAACGAGCAACTGGCCACCTGGACCCGCAACGACCAGGCGCTGCCCACCGGACTCCCCGCGGACCTGCGGGAGTTCATGAACACCGCCCGCCAACTGCCTTCCTGGGCGGACAGGGACAAACTCGACCGCGCCTCCCGGATCAACGCGAAGAAGGGCATCTACATAGGAGCGCTCTACGGCCTCGGCAGCGGCCTGATGAGCACCGCCATCCCCCGGGAGTCGCGCGCCGTCTACTACTCCAAGGGCGGCGCCGACATGAAGGACCGCATCGCCAAGACGGCGAAACTCGGCTACGACATCGGGGCCACGGACGCCTACCTGCCGCAGGGCTCGATGATCGTGACCGCGGTGAAGACGCGGATGGTGCACGCGGCGGTACGGCACCTGCTGCCGCAGTCCCCGGCCTGGACCCAGACCAGCGGCGGTCAGACGACACCGATCAGCCAGGCGGACATCCTGGTCACCTGGCACAGCCTCGCCACGTTCGTCATGCGCAAGATGAAGGAGTGGGGCGTCCGGATCAGCGCCGACGACGCGGCCGCGTATCTGCACGTGTGGCAGGTCAGCGCCCACATGCTCGGGGTGCGCGACGAGTACGTCCCGGCCTCCTGGGACGCGGCCGACGCCCAGTCCAGGCAGCTCCTCGACCCGGTGCTGGCCTCCACCCCCGAGGGGAAGGCGCTGACCGACGTCCTCCTGGGCATCGTGGCCCAACTCGACGCCGGTCTGACCCGACCCCTGATCAGCGCGTTCTCCCGGTACACGCTCGGCGACCGGATCGGCGACATGATCGGTCTCTCCCGGGAGCCGATCCTGGAACCGCTGATCGCGACCGCCTGGCCGCTCCTGGTGGCCTTCCGCGAGGGTCTGATCCCCCTTCCCGCGATCCCGGCGATCGCCTGGACCCTGGAGGAAGCCCTCCGCCGGTTCGTCCTGGTCTTCCTCAACGAGGCGCGGCCGATCGCCATCACGATCCCGGACACGAACCGCCCCTCCTGAACCCCCCGAACCGCACCGACAGTCCGGCACCGCGCCGGCCCACGTCCGCTGCCGGGGGCGGCAGTCCACCCACCGCCCACCGCCCACCGCCCCTGGCAGCACTCCCCCGCACGCGCCCCCGAACCGGGCCGCGCACAGAGGCACCGGTGACGCCGGTCAGGCAGCGGAGCCGGGACCGGGCGGGATGTGGACGGTCATGATCAGGTGGCAGGTCCGGTCGCCCGAGCCGCGGTAGGCGTGGGGGGCGTCGCCGTCGAAGGTGGCGGTCTGCCCGGTCTCCACGGCGTGCTCGGCGCCGTCGACGACGAGCACCATCCGTCCCGCGGTGACGCTGACGGTCTCCACGACGCCCGCCTGGTGCGGGTGGCTGGAGTACTCCTCGCCCGGTTCCAGCCTCCAGCGCCAGACCTCCACCGGGGCCGGTCCCGCCGTGGTCAGCATGAGCCGCGCCTCACCGCCCCTCTCCCCCGCCCACAAGGGCATGACGGCATCGGCGGACACGACCCGGACACGGCCCTCGGCCGGTCCTTCCATCAGCGCGGACACCGAGACGCCCAGGGTGTCGGCGAGGCGGACCAGGGTGGCGAAGTTCGGGTTGCCCTGGGCCTTCTCCAGCCCGACCAGGGCACCCTTGCTGACCTTGGCGCGGCGGCCGAGTTCGTCCAGGGACAGCCCGGCACGGGTACGGGCACTCCTGACGTTGTGCGCGAGTGCCCGCAGTGCCGCCTCGGTCTCGGCCATCGCTTCACCCCTTCAGACAGATGGATCACTGCACTGCACCGTGCGGTCGTTCGGTTGACGCCATCCGGTCGTTGCGTTGTACAGTTCAGTCGTTCCATTGATAGTAAGGGATGTACCCGTGATCGCTCTGCTGCTGGCCCTGGGCAGCTCCCTGGCCTACGGATGCGCCGACTTCCTCGGCGGTCTCGGCGCCCGCAAGGCCCATGTCCTGCGCACCGTGCTGATCGCCGCCCCCGCCTCGCTCACCGTCGAACTGCTGCTGTGGCCCTTCCTCGGCGCCTCCTTCGGCCCGGCGACCCTCGCTTGGGGCGCGGCGTCCGGTGTCGCGTCGGCCGCCGCGTTCGCCCTGCTCTACCGCACGCTCGCGATCGGCCCGATGAACGTCCTGTCCCCCGTCACCGCGCTGGTCTCGGCGATGCTGCCGGTCGGTGTCGGGCTGCTACAGGGCGAGCACCTGGGCTCGGCCGGGCTGATCGGGCTGCCGCTGGCGCTGACGGCGGTGGTGCTGGTCAGCGCCGGGGGCGGCGCCGGGACCGTGCGCCCGTCGCGCACCGCGCTGCTGCTGGCCCTCGGCGCCGGGGCCGCCATCGCGCTGCAGCTGGTCTTCCTGCACCAGGCGCCCGCGGACAGCGGCGTCGGCCCGCTGATCGTCGGCCGCGCCGTCTCCTCCGCCGTCACCCTCGCCGCGGCCGGGCTGATGTACCGACGACTCGGCTCCGAGAAGCCCGCGTACGCGATGTCGGCGGCGGCCGGTGTGCTGGACTCGGTGGCCAATCTGCTGTTCCTGCTCGCCGCCCGCGGCGGCGACCTGGCGGTCGTCGCCGTGATCACCGCCCTGTACCCGGCCGGCACCGTTCTGCTCGCCCGCGGCGTGCTCGCCGAGCGGATCCACCGCGGGCAGCTGGTCGGGCTGGGCACCGCCGCCGTCGCCGTCAGCCTCCTCGCCCTCACCTGACCTCGCCCGGAAGGATCCCCGCATGTCCATCCGGCCCTGGGACTCCGCCCTGGACCACGCCGAGCTGCCGCGCCGCCGGCCGGCCCGCTCCCAGCCCGAAGACGACCACGCCTCCGTCGAGCCCGGCCGGCCTCCCTACGGACGGATACCGACCGGCATCCGCGGCCTGCGCCTAGCCGTCACCGAGGTCCGCGCGAAGCCCAAGTACGACGACCACAAACCCGTCGGGCGGCGTGCCGGCACCGCTCGCAGGCTCACCGGACGGGACACCGGCCCGGACACGTCCACCGCGGCCCGGCAACTGCGCCGCCTGGACCGTACGGGCCCCTGGAAACCCTGACCCCGCCGCGCCGCCCCCTCCCCGAACGGATACCCCTCGCGATGACCGTCTTCCGTATCGCCCCCGCTGTCACCGACGCCTTCCCCGGCACCCTCATCGCCGTCGTCACCGCCACCGGACTGCGCGGCCACGAACCCTGGCCCGCCACCACCGCCGCCCTTCAGGAGCTGGAACGGCAGCTCGCCGACGGCACCTGGCAGCCCGCCGACGAGAGCGACCCGCGCATCGAGGCGTGGCACACCGCCTACCGCTCCTTCGGCACCAACCCCCGCCGCATCCGGCCCAGCGTCGACGCCCTCGGACGCCGCCTCGCCAAGAAGGGCGCCCTGCCGCGCATCAACCCGGCCGTCGACTCCTACAACGCCGTCTCCGTCCGTCACGGCCTGCCCGCCGGCGCCTTCGACCTCGATCACGTCACCGGTGACGTCGAGATCCGCCACGCCGACGGCAGCGAGACCTTCACCCCGCTCGGCGAGCCCGACACCGTCGAGAACCCCAGGCCCGGCGAGATCATCTACACCGACACCACCGACGTGCTCACCCGGCACTGGAACCACCGCGACGCCCACCGCACCCGTGTCACCCAGGACTCCACCCGCGTCGCCTTCGCGCTCGAAACCCTTCACGCCACCCGTGACGGAGAGCTCCTCAGGACCGCGGCCGGCGAACTGCGGGAACTCCTCGCCCCGCACTCCGAGCGGACCACGGTGCACTACCTCGGCCCCGACGCCGGCGTCTGACCTGCCCGGCGGACGGTCGGCGGTCCAGCCGCACGACTCGTGGAGCGGCCGCCCCCCTTCACGGACCGGACTTCGTTTCCCGTGATCCACACGATCCGGGTGATCAATATGATCTTCATATGATCAAGGGTGAACTCGTACGACTGCGCGCGCCGATGGCCGAGGACCTCGACTCCTATCTGCGCTGGCGCAACGACCCGGAGGTGGCCCACTGGGCCACCGGGGGCGACCCGCATTTCGGGCCCATCACGCGGGAAACCATGGAACGCTTCCACGACGCCCGGCTCCGTCAGGACCCGCGCGGCGAGGCCACGTTCACCGTGGAGGACCTGGCGGACGGCCGGGTGATCGGCACGGCCGACTACCGGGACCTCGACCCGTTCGCGGGCCGGGCGACGGTCGGTGTCGTCATCGGTGAGCACGACCGCTGGGGCGGCGGTTACGGCTCCGAGGCGCTGCGGCTCCTGCTGGGGCACTTGTTCGGGGCCTGCCGGCTCCGGCGCGTCGAGCTGGAGACCTGGAGCGGCAACGAACGGGCCGTCCGCGCCTTCCGCAAGGCGGGCTTCGTCGAGGAAGGACGCCGCCGCGCGAGCGTGCGGGTGGGCGAGGAGTGGTACGACGGCGTGCTGTTCGGACTGCTGCGTGAGGAATGGACGGCCCGGCAGACCGCCGGACCCTCCGCACCGGCCGGAGACACCGTCCGCTGACACGTTCGGTCTCGCCCTGTCCGGATCCGTCCGGTCGGTTCTTCGTCCGTTCGCGTCCGTTCGCGTCCGTTCGCGTCCGTCCGCCGGACGGGCGAGCGGGCGGACGGGCGGAAGCGAACACCTGGCCCGCGCCCGCCCTCACCGGCCCGCGCCACGATCCGGTACCCCCGCTCCGCCTGCCGCAGCGCCTCCTGAGGCGACGACCGCCACCGGGGCGGGCCGGGACGGCCCCGGTCACCGGCCCACCACGGTGTGGAGTCCGTCCCGCATGGTCAGACCCGCCCCATGGTGCGACGCTGGATGGAAGAGGTATCCGTGGGGCCACCGGGAGGACCGATGGGACGCGACGTTCCGGCGATGGTCTTCACCCGCGAGGACCGTCGCCGGTACCGGATCAAGATGCAGGAGTGTCTCGACGCCTTCGCCCAGATGCTGCGCGAGGCACGGTTCGACTCCGAGTGGCCTCAGGTGGGCCTGGAGATCGAGCTGAACCTGACCGACACCGAGGCCGAGCCGACGATGCGGAACGGTGACGTGCTCGACGCCATCGCGGATCCCGCCTGGGACACCGAGCTGGGCCGGTTCAACCTGGAGATCAACATTCCGCCCCGGCGGCTGGTCGCGGGCGGCCCCGACGCCTGGGAGGAGGAGATCCGCGCCGCGCTGAACCACGCGGACGAGCGCGCCAGGTCGATCGGCGTCCATCTGATCATGATCGGCATCCTGCCCACCCTGCGGGAGTCGGACGTGGGGCCGGAGGCCCTGTCGGAGAACGCCCGCTACCGGCTGATCAACGAGCAGGTCTTCGCGGCGCGCGGAGAGGACCTGCTCATCGAGGTGGACGGGGTCGACCGGCTGCGGACCTATGCGGAGACCATCACGCCGGAGGCCGCCTGCACGAGCACGCAGTTCCACCTCCAGGTGTCGCCGGAGGACTTCGCCGACTACTGGAACGCGGCGCAGGCGATCGCCGGGATCCAGGTCGCGCTGGCGGCCAACTCGCCCTTCCTGTTCGGCAAGGAACTGGCGCACGAGACCCGCATCCCGCTCTTCGAGCAGGCGACGGACACCCGACCGCAGGAGATCAAGGCGCAGGGAGTACGGCCCCGGGTCTGGTTCGGGGAGCGGTGGATCACCAGCGTCTTCGATCTCTTCGAGGAGAACCTCCGCTACTTTCCGGCGCTGCTGCCCCTGTGCGAGGACCAGGACCCCACGCAGACGCTGGCCCGCGGGGACACGCCGGACCTGGCCGAACTGACCCTGCACAACGGCACGATCTACCGGTGGAACCGTCCGGTCTACGCCGTCACCCGGGGCAGGCCGCACCTGAGGGTGGAGAACCGCGTGCTGCCCGCGGGCCCGACGGTCGCCGACACCCTCGCCAACGGCGCCTTCTACTACGGTCTCACCCGCGCCCTGGTGGACGAGGACCGGCCGGTGTGGTCACGGATGTCCTTCTCCGCCGCCGAGGACAACCTGGACACCGCGGCGCGGGACGGCATCGACGCCCGGCTGTACTGGCCCGGAACGGGTGAGGTGCCGGTGCCCGAACTCGTCCTGCGACGGCTGCTGCCACTGGCGCACCAGGGCCTGGAGCGCTCGGGCATGGACGCGGCCTGGCGGGAGCCGCTGCTCGGCATCATCGAGCAGCGGTGCGTCACCGCGCGCAACGGCGCGGTCTGGCAGAAGGAGATGCTGCACCGTTTCGAGACGTCGGAGCGGTGCGGCCGTCACGAGGCCCTGCGGCGCATGACGCAGCAGTACATCGACTACATGCACCTCAACGCTCCGGTCCACACGTGGCCGGTGGACTGACCGAAGGAGCCGCGAGAGGCAGGGCCGAGCCGTCCCTCCGGTCCGGGGATCCGTACGAGCCGGTCCAGGAATCCGTACGGACCGGTTCAGGAATCCCTGTGGGGCGGCCGGACGACGTACGGGCCGACGGCCCCGCGAGGTCAGCCGGCCACCGTCCCGGCCAGGGTCTCGCGCACGATCCGCACCGCGCGTTCCGTGTCGGCGCGCGTCACGTCCAGGTGGAAGACGAAGCGCAGCTGGCCGGGGTAGCCCGCGCACAACAGGCCCCGGCGCGCCAGCCGGTCGCGCACCTCGTCGGTCGCGAGCCCGGGGGCCGACCTCGCGAAGACCATGTTGGTCCCGCTGGGCTCCATGGTCAGGCCCTCCACGTCCTTCAGGCCCTCGGCGAACAGCGCGGCGTGCTCGTGGTCGTCCGCGAGCCGCCTCACCTGGTGGTCGAGCGCGTGGAGTGCCGCGGCGGCCAGCACACCGGCCTGGCGCATCCCACCGCCCAGAACCTTGCGCCAGCGCCGTGCCCCGGCCACGAACTCCCGTGATCCCAGGAGCGCCGAGCCGACGGGCGCGCCCAGGCCCTTGCTGAAGCAGACGGAGACGCTGTCGAAGTGGCCGGCGATCAGCCGTGCCTGCTCGTAGGGGTCGCCCCCGGCGGCCACCGCCGCGTTGAACAGCCGCGCCCCGTCCAGGTGCGTGGCGAGGCCGTGGTCGCGGGCGATCTGTGTGGCGTTCTTCAGGTAGTCCGTCGGGACGGCCCGGCCACCGATGGTGTTCTCCAGGCAGAGCAACCGCGTGCGCGCGAAGTGCGGGTCGTCCGGCTTGACGGCCGCCGCGATGTCCAGCGGGTCCAGTGTCCCGTCCGCCCGGTGCGGCAGCGGCTGGGGCTGGATGCCTCCGAGCACGGCGGCTCCACCGCCCTCCCACCGGTACATGTGGGCCATCTGGCCCGCGATGTACTCGTCCCCGCGGCCGCAGTGGGTCAGCAGGGCGCACAGGTTGCTCTGCGTCCCCGAGGAGACGAACAGCGCGGACTCGAATCCGAGCAGCCCGGCGATCCGCTCCTGCAACGCGTTGACGGTGGGGTCGTCACCGAAGACGTCGTCACCCACCTCGGCCTCGGCCATCGCCCGGCGCATCGCCTCGCCGGGCCGGGTGACGGTGTCGCTGCGCAGGTCGATGAGGTGACCGGGCTCGTCGGCGGCGGCACCGGCCGCGTTCACGGCACGGGGGACATCGACGGCGTCGGCGGCACGGGCGGCATCAGTGGTCGGCACACGCACACTCTGCCACGCCGGGGGTGACCTCGAGTGCCGGGGTGGCCGCCGAGCCCGCGGGTCTGCCCCGGGGCCGACGGCACCGGCTTCACGGCCTTCCCGTTCTCGGTCCGCCGGACCGCCCCTCCCGTCCGCCCGTTCGTCACGGTCCTCCCGTCCGTTCGTCACGGTCCTCCGCGGGCCGTCGTGATCCCGGCGGCCCGCGGTGCGGGCGGGCCGCCGGGATCACGCTCCACCGGGGGCGGGTTCGGGGAGCACTCGCTCCGGGCGGATCCGGCCCGGGGTGACGTGGGTCCTCCTCCCCGGTGGAAGCGGCGGAAGGCGCGAGCGGGTCAGGCCCGGAACTGGTTCTCCGGGACCGGGAGCCCGTAGTGCTCGCGCAAGGTCGTGCCTTCGTA
Source organism: Streptomyces populi (assembly GCF_002911015.1). Classification (GTDB taxonomy): domain Bacteria; phylum Actinomycetota; class Actinomycetes; order Streptomycetales; family Streptomycetaceae; genus Streptomyces; species Streptomyces populi. Next base: position 28,327 of record NZ_KZ626930.1, read on the forward strand.
CTCCTCACGGAACAGGCCCTTGCCGCGCAGGATCGGCAGGACGTGTTCGACGAAGGCCTCGAGGCCCGAGGGCAGGGCGGGTGCCATGATGTTGAACCCGTCCGCCGCGCCGCCCTCGAACCAGGCGATGATCGTGTCCGCCACCTGTTCGGGCGTGCCGATGAACTCGAAGTGGCCGCGTCCGCCGCCGAGCCGGGAGATGACCTGACGGACCGTGAGGTTCTCCCGCACCGCGAGGTCGATGATCAGGTCCGAACGGCTCTGCGCTCCCTCCAGTTTCGGTCTGTCGAGGATGAAGTCCGGCAGGGGCGCGTCGAGTTCGAAGGCCGACGGCTCGGTCTCGAACACGGCGGCCAGTTGGCGCAGCCCGTACTCCGGAACGCGCAGTTCGTCGAACTCCCGGGCCACCGCCCGGGCTTCCGCCTCGGTCGACCCGATGTACGGGACGATGCCGGGCAGGACGATCACGCCCTCGGGGTCGCGGCCCGCGGACCTGGTCCGTGCCTTGATGTCGGCGTAGAAGGCGGCCGCGCGCTCGTAGGTCGTGTGGGCGGTGAAGACGGCCTCGGCGTGACGGGCCGCGAAGTCCTTCCCGTCCTCGGAGGAGCCGGCCTGGACGAGCAGCGGGTGACCCTGCGGCGGGCGCTGGACGTTGAGCGGACCCGCCACCTTGAAGTACGCGCCCTGGTGGTCGAGCCGGTGCAGCCGCTCGGGGTCGGCGTAGCGTCCGCCGGCCTTGTCCGCCACGACGGCGTCCGACTCCCAGCTGTCCCAGAGTGCCTTGGCGATCTTCAGGAACTCGTCGGCGCGGGCGTAGCGCTCGGCGTGGCCGGGGCGGTCGTCGAGGCCGAAGTTGGCGGCCTCGTCCGCTCCCGCCGAGGTGACGATGTTCCAGCCGGCGCGGCCGCCGCTGACGTGGTCGACGGAGGCGAGCCGGCGCGCGAGGTTGTAGGGCTCGTTGTACGTCGACGAGACGGTCGCGATGAGGCCGATCCTGCTGGTCGCCTGGGACAGGGCGGTCAGCAGCGTCAGTGGTTCGAGCTGGCCCGGTGGCCTGAACTCACCGGTTCCCATGAGTGCCGGGCCGTCGGCCAGGAACAGCGAGTCGAACTTGGCGCTCTCGGCGAGCCGCGCCAGCTCGATCCAGTGGCGCAGGTCGAAGTCCGCCCGGGGGTTGCTGCGCGGGAGCCGCCAGGCCGCCTCGTGGTGGCCCGCCTCCATGAGGAAGGCGTTGAGGTGGAGCCGGCGCTGTGTCGCGGTCATGGGTTCTCTCCTTCGGGTGTCGGGGTGGGCGGCGGGGCTCAGTCGAAGGTCAGCTCGGAGCTGTCGTAGCCGGCCGGGAGGAGGTTGTCGGTGATCGACGCGACGTCCACCTTCTTGGTGATCTGGCCCGACTCCAGGAAGACGTCCGCGAGCTTCTGCTCCAGCTCGATGTCGGACTTCTCGACCGGGGTCACCCGGTTCGAGTAGGCGGCCAGGGACGCCTTGGCGTCGGCCAGGGGGATGCCCTGTTCCTTCGAGAGCGCCTTCGCGTACTGGTCGGGGTGTTTGATCGCCCAGGCGTACTCACGGGAGAGACGCTTCAGGACGTCGGTGAGGGCCGCGCGCTTGGTCCTGTCCTTCAGCGACTTGTCCGTCGCGACGTAGTAGCTGCTCGTCTGGTCGATGGGCGGGAGGCCCTTGACCAGGATCCGCGCGCCGTTCTTGACCGCGATCGCGGACTGCGGGTTCCAGATCGACCAGGCGTCCACCTTGCCGGTGTTGAACGCCGTCGCGGCGGCCGCGGGGTCGAGGAAGACCAGCTTGGCGTCCTTGGGCCCGAGGCCGACGCTCTTCAGCGCGTTCAGGGCCAGTCCGTGGGCGGAACTGCCCTGCGGAACGGCGATCCGCTTGCCCTTGAGGTCGGCGGCCGTCCTCAGCTTCGAGCCCTTCGGCACGATGATGTTCTCGACCGCCTGGTCGGGCGTGAGCGAGCGGTTCACGGCGACGATCTTGAAGCCGTACTCCTTCGCCGCGCCGGTGATCGGCGGTACGTCACCGACGCTGCCCAGATCTATGTCCCCCGACGCCGCGGCCTGCACAAGAGGCGGACCGTAGGTGAAGCGGGCGAACTTCACCTTGTAGGGCGCGTTGTCGAACACGCCGGTGACCTTCGCCAGCTCCTGGCTGCCGTCACCGCCGTTGTCGCCGATGGTGAAGGTGTACTTGCTCCATTCCGGATGCTTCGCGCTGCTCGCGTTGCCCGCGTTGCTCAGCGGCGCGGAGGCGTCCGAGGACGAGCCGCAGGCGACGAGGGTGCTCGCCAGGGCGAGGGGAGCGGCGGCGGTGACGATCCTGCTGGTTGTCTTGCGCATGGTGATGTCCTGGGCTTTCTGTGCTGGGGTTCGGTGTTCGGCGCGCGTTGTTCGTGTCGGCGCCGGGGGAGTCAGTGCCGGCCGAGGGGGTCAGTGCCGGCCGGCGAGGCCGAGGTCCTCCAGGAGCCGGGCGCGCAGTTCCTCGCGCGCGACGCTCGCCTCACGGTCGGCGGCCGAGAGGTGGACCTCGTGGGAGCCGCCGATGCGGCCGTCGCTCATGACGAGGACGCGGTCCGCCAGGGCGATCGCCTCGTCGATGTCGTGGGTGACGAGCAGCATGGCCGCCTGGTGCCTCGTCCTCAGGGCGCGGACGAGGTCGTGCATGCGCAGCCGGGTGATGGCGTCGAGGGCCGCGAACGGCTCGTCGAGCAGGACGAGTCCGGGCTCCGAGACCAGCGCCCTCGCGAGCGACACCCGTTGCGCCTCGCCGCCGGAGAGTTCCTTGGGCCACGCCCTCTCGCGGCCCGAGAGCCCGACCTCGGCGAGCACGTCGCGGGCGCGCTGCTCGGCGTCGGGCCCGTGGAGGCCGAGGGTGACGTTGCGCAGGACGCGCTGCCAGGGCAGCAGCCGGTCGGCCTGGAAGACGATCGCCCGCTTCGCCGGGACCTCGACGCGCCCTCCGTCGGGCCGGTCCAGTCCGGCGAGCAGCCTCAGGAGCGTGCTCTTGCCGCAGCCCGAGGGGCCGAGCAGGATCACCAACTCCCCGTCGGCGATGGTGAGATCGAGTTGATCGAGCACCGTCCGGTCACCGAACCGCCGGACGACCCGCTCGACGACGACACCGGTGCTCCGGCGGAGATCGGTCGCGACTGCGCTGCTCATGACGCCTCATAACTCGGGCGCCACCGCAGCAGCACCCGCTCGAGAGCCCGGACGAACTGGTCGGCGAGCAGACCGAGGAGCGAGTAGATCACCAGCCCCACGAAGACCTGGTTGGTCTGCAGGTAGGTCTGTCCCTGGGTGATGAGGAAGCCGAGCCCCTGGTCGGCGTTGACGGTTTCCGCGGCGACCAGGCCCAGGACGCTGTACGCGAGGGAGAAGCGGAGGCCGACCAGGAAGCCGGGCAGGGATCCGGGCACCAGCACACGCGTCACCAGGCGCCAGGTGCCCGCCCCGGTCGTGCGGGTCATCTCGATCAGCCGCTGGTCGACGCCGCGGATCGCGGCGAACAGGTTGAGGTACATCGGGACGCCCGCCCCGAAGGAGATCAGCAGGACCTTCGTGAGCTCGTCGATGCCGAACCACACGATCATCAGGGGCAGGACCGCGAGGAGGGGGATCGTGTTGAGGACCTGTACGACGCCGTTGAACAGGTACTCACCGCTGCGCAGCAGTCCGCCGAGCACTCCGGCGACGATGCCCACCGTCAGCCCGAGCGCGAGTCCGAGGCCGGCGCGTTGCAGGGAGATGGCCAGGTCCGGACCGAGCACTCCCTGCTGCCACAGGTCGACGGCGGAGTTCACGATCGAGGTCGGGGCCGGGGCGTAGGTCTTCGTCAGCACTCCGGCCCGGGCGAGCGCCTCCCAGGCGATGAGGATCACGACCGGGGTCGTGTAGACACCCAGCGGCCAGCGCAGCCGCTCGCGGAGTGTGCCGAGCGTCGTCCGGCGGCGCGCGCCACGCGGAACGAACACCTCACGGGCCCGCTCGTTCTTCGTCGCGGCGTCCGGGCCTTTGATGACGGCGGGAGCCGGGATGCGGACCTCGGTCATGCCGCCACCGCCAGGACGCCGGTGTAGTGCGAGGCGTCACCGACGAGTTGCTCGCTGCGGCGTCCGTCGACGCCGACCGGTACCTCTCCGGCGACGGTCACCCGGTTCAGGAGCCGCGGGTGGTCGTCGTAGTTGTCCACCGCGTAGTGCTGGGTGATCCGGTTGTCGAAGATCAGCAGTTGGCCGGGGGACCACGTCCAGCGCAGGATGTTCTCCGGGCGGGTCACGTACGACTGGAGGATGCGCAGCAGATCGGCCGAGTCGCTGCCGGACAGGCCGACGATCCGTTTCGCGAACCCTCCGATGAACAGGCCTCGTTCGCCCGTCAGTGGATGCACCCGCACGACCGGGTGCTCGGCCTCGTACGGTGTCGAGACGAAGGCCCGGTCGTACTCCTGCCGCTGTGCCGTGGCGGCCGCGGGGCGGGCGTAGTCGTACTGGTTGGTGTGCACGACGCGCAGGGAGTCGGCGAGGGCGCGCAGCGGCGCGGGCAGGTCGCGATAGGCCGCGGCGGTGTTCGCGATGAGCGTCTCACCGCCGTAGGGCGTGGTCACGAGCGACCTCAGCGTCGTGACCTGCGGCGGGTTGACCACGAACGTGACGTCCGTGTGCCACTCGTTGGCCTTGGAGGTCTCGCTGTCGACGGCGAGCACGTTCGTCGTGCCGTCGACGGCCGCCACGTTCGGATGGGCGGTGGTGAGTTCGCCGAACCAGCGGGCCACGCGCTCCTGGCCGGCGTTGTCGAGGCCGGCCTCGTCGAAGACGAGCGCCTTGTGCTCGTCGAGGGCGTCACGCAGTGCCGTGAGCGTGGAGTCGTCCGGTGGCGCCGTCAGGTCGACGCCCTCGGCCACCGCGCCGATACGGCCGGTGAGTTTGCGGATGGACACGGGCATGAGGAGGTACCTCTCGGGAGGGGTGGGTGTACCACCGTGTGCTGAGGGGCGGGCGGCGGCGATGACGGATCGCCGCGCCGGCCGTTCGGCCGAACGGGAACGGGAGAGGGGTTGCGGCCACGACGTGGAGGCAGGCAGCCGTCATCCGTGCGGGAGGCACGGCCGGGCGGATCCGGTCACCGGGGGCCGATGACGAACCGCCGAGCCCGATGCCGGATCGCTCGTCCGCCTGTGACCGGCCGCTGCCGGCTCACGGGTTCTTCGACGACCGCGTCGGTCCGCCCGTACGGTCTCGCCGCCCGTGCGCGCCCTGCGCCGCGGACTCCCGGCCGTGGCCGGGA
>NZ_KZ626931.1 GCF_002911015.1 Streptomyces populi
GAACTCGTACCACGACCCGAACAGCGCCCGCTCCCGCTCCACCAGCAACGGCAACGCCTGCGACGACGTCACCAGCTCACGCAGCGGATACTCCGCCAGCACGGCGTCCACCTGCGGGGTCAGCGCGGCGGCGAGACGGGAGGCCACGGGGCGGCCGGTGTCGCGCAGCGCGTCCACGGCCCCGAGGAGTGTGTCCCTGCCCTTCTTGCCCTTGGTTCCCTTCGGCAGGGCGGCGGCCGCCCGCTCGTGCAGCAGGGCGCCCTCCTCCAGCACCAGCTCGGTGTCCAGTCCGGCCGGGATCTTGATCCCCGCGTGATGCCGCCAGGTGGTGACCGGGTCGCTCCACGCCTCCACCGCGTACGTCCAGCGGCCCGTTCCCGACGGGGTGACGTGGGCGCCCCAGCGGTCGGTGCCGGGGGCCAGCTCCCGCATCGGCGTCCACGGGCCGGGGCGGCCGTCCGGACCGCGCAGGACGACGTTCGCGGCGACGGCGTCGTGGCCCTCGCGGAAGACCGTGGCCGACACCTCGAACCGCTCGCCCACCACCGCCTTGGCGGGACGGCGTCCCTGCTGCACGACCGGGTGGACGTCGAGGACGGGGATGCGCCCGACGGCCGTCACCGGGATGACGGCGGAGGCGAGGGGGCCGTCGGCCGCGTCGGGGGTGCGGGTGGCGGGGACGGCGGCCTTGCGCGTCTTCGGAGCGGCCTTGACCCCCTTCGCGGTCTTCTCCGTCTTCGGGACGGTCTTCCCCGTCTGGACGGCCTTCCCCGTCTTCGGAGCGGACGCCTTGGCCGTCCTGGGGGCGGACTTGGCCGTCTTGGCCCTGGGGGCGGTGCTCCGGCGGGCGGACGTTCCCGCCGCGGACGTGTCGGCGGACGGTGCCTCCGGTGCGGCGGCGGACGTGTCCACCGCGGATGCGTCGGAGCCCGGACCGGTGGAACCGGCGCTCGTCGGGCGCGCGCCGGAGGCGGACGCGCCGGTGGAAGATCGTTTCTCCGGTGTGGCGGGCGCAGCGGGTGCGGCGGGTGTGGCGGGCCCGGCCTCGGCCGTGCGTGTTCTGGACGTGTCGGGGGTGGTCGTCGGGGGTGGCGACGTGTGGTGCGTGGCGGGCATGACCGCTCCTGTCCGCGTCAACGTGGGTGGGCGGATGTGTGTGGGGAGGTGGGGCCTGCGGGCGTACCGGAGGAGCCTTCCCACCCTGTGCGGGTGGGCATTCCGGCACTTTGTTAACTACTCACGCGTATGTCTACACACAAGACCGGCCTCGTCCCGGGCAGGCGAGGCCGGTGTGGTGTGGCCGAATCACCCTGGTTGTACCAGCGTCACTCCAGGGTCAGCCGACCTGAAGGAGTCTGTTCGGCGAACCCGGACCCGCGTTCGACACCCTTCCCGGGGTCGCCCGTCTCACCAGCGCCTTCACCACCTGGGCCGGTGCGGCCCCCGGATGCTCCGCCAGGTACAGCGCGGCCGCGCCGGCGGCGTGGGGGCTCGCCATCGACGTTCCGGAGTGTGTCGCTTCCGCCTCGTCGCCGGTGTACGAAGTCGACGTGATGTCCACCCCCGGCGCGAAGAGGTCGAGGGAGGGCCCGGTGTCGGAGAAGTCCGCCCGCGCGTCGGCGCGGTCGGTCGCGCCGACCGTGAGCGCCTGGGGGACCCGGGCCGGGGAGAAGAGCGAGGCCGACAGCCCGGAGTTGCCGGCCGCGACCGTGTAGGTCACACCGGAGGCGATGGAGTTGCGGACGGCCGCGTCCAGCCGGTCGTTGGCGTACCCGCCCAGGCTCAGGTTCGCCACGGCCGGTTTTCTCGCGTGCCGGGTGACCCAGTCGATGCCCGCGATGACCTGGGCGGTGGAACCGGCGCCCCTGTCGTCGAGGACGCGGACGGCGACGACCCTGGCCTTCTTGGCCACGCCGTACGCGGCCCCGGCGACCGTTCCGGCGACATGGGTGCCGTGGCCGTTGCCGTCCTCGGCCGTCCCGTCGTCGTCCACGAAGTCCCAGCCGTAGCTCGCCCGGCCCCCGAAGTCCCGGTGCGTGATGCGGACGCCGGTGTCGATGACGTAGACGGTCACCCCGGAACCCGCCGATCCGGTGGCCGCGTACCGGCCGTCGAGCGGCCGGCCCGGCTGGTCGATCCGGTCCAGACCCCACGACGGCGGGTTCCCCCGGACGCGACCGGGCGTCAGGGCGGTGTCCTGGACCCGGTCGAACGTCACCCGGGTGTCCTGGACGACGGAGGCCACCCGGGGATCCGCGGCGAGCCGCCGGGCCTGTCCCGCGTCGGCCCGTACGGCGAAGCCGTTGAGAGCGGTGCCGTAGGTGTGGCTGATTCTCGCTCCGTACCGCCCGGCGATGCCCGCGCCGGCCGACGGCGGAACCCGCGTACCTCCCTTGAGCGTCACGATGTAGCTGCCGTTGACGGACCCGGGCTCCCCCGCGCCGGGTATCCGCCCCGCCGGAGCCGCCTGCGCGGGCGGGGCGATGGCCGAAAGCACCGCGGCCGTCATGACCGCGGTGACACCCGACGCCCAGCGCAGACGCCACTTCCTCGTCCGTGCCATGACCTGAGTTCCCCTCATCGACTCGACGTACCGGGGCCGGAGCCGGCCGCGGGGGCAGGGCCCGGCCGTACGCCACCCGGTGAGCCTCTCGTGCGGTGCGAAGCACCACAAGACCGCCCATGCGGGCAGAACCGGCCATGGCGTCAGAGGGGGTCCGCGAAGGTTGCGTCGATTTCCCGCCGATGTCACACGGTCGGCCCCGATCGGGAGCCGTGCCGCGATGCGCCGTGTCGCGAAGGCACCCTCGCCGCTAACGTCGTGGGTGACGAAGGGCGCACAACGCCGTGCGTCCCTCAGCCGCGTACGTCCTCCGTGAAGGTGGAATTCGTGAAGGCGATCCGCAGATTCACCGTCCGACCCGTTCTCCCCGAAGCCCTTCACCCGCTCAGCGACCTGGCCCGCAACCTCCGCTGGTCCTGGCACGCCGAGACCCGCGACCTCTTCCGGTCCGTCGACCCCGAGCGCTGGGCCGCCTGCGGCGGCGACCCCGTACGGCTGCTCGGCAGCGTGCCGGCCGGACGGCTCGCGGAACTCACGCAGGACAGCGGCTTCCTGCGCCGTCTCGCCGCGGTCCGTGACGACCTGCGCGAGTACGTGAGCGGCGACCGCTGGTACCAGGAGCAGACCTCCGACCTGCCCACCGCCATCGCCTACTTCTCGCCGGAGTTCGGCATCACCGCCGCGCTGCCGCAGTACTCGGGGGGCCTCGGCATCCTCGCGGGCGACCATCTCAAGGCCGCCAGCGACCTGGGTGCCCCGCTGATCGGCGTAGGCCTGCTCTACCGGCACGGCTACTTCCGCCAGTCCCTGTCCCGCGAGGGCTGGCAGCAGGAGCACTATCCGGTCCTCGACCCCAACGAACTGCCCGTGGTGCCCCTCGGCGAGGACGACGGCACGCCCGCCCAGGTGTCCCTCGCGCTGCCCGGCGGACGCGCGCTGCGCGCCCGGATCTGGCTGGCCCAGGTGGGCCGCGTCCCGCTGCTCATGCTCGACTCCGACGTCGAGGAGAACGGCGCCGGCGAACGCGGGGTCACCGACCGGCTCTACGGCGGCGGCAGCGAACACCGGCTGCTCCAGGAGATGCTGCTCGGCATAGGAGGTGTACGGGCGGTCCGGACCTACTGCCGGCTGACCGGGCACCCGGCGCCCGAGGTGTTCCACACCAACGAGGGGCACGCGGGGTTCCTCGGCCTGGAGCGGATCGCCGAACTCACCGACGAGGGGCTGGACTTCGAGGCCGCTCTGGAGGCGGTCAGGGCCGGCACGGTCTTCACCACCCACACCCCGGTGCCCGCCGGCATCGACCGCTTCGACCGGGAGGTGGTCGCCCGCCACTTCGGCGTCGACGCCGAACTCCCGCGCATCGACGTGGGGCGCGTCCTCGCCCTCGGCATGGAGACCTATCCCGGGGGCGAGCCGAACCTCTTCAACATGGCCGTGATGGGCCTGCGCCTGGGCCAGCGGGCGAACGGGGTCTCCCTGCTGCACGGCCAGGTCAGCCGGGAGATGTTCTCCGGGCTCTGGCCGGGCTTCGACCCCGAGGAGGTGCCGATCACCTCGGTCACCAACGGCGTCCACGCGCCGACCTGGGTGGCGCCCGAGGTCTTCCGTCTCGGCGCCCGGCAGGTCGGCGAGCAGCGCACCGAGGACGCGCTGACCGTCGGCGGATCGGAGCGCTGGGACGCGGTGGCCGAGATCGCCGACCAGGAGATCTGGGACCTGCGCAGGGTGCTGCGGGAACAACTGGTCCTCGAGGTGCGGGACCGGCTGCGGGCGTCCTGGCGCCAGCGCGGCGCCGGCACGGCCGAACTCGGCTGGATCGACGGGGTGCTCGACCCGGACGTCCTGACCATCGGCTTCGCGCGCCGGGTCCCCTCGTACAAACGGCTGACCCTCATGCTGCGCGACCGTGACCGGCTCATGGACCTGCTGCTGCACCCCGAGCGGCCGGTCCAGATCGTCGTCGCGGGCAAGGCGCACCCGGCGGACGACGGCGGGAAGCGGCTGATCCAGGAGCTGGTCCGGTTCGCGGACGACCCCCGGGTGCGCCACCGGATCGTCTTCCTGCCCGACTACGGCATGGGGATGGCGCAGAAGCTCTACCCGGGCTGCGACATCTGGCTCAACAACCCGCTGCGTCCGCTGGAGGCGTGCGGGACGAGCGGGATGAAGGCGGCGCTCAACGGCTGTCTCAACCTCTCGGTCCTGGACGGCTGGTGGGACGAATGGTTCCAGCCCGACTTCGGCTGGGCGATCCCGACCGCGGACGGCACCGCGACCGACGAGGACCGACGGGACGAGCTGGAGGCCGGGGCCCTGTACGACCTCCTCGAACGGCGGGTGGCCCCCCGCTTCTACGAGCGCGGCCAGGAGGGCCTGCCCGACCGGTGGATCGAGATGGTCCGCCGGACGCTGACCCACCTCGGCCCGAAGGTCCTGGCGGGACGGATGGTGCGCGAGTACGTGGAGCGCCTGTACGCCCCGGCGGCGCAGGCCCACCGCGCTCTCACCGCCCCGGCGGCCCGCGAGCTGGCCGCCTGGAAGTCACGGGTCCGTGCCGCCTGGCCGCGGGTCACCGTCGATCACGTCGAGGCGTCCTCGGCCACCGCGACCGCCGAACTGGGCACCACGCTGTCGCTGCGCGTCCGCGTGGGCCTCGGCGACCTCGCCCCCGACGACGTGGAGGTGCAGGCGGTCGCGGGCCGGGTGGACGGGGACGACCGCATCGCGGACGCGACCTGTGTCCCGCTGAAACCGGTCAACGGGCCTGACCTGGAAGGGCGTTGGTCGTACGAAGGGCCGCTGTCCCTCGACCGCACGGGCTCCTTCGGCTACACGGTCCGGATCCTGCCGTCGCACCGCCTGCTGGCCTCCGGCGCGGAGATGGGCCTGGTGGCCGTGCCGCTGGAGGAGCTGGCCGAGGCGGCGGGGGTGCTGATGCGGTAGGCCCGCGCGGGCACCGGGGAGGCCGGGGTCACCGCTTCGCCGCGGCGGCCTCGATCTCCTCGGTGAACTGCCGGGCGCCGACGGGCTTTCCGTCGTCGTCGGGCACCGTGACGTCCCGGCCGCCGGCTTTCACCGCCGGGGGTGCCGGGGTGGGGACGGGCGGGCGGGAGGGGGCTCAGGTCTGGTCGTGCGGTGCGCACAGGCGGCGCAGCACCTTGCCGCAGCGCTGGGCGTAGACGCGCTGTAGTCCGCGCGTCGCGGCGCCGCCCGCGCGGGCGTACCACTTGGCCGCCCGGCTGAAGGCCGTGACCGTCAGCCATACGGTGCCGTCGCCCGTGCGGTGGACGACGAAAGCTTCCTCGCCGCACTCGGGATGACCGGAAAGGGTTCCGTAGGCCCACGCAGTGCGCCGGGGTTCCTCGGCGGTCCAGACCACGCGGCAGGGGGCCTTGATCAGGCCGAGGCCGACCGTGACGTCGACGCCCGGCGCCGCCTTGTCGGCGTCGGAGACCATGCGGACCCCCATGGCCCGGTGCAGCTCCCAGGTCATCAGGGCCTCGGACGCGCGCCGGAAGACGGCCTCGCCCTCGCCGATGCGGGAGCGCACGTGCAGTCGGTGGAAGCCCGGGGGGCAGCGGTCCTCGCGGGTCGCGCCCACGTCCTCGTACGTGTAGGGCATGGGGGCAAGGGTAAGGCGGCACCCGGCACGGAATCGTGCCGGGTGCCGCCTCGGTTCGGTTACGTTCCCGCTAGCTGACGTTGACCGCGGTCCAGGCCGCCGCCACCGTCGCGTACTCGGTGCTGCTGGAGCCGTACAGCGCGGACGCCGCCGACAGGGTGGCCGTACGGGCGCCCTTGTAGTTCGTCGACGAGGTCATGTAGGTCGTCAGCGCCTTGTACCAGATCTGCAGGGCCTTGGCCCGGCCGATGCCGGTGACCGTCGAGCCGCTGTAGGTCGGGGAGCTGTAGCTGACGCCGTTGATCGTCTTCGAACCGCTGCCCTCCGAGAGGAGGTAGAAGAAGTGGTTCGCGACGCCGGACGAGTAGTGCACGTCCTTGCTGCCGACGGAGGAGGACCAGTAGTCCGCGGAGCCGCCGTCCTTGCTGGGCTTGTCCATGTAGCGCAGCGGGGTGCCGTCCCCGTTGATGTTGATCTTCTCGCCGATGAGGTAGTCGCCCACGTCGGTCGAGTTGCCCGCGTAGAACTCCACGCCGGTGCCGAAGATGTCCGAGGTCGCCTCGTTGAGGCCGCCCGACTCGCCCGAGTAGTTCAGGCCCGCGGTGTTGGCGGTGACGCCGTGGCTCATCTCGTGGCCGGCCACGTCCAGCGAGGTCAGCGGGTGCGTGTTGCCCGAGCCGTCGCCGTACGTCATGCAGAAGCAGCTGTCGTCCCAGAACGCGTTGACGTACGCGTTGCCGTAGTGGACGCGCGAGTACGCTCCGACGCCGTTGTTCTTGATGCCGCTGCGGCCGAAGGTGTTCTTGTAGAAGTCCCAGGTCACCTGCGCGCCGTAGGCGGCGTCTGCGGCCGCGGTCTGGTCCGTGGTGGAGCTGGAGGCCGCGCCGGTGCCCCAGACGTCGTCCGAGTCGGTGAACAGCGTGCCCGCGGAGGAGCTCGTGCCGTGCGACTTGTTGTACGTCTTGTGGCTGCCGCGGGTGCCGTCCGTCAGGCTGTACGTCGAGCCCGACAGGGTCGTGTTGAGCGTGACCGTGCCCGAGTAGAGCGTCTTGCCGGTGCCGGTCTCGATGCCCTGGTACTCGTAGAGCTTCTTGCCGGTGGCCGCGTCGGTGATGACGTGCAGCTCGTTGGGGGTGCCGTCGTCCTGGAGGCCGCCGACGACGGTCTCGTAGGCGAGGGTCGGCTTGCCGGTGGCGGCCCAGATCACCTTGCGGGGGGCCTGGTCGGCGGCGGTCTTGGCCGAGCCGGCGTCCTTGGCGGCGGTGAGCGCCTGCTTCTCGGCCTTGGCGGTGGTGACCAGCGGCTTGAGCGAGGCGACCTTGATGGACGCCTTGGTCGCCTTGGTCACGCCCTCGGCCTTGCCGGCCTTGCTCTCGTGCACGACGAGGTCGCCACCGAGGACCGGAAGTCCGTTGTACGTGCGCTCGTAACGGGTGTGGACCGTGCCGTCGGCGTCCTTGACGACGTCTCTGACGACGAGCTTCTCCTTGGCACCGAGGCCTATGCGCTGCGCCGTCTCCGTCTTGGCGGCGTCGGCCTTCTGGATGAGCGCGGTGCGGGCGGAGGCGGAGAGCTGGACCGGCGACGCGGCGAGGGGGGTGACCCGGCCGATGGGGGACGCCTCGGTCTGGGCGGAGGCACCGGTGGTCAGACCGGTGGTGAGCAGGGCTCCGGCAGCGACAGCGGTGGCGATGGCCAGAGTGGTGCGCTTGTGACGCGCGTAGAGGGGAGTCACGCAAGCTCCTTCGTGTGGGGACGTCCGAACGGCGTGGGGGCCGGATGGACGGTTGGGAAGTTGCGGTGCGGGTGAGCCGTGCGGGTGAAGCGTGCCATCCCGGCCGCGTACATGTCAGGAGTCTCTAAAGACCTTGGCCGAAAATCGTCGATCAGGTGAACAGTTGGGTCGCACGGGCGTGAACCGGCCCCGGTCAAGGGCGGGTTGGCGCAAACTCCCGTTCCGGCAAAGAAGGGCGCCGCCCCGGGGAGTCGTACCTCCGGGGCGGCGCCCTGGCGCACCGCTCGCGTGCGGACTTCCGCCGCGGCCTACGGGAAGGTCAGCTTCCAGCTGTTGATGTAGCCGGTGTCCTGGGCCGCCTTGTCCTGGACCTTCAGTTTCCAGGTGCCGTTGGCGACTTCGGAGGACGCGTTGACCGTGTAGGTCGTGTTCACGTTGTCCGCCGAGTCGGACGAACTGGTGCTCTTCAGGCGGTAGGTCGAGCCGTCGGGGGCGACCAGATCGATCTGGAGGTCACCGCGCCAGGTGTGCACGATGTCCACGGCGACCGCGAGGTTCGACGGGGCGTTGCCGGTACGGCCGCTGACCGTGATCGACGAGGTGACCGCCGCGCCGTTGTCCGGAATCGATACGTCGGCCGTGTTCTCGAACGACGTGCCGCCACCGCCACCGCCGCCCGGCCGTGAACCGACGTTCACCGCGGCCCAGGCGTTCTGGACCGCCGTGTACTCGGCGCTCGTCGTGCCGTACAGCTCGCCCGCCGCCGCGAGCGTCCCGGTGCGGGCCGACGCGTAGTTGGTGGTCGAGGTGAACTTGGTGGTGAGCGCGCGGTACCAGATCTGCAGCGCCTTGTCGCGGCCGATGCCGGTGACCGGGAGCCCGTCGGAGGTCGGCGAGTTGTAGCTGACGCCGTTGATGACCTTGGCGCCGCTGCCCTCGCTCAGCAGGTAGAAGAAGTGGTTGGCGACGCCCGACGAGTAGTGCACGTCGACGTTGCCCACTCCGGAGTACCAGGAGTCCTTGGAGGCGCCGTCCTTGCTGGGCTTGTCCATGTAGCGCAGCGGGGTGCCGTCGCCGTTGATGTCGATCTTCTCGCCGATGAGGTAGTCGCCCACGTCGGTCGAGTTGTTGGCGTAGAACTCCACACCGGTGCCGAAGATGTCGGAGGTCGCCTCGTTCAGACCGCCGGACTCGCCCGAGTAGTTGAGGCCCGCGGTGTTGGAGGTGACGCCGTGGCTCATCTCGTGGCCGGCCACGTCGAGCGCGGTCAGCGGGTCGGCGTTCCCGGACCCGTCGCCGTAGGTCATGCAGAAGCAGCCGTCGTCCCAGAACGCGTTCACGTACGAGTTGCCGTAGTGCACGCGGGAGTAGGCCCCGACGCCGTTGTTCTTGATGCCGCTGCGGCCGAAGGTGTTCTTGTAGAAGTCCCAGGTCTCCGCGGCGCCGTAGTGGGCGTCCGCGCCGGCCGTGGCGGCGTTCGACGTGGTGCCGTTGCCCCAGGTGTCGCTGGTCTGCGAGAAGAGCGTGCCGGTGCCCGACGTCCCCCGGTTCAGGTTGTACGTCTTGTGGTTGCCGCGCGCGCCGTCGTTGAGCGTGTAGTTGGAGCCCGACTGCGTGGTCGTCAGGGTCACCTGGCCGCTGTACTGGGTGTTGCCGATGCCGGTCTCGATGCCCTGGTACTCGTAGAGCTTCTTGCCGGTGGCCGCGTCGGTGATGACGTGCAGCTCGTTGGGGGTGCCGTCGTCCTGGAGGCCGCCGACGACGGTCTCGTAGGCGAGGGTCGGCCTGCCGGTGGCGGCCCAGATCACCTTGCGGGGCGCGCGGTCGGCGGCGGTGTTCTTCGAACCGGCGGCCTTCGCGGCGGACAGCGCCTGCTTCTCCGCCGTGTCGGCGGCGACCGCGGGCGTGAGCTCGGCGACCTTCAGGGAGGCGTTCGTCGCCTTGTAGGCGTGCCCGGTCCTTCCGGACCTGGTGGTGTCGACGACCATGTCGCCGCCGAGGACCGGCAGTCCTTCGTACGTCCGCTCGTAGCGGGTGTGGACGGTGCCGTCGGCGTCCTTCATGACGTCACGGGCGACGAGACTCTCGCCGGCGCCGAGACCCAGGTCCCGGGCGGTCGTGGCCTTGGCCGCGTCGGCGTCGCGTATCAGCTCGGCGCGCTGCGAGGCGGTGAGCTTCATGGCGACGGCGCCCGGGTTGACCCCGCCCGCCCGGGGGGTCTGTTCGGGGGCGGCGCTCGCGGCGCCCGACTGGACGGCCGCGGCCAGCAGGGCGGTGACGCCGACGAGGGCGACACCGGCGACGCGGCGCTTGGTGATGTGGGAGGTGCGTCTGTGGGGAGAACTGCTGCTCAACACTGACTCCTTCTGCATGGCCGCGGATCGCGCGGCCAGGGGAGACCGGACGATGGAGGAAGCCGTCCGGGCAGAACTGGGCGTTACGCGGAACCAGGTGCATGGGGTCGTACGGCACGACACAGCCGGATTTGCTGTGAGGTTGCTGTGAAGTTGCCGAGGGAAGAGTGGCAGGAGATACCCCTTTCTGTCAGGACCACATCACAAAAATGGCCGGAAACGGTTCGTTGTCCGGTTGGTCGTGTTCGGTATACGGACTGTCCTTCGGATGTTCGTCCTGGCGTGACGGAGGGCCCGCGCGTCCCCCCGCGCGGCGACGGCGACGGCGGCCTCCGCTCCGGGTCGCGTGCGGCGCGGGGCTCCGGCGGAGGGGCGCATACCGCCAGATGACCGGCCCGCCGTCAGCAACGGAATGAAGCCCGGCCCCTTTCGGGCGGCTTCCGGCACGTCCGCTCGCCCGCCTCCGGCTCCTGCGGTTTGAGTGATCCCCGGCATTCCGGTCCGTACCGGGCGTCCTCGACCGGGCGAGTCGGTGCGATCCGGACACATATGACCGCAGGAGGTTTGGTGAGAAGGTCACATTGGTGTGCGAGCCTGGCGGCGCTGGGAGGCCTGACCGGCTCCCTGATGCTCGGCGCCTCCGTCTCGTCCGCGGCGCCCGACCGTCCGGGCGACAGCGGCCCGGCCGGCGTCCGCGCCCTGTCCGCCACCCCGGAGCCGAAGCCGGTCCCCGGGCACGTGAAGCCGGCGGACGAGCACGCCGGGACCGACCCGTCGCGCGTGTGCAGGGGGCTCGTACCGGATCCCATCCCGCCGCAGCTGCGCCGCTTCTACCTCTGCGGCTACTGGAGGCTCGGCCCCAGGCGGCTGCCGACCAGGGGCGTGCTGGGCAACATCCTCGAACGCTACGACCGGCTCGGCGGCCTCACCGCCGTGAAGTTCCTCGGCAAGTGGTGGGACCCCGCCGCCGACTCGGGCCAGGGTGACTGGCGCTACCCGCCGGACGACGGCTTCACCCACCTGAACGGGACGGTGGTCGCCACCCCCCTCGTGCTCCACGCGGGCCTGCGGCTCGACCGCTTCGGCAGCGAGGCGGGCCGCTTCCTGGCCCCGGAGGGCACCAAGTACGGCAAGCGCGTCATCCCGCCGTCGAGCCTCGACACCAGCGACCCGCGCTACCCGTACAACTACCACTCCTACCGGCTGGCCAAGGACGTCACGGTCTGCGCGGGCAGGACCGCCCCCGGGTTCGAGCAGCCCGGCCTCGGCACCCAGTACGTGACGTCGAGCAGGTTCTGCCCCGACATCCCCCGCACCACGGTGGCGGACCTCGTGAGCAACGGAACGCTGGTGCGGACCAACGGCTGACCAGGCCCCTTCCACGGAGGCGCACGACCGCGCGGAAGCCGGACCCGGCGACGGCCGGGCCGGCTCCGCCCCGGCGGAAGGCGGAACGCATGGACCGGTTCGCGTTGTACCGGGCCCTGGGAGCGGCCCGGGTTCCCGCCGCGTCCTACGAGATCGTGGACTGCCCGGGCCCCCGCCTCGCGGCCGACCGCTACTTCCTCGACGGCCACGCCGGGGACTGGGCCGTGGGCGTCCACGAGCGGGGGAACCGCGAGGTCTTCGAGCGGTTCGCCGACGAGGACGAGGCCTGCCGGTGGATGTACGACCGGCTCGTCGTCACGGAGCCCGCCTCCGTGCCCGAAGAGCCCGTCGGCCGGGTACCCGACCCCGGGGCCCTGCAACGACAGGCCGACGACGACCTCGAAGCGGCCCTCGCCGCGATGCGCCGCCGGGCGGACGGACGGTCCGGCGGGGAGCGCCCCGGGGAACCCGGCGCCGAACGCTCCGCCGAGCGCCCCGACGAGTCCGCGGAAGGGGCCGGTCCCGCGTAGCCCGGTGCGGTCCCGCACGGTCCGGTGCGGTCCCGCACGGTCCGGGCCGGGCTCAGCCGGCCGAGGGGCCCCGGTCCCCGTGCCACGAGTGCCACAGCGCCGCGTACGGCCCCTCGGCCGCCACCAGTTCGTCGTGCGTGCCCAGCTCGGACAGCCGGCCGTCCTCCATCACCGCCACCCGGTCGGCGTCATGGGCGGTGTGCAGCCGGTGGGCGATCGCGATGACGGTCCGTCCCTCCAGCACGGTGGCCAGCGCACGCTCCGTGTGCCGGGCCGTCGTCGGGTCGAGGAGCGCCGTGGCCTCGTCGAGGATCAGGGTGTGCGGGTCGGCGAGCACCACCCGGGCCAGCGCCAGTTGCTGGGCCCGTGAGCCGTCGACGGGCAGGGCCTCGGGGCCCAGTTCGGTGCCCAGCCCGTCCGGGAGCTCCCGGGCCCAGTCGTCGGCGCCGACCGCCGCGAGAGCCGCCCACAACTCGGCGTCGCCGGCGCCCGGTTCGGCGATGAGCAGGTTGTCGCGGACCGTGCCGAGGAACACGTGGTGCTCCTGGGTGACGAGGACGACGTGCCGGCGCAGCTGCTCCGGGTCGAGGTCGACGACCGGCACCCCTCCGACCGTCACCGTCCCGCTGCCCGGCGCGTCGACGCCGGCCAGCAGTCTGCTCAGCGTGGTCTTCCCGGCGCCGGAGGGGCCCACGACGGCCAGCCGCTCCCCGGGCCGCACCGTCAGGTCCACCCCGCGCAGCACCTCGCCGCCGCGGTCGTAGGCGTAGCGCACACCGGTGACGTCGATCCGGTCGTCCTCCGGCACGGGGGAGCCGGCCGAGGCGGCGCGCGGCGCACCGGCGAGGCCCTCCACGCGGGCGAACGAGGCGGCGCTGCTCTGCAATTGCTCGACCTGGTTCAGGATCTGGTCGAGCGGCTCGGCGAGCCGGTGCAGGTAGAGCGTCGCGGCGACCACCGTGCCGAGGCTCAGCGTGCCCCGGGCGTGCAGCGCGCCGCCCACCAGGAGCACGGCCACGACCGGCACGACGTACGAGATCTCCACGGACGGGAAGAACACGCTGCGCAGGAACAGCGTCCGCATCCGCGTCACCCGGGAGACCTCCAGCGCGTCCCGGCTCGCCCGGATCCGGCGCCCGCCCAGCCCGAACGCCTCCACCGTGCGGGCGCCGGACGCGGTGGCCGCGAGGATCTCGGCGACCTCCGACGTCGCGGCGCCCTGGGCGAGATAGGCGGTGCGCGCCCGGCGCAGGTACCAGCGCAGCGCGAAGGCGATGCCGGTCAGGCCCAGCACCCCGCAGGCGCCGAGCAGCGGGTCGATGACGAAGACGGCGACGAGGACGAACAGGGCCTGTGCGCCGGAGATCAGCAGCTGGGGTGCCGTGTCGCGCAGGGTGGTGCCCACCACCGTGACGTCGGCGGTGCCGCGCGCCGTCAGATCGCCGGTGCCCGCCCGCTCCACGACCGACGCGGGCAGCGCCAGCGTCCGCTCCACGAACTCCTCCCGCACCCGCGCGAGGGTCCGTTCCCCGAAGCGGTACCCCACGTACCCGGCCCAGCGCGACAGCAGGAGCTGGACCAGCGCGGCCACGAGGATGACGAGCGCCGGGCCGTCCACCGCCTCCACACCGGCACCGCCGCGCACGTCGTCGATCATCCGTCCCAACAGCCAGGGGCCGACCAGGCCGGCCGCGGCGGCCAGCGCGTTCAGGGCGAGCACGGCGGCGAACACCCGCCCGTCCGCCCGGATCAGCCGCGCCGTCGCCCGGCGCACCTCGGCGCGCCCCGCCACCGGCAGGTGGTTCGTCACAGCACGACCTCCTCGTCCACGCCCGCCACGGGACCCGCGGCCCCTTCGTCACCAGGCTCCGTGTCCTCGTCCGGCTCCGCGTCGCGGGCCACCAGCGACCGGTACCCCGGTTCCGTCCGCAGGAGTTCGCGGTGGGTGCCGGTGGCCGCGGTCTTGCCGTCGACCAGGAAGAAGACGGTGTCCGCGTGGTCGAGGACGAGCGGCGACGTGCTGGTCACGACGGTCGTACGGCCCGAGCGGGCGGCGCGCAGCCGGGCCGCGACGGTCGCCTCGGTGTGCGCGTCGAGCGCCGAGGTCGGTTCGAGGGCGAGCAGCACCTCGGGATCGGCGAGGAGCGCGCGCACGAGCCGTACCCGCTGCCGCTGCCCGCCGGACAGGCTCCGGCCCTGCGCGTCGACGGCCGCGTCGAGGCCGCCCGGCAGCCCGAGGACGATGTCGTCGGCGGCGGCCGTGCGCACGGCCCGGGCAATGGCCTCCTCGTCGGGCTCCCGGCGCCCTTCGAGCGTCTCGCGCAGGGTGCCGGCGAACAGGTCGGCCTCGTTGTCGGCGACCAGGACGCGCTCGCGCACCCGGTGCGGCGCGACCTCGTCGAGCCGTACGCCGCCCCAGGTCACGTCCGACGCGGTGTACCCGCCGAGCCGGTCGACCACGGCCGCGGACCGTTCGGGGCGCGCCCCGGCCAGCACCGTCAGCTTCCCCGGGACCACCCGGACCCCGGACTCCGGATCGTGCAGCACGGCCGGGAAGCCCGGGGCGTCCCGCGCGTCCGGGGGAGAGGCCGCGGGCTCCAGGGACAGGAACCGCACGACGCGCCGCGCGGCGACCACGGCCCGGGAGAGTTCGTAACCGCACTCGATGAAGAAGTACACCGGCAGGACGAGGACCGCGACGTAGCCGTACACGGACACCAGCTGGCCGATGGTGATCTCTCCCTGGGCGGCCAGCCGGGCCGCGAGCCAGGTCACCGCGGCCAGCAGGACGGACGGCAGTCCCATGCCCAGCGCCTGGATCCAGCTCGTCACCGCGCCGACCCGGTAGCCCTGTTCGCGCAGCGCCCGCGAGTCACGGCGGAACCCGTCCGCGAAGAGCCCCTTGCCGCCGAGGCCGTTCAGGACGCGCAGACCGCCCGCGAGGTCGCCGATGCGCGCGGTCAGGACGGACTGCCGTTCGCGGTACCCCGTCTCCACTCCCTGGAGGCGGACCGCCAGCGGACCGACGATCCCGGCCGTCACCGGAACCCCCAGCAGGATCACCGCCGAGAGCTGCAACGAGACCGGCAGCAGCAGCGCGGCCACCACGCCGTAGGTGACGATCGCGGCCAGGCCGGGCCCGACGACCGTCAGTGAGTTGCTGATCGTGTTCACGTCGCCGACGCCGACCGTGACGATCTCCCCCGTGCCGATCTGCCGCGAGAGCGCCGCGCCGAGCCGGGCCGCGTGCTCGACCACGAGCTTGACCGTGCGGAAGTTGGCGTCCATCCGGACCTTGGTCATCGTGCGGTGCCGCACGACCCCCAGACCGGCGTTGAACACCCCGGCGGCGAGCACGGCGGCCGTCCAGCCCGCCAGCGCCGGCCCGTCGCCCGGCGTCAGTCCGTCGTCGATCGCCCGGGACAGCAGATAGGGCGTCAGCGCGGTCAGCCCCATCCACACGACGGAGACCACCGCCCCGGTGAGCGACCGGCGCGCCTGCCGGGTGACCAGCCACCAGAGGAACCGCCAGCCGCCCCGGCGGTCCGGTGTCCCCGGATCCGCGTACGTGTCGGTCATGGACCTTCTTCCGTCCCTTCGTCTGCCCGTCCCGTCCGCCGCTAGACGAGACTGTCCCGCCAGGCCTTGTGCAGGTCCGCGAACCGGCCGGTGCCCGCGACGAGTTCGCCGGGTGCGCCGTCCTCGACGATCCGCCCGTGCTCCATCACCAGCACCCGGTCCGCGATCGCCACCGTCGACAGCCGGTGCGCGATGACCACCGCCGTGCGCCCCCGCAGGACCGTCGACATGGCGCGCTGCACGGCCCGTTCGCCCGGGATGTCCAGGGAGCTGGTCGCCTCGTCGAGGATCAGGACGGCCGGGTCGGCGAGCAGGGCCCGCGCGAAGGCGACGAGCTGACGCTGGCCCGCGGAGATCCGGCCGCCGCGCTTGCGCACGTCCGTGTCGTAGCCGTCGGGCAGGGCGCTGATGAAGTCGTGCGCGCCGATCGCCTTCGCCGCCCGCTCGATCTCCTCGCGGGACGCCTCGGGGCGGCCGATCGCGATGTTCTCGGCGACCGTGCCCGAGAACAGGAACGCCTCCTGGGTCACCATCACCACCCCGCGCCGCAGTTCGGGCACCGGCAGCTCGCGCAGATCGACGCCGTCGAGCAGGACCCGCCCGTCGGAGGGGTCGTAGAACCGGGCCAGGAGCTTGGCCAGGGTCGACTTGCCGGCGCCGGTCGAGCCGACCACGGCCACCGTCTGTCCGGCGGGCAGCGTCAGCGAGAAGGAGGGCAGCACCTCCCCGCCGGTGCGGTACGCGAAGCGGACACCGTCGAACACGACCTCGCGGCCGGGGTGTTCGGAGGCGAGGGCCGGGAGCTGCCGGGGCACGGACGGCTCCGGCACGGACGGCGTCTGGGCCAGCAGACCGGCGATCTTCTCCAGCGAGGCCGCCGCGGACTGGTAGGAGTTCAGGAACATCCCGAGGCGGTCGATGGGGTCGTAGAGCCGGCGCAGGTAGAGGACCGCCGCGGCGAGCACGCCGAGCGCCAGCGAACCCGACGCCACCCGGTGGGCGCCCCACAGCACGATGCCCGCGACCGCCGTGTTGGCGACGAGCCGGGAGCCGACGACGTACTGGGCCATCTCCAGCAGGGCGTCGCCGTTCGTCCTCTCGTGCCGCTTGTTGAGCACCTCGAACTCGGCCTCGTTGGCGGCCTCGCGGCGGAACGCGCGCACCGGCCGGATGCCGTTCATCGTCTCCGCGAACTTCACGATCACCGCGGCGATCGTCGTCGAGCGCACGGCGAAGATCTCGCCCGCGCGGCGCCGGTAGCGGCGGACGAGCAGGTACAGCGGCACGAACGAGACCACCGCGACCGCGCCGAGGCCGGCGTCCAGCCAGAGCAGCATCGCCGAGATGTAGACGAAGGACAGGATGACGGTGACGAGTTCCTGGAGCCCCTCGCTGAGCAGTTCGCGCAGCGACTCGACGTCCGTCGTGGAGCGGGAGATCAGCCGGCCCGAGGTGTAGCGCTCGTGGAAGTCGACGCTGAGCGCCTGGGCGTGCCGGAAGATCCGGCCGCGCAGATCGAGCAGCACGTCCTGGTTGACCCGGGCCGAGGCGACGATGAAGGCGTACTGGAGTCCGCCGGAGGCCGCCGCGCACAGCAGGTAGGCGGCGCCGACGGCGATCAGCGGTCCGTGGTCGTCCTGCCGGAAGGCCGGTACGGCACGGTCGATGGCGTACGCCACCAGCAGCGGGCCCACCTGCACGGCGGCCTGCTGGAGCAGCAGCAGGACGGTGGTCAGGGCCACCCGGGCCCTGAGCGGGGCGAGCAGCGAGCGCAGCAGCGCCGCGGTCGCGCCCGGGGGAGCGGGCAGGGTGTCGTGGTCGAAGGGATCCTGGTGCGGCCCGGGTCCCGGGGCCGCCCGGCCCTTCTCGTCGGCTCCCTCGTCCGGGTCCTTGCCCGGCGCGGTGGCCGTGGGTGCCGCCGTCATCGGCCGTCCTCCTCTGCACCCGACATCAGGTGGGCGTACTCGGCGTGCGTGCGCAGCAGTTCGTGGTGGGTGCCGACCGCCGCGATCCGGCCGCCGGAGATCAGGGCCACCCGGTCGGCCAGCAGGACCGTGGACGGGCGGTGCGCCACGATCAGGGCGGTCGTCTCCGCCAGCACCCGGCGCAGGGCGGCCTCGACCGCCGCCTCGGTGTGCACGTCCAGCGCCGACAGCGGGTCGTCGAGCACCAGGAAGCGCGGGCGGCCGACCACCGCGCGGGCCAGCGCGAGCCGCTGCCGCTGTCCGCCGGAGAGGCTGAGGCCCTGCTCGCCGACCTGCGTGTCCGTGCCCCGGGGCAGCGCGTGCGCGAAGCCGGCCTGCGCCACGGCGAGGGCACGGTCCAGCTCCTCGCGGCCCGCGGTCCCGTCGGCGCCCATCAGGACGTTCTCGCCGACGGTGGCCGAGAAGAGCGTGGGTTCCTCGAAGGCGACGGCGACGAGTTCGCGCAGCTCCTCACGGGGCATCTCGGTGATGTCCCGGCCGTCCAGGGTGATCCGGCCGGACGTCACCTCGTGGAGGCGGGGGACGAGCGCGGTGAGGGTGGTCTTGCCGGTGCCCGTGGCGCCGACGAGCGCCATGCTCTCGCCGGGGCGCACGTGCAGGTCGATGCGGTCCAGCACGGGCGGCGCGTCCGCCGGGGCGTCGGGATAGCGGAACCCGACAGCGTGGAAACGCAGTCCGCCCTCGCCGTCGGCCGCGGGGGAGCCCTGTCCGGCCGGCCCGCCGGTGTCCCGCGCGGCCGTGGCGTCGCCGTCACGGGCGGCCCCGGCCGTGGACTCCCGCGCCTTCACCGGTCCGGCCACGGGGGCCGGCGCGGTCGCGCCGTCCGACTCCGGGGTCGCGTCCATGACCTCGAAGTACCGCTCCGTGGCCGTCCCCGCCTCCTGGCTCATGGCGATGAGGAAGCCGATCGAGTCGACGGGCCAGCGCAGGGCGAGCGCGGTCGACAGGAACGCGACCAGCGTGCCGGCGGACAGCCGGCCGTCGGCGACCTGGACCGTGCCGAGGACGAGGGCGGCGCCGATGGCGAACTCGGGCAGCGTGACGATGACGCCCCAGATGGAGGCGAGCAGCCGGGCCTTGACCAGTTCCGTGCCGCGCAGCGTCCGGGACAGCTCGCGGAACGCGCGCGCCTGGCTGCGGTGGCGCCCGAACCCCTTGATGATCCGGATGCCGAGCACGCTCTCCTCGACCACCGTCGTCAGGTCGCCGACCTGGTCCTGCGCGCGGCGCGCCACCTCCGAGTAGCGCCGCTCGAAGAACCAGCAGACGACCATGACGGGGAGGGCGGGGGCGAGGAGCACCAGCCCGAGGGTCCACTGCTGGGCCAGCATGATGGCGATGCCCGCGAGGATCGTCACGGCGTTCACCAGCAGGAAGGTCAGCGGGAACGCCAGGAACATGCGGACGAGCATCAGGTCGGTGGTGGCCCGGGACAGCAGCTGGCCCGACGCCCAGCGGTCGTGGAAGGCGACCGGCAGGCGTTGCAGGTGGCGGTACAGATCGGCGCGCATGTCCGCCTCGACCCCGGCCAGCGGGCGGGCCACCAGCCAGCGGCGCAGCCCGAACAGACCGGCCTCGGCGAAGCCGAGCAGCAGCAGGTACAGCGCCCCGAGCCAGACGCCCGCCGGATCGTGTTCGGCGACCGGACCGTCCACCATCCACTTCAGGATCAGCGGGAACACGAGCGAGAGACAGGACGCGACGACGGCGACGAACGCCGCGCCGAACCATCTCGCCCGCACCGGGCGTACGTACGGCCACAGGCGCAGCAGGCTGCGTACGGTCGAACGGTCGGGGTGGTCCAGGGCGGCTGCATCCGGTGTGGTCATCACGAGCGAGCCTACGTTTCACCACTGACAGTGCCCACCGAGTTTTCGGCGCTCCCAGATCGTTCGAAGGGGGGCCGGGGCGGGCGCCCGGCGACCGCCGGGGAGCGGGCGCGCGGCCCCCGCCGGGGAGGGCGTGCCGTCGTGCTCCCTCAGCGGACCCGCAGCAGCAGCACGGACCGCGCCGGCACCGTGATCGCCGTGCCCGCCCGGTGCGTGAGCGCGGGGGCCTCGGCCTGGTCCTCGCGCGAGGTGTCCACGACCACCTCGTACCGCGCGGCCCAGGGCGCCCCCGGCAGTTCGAAGGAGGCCGGACGGTCCCCGGCGTGCAGCACGGCGAGGAAGCTGTCGTCGACGACCGGGGCACCCCGCGCGTCCCGGCCGGGGATGTCCCGCCCCGACAGGTACATCCCGAGGGTCGCGGCGGGCGCGTACCAGTCCCGTTCCGTCATCTCGGTGCCCCGCGCGGTGAACCAGGCCAGGTCCCGCAGTCCGTCGGCCGAATGGGCCCGCCCGGAGAAGAACGCCCGGCGGCGCAGCACGGGATGCGCGTGCCGCAGCGCGATCAGACGGGACGTCAGCTCGAACAGGGCCCGCCAGTGCGGGTCGTCCAGCTGCGACCAGTCGACCCAGCTGATCTCGTTGTCCTGGCAGTAGGCGTTGTTGTTGCCGCGCTGGGTGCGTCCGAACTCGTCCCCGGCGACCAGCATCGGCACCCCGGTCGACAGCAGCAGCGTCGTCAGCAGGTTCCGCAGCTGGCGCCGCCGCAGCGCCCGCAGGCCCTCGTCCTCGCTCTCGCCCTCGGTCCCGCCGTTCCAGGCCCGGTTGTCGTCGGTGCCGTCCCGGTTGCCCTCGCCGTTCGCCTCGTTGTGCTTGCGTTCGTAGGACACGAGGTCGCGCAGGGTGAAACCGTCGTGCGCGGTCACGAAGTTGACGGAGGCGTACGGACGCCGGCCGCCCCAGGCGTACAGGTCGCTCGACCCGGACAGGCGGTAGCCGAGGTCCCGTACGTCGGGCAGCGCCCCGCGCCAGAAGTCCCGCACGGCGTTGCGGTAGCGGTCGTTCCACTCCGTCCACAGGGGCGGGAAGGCACCCACCTGGTAGCCGCCGGAGCCCACGTCCCACGGTTCGGCGATCAGCTTGACCCGGCGCAGCACCGGGTCCTGCGCGATGACGGCGAGGAACGGCGACAGCATGTCGACGTCGTGCATGGACCGGGCGAGCGCGGCCGCGAGGTCGAAGCGGAAGCCGTCGACGCCCATCTCCGTGACCCAGTAGCGCAGCGAGTCCGTGATCAGCCGCAGCACCTGCGGCTGCACGACGTGCAGGGTGTTCCCGCAGCCGGTGTAGTCCGCGTAGCGGCGGGCGTCCGACTGGAGCCGGTAGTAGCCCCGGTTGTCGATGCCGCGCAGCGACAGCATCGGGCCCAGTTCGCCCGCCTCGGCGGTGTGGTTGTAGACCACGTCGAGGATGACCTCTATGCCCGCCGCGTGCAGCGCGCGCACCATCCGTTTGAACTCGCCGACCTGCTGGCCCCGGGTGCCGGAGGCGGCGTAGGCGGCGTGCGGGGCGAAGTAGCCGATGGAGTTGTAGCCCCAGTAGTTCCGCAGGCCCCGGCGCAGCAGGTGGTCCTCGTGCGCGAACTGGTGCACCGGCAGCAGTTCCACCGCCGTCACCCCGAGGTCCACCAGGTGCTCGATCGCGGCCGGGTGCGCCAGCCCCGCGTACGTGCCGCGCAGCTCCTCCGGGACGCCGGGGTGCAGACGGGTGAATCCGCGCACGTGCAGTTCGTAGATGACCGAGTCCGCCCACGGGGTCTTGGGGCGGTGGTCGTCCGACCAGTCGTCGTCGTCCTGGACGACCACGCCCTTGGGGACCAGGGGCGCCGAGTCGCGGTCGTCGCGCACGGTGTCGGCGACCTGCTGCTGGGGCCAGTCGCGGACGTGCCCGTACACCTCGGGCGGCAGTGTGAAGTCGCCGTCCACGGCACGGGCGTACGGGTCGAGGAGCAGTTTCGCCGGGTTCCAGCGGGCGCCGGTCCACGGGTCCCAGCGGCCGTGCACCCGAAAGCCGTAGCGGCGGCCGGGGAGCACGCCGGGGACGAAGCCGTGCCAGATCTCGTGGGTGAGTTCGGCGAGCGGGACGCGGGTCTCGGCGCCGTCGTCGTCGAAGAGGCACAGGTCGACGGCCTCCGCGCCGCCCGCCCACAGCGCGAAGTTGGTGCCCGTGGTGCCGTCGGGACCCGCCCTGAAGCGTGCTCCGAGCGGTGTCGGGGCACCCGGCCAGGCGGCGGGGGGCGGCGGCGCGGGGTGCCGTGAGCCGTTCAGGGCGGGAGCGGCCGGCTCCGCCGCCGGGTCCGCGGCGGACGGTCCCGCCGGGTCCGTGACGGTCTGCGCGGGCAGCCCGCCGCCCGCGGCGCGTCCCTCGTGGACCGCCTCCTGCTCGGGTGCGCTCGACACCGGTCAGCCTCCCACGGCTCGTGGAACGGCGCGGAAAAGGGTGCACGGCGTCCCGGCCGCGGCTCCTCGGCGCGTCGTCCTCCCCACTGTTCTGCCCAGAGCGTGGCTCGCACTCACGTTTCCCCGGAGGGGCGGCGTCGTTGGGTCCCTTGTGAAGCACGTACAGACGCGCGCGCGGCGCGCAGGGGCCGCGCTGGCCGCCGTACTGACCTGGGCCGGTCTGCTGGCCGGAGCCTCCGGCTGCACCTCGCACGGGATCGGGGACGCGTTCGGCAAACCGCGGTCGCCGAAGGACGCCATCCACGTCTCGCCCGACGACAACAGCAAGGGCGTACGACCGCGGGAGGCACTGCTGGTGCGGGTGCCCGGCGGGCGCCTGGAGTCCGTGAAGGTCGTCAAGTTCCAGGACGCCCGGGAGTCGCCCGTGCCGGGGCACATCAGCGAGGACGGCCTGTCCTGGAGACCGGACGCCGCGCGGCTCGCCCTGGCCGCCAAGTACACCGTGGACGCGGTGGCCCTGGACGGCGACGGACGCCGCTCGGCCCGGCACACCACGTTCACCACCGCCGTGCCCGGCGAGCGGTTCATCGGGTACGTCACTCCGGAGGACCGGTCCGTCGTCGGCACCGGAATGATCGTCTCCCTCGAGTTCAACCGGGAGATCGAGAACCGGGCCGCCGTCGAGCGCGCCGTCCACGTGTCGGCGCGGCCGGCGGTCCCGGTCCGCGCGCACTGGTTCGGCGGCGGCCGCGTCGACTTCCGGCCCGAGCGGTACTGGAAGCCGGGCACGAAGGTCACCGTGGAACTGCGGCTGCGCGACGTCGAGGGAGCGCCCGGCGTGTACGGACTCCAGTCCAGGACCTTCTCGTTCACCGTCGGCCGCGACCAGCGGTCCCTCGTCGACGCCCGCGCCCACACCATGGAGGTGCGCCGCGACGGCAACCTCCTCGCCACGGTGCCGATCACGGCAGGGGCGCCGAGAACGACGACGTACAACGGGAAGATGGTCGTCATGGAGATGCTCGAAGTGACCCGGATGAACAGCCGGACCGTCGGTTTCGGCGGCGAGTACGACATCCCCGACGTGCCGCACGCGATGCGCCTGACCGACTCCGGGACCTTCCTGCACGGCAACTACTGGGCGCCGGACGCCTTCGGCAACACCAACGTGAGCCACGGCTGCGTGGGGCTCAGGGACGTGAAGGGCGGCAGTTCGGACACCCCGGCGGGCTGGTTCTTCGACCGCAGCCTCATCGGGGACGTCGTCGAGGTCGTCCACAGCGAGGACAAGAAGGTCGCCCCCGACAACGGGCTCGGCGGCTGGAACATGGGCTGGAAGGAGTGGAAGGCCGGCAGCGCGGTCGACTGATCTTCGCTCCCCGGCGCAACCATCTTCGTGGTCGATGGTCCAAGTTGCGACGGAACGGTGACATTGGCCTGACACGGAGCTCAAAACCGTGAGGTTAATATGCGCCAGTGATCGCGCGTGACGCGCTGGGGTGGGGGCCTGATCAGGCCTTGCGAGGGGAGAAAGACTGTGAACGTGCGACCGGTATCGGGGGCGTCGGCAGGTGGACGCTCACGCGGCCGCAACAAGCGGTGGGCGGTGATGGTCGGCGGTGCGCTGCTGGCCGTCACGGCCTGCGGCGGGGGCGGGGGAACGGACTCGGGGTCCGGAGGGAAGGACAAGGACGGCAAGGGCAGCACCACCGCGGAGAGCAAGCAGTCGGTGGCCGTCGTCACGATCGCGCCGAAGGCCGGTGCCAAGGACGTCGACACCAGCGGCACCCTCAAGGTCACGGCCAGTAAGGGCAAACTGACCGAGGTCACCGTCAAGGACAACGAGGGCGCGAAGATCGACGGCGAGATATCGGCCGACGGCAGCGGCTGGACGCCCGCCACACACCTCGCGGCGTCCACCAAGTACCAGGTGCACGCGGTCGCGAAGGACTCCGAGGGCCGCACGGCGGCCGAGGACTCGTCCTTCACGACGCTGAGCCCGCAGAACACCTTCACCGGCAACTTCACGCCCGAGGACGGCTCCAAGGTCGGCGTCGGCATGCCGTTCTCGGTCCGCTTCACCCGGGGCATCACCAAGCCGGACGACGTCGAGAAGGCCATCAAGATCACGACCGAGCCGGCCGTCGACGTCCAGGGCCACTGGTTCGGCAACGACCGCCTCGACTTCCGGCCCGAGAAGTACTGGAAGGCCGGCACCAAGGTCACCGTGAAGCTGAACCTCGACGGCGTCGAGGGCCGCAAGGGCGTCTACGGCAAGCAGGCCAAGACCGTCTCCTTCACCATCGGCCGCGACCAGGTGTCCGTCGTGGACGCCAAGAAGCACACGATGAAGGTCATGCAGGAGGGCAAGGTCGTCAAGACCATCCCGGTGACCACCGGCAAGCCCGGCTACGCCACCTGGAACGGCCAGATGGTCATCAGCGAGAAGTTCACCGTGACCCGGATGAACGGCGACACGGTCGGCTACGACGGCGAGTACGACATCAAGGACGTCCCGCACGCCATGCGCCTGACCAACTCCGGCACCTTCGTGCACGGCAACTACTGGGGCGGCGGCGCCTTCGGCAACTACAACGCCAGCCACGGCTGCATAGGCCTGCGGGACGTGCGCGGCGGCTACGACAGCGGCGTGCCGGCCGCCTGGTTCTTCAACCACTCGATGGTCGGTGACGTGGTGGTCGTGAAGAACTCCACCGACCCGACGGTCGACCCGGCCAACGGCCTCAACGGCTGGAACATCTCCTGGGCGGACTGGACCAAGTGATCTCGCCGTACCGGACCGGGTGATCTCGCGGGACAGCCCCGCGTGAGGGCCGAGGACCGGACCGCGTGACGGCTTTCGCCCGGCTCGCGCGACCGTTTCCGGCCCCGTCGCCCGCCCCTCCCACCGGGCCGGGTGTGCTGTGACCCAGCACACCCGGCCCGTCGGCGTTAACGGCCACTAACCTGCTCCCATGACTGTGCATCTCGAAGTGGCCGAAGGCGTGGGCACCATCCGCCTGGACCGCCCTCCCATGAACGCCCTGGACGTGGCGACGCAGGACCGCCTCAAGGAACTGGCCGAGGAGGCCACGGTCCGGCCGGACGTCCGCGCCGTGGTGCTGTACGGCGGGGAGAAGGTGTTCGCGGCGGGCGCGGACATCAAGGAGATGCAGGCCATGGACCACGCCGCGATGGTCGTGCGGTCCCGGGCCCTGCAGGACTCCTTCACCGCCGTCGCCCGCATCCCCAAGCCCGTCGTCGCCGCCGTCACCGGATACGCGCTCGGCGGCGGCTGCGAGTTGGCCCTGTGCGCCGACTACCGCATCGCCGGGGACAACGCCAAGCTGGGCCAGCCGGAGATCCTGCTCGGCCTGATCCCCGGCGCCGGCGGTACCCAGCGGCTCTCCCGGCTGATCGGCCCCTCCAAGGCCAAGGACCTCATCTTCACCGGCCGCATGGTCAAGGCCGACGAGGCCCTCGCGCTCGGTCTGGTCGACCGGGTCGTCCCCGCCGACGAGGTCTACACCGCCGCGCACGCCTGGGCCGCCCGGCTCGCGCAGGGCCCGGCCATCGCGCTGCGGGCCGCGAAGGAGTCGATCGACGCGGGCCTGGAGACGGACATCGAGACCGGACTGACCATCGAGCGGAACTGGTTCGCCGGTCTGTTCGCGACCGAGGACCGCGAGCGGGGCATGCGGAGCTTCGTGGAGGAGGGCCCCGGCAAGGCGAAGTTCCTCTGAGCCGTCCGCCGCGCCGGTCCGGGACGAGGCCTCCCGCTCCCCGGGCCGGAGCGGGGGACCGCTTCCGGTCCTCCGGGGCCGGGGCGCGGCGCGTTCGTGCCGGTGTCCCTCGATGGGGCGTTCCGTTCCAGGCTCGAGACGTCCTCGAGCGCGCCTTGCCGCGAGGTGTGGCGATTGCCCCGGACCGGCCTGTTCCGGCAGGCCGGACGGGCTCCCGCCGTTCCTGAACTGCCCCTGGCATATGCCGTTCGAACAATGCGGAACGTATCGCTCCGGGGGGCCCAATCCGTCGGAACGGCCCCGAAGGGGGCTCTGGGCGGCCATGATGGGGGGCATGGCGGGGCTGGAGGGTACGGAACAGCCGCGGCGGCACGGAAGTGCGACCGCGGCGCGCTGGTCGCCTGCGGTCGAGGACGAACGAGCACTCAAGGCACTCGAGTTGTTCGGCAATCCCACCGAGGCGGAAGTGCCGTTGCCGTCCCGTCCGGAGTCCGCGGCCACCGCGCGGCGGCTCGCCCAGGTCGTCGTCCTGCGCCAGTGGGGTCTGTCCCCGAAGATGACCGAGGACGCGGTGTTACTCGTCTCCGAACTCGTGGGCAACGCCGTACGGCACACCGGCGCCCGCGTCTTCGGACTCCGTATGCGCCGCCGCCGCGGCTGGATCCGCATCGAGGTCCGTGACCCCTCCCGCGGCCTTCCCTGCCTCATGCCGGTCCAGGAGACGGACGTGAGCGGCCGGGGCCTGTTCCTCGTCGACAAGCTCTCCGACCGCTGGGGCGTCGACCTGCTGCCCCGCGGCAAGACCACCTGGTTCGAGATGCGCGTCGCCGACCGCTGACCCGCTCCGGCCGCCGGCCTGTCCGGCCCGGGTGCGGGAGTCCGCCGGGGCGGGCTCCACGGCGCGGGACGGGCATGCGTGAGCCCCGGCCGCGTGGCGGCCGGGGCTCACGGGGTGCCGCGGAACGAATTGGGGTGTGAACCGCGCCACCGGCGACAACCGTGGCCCGGGTCAATGGGTGGACGTCGCACCGCTGACTATCGCAGACCCGGCCGACTGATCCAAAAGAGGGGCTCCCGCTCCGCCCCCGGGGCCCGCCGCCCCGCTGCCCCGTACCCGGAAGCCGTGGAGCGACCCGCACCACCACCCGGTCGGACCAATCGCCGGTTTTTCGGCCGATTCACCCTTAAATGGTCCGGTGACCACGCCCGCCGAAGACCCCCCGGCCCCCGCTCCACCCCGGCGCGCCGCCCTGCTCACGGGACTCGCGCTCACCGCGGGAACCCTCGCCGCCGGAGCGGCCGCGGGCTGTTCCGCCCCGCGAGCCGCCCGCTCCGGCGATCTCACGGCACCTCAGGCCGCGCCCAGCGCGTCCCCCGCCCCGGCGACCCGTGGAGCCCCCGCCCGCGCCCCCGCGCCCCGCCGCTATCCCGGCCAGCCCTCCGAGATCACCCACGGCCCCCGTACCGGTTCGTCCGAGGTGGCCCTCACCTTCCACGGCCAGGGCGACCCCGCCGTCGCGAAGGCGCTCCTCGGCGAGGCGGAGAAGGCCGGGGCCAGGGTCACCGTTCTCGCCGTCGGCACCTGGCTGGACGAACACCCCGACATCGCCCGCCGCATCCTCGACGGCGGCCACGACCTCGGCAACCACACCCTCCGCCACCTCGACATCAACGCGATGACGGAGGCGGAGGCGGCCGCGGAGATCCGGGGGTGCGCGGACCGCCTCGAGCGCCTCACCGGCTCGATCGGCACCTGGTTCCGGCCCTCCCGCAGCCCCAGGGCCTCCCCCCTGGTCCAGCGCCTGGCCCGCGAAGCGGGCTACCCGCACACGCTCTCCTACGACGTCGACTCCCTCGACTACACCTCGCCGGGGGCCGCCGCCGTCACCCGCAAGGTCCTGGCCGAGGTCCGCCCCGGCTCCGTCGTGAGCCTGCACTTCGGATACGCGGACACGGTCGCCGCCCTCCCCGCCCTCCTGCACGAACTCGACCGCCGCGGCCTCGGCGCGGTCACCACCACGGAGCTGCTGAGCTGATGCTGACGCCCCCCTCCTCCCCCCTGCGCCGCGTCCTGATCGCGGGCGCCGCCCTCACCGCGTTCGCCGCCCTCGCGGGCTGCGGCGCCTCCTCCCCGGACCACGCGGACCAGGTCCGCGCCACCACCAAGGCGGCCGTCCCGCCCGCCCCGGTCAAGAAGAAGGCCGTCCAGGGGCTGCCCGGCATGCCCCCCTTGCTGGACCCGGCGGACGTGTACGCCGCCGACCGCCCGAACCGGCTCTCCCCGGTGGTCAAGGACTTCCCGTCCCGGGTCTACGTGCCCAACACCAACTCCAACACGGTCACGGTCATCGACCCGGCGACGTACAAGGTCATCGAGACGATCCCGGTCGGCGTCCAGCCCCAGCACGTCGTCCCCTCCTGGGACCTGAAGACCCTGTGGGTCAACAACGACCGCGGCAACACCCTCACCCCCATCGACCCGAGGACCGGCAAGGCGGGCGAGCCGGTCGACGTGCACGACCCGTACAACCTCTACTTCACGCCCAACGGCAAGTACGCGATCGTGATGGCCTCCCTCGACCGCGAACTCGTCTTCCGCGACGCGCACACCATGAAGACCGTCAGGACGGAGCCGGTCAGCTGTTACGGCGTCAACCACGCCGACTTCTCCCCGGACGGCCGCTACTTCATCGTGTCCTGCGAGTTCAGCGGCGAACTCCTGAAGGTCGACACCGAGCGGATGAAGGTGATCGGCCAGCAGAAGCTGCCCTTCCACGGGGCGATGCCGCAGGACGTGAAGATCTCCCCGGACGGCAAGCGGTTCTACATCGCCGACATGATGGCCGACGGCGTGTGGATCCTCGACGGCGACAAGTTCACCCAGCCCGTCCTGCTGCACACGGGCAAGGGCGCCCACGGTCTCTACGTCAGCCGGGACTCGCACGAGATGTACATCTCCAACCGCGGCGAAGGCACCGTCTCCATCTTCGACTTCACGCAGAACCGCCTCACCAAGAAGTGGCACCTGCCCGACGGGGGCAGCCCCGACATGGGCGGCGTCTCGGCGGACGGCAAGGTCCTGTGGCTCTCCGGGCGGTACAACTCGGAGGTGTACGCCATCGACACCCGCACCGGCCACCAGCTCGCCCGCATCCCCGTCGGCAGCGGCCCGCACGGCCTCGCCGTCTACCCCCAGCCCGGCCGGTACTCGCTCGGCCACACCGGCATCTTCCGCTAGGTCCTGTCCGAGGTCCTGTCCGACGACTTCCGTCCGCCCCAGGAGGAAGAGGCCGGGGCCGTGCTCCGTACGGCCCCGGCCCACCGGTGCCGAGCGGGAGTCGTCACCGTCCCGGCGCGAGGAGCAGTGCCTCCGCGCCGACGGGACGGTAGCCCGCCGCCTGGAACGCCCGCACGCTGCGGGCGTTCCCCGCGGCCACCTGGGCCCAGACCGCCTCGCCGGCCAGGTGCCGCGCCGCCGACGCGAGCGCCCGGCCCAGCCCCCGGTGCCGGGCGCCCTCGTCCACCTCGACCGCGGCCTCCAGACGCCCCCCGACCCCCCGCCCGAGGACGAGGACCCCGCCGTCCGCGGCCCACACCCGTACTCCGTCGCGCCGCCTCCGGGCCGCCGCGACCCGGGGATGGGCGAGGGCGTCGACCTCTTCGAGCGGGAGGGGCGCGGGGCCGGGGAGCGGGGCGGCGACGGACAGCAGGTCGACCGTGTCGTTCGACCGCCCCGTCCGTTCCATGAACGCGGCGAGGAAGCGCGGGTTCATGGCGGCCGCGAGCGCATCGCAGTCGAGGACCGCCAGCGCGGCCCGCACCCGGTCCTCGTCCTCGTCGGTGAAGACGACGGAGTGCGCGGTGAAGGCGAGGACGCCGGCGTCGCGGGGGGAGTGCTGGCGCACGACCGTGACGGCGCCGTCGGGCGGAGGGAAGACCCCCCGGGCGGCCGCGTCCAGTATGTCGCGCAGAGTGCCGGGCATCGCTGTCCTCCGCCGCTCGAGTCCCCACCCGTCCAGGGGCCCGGGCCCGCGGACACGGTCGACGACGGTACCGGACTTCTCCCCGTCGGGGCACTGTGAGCAATTCGGCCGGGTGGGCGTGGCACTGCGCGTTCACGAGGACCGTTAATCTGACCTCCGTACACAAGGCAGTGACGCATGACTGATGCACGACGAAGGGGCGGACCGGTGGCCGACATCGAGGAAGCACGCAAGCAGTTCGAGCGGATCGATTCGGACGGTGACGGGTTCATCACCGCGGCCGAGTTCAAGTCCGCTCTCGCCCAGGGCGGCGACTGGAACGTCACCGAGTCGGTGGCGGAGGCCGTCATCGCCAGCCGCGACCTCAACGGCGACAAGGTCCTCTCGTTCGACGAGTTCTGGACCCACCTGAACAAGTGACACCGCCCGGAGGGGCGCCCGCAGGGATCTTCGCGGGCGCCCCTCCGGCGTGCGCGGGGCAGTCGTGGTCCCCGCGTCCCGGAACGGGATCAGACGACCTCCAGGGGCCGGTGCGGTCCGTCCGGGAGCTCCACCGTCACACCGTCGCCGGGCCGCACCACCCCGCCGACGAGGACGACACCCATGATCCCGGACCTGAACCGGGTCCTTCCGTCCTCGCCGCGGCCGACGACCTGCTTCAGCAGGCCCTTCCGGAAGGTGTCGATCTGGGCGCAGGGGTTCCGCAGCCCGGTCACCTCGACGACGGCCGCCGCCCCGAGGCGCAGCAGCGTCCCGGTGGGGAGTCCCAGCAGATCGACGCCCCGGGTGGTGACGTTCTCGCCGAGCTGACCGGCCGCGACCTCGAATCCGGCCTCCCGGACCTCGTCGAACAGCTCCTCGTGGATGAGGTGCACCTGCCGCAGGTTCGGCTGCGAGGGATCCTTCTCCATCCGGAACCGGTGCTTGACCGTCGCCCCGGCGTGCACGTCCCCCTCCACCCCGAGCCCGGCGAGCAGGGTGACGCTCTCCCGGTTCGGCTTGGTGAACGAGTACGTCCCGTTGCTGCTGACCGCTGTGACCGTTCCGCCCATGTGACCGCTCCCCGTTCGTCCGGCGGCCGATCGCGCCGGTGACCGGCGAAATCGTACGGCCCGCGCCGCACGGACACCGGAGCGCGGTCCGGGACCGGCCGCCGGACCGGTGGCCGCGGGCCCGCTAGGCGTCGTCCGCCCACGCGCGCAGGGCCGCCTTGGTCCCGAAGTCCGCGACGTCCCGGTCCACCGGCTCGGAGGTGTACTGGTGGAAGCGCCACTTCGCCCGGATGCGGGGCTCGCCGGCGGTCACGTAGTCGGCGATCCACAGGCCGTCGCCCGCGTACGAGGTGGTGTCGACGTTCAGCCAGAAGTCCCGGTTCGTGTAGAGCACCACGCGGTTGTCGGGACGGAGGTCCTTCACCTCACGGATGAAACGGTCCTTTTCCGCGTTGCTCGCGTGGGTGCCCTCGCCGGTGGTCTCCCAGTCGACGGCGAGCAGGTCGCCCGCCCGCTCGGGGGCCTTGCTCACGAAGTAAGCGGCCTGGGCGCTGATGTTGCCGGGCCACAGGAAGTGGTAGAAGCCGACGACGCAGTCCGCGTCGCGGGCCGTCCTCACCTGCGCGGCGAGTTTCGGGTTGACGTACGAGCGGCCCTCCGTCGCCTTGACGAAGACGAAGGAGAGGCCGGCGGTGCTGTACGTGGACGACTGGTAGGCGCTGACGTCGATGCCTCGCAGCATGGATGGAGCCTCCGTGCGTGTGGGGGAGGGGGAGGGGCCACGCGGGCGCGATGCCCGGTGACGGATGCCCGGCGACCGCGGGGAACGGCCGCCGTTGTCCGCGGGGCGGGTCCGGCAGGGACAACTGTCTTTGGAATTCCCCCACTTCGACCGCTCCACGCTCGCACGCGTGACCGGCCCGCCCGTACCCGTCCGTACGGTCCTCCCGCCCCGGGCCGGTCGGCCGCGTGGTGATGGCCCGTCCGCCGGGCCCCCGGGGCCGGGTGGCCCACGCGGCGGGGCGGCCCTTTCGCGGATTCTGGCTCCGGGCGGCGAAGCGCGCGAACGGGCCGCCGTCCCGCGGGACCGGAGGACGACCGGGCCCGGCCGACGTGAGTGAAGGAGCGGGCGGAATGCTGCAGTCGTCGAGAAGCCAGGAGCCGGAACGGGGTCCGGAGCAGGAGCCGGCCTCCGGGCGGGCGCAGGGACCGGGACGGGAGCCGGCGCCCGTGGCCGTCCCCGGCAGGGCGTGGCTGGCGCTGGCGCTGGCCACGGTCGGCTTCGCCGTCAACTTCTGGGCGTGGGCGCTGCTCAGCCCGCTCGGCCCGCGCTTCAAGGACTCCCTGGACCTGTCCTCCTTCCAGCAGTCGCTCCTGGTGGCGGTGCCGGTCGTGGTCGGCTCACTGGGCCGCATCCCGGTCGGGGCCCTCACCGACCGGTTCGGCGGCCGGGTGATGTTCCCGCTGGTCTCGGCCGCCACGATCGTCCCGGTGCTCTACCTCGGCCTCGCCGGGCACTCCTCGCTGGGGGCCCTGCTGGCCGGCGGCTTCTTCCTCGGCATCGGGGGCACGGCCTTCGCCGTCGGGGTGCCGCTCGTCAGCGCGTGGTTCCCGCCCGAGCGCAGGGGCCTGGCCATCGGGATCTTCGGCGCGGGCATGGGCGGCACCGCCGTCAGCGCCCTGACCACGGTGAAGCTGGTGGACGCGCACGGTCTGGCCGCCCCGTTCCTGATCACCGCCGCCGTGCTGGCCGTGTACGCGGTGACGGCGGCGCTCCTGCTGCGCGACGCCCCAGGGCGTGCCGTGCCGACGGAGCCGCTCGCCCGCCGCCTGGCCGCCACCGTCCGGCTGGGCATCACCTGGCAGGCCTCGGCCCTCTACGCGGTGGCGTTCGGCGGCTACGTGGCCTTCTCCGTCTACCTGCCGACCTACCTCAAGACCGGCTACGGCCTGCCCCAGGCCGACGCGGCGAACCGGATGGCCGGATTCGTGCTGCTGGCCGTGGCGATGCGGCCGGTCGGCGGCTGGCTGTCGGACCGCCTCGGCCCGGTCCGGGTCCTCACCGGATCGCTGAGCGTGCTGCTCGCCGGAGCGGCCGTGCAGTCGCTGACGCCCTCGCTGGCCCCGGTCGGCACCATCGCCTTCCTCGCCATGGGCGCCGCCCTCGGCGCGGGCAGCGGAGCGGTCTTCGCCCTGGTGGCGCTGCTCGCCCCGGGCAACCAGGTCGGCTCGGTCACCGGCATCGTCGGCGCGGCGGGCGGACTGGGCGGATTCCTGCCGCCCCTGGTCATGGGCGTGCTCTACGGGAAGTACGGGGACTACGGGGTCGGCCTGGCCCTGCTGGGCCTCGTCGCCGCCGCGGCACTGGCC
>NZ_KZ626932.1 GCF_002911015.1 Streptomyces populi
CGGGACGGCGATGAAGAGGAGGAGGGTGAGCTGTTCGAGCGACCCCTTTTTCTCGCCGCCGAGGGTCGCGGAGGGGAGCGGTGCGTCGTCGTCGGCCGCCCGCGGGGCGTCGTCGATCACATCGGAACTCGTGGTCATGGGCGTCCCCTGTGGGGTTCGAGGATGAGGAACGGCGGGGAAGGGTGTCCGGGTGCGAACCCGGGGTCTCCCGGCTGTCCGGCGGGAATACCTACGGGTCCGTAACCTACGGCGTCGTAAGTATGTCAGCGCGTAGCCCGGCGGCAAGAGCCCGTGAGCCTGCGCGTCCGGGGGGACACCTATCCTTGGTATCGGTCGGACAGCGCGGTCCGTTCTGATTTCTTCCCGGATGCCACCTCCCTAAGCGGCACCCGCCGCGCGCGGTCGTCACCCGGGTTCCCTCCCAGACGAGCTTCGAACGAGATTCCCCACTCTTCAGACGAGCTTCACCACTGCAAGGAGCCGCACCTGTGAGCAGTGCCGACGACCAGACCACGACGACCAGCAGCGAACTGCGCGCCGACATCCGCCGCCTGGGCGACCTGCTCGGCGAGACCCTCGTACGGCAGGAGGGCCCCGAGCTCCTGGAACTGGTCGAGAAGGTCCGCCGCCTGACCCGCGAGGACGGCGAGGCCGCCGCCGAGCTGCTGCGCGGCACCGAACTGGAGACCGCCGCCAAGCTGGTCCGTGCCTTCTCGACCTACTTCCACCTCGCCAACGTCACCGAACAGGTGCACCGCGGCCGCGAACTGCGCGCCAAGCGCGCCGCCGAGGGCGGCCTCCTCGCCCGGACGGCCGACCGGCTCAAGGACGCCGACCCCGAGCACCTGCGCCAGACGGTCAAGAACCTCAACGTCCGCCCCGTCTTCACCGCCCACCCCACGGAGGCGGCCCGGCGCTCGGTCCTCAACAAGCTGCGGCGCATCGCCGCGCTCCTGGAGACCCCGGTCATCGAGGCCGACCGCCGCCGCTACGACACCCGTCTGGCCGAGAACATCGACCTCGTGTGGCAGACGGACGAACTCCGGGTCGTGCGTCCCGAGCCCGCCGACGAGGCGCGCAACGCCATCTACTACCTCGACGAGCTCCACGCGAGCGCCGTCGGCGACGTCCTGGAGGACCTCACCGCCGAACTCGAGCGCGTCGGCGTCGCCCTCCCGGACGAGACCCGCCCGCTCACCTTCGGCACCTGGATCGGCGGCGACCGCGACGGCAACCCGAACGTCACCCCGGCCGTCACCTGGGACGTCCTGATCCTCCAGCACGAGCACGGCATCAACGACGCCCTCGAACTCATCGACGAGCTCCGCGGCTTCCTGTCGAACTCCATCCGCTACACCGGCGCCACCGAGGAACTCCTGGAGTCCCTCCAGTGCGACCTGGAGCTCCTGCCGGAGATCAGCCCCCGCTACAAGCGCCTCAACGCCGAGGAGCCCTACCGCCTCAAGGCCACCTGCATCCGGCAGAAGCTGGAGAACACCAAGCTCCGCCTGGCCAAGGGCACGCCCCACGAGGACGGCCGCGACTACCTCGGCACCGCCGAACTGCTGCGCGACCTCACCCTCATCCAGACCTCGCTGCGCGAGCACCGCGGCGGCCTGTTCGCCGACGGCCGCATGAACCGCACCATCCGCACGCTCGCCGCGTTCGGCCTCCAGCTCGCCACCATGGACGTGCGCGAGCACGCGGACGCCCACCACCACGCCCTCGGCCAGCTCTTCGACCGCCTCGGCGAGGAGTCCTGGCGCTACGTGGACATGCCGCGCGACTACCGCGCCAAGCTCCTCGCCAAGGAACTGCGCTCCCGTCGCCCGCTCGCCCCGACCCCCGCGCCGCTCGACGCCGCCGGACAGAAGACCCTCGGCGTCTTCGAGACCGTCAAGAGGGCCCTGAAGGTCTTCGGGCCCGAGGTCATCGAGTCGTACATCATCTCGATGTGCCAGGGCGCCGACGACGTCTTCGCCGCCGCCGTCCTCGCCCGCGAGGCCGGACTGCTCGACCTGCACGCCGGCTGGGCCAAGATCGGCATCGTGCCCCTCCTGGAGACCACCGACGAGCTCAAGGCCGCGGACACCATCCTGGAGGACATGCTCTCCGACCCCTCGTACCGCCGTCTGGTGGCACTGCGCGGGGACGTCCAGGAGGTCATGCTCGGCTACTCCGACTCCTCCAAGTTCGGCGGCATCACCACCTCCCAGTGGGAGATCCACCGCGCCCAGCGCCGGCTGCGCGACGTCGCCCACCGCTACGGCGTGCGCCTGCGTCTCTTCCACGGCCGCGGCGGCACCGTCGGCCGCGGCGGCGGCCCCTCGCACGACGCGATCCTCGCGCAGCCCTGGGGAACCCTGGAGGGCGAGATCAAGGTGACCGAGCAGGGCGAGGTCATCTCCGACAAGTACCTCATCCCCTCCCTGGCCAGGGAGAACCTGGAACTGACGGTCGCCGCCACGCTCCAGGCGTCCGCCCTGCACACCGCGCCCCGCCAGTCCGACGAGGCCCTCGCCCGCTGGGACGCCGCGATGGACGTCGTCTCCGACGCCGCCCACGCCGCCTACCGCGAACTCGTCGAGGACCCCGACCTGCCGACGTACTTCCTCGCCTCCACGCCGGTCGACCAGCTCGCCGACCTGCACCTGGGCTCGCGGCCCTCCCGCCGCCCCGGCTCGGGCGTCTCGCTCGACGGACTGCGCGCCATCCCGTGGGTCTTCGGCTGGACCCAGTCCCGGCAGATCGTGCCCGGCTGGTTCGGCGTGGGCTCCGGCCTCAAGGCGCTGCGCGAAGCGGGCCTGGACACCGTGCTCGACGAGATGCACGAGCAGTGGCACTTCTTCCGGAACTTCATCTCGAACGTCGAGATGACCCTCGCGAAGACCGACCTGCGGATCGCCCGCCACTACGTCGACACCCTCGTCCCGGACGAGCTCAAGCACGTCTTCGACGCCATCGAGGCCGAGCACGAGCTGACCGTGCGCGAGGTGCTGCGGGTCACCGGCGGCGAGAAGCTGCTCGACACCAACCCGGTGCTCCAGCAGACCTTCGCCATCCGCGACGCCTACCTGGACCCGATCTCCTACCTCCAGGTCGCCCTCCTCAAGCGCCAGCGCGACGAGGCCGCGGCCGGCCAGGCGGCGGACCCGCTGCTCTCGCGGGCCCTGCTCCTGACGGTCAACGGTGTGGCGGCGGGCCTGCGCAACACCGGCTGACGCACCCCGGCGCACGAGAAGGCGCCCTCCGCGCTCGTACCCGTACGAGCGCGGAGGGCGCCTTCGCGCGTCCGCGGGGCCTTCGGGGCCGGCGATCCCCGTCCGCCCCGTGAAGCGCTAGAGGACCAGGATCGTGGCCGTCAGCAGGGCGATCCCCGCGCCCGCCATCACCCAGGCCGCGCGGGTCAGCCGCAGACCGCCCGCGACCACCACCGAGGCCAGCAACAGGGCTCCCGCCAGCGGGACCCAGGCGTAGAGCAGACCGGCCGGGCCGCTGCGGACGACCTCGTCGCTGCCCGGCTTCACCGTGACCGTGTACGTCCGGCCCTTCTCCACCGCCACCGACTGGTCGATGACGACACGGGAGCGTGCCCGCGAACCCGGCGACACCGGCGTGTACGGCCCCGTGCAGACGTCCCCCGAGCACGACCGCACGGTGATCGTGCCCTGCTCCCGGCCCTTGCCCAGCATCACGTGCTGGGCGGTGCCCCAGGAGGCCCAGACGCCCGCGATCAGGATGAGCCCGGTGACCACGCCCATCGCCGCGAGCTGCCCGAGACGCAGCACCGCGTACGCGCTCTGACGTGAGGTGACGGCACGCATGGCGGGGATCATTGGCCATGGCCGCGCGCTCGGTCAACCCCGGCAGGGGACAAGTCGGCAGTTGTGCGAGTACGTCCGCCACCCGGCCCCGGACCCAGCGATCCGGACCGGCCCTCAGGAGTTGTACGTGCCCTGGGCCCGCTCCAGGCCCTCGATCACCAGACACTCCACCGCGTCCGCGGCCCGGTCCACGAAGTAGTCCAGCTCCTTGCGCTCGGCGGACCCGAAGTCCTTCAGCACGAAGTCCGCGACCTGCATACGGCCCGGGGGACGCCCGATGCCGAACCGCACCCGGTGGTAGTCCGCGCCCATCGCCTTCGTCATGGACTTCAGCCCGTTGTGGCCGTTGTCGCCGCCGCCCAGCTTCAGCCGCAGCACGCCGTAGTCGATGTCGAGCTCGTCGTGGACCGTCACGATGTTCGCCGTCGGCACCTTGTAGAAGTCCCGCAGCGCGGTCACCGGACCTCCCGACAGGTTCATGTACGACATCGGCTTGGCCAGGATCACCCGGCGGTTCGCCGGACCCGGCGGGCCGATCCGCCCCTCGATCACCTGGGCCTGCGCCTTGCCCGCCCGCTTGAACTTCCCGCCGACCCGCTCCGCCAGCAGATCGGCCACCATGAAGCCCACGTTGTGCCGGTTCATGGCGTACTCGGGGCCCGGATTGCCGAGGCCCACGATCAGCCAGGGCGCATTGGCGTCGGTCGTCACGTCCGTGTCTCCCATGTGTCCTTGATACGCGGCAGCCGCCGCTCCCGGGAAGGAGCGGCGGCTGACACAGATGAAGATTCCGGGGGGATCAGGCCTCGGCGGCAGCCTCGGTCTCGCCCTCGGCGGCCGGCTCCTCGGCCTGCGCCGACAGGATCTGGATGACGACCGCGTCCTCGTCGATCGCCAGCGTGGTGCCCTTGGGGAGCTTGATGTCCTTGGCGTGGATGGAGTCGCCGGCCTCCAGGCCCTCGATGGAGACGGTGACCGACTCCGGGATGTGGGTGGCCTCGGCCTCGACCGTCAGGGTGTTCAGCACGTTCTCGACGAGGAAGCTGCCCGGGGCCAGCTCGCCCTCGGTCTGCACGAAGACCTCGACGGTGACCTTCTCGCCACGCTTCACGAGGAGCAGGTCGACGTGCTCGAGGAAGCCCTTGATGGCGTCGCGCTGGACGGCCTTCGGGATCGCCAGCTCGGACTTGCCGTCGAGGTCCAGGGAGATCAGGACGTTCGGCGTGCGCAGCGCGAGCAGCAGCTCGTGGCCCGGCAGCGTCACGTGGACCGGGTCCGTGCCGTGACCGTAGATGACACCGGGAACCTTGCCCTCGCGGCGGACGCGACGGGCGGCACCCTTGCCGAACTCGGTACGGGACTCGGCGGCGAGCTTCACCTCGGACATGTTCACTCCTCGTAGATCTTGGGGAAGAAGGTCACCCGGCCAAACCATCGGCCTGCTACGAAGAGCGCGTCGATAACGGACCGCCGCACACAAGTGCGGCCTCCCTCGCCGAGCAACTGTGACAGCTTACGGGGCGGGGAGGCCGTACAAGAAATCGATCTAGGCGACCGGCGGGAGCGAGGCCTACTGCTCCTCGAACAGGCTCGTCACCGAGCCGTCCTCGAAGACCTCACGCACCGCGTCCGCGATCGTCGGGGCGATCGACAGCACCGTGATCTTGTCGAGCTCGAGTTCGCCCGGGGTCGGCAGGGTGTCCGTGAAGATGAACTCGCTGACCTTGGAGTTCTTCAGACGGTCGGCCGCGGGGCCGGACAGCACGCCGTGCGTGGCCGTCACGATGACGTCCTCCGCGCCGTGCGCGAACAGCGCGTCGGCGGCGGCACAGATGGTGCCACCGGTGTCGATCATGTCGTCGACGAGCACGCAGACGCGGCCCTTCACGTCACCGACCACCTCGTGGACGGTGACCTGGTTGGCGACGTCCTTGTCCCGGCGCTTGTGCACGATGGCCAGCGGAGCGTCCAGACGGTCGCACCAGCGGTCGGCGACCCGCACCCGGCCGGCGTCCGGGGAGACGACGGTGAGCTTGGACTTGTCGACCTTGGCGCCCACGTAGTCGGCGAGGATCGGCAGCGCGAACAGGTGGTCCACCGGGCCGTCGAAGAAGCCCTGGATCTGGTCCGTGTGCAGGTCGACCGTCAGGATGCGGTCCGCGCCGGCCGTCTTCATCAGGTCGGCGATCAGACGCGCCGAGATCGGTTCACGTCCGCGGTGCTTCTTGTCCTGACGG
Source organism: Streptomyces populi (assembly GCF_002911015.1). GTDB lineage: Bacteria > Actinomycetota > Actinomycetes > Streptomycetales > Streptomycetaceae > Streptomyces > Streptomyces populi. The sequence goes on from NZ_KZ626932.1 coordinate 6,062, forward strand.
GCGTAACCGTAGAAGGGCACGATCACGGTGATGCTCCGGGCGGAGGCCCGCTTCAGAGCGTCGATCATGATCAGCTGTTCCATGATCCACTTGTTGATGGGAGCCGTGTGGCTCTGCATCAGGAAGCAGTCGGCGCCGCGCGCGGACTCCTGGTAGCGGACGTAGATCTCGCCGTTCGCGAAGTCGAAGGCCTTCGTCGGGACGACCCCGACACCCAGCTTGTGGGCGACCTCCTCGGCAAGCTCGGGGTGGGCGCGGCCGGAGAAGAACATCATCTTCTTCTCGCCGGTCGTCGTCTTGATCCCGGTCACAGCACTGTCTCCTCAGAGGTCATCTCAGTGGGCGTGAGAGGTCTTCTCGGCTGGATTGCGAGAGGGCTTCTCAGCTGGGGTGCGGGTGTGCACTTATCACGGTACGCCGTTCCCGACGTGCCGTTTTCCGGTCAGCTTTCGCCTGCCGGTTCCCGGGAGGCGGTCTCCGCCGCCTTCGCGGCGGCGCTCCCGGGACGCTTGCGGGCCACCCAGCCCTCGATATTGCGCTGCTGACCGCGGGCCACGGCCAGCGAGCCGGGCGGCACGTCCTTGGTGATGACGGAGCCCGCCGCGGTGTACGCGCCGTCCCCGACCGTGACAGGAGCCACAAACATGTTGTCCGAACCCGTACGGCAGTGCGACCCGATCGTCGTGTGGTGCTTCTCCTGGCCGTCGTAGTTCACGAACACGCTCGCGGCGCCGATGTTCGAGTACTCGCCGATCGTCGCGTCGCCCACGTACGACAGGTGCGGGATCTTCGTCCCCTCGCCGATCGTCGCGTTCTTCGTCTCGACGTACGTGCCCACCTTGGCCTTCAGGCCGATCCGCGTGCCCGGACGCAGATACGCGAACGGACCCACCTTCGCCTCGGGACCCACCTCGGCGGTGTCGGCCACGGTGTTGTCGACACGGGCGCCGGAGCCCACCCGGGTGTCCTTCAGACGGCAGTTGGGGCCGACCTCGGCGCCCTCGGCCACATGGGTGGCGCCCAGGAGCTGCGTCCCGGGGTGCACGATCGCGTCCGGCTCGAAGGTGACCGTCACGTCGACCCAGGTCGTCGCGGGGTCGACGACGCTGACACCGGCCAGCATGGCCCGCGTGAGCAGCCGGTCGTTCAGGATGCGGCGCGCCTCGGCGAGCTGGACGCGGTTGTTGATGCCGGCGATCTCGCGGTGGTCGGCGGCGACGGCCGCGCCCACGCGGTGCCCGGCCTCGCGCAGGATGCCGAGGACGTCCGTCAGGTACTCCTCGCCCTGGCTGTTGTCCGTCCGCACCTTGCCGAGGGCGTCGGCGAGCAGCCGGCCGTCGAAGGCGAAGACGCCCGAGTTGATCTCGCGGATCGCGCGCTGCGAGTCGCTCGCGTCCTTGTGCTCGACGATCGCGGTGACCGCGCCGCTGGCGCCGTCCCGCACGATGCGGCCGTAGCCGGTGGCGTCGGGGACCTCGGCGGTCAGCACGGTGACGGCGTTGCCGTCGGCGCCGTGGGTCGAGGCCAGCGCGCGCAGGGTCTCGCCGCTGAGCAGGGGGGTGTCGCCGCAGACCACGACGACCGTGCCGTCCACGCCGCCGCCGAGTTCCTCGAGACCCATCCGTACCGCGTGCCCGGTGCCGTTCTGCTCGGCCTGTACCGCCGTCCGGACGTCCGGGCCGATCTCCGTGAGGTGCCCGACGACCTTCTCGCGCGCGTGCCCGACGACGACCACCAGGTTCTCGGGGTCCAGCTCGCGCGCGGCGGCCAGCACGTGACCGACGAGGGAGCGTCCGCAGATGTCGTGCAGGACCTTGGGTGTGGCCGATTTCATACGGGTGCCCTCACCCGCTGCGAGTACTACGACGGCGGCCGGGCGGATGGCGCTCACGGGGTTGCCCTTCGGCTGTGGATGGCGGGGGGTGGTCATCCGCAGGATACCGGGGCGAAACAGGAGAGATATGGGAGAGGGCCCCGAGGGCCCTGAGGGCGCTGTCAGGGACAGGATCGACCGAGGCTCCCCCGCCAGGACTCGAACCCGGACAGATGGCACCAAAAGCCACAGTGCTGCCAATTACACCACGGGGGAATAAACCCGATCGAACCGGATATTTGGTCGGCTCGTCGAGTCGGCACCCAACACTATGCCGTACCGGGCGGCCTCCGTGCGACGGTACAACTCGGCGCTTCCCGCGCGGCAGATGACGGGTGGCTCCGGCGGGCGCCGGTGGCGCTCGCGGTGGTCGGGCGTTTGCGTTCCCGCGCTCGCCGTGACGGGATCGGCCCGCGGTCCACGAGGTCCGCAGGCCGGTGATTCCGGGCGGGGTGCGGTGTAGGCCGGTCGGCGAAACTCACCGGAAATGGTTCGGGGTGCAACCGTAGGCTGGAGCCATGACCACGACGGGGGAAGAGCACACCGAGGCCGGGACCGGGCCGTGGTGGTGGGTCGGGTGGCGCAGTGCCGTGCTGGACGCGGGGCTCGCTCTGGTGTCGGCGTTCGAGTGCGGCGGCGAGGGGGTCCGCTTCGCGCACGACGCGGGACTGCCCGCCCCGGTGGGTGTCGTGTTCGGGGCGGTCTCGGGGTCCGTGCTGCTGGTGCGGCGGAAGTGGCCGATCGCCGTCGTCCTGGTGTCCATCGCGATCACGCCCGCCCAGATGGGGTTCCTGATGGGACTCGTCGGGCTCTACACGCTCGCCGCGTCCGAGCTGCCGCGGCGCATCACCGCGGCGCTGGCCGGGATGTCCTTCGTCGGCATGCTGATCGTGACGTTCGTCCGGGCGCACCAGAGCGTGGTGCGCGGGGACGTGCCGATGGGGAGCTGGCTGGTCCCGTTCGCCTCCCTCACGACGGCGATCGGGATGACCGCGCCGCCCGTGCTGCTCGGGCTGTACATGGGGGCCAGGCGGCGGCTGATGGAGAGCCTGCGGGAGCGGGCGGACTCGCTGGAGCGGGAGCTGCAACTGCTCGCGGAGCGGGCGGAGGAGCGGGCGGAGTGGGCGCGCAACGAGGAGCGCACCCGGATCGCGCGGGAGATGCACGACGTGGTCGCGCACCGGGTCTCCCTGATGGTCGTGCACGCGGCGGCGCTCCAGGCGGTCGCCCGGAAGGATCCCGAGAAGGCCGTGAAGAACGCCGCCCTGGTGGGGGACATGGGACGTCAGGCGCTCACGGAGCTGAGGGAGATGCTGGGGGTGCTCCGCACGGGGGACGGGCTGGGCGCGCGGGTGCCGTCGGTGCCGCTGGCGGCGGTGGGTGCGGCGGCGGCCGCCGCCGCGGCGGCCGCGTCGCGGGTGGTGGACGACTCCGGGGGCGGTGAGGGTCCGAGTCTGGCCGAGATCGACGAGCTGGTCGGGCAGTCGGCGGCGGCGGGGATGGTCGTGGCCCTGTCGGTCGAGGGGGACATGCGCGGGTACGCCCGTGAGATCGAGCAGACCGCCTACCGGGTGGTGCAGGAGGCGCTCACGAACGTCCACAAGCACGCGGCGGGGGCCAAGACGTACGTCCGGCTGGCGCACCGGGTGTCCGAGATCGCGATGCAGGTGGAGAACGAGTGTCCGCCGGAGGTGGGGGCGGGGTCGTCCGTGGGGCTGCCCAGTGGGGGGAACGGGTTGCTGGGGATGAAGGAGCGGGTGGCCGCTCTGGGGGGTGTGTTCGTGTCGGGGCCGACCGATGCGGGTGGGTTCCGGGTGTCGGCCGTCATCCCCGCGTAGCCCTCCGGGCGGTGCGGGTGCGGTGCCGGTGCGTCGTGGGTCGGGGCCGTGCCGGTGCATCAGCCCGTCGCCGTCGGGTGAGGCGTGGGCGTCGGTGGCGACGGGCATCGATGTACCGGCACGGCCCCTCGCGTGCGTACCCGGCTGCGGGTGCGTCGTGGTTCGGGCGTAGCCCCTCACCGGCGTGAGTTTCAGCCCCTCCGGCGTTCGAGGAGCGGGGTCCGGGGCGGAGCCCCCGGGGACGATGGGGGTCCCCCCTGGTCTGGGGGTCCCTCCCGGCCGAAGGCTGGGGGAGAAGCCGAGACCTTGGGGGAGGGTAGGGGCGGAGGGGGCGAAAAAACGGCCGGGGTCAGGTGGTCAGGCGGGTCGGGGACGCTCCGGTGAGGAGGGTGGTCAGGGCCGCGTCGATGTGGGGGCCGAGGTACCAGTCGCCGGTGTGGTCGAGGGTGTAGACGCGCCCCTCGGCGTCGATGGCGAGCAGGGCGCGGGAGTCCGTCTCCTCGCCCAGCGGGCAGACCTCGGTGTCGAGCGCGCGGCCGAGGTCGCCGAGGGTGCGGGCCATGTGCAGCCCGTGCAGGGGGTCGAGATGGAGCACGGCGGGGGCGAGCCGGCGACCGGGTCCCTTGGCGGCGACGCGCAGTCCCCCGAACTCCGCCCAGGCCTCGACCGCCGCGGGGAACACGGCGTGCCGGTGTCCGGCCGGTGACGTGTGTCCGCGCAGTTCGTCGGCCCAGTACTCGGCCTGCTTTATGTCCCAGCGTCCCGGCTGCCATCCCGCCGAGCGCAGTGCGGCGTCCACGGGGTCGGGGAAGCGTGTCGTGGGTCCTCCCGGCCCGGGCGGGGAGAAGAGACTGGGGGAGGGGCGTTCGGAGCGCATCTGCCCTTCGTTCGTAGAGGGATGGGACTCGGCGCCGTGGGGTGCCGTCATGCGTACGTGTGCGCGGAGGGGGGAGTTCAGGCGTCCGGTGCCGCCGGATCGACGATGCGTACGCCGAAGTGGCCGCTGAGCGCCGTGCAGGAGCGGCAGGGAGCGGCGAAACTGCCGTGCAGGGGGTCGCCGTCCTCGCGGATGCGGCGCGCGGTGAGTTTGGCTCCCTTGAGGGCCCTGCGCGCCTCGCCGTTGGTCATCGGCTTGCGGCCGGCGCGCTTGCTGCGTTCGGCGTCGGCGGAGGCGATCTGCCGGGAGATCAGGATGGCCTCGGCGCAGCGGCCGGTGAAGCGGTCGCGCTGCGCGTTCGTGAGGGTGTCGAGGAAGTCCTGCACCAACGGGTGAAGGGCGGGCGGCTGGTCGCCGCGGGCGGCCGTGCCGGTGAGGGTGGTACCGCGGACGGAGAGGGCGGCGGCGACGGTGGGGAGTATGCCGTCGCGGCGGTACAGCAGGACGGGAGCGTGCAGCGCCTCGGCGCTGCTCCAGCCGACCCGGGGGTCCCCGGACGTGCCCGTATGCGTCGCGTTCATGATCGTCTTTCCCTCCCGTGCATCCCCCGGTGCGGAGACAGACTGCCAAACGGCGTGGCGGGAGCGGTAGCTGGGGCGCCGCGACACGCCAGGTCTTAGGCATACCGTCACCGTGGGGTGACGGCTGGTCACGGAACCGGAGGCCCGGTGACCGGTGTCGTACAACCGAATAGGCTGTCGACATCCGCGCTCCATCCAGCTACTGAAGACGCCGCAGGGGGAAACCGCCATGACGACAGGTCGGCTCGGGCAGCAGGCCGCGCCGCCGAACGCGGCCTACGCCGGGCAGGTCGTGCACTTCCCGGACCCGGTCCGGGCGGCGCGCCATCCCAGAGGCGTGCGGATCGACGAGCGCGGCTATCCGGACTTCTCGCTCTACGCGCGTGCCGCGGCGGAGATCGCCGAGCCCCCGGAGGGTTTCGGCGTCGACGAGTTGAGGCTGACGGACTACGTCTCCGCGAACGCCGCCCTGGCCGCGTCGGGGCACGATCTGTGGGACACGATCCCCCCGGTGGCGACTCCGCACGGCTGGACGTGGCACCACGTCGCGGGTACCCGGCGGCTGGAGTTGGTGCCGGTCGAGGTGAAGGCGCTGCTGCGGCACCACGGTGGTGTCGCGACCGCGGCCGTCGACCACTCCAAGCGCGGTACGCGGCCGTTGCAGGAGACGCGGCCCGCGCACTTCGGGCTGCCGAAGTCGTCGGTCTCGGTGACCGAGCAGCAGGTGCTGGCGGTCGAGGAGGACCTCGGCTACCGGCTGCCCGGTGCCTACCGGTCGTTCCTGAAGGCCGCGGGCGGGTGCGCGCCGGTCGGTGCCGCGCTCGACGCCGAGCTCGGACTGCTGGTGGACCAGCCGTTGTTCACCGTGCGCGACGAGGCCGCGGTCAACGACCTCGTGTACGTCAACAAGTGTCTGCGCGACCATCTGACCAAGGACTACCTGGGTGTCGGGTTCGTGCAGGGCGGTCTGCTGGCCGTGAAGGTGAAGGGCGACCGGATCGGTTCGGTCTGGTTCTGCGCGTTCGACGACGCCCGTGACCAGGACGCGTGGCCGGCGGCCGAGCGGGTGCAGCGGCTGCTGCTGCCGTGCGGTGACGACTTCGACCAGTTCCTGTCCCGGCTCGCGGGCAATCCGCCGGAGCTGGAGACGGTGGCGAACCTGATGGTGGACGGCGGCTTCGCCCGTGCCGTGCCCGTCTCTTCGATGGGGGAGTGAGGCTGCGATGGTGACCTTCGCGCAGGCGCAGGAGCGCGCGGAAGAGTGGATCAACGGGGACGTCGCCGGGTACCAGCACCGCGAGGTGCGGGTGCGCGAGTTCGAACTCGGTTTCGTCGTGTGGGCGGAGGACCGTGCCGAGGGGCCGCGTTCCGACGGGGGCGCGCAGCGGCTCGTCATCGCGCGGGACAGCGGGGAGGCCACGCTGTGGCCCGCGCTGCCGGTGGGTGAGGTCATCCGCAGGTACGAGGAGGAGTACGGGGTGCCGGCCGGGGCCCCCGAACCGGCGCCGGCGCCGGCGGCCCGGGTCGACCTGAACCAGACGTCGTTCCTGTTGAGTCCTCCGGAGTGGTTGCAGGAGGCGGCGGACAGGATGGGGATCCCGGACCGGCGTGCCGGGTCGGGGTCGTCCGGCTCCGACGGGGCGGGTTCCCGTCCGGCCGCGGCCTCTTCGGCGGGCGGTTCCGGGAACGGGGCCGCCGGGGGCGGGAGTTCGCTGTCCGGTGCGCCGGGTGACCCCGGGGACCGCGGAGCCGCGGCCGCGCCGGGAGCGCACGCCGCCTCCCCGGCCGTGGCGCCGGTTCCCGGCGGGGCCACGCCGTGGCCGGCCGCCGCGACCGACGACGAGGTTCCCGGTCCGCGGGACGCGGGGCCGGCCGTGCCCGCCGACGCGACCCCGTGGGCGGGTACGGACACGAATGCCGATCCCGGGGACGACCGTTCGGTACCGCTGCCGGCGACCGTGTTCGCTCCGCCGCTGACGGACGTCGACGACTCGCGCACCCCGCCGCCCGTCGCCGCGCACGACCAGACCGCCATGATGTCCGGGGGCAGCCAGCTCCCGCGCACGACGGTGTCGCCCGTCGCCGGCGGTCCGCAGGGGACGCCGCCTCCGGGCGCGCCCGCGTACGGCTTCCCCCACGGTCCGGGCAGTGGTCCGGGTACTCCGCCGCCCGCCGCTCCGTCGAGGCCGCTGCCCCCGAACGCGGGTGACATCGCCGACGCCGCGACCAGCAAGGCGCAGCCGCCCCGGGTGGCGCGCTCCGGTGCGGGTGCCCCGCATCCGCCGGGCGCTCCGGGGGTTCCGGGCGCACGGCCGGGCAGCACGCCTCCGCCGCCCGCACCGCCCGCCCCGGGCGCGCCCGCGGGCGGCTACGTGCCGACGCAGCTCGTCTCGCAGCTCGGTCCCGACGGGCCCGAGGGGGTGCCCGGCGCACCCAAGCCGCCCGGCGCGACGCCTCCTCCGGGTGCGACGCCTCCTCCGGGCGGGGTCCACCATGCCGCGACGATGCTGGCGGGCCCCGCGGTGGGCGGCCCCGGCGCGCCGCAGCCGCCGGGTGCGCCCGGTGCTCCGGTTCCGCCGGGCGCCACGCCCGCGGGTGGGGCGCACCACGCCGCGACGATGCTGGCGGGGCCTCCGGTGGGAGGTCCCGGCGCGCCGCAGCCGCCGGGTGCGCCCGGCGCTCCCGGTGCTCCCGGGGGCACGCCTTCCGGTGAGGTGCACCACGCGCCGACCATGTTCGCCCCTCCGGCCGGGGGGCCCGGTACGCCGCCTCCCCCGGGCGCCCCCGGCATGCCGCCGGGCGCTCCTCAGCCGCTGCCCGGACAGCAGCCCGTGCCGGGGCAGCCGCCGGCGTACGGCTATCCGCAGACGGGGCAGCCGACCGTCGGTCCCGGCTACCAGGCCGTGCTGCGCTACCGGGCGCACGACGGGTCGGAGCAGCAGCTGATCCGGCGGTCCGCGCCGGGCACGCCGCACCCGGAGTGGCAGATCCTGCACGAGCTGCGCGCGATGAACGTGCCGCCGCAGCAGGTGCTGGAGCTGCACACGGAGCTGGAGTCCTGTGAGCTGCCGGGCGCCTACTGCGCGCGGATGATCAGGGAGACCTTCCCGCAGGCGCGGATCACGAGCATCGCGCCGTACGGCACGGATCACGCGAGCCGGCAGCAGGGGATGCACCAGCTCCTCGCGCACCAGGGAGAGTTGCACCAGGTGGCGGACGGGCCGGCGCGTCCGGCGCCGGTGCGGGCGCCGATCCCGCCGGTGCAGCCCGCGCCGCCGATCCCGCCGGAGGCGATCGCGCAGGAGTTGGCGGCGGCGTTCGGGCCGGGGATGTTCCGGTTCGACCAGGCCGCCGTGTCGCGGCAGGGGGTGCCGCCGATCGTGGCGCACGTCCTGGTCGTGGCGGGGCTGCCGGTCGACATGGGGCCGTTCTTCTGGGCGCAGGCCCAGCCGGGCCGTCCGGTGCCCACGCTGGCCGAACTGGCGCAGGAGCGCGGGGTGGCGGCGTCCCAGGACGCGGGCTCCTACCTCGTCATGGGCAGCGACTTCGGCAAGGCGATCTGCGTCCAGTACGGCACGGCGAACATCGTCGCCGTGCCGGTGGAGGCCGGTCCCGGGGGTGCTCCGGTGCCGCCGCAGTTCGTGAACACCGGCCTGCCCGAGTTCGCGCGCTGCCTGGCGCTGCTCGGGCGGATGTGGCGGCTGCGGTTCGGCCTCAGCCAGGAGCAGGCGGGCCGCTGGACCGTCGACTTCCAGGCCCAGCTCGCCTCGCTCGACCCGGCGGCACTGGCCTCCCCGGAGAGCTGGTGGTCGGTCCTGCTGGAGGAGATGTGGGACGGGCTGCTCTAGGGCCTGTCTGACGGTCCCGCGGAGCACGGCGGGACGAGGCAGGACGACAGCGGTACGGATGAGGCGCTCGGCCCGGTTCACGGGTCGGGCGCCTCATCCGTTTCGTCCGTTCCGGCGCCGCTGATCTCAAATGACTCGTCCGTGACCTGTCCCTGGCCGAATGGATGGGCGGAGTGTCGCGTTATGAACACTTCCGCGTGATCCATCAAGATGTGCGCGAAATCGTCTTTTCGTGTGTGTCGGGCGGAGAGGGGTCCAAGGATGAGCAGCACACCGGTGTCGCCGTACGGTTTCGTGGCCGTACGGGGACGCGGCTACCGTCCCGAACAGGTCGACGCGTACACCGCGGCGCTCTCCCGGGACCGTGACGACGCCTGGGAGCGGGCCGCCCGGCTCACCGTGCTGGCGAGGGACATGGAGGCCGAGGCGGAACGGCTGCGGGAGGCCGTGACGCGGCTCGCCCCGCAGACGTACGAGGAGCTCGGCGAGCGGGCGCGGCGGATCTTCGAACTCGGCGAGGAGGAGGCCGCGGCCCTGCTGGAGGAGGCCCGGCAGGAGGCCCGGTCGGAGGCCGAGGCGGCCGAGGCGGTGGGGCGTGACGTGCGCGGAGCCGCGCAGGCGTACGCCGAGGAGGTGCGTGACGCGGCGGAGGAGTGGGCCTTGCAGCGGCTGCTCGGCGCGCGTGCCGAGGCCGACGAGGTGCGGGTCTCCGCGCGGCGGGACGTGAAGGAGAGCCGGGGGGAGGTGCTCGCGGCGCTGCGCGAGGTGCGGGGGCGGGCGAAGGCCCTGACCGCCGGGCAGGAGGCGGAGCACGCCGCGCGGTGGGCGGAGGCCGAGCTGGCCGTCGCCGAGCGAGAGGCCGCCTTCGAGGCCGACCGGCTCGAACGCGAGGCCCGTGCCGGGGAGTCGCTCGCCCGGGCCGAACAGGTCCTCGCGGAGGCGGAGGAGTGGGACCGGCACCAGCAGGAGGACGCGGCGGCGCGCGCGGCCGGGCTGGTCGCCGAGGCCCGGGTCCATGAGGAGCGGATCGCCCGGGAGACCGACCGGGTGCTGCGGGAGCACGGGGAGCGGTGGGAGCACGTACGGGCCCACATGGACCACGTACGCAGCAGTCTCACCTCTCTCACGGGGAAGGCCCCGGCGGAGTAGCCGGGCCCCGGCGGGAAGCCCCGCTCCGCGGTGTCTCTTCGCCGCTCCGCGGCGGGTCTCCCCCGGCCCACCCGACTCGCCCGGTTCCACCGCTCGTTCGGTGCTCGCCCGCTCTCACCGGCCCCTCGGTCTCGCCCCCGCCAGGATCCATCCCTCCACCGCCTCGTACTGCCTGCGCTGTTCCTCCGCCTTGCGGCGGCCCGAGGCCACCGTCCCGATCCACCCGTAGGCGAACCCCAGCGGGATCGACACGATGCCGGTCGTGGTGAACGGGAACCAGTTGAAGTCGGCGTCCGGGAACGCGGCGGTGGGGGAGCCGGAGACGAGGTTGGTGCCGGGCATGAGGACGAGGACGGTGAGGGTGCCGCCGATGAGGGTGGCGAGCAGACCGGCCCGGGTGTAGCGGCGCCAGAAGAGGCTGTAGACGAGCGCGGGCGCGATCGCGGAGGCGCCGATGCAGAAGGAGAGGGTGACCAGGGGCTGCAGGCTGTGGTGCTGGGCGAGGGTGGACAGCAGGATGGCGGGGACCCCCACCGCCAGCGCGGAGACGCGGGCGAGGAGCATCTCGCGGCGCGGGGAGAGCTCGTCGCCCCGGCGTCGGCCGCGGAGGAGCTTGCTGTGGGCGAACACGTCGTGGGCGAGGGAGTTGGCGCAGGCCAGGATCATCCCGGCGACGGACGCGAGCAGGGTCAGGAAGATCGCTGTCGTGACGGTGGTGAACAGGAGGGTCTCGGCCGTGGAGGCGGAGGTGCCGAAGGCCGCCCGGGAGCCCAGCAGATAGGCGGTGTTGCCCTGGGGGTCGGCCGCCGCGATCGCCTCGCGGCCGATCAGGGCCGTGGCGCCGAAGCCGATGACGCTGACGATCAGGACGAACAGGGCCACGCTCGGCACCGCCCAGGACAGCGACCTGCGTACCTGGCGGGCGCTGTCGGCGGTGTACATGCGCATGGTGATGTGGGGGAGGCAGGCGCCGCCGAGGACGACCGTCAGCTCCGAGGTGATCATGTCCAGGCGGGGGCTGGCACCGCCCGCGAACTGGAGGCCGGAGCGGAGGAACGCGTCGCCCACTCCGCTGTTGCCGGCCGCGGCGGCCAGCAGGGTGCCGGGGTTCCAGTCGAAGCGGTGGAGGACGAGGACGGCGACCACCAGGCCCGAGCCGAGCAGCATCACGATCTTCAGGATCTGGATGAGGGCGGTGCCCTTCATGCCGCCGATCGCCGCGTAGCTGATCATCAGGGCGCCGAGGCCGATGACGCAGCCGGTCTTGAGGGAGTCGTTGGAGAAGCCGAGGATGAACGCCAGCAGGTCGCCCGCGCCCGCCAGTTGGACCAGCATCAGCGGCAGCAGCGCCACGATGGTGACCGCGCAGGCCGTGTTGCGGACGGCGCGGCCCGGCGTGCGGCGCGCGAGCGCGTCGCCCATGGTGAACCGTCCGGCGTTGCGCAGCGGTTCGGCCAGCAGGAACATCAGCAGCATCAGGGACAGGGCCGTGCTCAGGGCGAGGACCACGCCGTCGTAGCCGGCCAGCGCGATGACGCCGCCGGTGCCGAGCACGCTCGCGGCCGAGATGTAGTCCCCGGCGATGGCGAGGCCGTTGCGCATCGGCGAGAGCGATCCGTAGCCGGTGTAGAACTCGTCCAGGTCGTCGCGGTCCGGGCCGGTCATCACGCACAGCAGCAGGGTGGTCGTGGCGACGGCGGTGAACGCCACGAGCGACATGGTCTGCGCGGAGGTGGTGGATCCCGTCATCGTGCCGCCTCCCGTCTCGCGTCGAGTTCGCTCTGTCTGCGGATCCGGTCCGCGACCGGGTCCAGGCGCCGTCGCGCGGAGTACTCGTACACGGCGATGGCGAGGCAGGTGACGGGGACCTGGAGCAGGCCGAGCAGCAGACCGGTCGACAGTCCGCCGGACACCGTGCTCGTCATCAGCGAGGGCGCGAAGGCCGACAGGAGCAGGAAGAGGGTGAAGTAGCCGAGGGCGGTGAGGGTCGCGACGCGGCGCTGGCGGCGGTAGGCGCCGCGCAGGACCCTGATGTCGCTGTGCTGGCCGAGGGGCCGGTGGCGGGGCATCCGCCGGGGCGGGGGATCGGCCGGCCGGGGCCGGGGCTGCCAGGGGTAGGTCAGCCGGCCGGGGTCGGAGGCCGGGCCTGGGTCGGAGGCCGGGCCGGGCGGCGGGTACGCGGGGTGCCCGGGGTCCTCCGGGTGGGCCGGGTACGGCTGGTACAGGGGGGCTCGTGGTGACGGGGACGGCGGGTACGGGGACGGCGGGTACGGGCGTCGGTGCGGTTGCTGCCGGCGCGGTCCTTGGTACTCGGGGGACGAGAACGGGTCGGGCATCCCGGTTCTCCTTGCGTGGCTCGGGTCCGGGGTGGGACCGCAGGGAGCGGGGGGTGAGCAGCGCGCACGCTACTCGTAGGTAGCGGGGCCGCGCGACCGTTTCGCCGAACTGGGCGGTCGGTACGCGCTTACTTCGGTGACCTGGGGTGTTACCCGCGTTTACCTGTGGAGTTCCCCTGGAGCCGCCATGGAGGTTCTCCGGTCCTCCCGTGGGGGAGCGGGTGTCCCGGAGCGGGCACCGGGGTCAGTCCGTGGGGTCGTCGAGGACCGGGAAGCGGCGCGGCGCGACGAACAGCAGGACCAGGAAGGCGAGGGCGGCCGCGCCGGCGGCGCCCAGATAGACGGCGTGGACCGCGTCGGCGACCGCGCTCCGCAACTCCCCGTCCGGCGCGCCCGAGTTCAGCGCGCGGGTCACCGCGTCGAGGTCCCCGGCGCCGCCGAGCCGCGCGGCCAGCACCCCGTTGGCGACGGCGCCGAACAGGGCGGCCCCGAGGGTCTGTCCGGTCTGCCGGCAGAACAGGACGGAGGCGGTGGTCGTGCCGCGCTCGGCCCAGCCGACGGTGGACTGGACACCGACGATCAGGGGGAGCTGGAAGAGCCCGAGCGCGCCGCCCAGCAGCAGCATCAGCAGGGCGGGCTGCCACGCCCGGCCCGGGACGGGCAGGAAGGGGAAGGCGAGCAGGAGCAGGGCCGCCGCGGCGATGCCGAGCATGGCGGTGTTCCGGAAGCCGATGCGGCGGTAGACGTGCTGGCTGAGCGCCGCGGACACCGGCCAGCTCAACGTCCACACGGAGAGCACGAATCCGGCGGCGACCGGGGCGAGGCCGAGGACCGCCTGCGCGTAGGTGGGCAGGAAGACGGTCGGCGCGACCATGAGCAGCCCCAGGGCCCCGAGCGCCAGGTTGACCGCGGCGATCGTCCGGCGGCGCCACACCCAGCCCGGGATGATCGGTTCGGCGGCCCGCCGCTCCACGGCCACGACGACCGCGAGCAGGCACGCTCCCGTGGTGAACAGGGCGATCGAGGGGGCGGAGAGCCAGTCCCAGGCGACACCGCCCTGCACCAGCGCGGTCAGCAGGACGCCGCCGCAGGCGAACACCGCGAGGGCGCCCGCCCAGTCGATCCGGGGCCGCCGGTCCGGGACGGTCCGCTCGGGCTCGCGCAGATGACGGGCGATCAGCCACAGGGCGAGGGCGCCGACCGGCAGGTTGACGAGGAAGATCCACCGCCAGTTCGCGTACGCCGCGAGGACTCCGCCCAGCGCGGGACCCGCGACGGCCGAGGTCGCCCACACGGTGGACAGTCTGGCCTGGATCTTCGGGCGTTCCCTGAGCGGGTACAGATCGGCGGCGAGCGTCTGGACGGTGCCCTGGAGGGCGCCGCCGCCCAGCCCCTGCACGATGCGGAAGGCGATGAGCGCGGCCATGTTCCAGGCGCCGGCGCAGAGCAGCGAGCCGAGGAGGAAGAGCGCGGCGCCCGTCACGAGGACCGGTTTGCGGCCGAAGGTGTCGGAGAGCTTGCCGTAGACGGGGAGCGTGACCGTGACGGCCAGCAGGTAGCCCGAGAACAGCCAGGAGAAGACCGAGAACCCGCCGAGGTCGCCGACGATCTGCGGAACGGCGGTGGACACGATCGTGGCGTCGAGCGCGGCGAGCCCCATCGCCAGCATGAGCGCGGCGACGACGGCGCGCCGCCGCCGGGTCTCGGCCCGGTCCGTCGCGGTGACGTGCTCCTGTACGACCGGTGTCCCGGTGTTCCCCTCGCCCACGGGATTCCTTCCCCCTGCACCTATCCGCCGGGGCCAGCTTCCCACTTGAGCCTCACGCCGGGGGAGGGTGGAGGCTGGGTGGGCCCGGGGGTGGAGCCGACCCTGAGGGGTCGTCCACCGGAGGGTGGACAACCCCTAGGGGGATCTCCGCACCAGGGGTCGGGGAGGGTTCGTCCCGTCGGAGGAGGAGACGGGCCGCAGCCGTTCTTAACCTGGTCTTACGTCGTCGGGGGCGCGCTCCGGTCGTACGGACCGCACCTTCGGGGGTGGGGTTTTCCCCAGCAGAAGACGGGGCCGTGCACCAGCGCGTACGACCACCCGCCGACAGCAGACTTGACGACGTGGCCGACGCACCGCGTCCGAACAGCGTGGACCTCCGCGGCCCGTCGCACCCGCTCGCAGACTTTCGAAGCCCGGCAGGTCCCCCTGCCGGCCGACTTAGGAGACATACCGTGACATCGGCTGTAAGCATTCCCAGGCACGAGGGCACTGGAGGGCGTACGGCCGTCGCCGCGCGGGCGCGACAGGTCGTCAAGGCGTACGGGTCGGGGGAGACCCGCGTGGTCGCCCTCGACCAGGTCGACGTGGACATCGCGCGGGGACAGTTCACCGCGATCATGGGCCCCTCGGGGTCCGGCAAGTCCACCCTGATGCACTGCCTCGCCGGACTCGACACCGTCACCTCCGGCCAGATCTTCCTCGACGAGACCGAGATCACCGGGCTCAAGGACAAGAAGCTCACGCAGCTGCGCCGGGACCGGATCGGCTTCATCTTCCAGGCGTTCAACCTGCTGCCGACGCTGAACGCCCTGGAGAACATCACGCTCCCGATGGACATCGCGGGCCGCAAGCCCGACCGGGCCTGGCTGAACCAGGTCGTGGAGACCGTCGGGCTCAAGGACCGGCTCAAGCACCGTCCGACCCAGCTCTCCGGCGGCCAGCAGCAGCGCGTCGCGGTGGCGCGGGCGCTGGCGGCCCGCCCCGAGATCATCTTCGGCGACGAGCCGACCGGAAACCTCGACTCCCGGGCCGGCGCCGAGGTGCTGGGCTTCCTGCGCCGCTCGGTGGACGACCTCGGCCAGACCATCGTCATGGTCACCCACGACCCGGTCGCGGCCTCGTACGCGGACCGTGTGCTGTACCTCGCGGACGGCAGGATCGTCGACGAGATGCACCAGCCGACGGCCGATCAGGTCCTGGACCGCATGAAGGACTTCGACTCCCGCGGGCGGACGTCATGACCGTCCTCAAGACCTCGATGCGCAACTTCTTCGCGCACAAGGGACGCATGGCCCTGTCGGCCGTCGCCGTCCTGCTGTCGGTGGCCTTCGTCTGCGGGACGCTGGTCTTCAGCGACACGATGAACACGACGTTCGACAAGCTGTTCGCGGCCACCTCCTCCGACGTGACCGTGAGCGCGAAGAGCGCCTCGGACACCGGTGAGACGACGTCCGGCAACGGCAGGCCCCCGGTCATGCCCGCCTCCGTGCTCGGCCAGGTGCGCAAGGCGCCGGGCGTGAAGTCGGCCGAGGGCGCCGTCTTCTCCAGCGCCGTGACCGTCGTCGACGCCGACAAGGACAACCTGTCGCCCTCCAGCGGCGCGCCCACCATCGTCGGCAGCTGGAACGCCAACGAGGCCCGCACGATGAAGGTCACCTCCGGTGCGGCGCCCAAGGGCTCCGGCCAGGTGATGGTCGACAAGGACACCGCCGACAAGCACCACCTGAAGCTCGGCGACGAGATCGGTGTGATCAACGCGGTCGGCACCCACACCGCGAAGATCTCCGGCATCGCCACCTTCACCGTCACCAACCCCGGCGCGGCCATCTTCTACCTGGACACGCCGACCGCCCAGAAGACGCTCGTCGGGCGGACCGGCGTCTACACCAACGTCAACGTCACCGCCGCCGCGGGCGTCAGCGACGCCCGGCTGAAGCAGGACGTGGCGGCGGCGACCGGCGGCCACTACAAGGTGCAGACCGCCAAGGAGACCGCCGACGCCAACCGCAAGGACGTGGGCAGCTTCCTGGACGTCATGAAGTACGCGATGCTCGGCTTCGCCGGGATCGCCTTCCTGGTCGGCATCTTCCTCATCATCAACACTTTCTCGATGCTGGTCGCCCAGCGCACCCGCGAGATCGGTCTGATGCGGGCCATCGGCTCCAGCCGCAAGCAGGTCAACCGTTCGGTCCTGGTCGAGGCACTGCTCCTCGGCACGTTCGGCTCCGTCCTCGGCGTCGGCGCGGGCATCGGCATCGCCGTCGGCCTGATGAAGCTCATGAGCATGACCGGCATGAACCTGTCCACCGACGACCTGACGGTGGCCTGGACGACCCCGGTGGTCGGCATGGTGCTGGGCATCGTCGTCACGGTCCTGGCGGCCTACCTGCCCGCCCGCCGCGCCGGCAAGGTCTCCCCGATGGCCGCCCTGCGCGACGCCGGCGCCCCCGCCGACGCGAAGGCCGGAGTCGTACGGGCCGTGCTCGGCCTGGTCCTCACCGGTGCCGGAGGCCTCGGCCTCTACCTCGCCGCCGACGCGAGCAAGGCGAGCGAGGGCTCGATGTGGCTCGGGCTCGGCGTGGTGCTCAGCCTGCTCGGGTTCGTGGTGATCGGCCCGCTGCTCGCGAGCGGCGTGGTGCGCGTCCTCGGCGCGGTCCTGCTGCGGATGTTCGGCCCGGTGGGACGCATGGCCGAGCGCAACGCCCTGCGCAACCCGCGCCGCACCGGCGCCACGGGCGCCGCCCTCATGATCGGCCTCGCGCTGGTCGCCTGCCTGTCGGTCGTCGGCTCCTCCATGGTCGCCTCCGCCACCGACGAGCTCGACAAGACCGTCGGCACGGACTTCATCATCCAGAACGACGGCGGTCAGCCCATCACCCCGCAGGCCGCGCAGGCCGTGAAGAAGACCCCGGGACTGGCCCGGGTCACCGAGTACAAGGTCACCGAGGGCGACTACACCACCCCCGACGGCAAGACGCTCAAGGGCACGGACATCACCGCGGCCGACCCGACGTACGCCACCGACCTGCGGACCAAGACGGTCGCCGGCGACCTGAAGGACGCCTACCTGCCCGACTCGATGTCCGTGCACGACAAGTTCGCCAAGGACCACAAGATCCACCTCGGGTCGAAGATCAAGATCGCCTTCAAGGACGGCGCCACCGCGAACCTGACGGTCCGCGCCATCACCAGCAGCGACGCGGTCATCGACAAGGGCTCGAAGTACATCTCCATCGCCACGCTCGCCAAGTACGTGCCGGCCGACAAGATGCCCCTGGACGAGATGGTCTTCGCCTCGGCGAAGGACGGACAGCAGGACAGCGCGTACAAGGCCCTGAAGTCCTCCCTGCACGACTACCCGCAGTACAAGGTCCGCGACCAGACCGACTACAAGCAGGCCATGAAGGACCAGATCGGGCAGCTCCTGAACCTGATCTACGGCCTGCTGGCCCTCGCGATCATCGTCGCGGTGCTCGGTGTGGTGAACACCCTGGCCCTGTCGGTGGTCGAGCGCACCCGGGAGATCGGTCTCATGCGGGCCATCGGCCTCTCGCGCCGCCAGCTGCGCCGCATGATCCGGATGGAGTCGGTGGTCATCGCCCTCTTCGGCGCGCTGCTCGGCCTCGGCCTGGGCATGGGCTGGGGCGCGACCGCCCAGAAGCTCCTCGCCCTGGAGGGACTGAACGTCCTGGAGATCCCCTGGCCGACCATCATCGCCGTCTTCGTCGGCTCGGCCTTCGTGGGCCTGTTCGCCGCCCTGATCCCGGCGTTCCGGGCGGGCCGGATGAACGTACTGAACGCGATCGCCACCGACTAGCCGTCGGACGGTCGCAGGGGCCACCGCGCACGGGGGTCGCGGTGGCCCTGCGGGCCCGGTCCGAGGAGACACACTCTCCTCGGACCGGGCCCGCGGTGCGTCCGGGGCCGGGCCGGGAACGCGGTGGGGCCGGGCCGGGAACGCGGTGGGTTTCGGGGCTGCTCCGGAGCGCGGTGAGCCGGAATCCGGTCGGGGCCGTCATGCGCCCCGGTGCCGGCCGGCGGTTCGGTGTGCCGACCCCGGGACGTCTCGTGTGTCCCGGTCGGGCCCGGAGATCCGGTGTGCCCGAGGTGACCGGTGCGCGGCCGGTCGCCCAGGGCCGGGCCGGGGCCCTCGGCGGACGGTCACGCGCGGGCGGGCGCGGAGTCGTAGGCTGGATGCCCCCGGCCCGTCCCACGTGTCGGGCGTCTCGCGTTGCCCACTCCCCGGGATGGAAGCCCTTCATGAGCCTGCACGGTCTGCTCGACGCCGTCGTCAAGGACGCCGCCCTCACGGAGGCGGTGAAGGCCGCCGCCGACGGCAACCGGATGCACGTCGACCTGGTCGGCCCACCGGCGGCGCGCCCCTTCGCCGTCGCCGCGCTCGCCCGCGAGACCGGCCGCACGGTGCTGGCGGTGACGGCCACCGGCCGTGAGGCCGAGGACCTGGCCGCGGCCCTGCGCTCCCTGCTCCCGCCGGACGGCGTGGCGGAGTACCCGTCGTGGGAGACGCTGCCGCACGAGCGGCTCTCGCCCCGCTCCGACACCGTCGGCCGGCGCCTCGCCGTCCTGCGCCGCCTGGCCCACCCGCGCCCCGACGACCCCGAGACCGGACCGGTGTCCGTCGTCGTGGCCCCCATCCGCTCGGTCCTCCAGCCGCAGGTCAAGGGCCTCGGCGACCTGGAGCCCGTCGTCCTGCGCACCGGCGTGAGCGCCGACCTGGGCGAGACCGTCGAGGCGCTCGCGGCAGCCGCGTACTCCCGTGTCGAACTCGTCGAGAAGCGCGGCGAGTTCGCCGTCCGCGGCGGCATCCTGGACGTCTTCCCGCCCACCGAGGAGCACCCGCTGCGGGTGGAGTTCTGGGGCGACGACGTCGAGGAGATCCGCTACTTCAAGATCGCGGACCAGCGCTCGCTGGAGGTCGCCGAACATGGCCTGTGGGCCCCGCCCTGCCGCGAACTGCTGCTCACCGAGGACGTCCGGGCGCGGGCCGAGGCCCTCGCCGAGGCCCATCCGGAGCTGGGCGAACTCCTCGGCAAGATCGCCGAGGGCATCGCCGTGGAGGGCATGGAATCGCTCGCCCCGGTCCTCGTCGACGACATGGAACTGCTCCTCGACGTCCTGCCCGGGGGCGCGATGACGGTCGTGTGCGATCCCGAGCGGGTACGCACCCGGGCCGCGGACCTCGTCGCGACCTCGCAGGAGTTCCTCCAGGCGTCCTGGGCGGCGACCGCCGGCGGCGGCGAGGCGCCCATCGACGTCGGCGCGGCCTCCCTGTGGTCCATCGCGGACGTCCGGGACCGGGCGCGCGAGCTGGACATGATGTGGTGGTCGGTGTCGCCGTTCGCCGCCGACGGGGAACTCACCGACTCCTTCGCCGGCGGGGTGGGGGACACCCTCAAGCTGGGCATGCACGCCCCCGAGACCTACCGCGGCGACACCGCCCGCGCGCTCGCCGACACGAAGGGCTGGCTGGCCGACGGCTGGCGCACCGTCTACGTCACCGAGGCGCACGGCCCGGCAGCCCGCACCGTCGAGGTGCTGGGCGGCGAGGGCATCGCCGCCCGCCTGGACACCGACCTCACCGACATCGGCGCCTCCGTCGTGCACGTGGCGTGCGGCTCCATCGACTACGGCTTCGTCGACCCGGCGCTGCGCCTCGCCGTCCTGACCGAGACCGACCTCTCCGGCCAGAAGGCGGCCGGCAAGGACGGCGCCCGGATGCCGGCCCGCCGCCGCAAGTCGATCGACCCGCTGACCCTGGAGACCGGCGACTACATCGTGCACGAGCAGCACGGTGTCGGCCGCTACATCGAGATGGTGCAGCGCACGGTCCAGTCCGCGACCCGTGAGTACCTCGTCGTCGAGTACGCCCCCGCCAAGCGCGGCCAGCCCGGGGACCGCCTCTACATCCCCACCGACCAGCTGGAGCAGATCACCAAGTACGTCGGCGGCGAGGCCCCCACGCTGCACCGTCTGGGCGGTGCCGACTGGACCAAGACCAAGGCGCGCGCCAAGAAGGCGGTCAAGGAGATCGCCGCGGACCTCATCAAGCTGTACTCGGCGCGCATGGCGGCCCCCGGCCACGCCTTCGGCGCCGACACGCCCTGGCAGCGCGAGCTGGAGGACGCGTTCCCGTACGCGGAGACGCCCGACCAGCTCACGACGATCGCCGAGGTCAAGGAGGACATGGAGAAGACGGTCCCGATGGACCGCCTGATCTGCGGCGACGTCGGCTACGGCAAGACGGAGATCGCGGTCCGCGCCGCGTTCAAGGCCGTGCAGGACGGCAAGCAGGTCGCGGTCCTGGTCCCCACGACCCTGCTCGTGCAGCAGCACTTCGGCACGTTCTCCGAGCGCTACTCGCAGTTCCCGGTGAACGTCCGCGCCCTGTCCCGGTTCCAGACGGAGACCGAGGCCAAGGCGGTCCTGGAGGGGCTGCGCGACGGCTCGGTCGACCTCGTCATCGGCACCCACCGCCTGTTCTCCTCGGAGACGAAGTTCAAGGACCTCGGCCTGGTCATCGTCGACGAGGAGCAGCGCTTCGGCGTCGAGCACAAGGAGCAGCTCAAGAAGCTCCGCGCCAACGTCGACGTCCTGACGATGTCCGCCACCCCCATCCCCCGCACGCTCGAGATGGCGGTGACGGGCATCCGGGAGATGTCCACGATCACCACCCCGCCGGAGGAGCGGCACCCGGTGCTGACCTTCGTCGGCCCGTACGAGGAGAAGCAGATCGGCGCGGCGATCCGCCGCGAACTGCTGCGCGAGGGCCAGGTCTTCTACATCCACAACCGGGTCGAGTCCATCGACCGGGCGGCCGCCCGCCTCCGGGAGATCGTCCCCGAGGCGCGGATCGCCACGGCGCACGGCCAGATGTCGGAGCAGGCGCTGGAGCAGGTGGTCGTCGACTTCTGGGAGAAGAAGTTCGACGTGCTGGTCTCCACCACGATCGTCGAGTCGGGCATCGACATCTCGAACGCCAACACGCTGATCGTGGAGCGCGGCGACAACTTCGGCCTGTCGCAGCTGCACCAGTTGCGCGGCCGGGTCGGCCGCGGCCGGGAACGCGGCTACTCCTACTTCCTGTACCCGCCGGAGAAGCCGCTCACGGAGACGGCCCACGAACGTCTCGCGACGATCGCCCAGCACACCGAGATGGGCGCGGGCATGTACGTGGCGATGAAGGACCTGGAGATCCGCGGCGCGGGCAACCTCCTCGGCGGCGAGCAGTCGGGCCACATCGCGGGCGTCGGCTTCGACCTGTACGTGCGCATGGTGGGCGAGGCGGTCGCGGACTACCGCGCCTCCCTGGAGGGCGGTGTGGAGGAGGAGCCGCCGCTGGAGGTCAAGATCGAGCTTCCGGTCGACGCGCACGTCCCGCACGAGTACGCGCCGGGCGAGCGGCTGCGTCTCCAGGCGTACCGGTCCATCGCCTCCGCGAACACGGAGGAGGACGTCAAGGCCGTACGGGAGGAGCTCGTCGACCGCTACGGCAAGCTCCCGGAGCCGGTCGAGAACCTGCTCCTGGTGGCGGGCCTGCGGATGCTCGCGCGTGCCTGCGGGGTGGGCGAGATCGTCCTCCAGGGCAACAACGTCCGCTTCGCGCCGGTGGAGTTGAGGGAGTCGCAGGAGCTGCGCCTGAAGCGCCTGTACCCGGGGACCGTCATCAAGCCGACGTCCCACCAGATCCTCGTCCCGCGCCCGAAGACCGCGAAGGTCGGCGGAAGGCCGCTGGTGGGCCGTGAACTGCTCGCCTGGACCGGTGAGTTCCTGGCTTCGGTCCTGGGGTCCTAGGGCCGGGCGCGGTGTGAAGGGGCCGGGCCGCCGGTACGTCCGGCGGTCCGGCCCCCGCGCGTTCTCAGGAGCGGTCCGGGAGCGGTTCGGGAGCGGTTCAGGGGTGGGGCAGGGGTGGGTCAGGGCTGCTCGGGGCGGAACAGCATGCCCGTCAGATCGTGGAAGACCTCGTCGGGGTCCTGTCCGCCCACCTGGCCGTCCAGGTTGTGGCTGATCAGGAGCGTGGCGAAGCCGTGGGCGAGGGACCAGGCGGCGATGCCGGCGAGGCGGGCGTCGGGGCCGCGGCCCTCAGCGGGGACCGCGGACACGGCGGCCCGCAGCCGCCCTCCGGCGAGCGTCCGGGCCGTCGTGAGCTCCAGGTCGTTCGCGCGGAGCAGTTCCGGGGCGAACATGACCTGGAAGTGTGCGGGGTGCTCCCGTGCGAAGCGTACGTAGCGGACGCCCGCGTCGCGCAGGTCCCCGGCGTCGTCGAGCGCGGTCGCCAGGAGTCCGAAGCCCTCGGCCGCGATGGCCGTGAGCAGGCCGACGCGGTCCTTGAAGTGGTGTGCCGGGGCGGCGTGCGAGACGCCCGCGCGGCGGGCCAGGTCGCGCAGGCTCACCGCTGAGGGCCCCTCGGCGGCGATGACGTCGAGGGCGGCGCCGAGGATGGCGCGGCGCAGGTCCCCGTGGTGGTACGGGCGCGCGGGGCCGCCGGTCTTCTCGGGAACCGGACCGCCGGTTTTCTCGGGAACCGGGCCGTCGGCCTTCTCGGAAGCCGAGCCGTCGGTCTTCTCGGAGGCCGGGCCGGCCTTCGCGGGATTCATGACAGCAGCGTACGCCGAATCTAGTCGTTGACAAGTTCGGGTTGCCGGTGCAATCTTGTCAGTGTCAAGTTGTGCGGTGTCGATACGTGGCGAGGGGTGGAGTCATGTCCGGGAACGTGAGCGGGACGAGCGGGGCCGTCGAGGCGGGGGCGAAGGCGAAGGGTGGAGGCGCGGCGTCGGAGGAGACGGGTGTCGGCCTCGGGCGGGTGCGTCAGCTCTGGCATCTGCTGGAGCCCCTGCACGCGGTGCTGTACTACGCGCCGGAGGCCTTCGAGGAGGCGGCGGTGCTCGGGTACGCGACCGAGGAGCGCTGGCCCAGCTACTTCCCCTACCGCGCGGCGCCGCTGGGGGCCGTCGGCGGCCGACGGGTGGCCTCCGCCTTCTACAGCTTCAGCCCGCGCATGGTGGACGAACACATCGCCTCCGCCTGGCGGACGGCGAGTCCGGAACGGGTGCTCGCCGCGCGGGAGCGGGCCGTGGACCGGGTCTACCGCGCGATCCTCGGCGATCGTGTCGACGCTCCCGAGCTGGCCGAGGCCGCGGCCCTGGCCCGCCGCGCCGCCGAGGCCGCGGACACTTCCGGCCGTCAGCTCGCCGCGGCCAACGCCGAGTTGCCCTGGCCAGCGGCCCCGCACCTCCAGCTGTGGCACGCGGCGACGATCCTGCGTGAGCACCGCGGCGACGGTCACCTCGCGGCCCTGCTCGTCGAGGGGCTGGACCCGGCCGAGTCGCTGGTCTCCTTCGCGGCGATAGGCGCGGCCTCCGTGGAGCGCTTCGAGAGCCGCGGCTGGAGCCCCGGGGAGTGGGCCGCGGCCAGGAGTCGTCTGGCCGCCCGGGGCCTGGTCGACGGGGACGGCGTCGCCACGGAGGCCGGACGCGAGCTGCGCCGCCGGGTGGAGGAGCACACCGACCGTCTCGCCGCGGCTCCCTGGCTCTCGCTCGGCCCGGAAGCCGTCACCCGCCTCGCCGACCTGCTCGGTGAGTTCTGGGTCGCGGTGCTGGGATCGGGACTGCTGCCGTCGGAGACGACCCTGGGGATCGGGAAGGTCTGAGGCCCGTGAAGGAGGGGGTCCGGGGAGCGCTGCGGCTCGTGCCGGGACCGCGCCCGGACGGCCTCGCCCCGATCGCACCGGCCCCACCCGGCGGGTGTGCCGCGGTGGGGCTGGAGGGGGATGGTTCTCGAACCGTTCCGGCTATGACTGTGGGGGCCGGTCGCGGTCGCGGTCCATGCCCATCGCGCCTTCGGCCTTCCGTTGCGCGTCGTCGACCTTGTCCGCGTACTTGTCGCCGGTCTTCTCGTTGACCTTCTTCTCGGCGGCGTCGGACATGTCCGCTGCCTTGTCCTGCGCAGCCTGATTGTGCTTGAACCTGTCGAAGATGCCCATCCAGAGCTCCTTCCGGAGGTGACTCACGATCGACGATACGCCCGGCGTGCGCCTATTGCCCATTGATGACTGGTATGGCCATGGAATGGCGGCCGTTACCTTGGGCAGACGGGAATCACGTCCGATCGGGGCGGACCGGGCAGGTGAGGAGGGGCGTCGTGCTGCGTCTGAGAGGTGGGGCGGCGGCTGCCGCGCTGGTGGTGCTCGTCGTCGGCGCCGGTGCCACCGGCTGCAAGAAGGACGCCGTGGGCTCGGCGGAGCCGCAGGGGACGACGGCCGGCGGCGCCGCCCTCGCCGCCGTGGACTCACTGGCCGTCAAGGGGCGTGCGCCCAAGACCGGTTACAGCAGGGAGCGGTTCGGCACGGCCTGGGCCGACACTGACGCGAACCGGTGCGACACCCGTGACGACATCCTCAAGCGGGACCTGAAGGACGTGAAGTTCAGCGACGGCAAGTGCAGGGTGTCGGGCGGGGTCCTCGACCCCGATCCGTACGGCGGCAAGGAGGTCACCTTCGTCCGTGGACGCAGCCTGGTCGACATCGACCACCTCGTCGCGCTCTCGGACGCCTGGCAGACGGGCGCCAAGTACTGGGACGCGAGCAAGCGAATAGCTCTGGCCAACGACCCGCTCAACCTCCGCGCGGTCGGCGCGAGCGCCAACCGCAGCAAGGGCGACGGCGACACCGCGACCTGGCTCCCGCCCAACAAGGCGTACCGCTGCACCTACGTCGCCGCGCAGGTGGCGGTGAAGAAGAAGTACGGACTGTGGGTCACCGGCGCCGAGAAGGCGGCCATGAAGAAGGTGCTGAGCGGCTGCCCCGGCCAGGAACTCCCCTCGGGCGGCAACCCGACGAAGGCGCCCGAGAGGTTCCACGCGAAGTGATCTGAGGGGGAGTCGGCTCACCGTCGGCGAGACCGCGCCCGGCCTCCTCCGTCCTGCGGCGGGACGGAAACGGAAAAGGGGGCGAGCCGCAGCCCGCCCCCTCACGGCCGTCAGACGGACGGGTTGACCACCACCTCGGCCGAGTTGTTCGTGACGTCCGGGTCGAAGGCCAGGGACGTGCCGCCGGAGTAGGGGCGTGCGACGACGCGTCCCGTCGCGTCGGGGACGACCCGGTCGACGCGCAGCTCGAACGGGAAGCCGACGTCCAGGTCGGGCGTGGTCCAGGTCGGCAGGGTGCAGGCGTAGTGGACGGCGCCCGGGACGTCGCCCGGTGCCGAGGTGGTTCGGCAGGTGCGGGGCACGGACGTGGCGGTGGTGCCCTCCGGAAGGTAGAAGTCGATCGCTACGAGCGGGTCGCCGGAGGTGACGTCGCCGGCCCAGGCCGGGCCGTTGTTGACGAAGCGGAAGGCGGTGGTGACGGTGTCACCGGCCGCGCCGCTCACCTTGGTGCCCTTCACGCTGAAGTCGGCCGTGTTGTCGGCATTGATGTGCCACGTGCGGTTGTTGTCCGAGCTGTCGAGGTCGACCACGGTGTCGTCGGCGGGCTGGACGCCGTACTCGAACCGCTCGTACAGCGCGTGGCCGGTGACGGCGAGTCGCAACGGCTCCGGCAGCTCCACGGTGGCGCCGGGCGGGACGTCGGTGTCGAAGGAGCAGGTCACGTGCGTGAACCCGCCGTTGCCCGGCCCGGTGGAGGTGCACTGCGGATAGCGGGTGGCGACGTCCAGGCCGTACGTCGCCCACAGCGACACCTTGAAGCCGTGAGCGGTCTCGTTGCCGGTGTTGGTGACGGAGAACGGCACGGTCAGGCTGCTGCCGGGCGCGACCCCGGTGACGTCCTGAGGGGCGCTGACGCCGAGGTCGGCGCCGGAAGCGACGGTGACGAAGGTCCTCGTGGAGCCGCCCGGGGCGACGAGCGTGCCGTCGGGGCCGCCGGTGGCCTCGGCGGAGTACTCGATCGCGCCCTGCGCCCCGGCGCCGGCCTCGGCGGTGGCCCGCACCTTCAGTTGCACTTGCGGGCTGTATCGGTTCGGCACGTCTCCCATGTCGCACACGGCGACGGTGCCGGTTTCGTCGGGGGCGCAGTTGTCGGGCCAGGCCACCTCGGCGACCCCGGCGAGTCCGGAGACGTCGACGGTCAGCCGTCCGTCGGTCACGGTGGTCTCGTGGTCGTAGTGGGTCAGACCGATGGCCAGTGACCGGTACTGTGCCGCACCGCCCTCCGGAGCGGCCGTGATCACCGTGTCCCGCGGCGCCCGGATCGCCAGTTCGTCGCCCTGCGCCGTACCGACGGCGAAGGCGGCCCCGCTTCCGAACCCCGTGAGGACCAATGCCCCCACGGCTCCGGCACATAACCCGCGACGCAGTGCACGACCGACGGAGAGAGAACTCATTGCATCCCCC
>NZ_KZ626933.1 GCF_002911015.1 Streptomyces populi
CCGCGGCTACGACGTGACGTTCATCAGGAACGTCACGGACATCGACGACAAGATCATCAACAAGTCGGCCACCGAGGGCCGCCCCTGGTGGTCCATCGGCTACGAGAACGAGCGCGCCTTCAACGACGGCTACGACGTGCTCGGCTGCCTGCCGCCCACGTACGAGCCCCGGGCCACCGGTCACATCCCCGAGATGATCGAGATGATGCGCGGCCTCATCGAGCGCGGCCACGCGTACGCGGCCGACGGGAACGTCTACTTCGACGTGCGGTCGTTCGACGGCTACCTTCAGCTCTCCAACCAGGAGCTCGACAACCTGCTCCAGCCGTCCGGCGAGGGGGAGACGGGCAAGCGCGACCCGCGCGACTTCGCGATGTGGAAGGCCGTGAAGCCGGGCGAGCCGAGCTGGGAGACGCCCTGGGGCCGCGGCCGTCCGGGCTGGCACCTGGAGTGCTCCGCGATGGCCCACAAGTACCTGGGCAGCGCCTTCGACATCCACGGCGGCGGGCTCGACCTGATCTTCCCGCACCACGAGAACGAGATCGCGCAGGCCAAGGCCTTCGGGGACGAGTTCGCGACGTACTGGGTGCACAACGCCTGGGTCACGCTCAAGGGCGAGAAGATGTCGAAGTCCCTCGGGAACTCGGTCCTCGTCTCCAAGATGGTCAAGGACTGGCGCCCGATCGTGCTGCGCTACTACCTCGGCACCCCGCACTACCGCTCCATGATCGAGTACAGCAAGGAGGCCCTGCGCGACGCCGAGTCGGCGTTCGCGCGCATCGAGGGCTTCGTGCAGCGGGTGGTGGAGAAGGCGGGCGTCGTCGAGCCCGCCGCCGAGGTGCCGCCCGCGTTCGCCGAGGCGATGGACGACGACCTGGGCGTGCCGCAGGCGCTGGCCATCGTGCACACGACGGTCCGCCAGGGGAACTCCGCCCTGGCCGCCGACGACAAGGAAGCCGCCGTGGCGCGCCTCGCCGAGGTACGGGCCATGCTCGGCGTCCTCGGACTCGACCCGCTCGACCCGCAGTGGGCCGAGGAGGGCGACCGCGGAGACGATCTGCACGGCGTCGTCGACACCCTCGTCCACCTGGTCCTCGACCAGCGCGAGGCCGCCCGCGCCCGTAAGGACTGGGCCGCCGCGGACGCCATCCGCGACCAGCTCAACCAGTCCGGCCTGGTCATCGAGGACAGCCCGCAGGGGCCGCGCTGGACGCTCGGACCGCGCTGAGCACCCGCTCCGGCGATTCCGGCCGACCCCGGTCGGCCTTGATCGATTGTGCCGCCCGGACCTCCGGGCGGCACACTTCATATACGTACGCACGCACGTCTCACAGACAGGTAGGTCATGGCTGCTAACAACCGCCGCATGTCCGGCAAGAAGGGCGCGCAGGTCGGCAGTGGCGGCCAGCGGCGCCGGGGCCTGGAGGGCAAGGGCCCGACCCCGCCCGCCGAGATGCGCAAGGGCCACAAGAAGAACCGCGTCGCCAACGCCAAGGCGAAGCAGGCCGTCCGCCGTCCCGCGCCCCGCGGCCGCGGCGGCAAGGGCACGTCCGAGATGGTCGTCGGCCGCAACCCCGTCGTCGAGGCGCTGCGCGAGGGCGTCCCCGCGACGACGCTCTACGTCCAGCAGTTCATCGACAACGACGAGCGGGTCCGCGAGGCGCTCCAGCTCGTCGCGGACCGCGGCGGCATCCACCTGATGGAGGCCCCGCGCCCCGAGCTCGACCGCATGACCAACGGGCTCAACCACCAGGGTCTCGTCCTCCAGGTCCCGCCGTACGAGTACGCGCACCCCGAGGACCTCGCCGCCGCCGCGTACGACGAGGGCGAGGACCCGCTGATCGTCGCCCTCGACGGGGTGACCGACCCGCGCAACCTCGGAGCGGTCGTCCGTTCCGCCTCCGCCTTCGGCGGCCACGGCGTCGTCGTGCCCGAGCGGCGCGCGGCCGGCATGACCGCCGGTGCCTGGAAGACGTCGGCCGGTGCCGCCGCCCGTACGCCCGTCGCGCGCGCCGCCAACCTGACGCGCGCCCTGGAGGCGTACAAGAAGGCCGGCCTCGTGGTGGTCGGTCTGGCCGCCGACGGTGAGACCGAGGTCGGTGAACTGGAGGCCCTGGGCGGTCCCGTCGTCATCGTCGTCGGCAGCGAGGGCAAGGGCCTGTCCCGGCTCGTCGGCGAGACCTGCGACTTCCGGGTGCGGATCCCGATGCCCGGTGGCGCCGAGTCGCTGAACGCCGGTGTGGCGGCGGGAGTCGTGCTGTACGAGGCGGCGCGCCGACGCGCCTGAACGGGCGTCAGGGCGGTCGCCCTCGTGGTGTGATCGGGGTGCCGGTGACGATCTTGACGGGGTCCGGACAGTTGGGCGCGGTCAAAGCAGTGTCCTAACCACACGTCACTCGGTTAGATGAGTGTGGACACCAGAACACCCCGCACACCCACGGGGGACCGCTCGTCGGGATTCGACGACGCTCCCGCGCTGAGCATGGTGAAGGTGCCGAGCGATCCGGCGCAGGTCATCGTCAACCATGCCAGCTTCCGCGTCCAGTTGGCGGGTGCGTCACGGGGCCAGTCCCCGCGCATCGCGCGGCACCCGGGCTCCCCCGGCGCCGGCGCGCCGGTCCGAGCGGGCGGGGCCGGCGGGGCCCGCCGCCGCGCGCCCGTCGTCTGGAGCGGGAAGTCCGCGCCGGACGACACCGGCGCCCACCGCCTGCTCCAGGCCGCACGGAGCGCGGGCGTGGCCCATGACCCCACCAGGCCGGCCGGCGACGCCGGTTCGACCCAGGTCATCCCGCGGATCGGCGGACAGCCCGGCTACGCGGGCGGTCCGGCCGTCGACACGGTCGAGACGCCCCTCGTCGGCAGCCAGCGCGCACCCCTCGGCGAAGAGCAACGGCTGCTGCCGCAGATGCGCGGCGTGGGCAGCGCCTACGACGAACCGCGGTACGGCGAGCCGCCCTACGGCGAACACGCCTACCCGGACGGCGACTTCGGGGACGACGACGGCTACGAGGACGACCGTTTCGACGAGACGGCGGGGGCCGCCCCCGTCAGGCGGCGCGGCTCCGACTCGGTCCGGCACGCCTATCACCCAGGGCGCCGGATGAACCTCGGCGTCGTCCTGCTCCCGCTGCGCGTCTTCCTCGGCTTCATCTCCGTCTACGCAGGCATGGGCAAGCTCTGCGACCCCGTCTACTTCGACGGCGGCAAGCGCGGCTCCATGGTGAAGTGGCTCAACACGCTGCACCCCTGGGAAGTCGCCGAGCCGCTGCGGCAGTTCGCGCTCCACCACCCCATCGGCTCCGGACTCGTCATCGCCTTCTTCCAGGTCATCGTCGGCGTCCTGACCGTCCTCGGGCTGTGGCAGCGGGTGGCGGCCGCCGTCGGGGCGATGCTGTCGGCGGCGCTCATCGTCACCGTCAGCTGGAAGACGGTGCCGGTCTACGCCGCGCCCGACATCATCATCCTCGCCGCCTGGTCCCCGCTGGTCATCGCGGGTGCCCCGGTGTACTCCGCCGACGGACGGCTCTCCAGCGAGGCCTGGCGGACCCTCGGGCCGCGCGCCGACATCTGGGACCTGCGCGCCCGTGTGCTGCGGCGCGGTGCTCTGCTCACGGCCGTCGTCATCGGGCTGACCCTGCTGATCGGTTCGCTCCTCGGCGGCGCCGTCCGCGACTCCAGCCGGATCGTCGTCCCCGGTCCGGGCGAGGCCCCGCGCAACGAGCTGCCCGGCTCCCCGCTCCCGGAGACGCCCGGCGAGCGGCACCGGAAGGCCACCCCCTCGGCCTCGGTCCCGCCCACTCACAGCAGCTCCGCGACCCCGTCGCACACGGCCGGTACGCCGGGCGCGACCCAGGAGGCCGGCGGGCCGTCCGGCAGCGGGCAGCAGCAGCCCAGCCGGCCCCAGGACAGCGGTCAGGCCCCGCCGCAGCAGTCCGCGCCGGTTGGCCGGGCCCCGAGCACCTCCGCGGGCCCCTCCGGCAGCGGCGGCACGTCGACCGGCGGCAGCGGCAGCGGCGGCAGCGGGGGCACGAGCGGAACCGGCGGCACGGGCACCGGGAGCGGGACCTCCGGCGGGAGTTCGTCGACCGGCCAGCCGGGCCTGGTGGGCGGCCTGCTGGGCTGAGACAGCGCCCACGCGCGGACGGCCCCCTCGGCCGGACGCCATGACGGTGGGGCCCCGCAACAGGAGTTGCGGGGCCCCACCGTCATGGCGTCGCGCGTGGGCGCCCTCGTGAGGCCGTGAGGGCGGCCTCCAGGGCCTGTTCGGCGGATCGGGCCGGAGGAGGAGCGGCGGATCGGTCCGGAGGAGTCCTAGCGGCCCAGGGCCGCGAGCTCCTTCGCCGCCTCCGTGAGGTCCTTGGCGGTGTCAATGGCACGCCAGTAGGCACCCTGCGGGATCGGGAAACCGGACAGGCGGCGTTCGCGGGCCAGGCGCGGGAACGTGGTGCGCTCGTGGTCACCGCGCTCGGGGAGCATGTCGGTGAACTCGGGCGAGAAGACGTAGACGCCCGCGTTGATCTCGAACGTGGAGGGCGGGGCCTCGATGAAGTCCGTGATGTGACCGAAGCCGTCCGTCTTGACGGCGCCCCACGGGATGCGCGGACGGGCCAGGGCGAGCGTGGCGACCGCGTCGCGCTCGGTGTGGAAGTCCGCCATGTCGCGCAGCGAGAAACGGGTCCAGATGTCACCGTTCGTCGCGTACCAGGGCAGGTCGGGGTGCGGCAGGTGCGCGGCGGCGTACTTGAGGCCGCCGCCGCGGCCGAGGGGCTCCGTCTCGACGACCGTCGTGACGTTCAGCGGGAGATCGGCCGAGTCGAGCCACTTCTGCAGGACGTCGGCGAGGTGGCCGCAGGAGACGACGACGTCGGTCACGCCCTCTTCGGCGAGCCAGGTCAGCTGATGGCCGATGATCGGTGTCCCGGTGCCGGGGATCTCGACCATCGGCTTGGGCCGGTCGTCGGTGTAGGGGCGCAGCCGGGAACCCTGGCCGCCGGCCAGGACGACGGCTTGGACGGGGCGCGACGCGGCGTTCGGATCGGTCATGTCCGAACTGTACGTGGCGCTCTCCGCGCGCGGGTTTCCTGCGGCGACCGCCCCTCGGCCGGCTGTCGCCGGAGAGCGGTGGGCGGCCGTGAAGGGCCGTGCCCCTCGGAGAGCCGTGGTCTCCGAGGGGCGCCGGGGCGCGGCCCGGGTACGGACCCGGGCGCGGTGGCCTCAGAGGTGGCTGGCCGCGACCCCCGAGGCGAACGCCGTGTCGCAGACGGGCCGGGCGAAGGACTGGGCGCGCGTCGGCCCGTACGCGCGGACCGCGGCGCGGCCCAGGGAGCGGGCGATGGAGGCGCAGTGCTTCGCGAGCGACGGGCGGCCGTTCACGGCCTGCTGGAGGTGGGTGAGGGCCACGCCCGGGTTCTTCTCCTGCAGCTCCAGGAGCAGCTTGTCGCGCAGGACGTCCTGCGGGGCGCGGGAGACGGCCCGCGTCGAGACCTCCTCGGAGGACGCGGTGAGCACCGAGCTCGAGGGGTTCCCCGACCAGTTGACTTGGGTGACCGCGAGGGTCCCGGAGAGCACCAGGACGACAGGCAGAACGAGGGCGAGGGTGCGGCCGATCTGGCGGGCCGGGCCACGGCCGCGCCGGGGCCGCTGGTTAGTGGTGGAGTGCTTCACGCGAGTGAGGGTAGCGCGGGGTGATGATTTGGCGACATTTAGTCACCGGTTCGAGGGACGGGTGAACAGGCTTTTCAGGGTGGCGTGTTGACGCGCGGGGATCGTACGGGGATCGAAATGACCGGTCTGCCGGGGTATTTGTCGACAGCGAAGAGGGCCCCGCGGCTTACCGCGGGGCCCTCTTCGTCAACCTGGGTGAATTAACCCCTTACGGGGGGATGCGCTCCCGCCCGGATGACGCGGACGTCAGTCGGACAGGCGCTCGCCCGTCGAGGTGGAGAACACGTGGATCTCGCCCGGACGCGGCACGACGTGCAGCGTGGCGCCCTTGTCCGGGACGGCACGGCCGCTGACGCGGACGACGAGGTCCTTGTGCTCGTCGCCGACCTTGACGGAGCCGTAGACGTAACCGTCGGCGCCGAGCTCCTCGACGACGTTCACGGAGACGGCCAGGCCCGCCGGAGCGTCCTCGGTGTCCTTGGACAGCGACTTCGCGGCCTCGCCGTTGTGCTCGACGACGTCGAAGTGCTCGGGGCGCACGCCGACGGTGACCGTGCGGTCGCCCTTGTCGGCGGCGGCCGTGAGGGCCTCGCGGTTGACCGGGACGACGCTGTTGCCGAACTTCACGCCGCCGTCGGTGATCGGGACCTCGATCAGGTTCATGGCGGGGGAGCCGATGAAGCCGGCGACGAAGAGGTTGGCCGGGCGGTCGTACATGTTGCGCGGTGAGTCGACCTGCTGGAGCAGACCGTCCTTGAGCACGGCCACGCGGTCGCCCATGGTCATGGCCTCGACCTGGTCGTGGGTGACGTACACCGTGGTGATGCCGAGGCGGCGCTGGAGCGAGGCGATCTGCGTACGCGTCGAGACACGGAGCTTGGCGTCCAGGTTCGACAGCGGCTCGTCCATGAGGAAGACCTGGGGCTCGCGCACGATGGCGCGGCCCATGGCGACGCGCTGGCGCTGACCGCCGGAGAGGGCCTTCGGCTTGCGGCCGAGGTACTCGGTGAGGTCGAGGATCTTCGCCGCGTCCTCGACCTTCTGGCGGATCTCGGCCTTGTTGACGCCGGCGATCTTGAGCGCGAAGCCCATGTTGTCGGCGACGGTCATGTGCGGGTACAGCGCGTAGTTCTGGAACACCATCGCGATGTCCCGGTCCTTGGGCGGCAGGTGCGTGACGTCGCGGTCGCCGATGCGGATGGCGCCGCCGTTCACGTCCTCGAGCCCCGCGAGCATGCGGAGCGAGGTGGACTTGCCGCAGCCGGAGGGACCGACGAGGACGAGGAACTCGCCGTCCGCGATGTCGATCTCGAGGGCGTCGACGGCGGGCTTCTCGGAACCCGGGTAGATCCGGGTCGCCTTGTCGAACGAGACAGTGGCCATGGTGATGGGCCCCCTTCACCGGCAGGAACGTGCCGGACGATCCGTTGTAAAGGTGGTGATCCACTATGAAACGCCCATAGTGGTGTAGTCCATGTGAGTGAACTGGGTCAGGACGCTACCTGGCGTTCATGTGTTCTGTCAGCACCCGGGCGCCAGTGAAGTTCGCGGAAACTCTCGACGGGTCCCCGCTGGGACGTGGGTACACTGCACGGGCACGCACGCCTTGCGCTCGCGGCAGGCCTCCTTAGCTCAGATGGCCAGAGCAACGCACTTGTAATGCGTAGGTCGTCGGTTCGAATCCGACAGGGGGCTCCCTTGTGAGCCCAGCTCAGACGGTTTCTGAGCTGGGCTTTTGCTTTTATCGGATGCGGCGGCGGGCGCAGGCGCGGGCCGCGCGGCGGTCCCCAGTCTCAGTTCTGGCCTCGACTGTGTGGGTGGGAACCGTCTGCCTCTTCTGTTCGTCGCTGAGTGCAAGTGTCTGATTGCGCAAGGCGAGGATGGTGGGGGATGGATCCGGTATCGGTGGGGCTGCTGGTGGCGCTGGCTGGTGGGGCTGGTGGGGAGGTCGGCCGGCAGGCTTGGGCGGGGCTGAGTGCGCTGGTGCGGCGCCCGTTTGGCCGGGGTGACGGCGGGCAGGCCCCGGCGGTCAGCTCCGGGGAGGCGGAACTGATGCGTCTTGCCACAGATTCGGGCGATCAGGGCCGGGCGCAGGCGCTGAGCACGGCGCTGGCGGTGCGGGCCGCGGTGGATGAGGACTTCCGTACCCATCTCACGGCCTGGCAGGAGCAGGCCAAACTGGTGCGCACCGGGGACGGGGCGGTGACGAACACCATCAGCGGCGGTACCCAGAACGGGCCAGTCCTCCAGGGCCGGGACTTCTCCAACCTGACCTTCACCACCCCGCCCCCGCCCTCCCTCGGCGCTCCGGGCGACAGCACATCCGACTCCACGCGGTGACCAGCGTGAGCGACGACCGCACGGGCGGCGCGACCAGCAACACGATCACCGGCGGGATCTCCTTCCACGCGGTCATCCAGGGCCGGGACATCACCGTGCAACTGCCGCCGACCATCACGGCGGCGCTGTCCGGGCTGCCCGCCCCAGCCTCTGCCTTCACCGGCCGGGACACGCACGTCGAGCAACTGCTGGAGGAACTGGCCCCCGTCACTGACGGGGCGGGCGGGCAGCGCACGGTGTTGGTGAGCGCGGTGTCGGGACTGGCCGGCATCGGTAAGACCGAGCTCGCCGTCCAGACCGCCGCCCAGGCCCTGAAACAGTCGGACTGGTTTCCCGGCGGGGTGCTGTTCACCGACCTCGCCGGCTACGACCCCGAACGCTGCCTCTCCCCGGAGAGGGCCCTGGAAGGACTGCTGCGTGCCCTGGCCATTCCCGGCGAGCACATCCCGGGCGGTCTGGAGGACCGACAGCGGCTGTACCGCAGCGTGCTGGCCGCCTACGCCAACGAGAACCGGCGCATCCTCGTGGTGATCGACAACGCCTCCACCACCGGCCAGGCCGCCCCGCTGCTGCCCACCGACGGCACCACCGCCGCCCTGGTCACCTCCCGCCACACCCTCGATGGCCTCGACGCCCGCCTTCACGACCTCGACACCCTCGACGGAACCGCCTCCATCGCCGTGCTCGACCAGGCACTGCGCCACGCCCGCGGCCACCATGACACCCGCTTCACCGACGATGCCGAAGCGGCTGCCACGATCGCCCGGCTGTGCGCAGGCCTGCCACTCGCGCTGCGCATCGCTGCCGCAGTCCTGGCCGCCGCCCCCACCCGGCCCGCCGCGTCCCTGGCCGCAGCGCTGCAGGCCGAACACACCCGGCTGGACAAGCTCGCCCGCCCCGACCGCGCGGTGCGCGCCGCCTTCGACCTGTCCTATCAGCACCTCACCCCCGACCAGGCCCGGCTGTTTCGTCTGCTGCCCCTCAACCCAGGCCCCGACCTGTCCACCGATGCCACCGTCCACCTTGCCCCGACCAGCCCCGACCAGGCCGAGGAACTCCTGCAGTACCTCGCCGAAGCCCACCTGATCGAACCGGCTCTGGCCTGGGGCCGCTGGCGGATGCACGACCTGGTCCGCCTGTACGCCGACGAGCACGGTCACACCCACGCCACCACCGACCAACGCGACAGCGCCCGTACTCGCCTGTTCACCCACTACCAAGAGACCACCCAAGCCGCTGACACCCACCTGGACACCCTTTCCGGCCCCCGCGCCCCCCACTTCCCGGACCGCGCTGCCGCCCTGCAATGGCTGGACACCGAACACGCCAACCTGACCGCCACCGCCACCGCCGCACCAGCCCTCGGCCACCCCTCCACCGCCACTTCTCTCGCCTTCACCCTCGTCCGATACCTCGACTACCGCCGCTACTTCGACGACTCGATCACCCTCACCACCACCGCCCTGGCTATCTGCCGGGAGTTCGGTGACCGCCACGGCGAAGGCGCGGCGCTGAACAACCTCGGCAACGCCCTGCAGGGAGTGCGGCGGTTCGAGGAGGCCATCGAGGCCCATACTCAGGCCGCCACCGTCTACCGGGAGCTCGGCGACCGCCACCGCGAAGGCGCGGCGCTGAACAACCTCGGCCTCCCCTTGCGGGAGGTGCGGCGGTTCGAGGAGGCCATCGAGGCCCATACTCAGGCCGCCACCGTCTACCGGGAGCTCGGTGACCGCCACGGCGAAGGCCAGGCGCTGAACAACCTCGGTGGCGCCTTGTATGGAGTGCGGCGGTTCGAGGAGGCCATCGAGGCCCATACTCAGGCCGCCACCGTCTACCGGGACCTCGGTGACCGCCACGGCGAAGGAACGGCACGGATGGCCTGGGCAATTGCGCACAATGAGCGTCGGCTCAGGCGGAGCTGAGTACCCTTCGCCCCGCTGACGCCGCCCTCGCCAGGGTACTCGTCCGCGGAAGTCAGGCCGCATGCTGGTACTTGCAGTCTCAGTCCTAGTCTCGATTGCTGCTCAATCCGGTGCGGTACGCGCTCGTCCGTAGACGTCTGGCACGGCGTCTGACCTGCAACGCGAGCCCGTTGTCGGATGTCTCCGGACCGCCACGGAACAAGCCCGGACAGCTTGTAATGCGTAGGTCGTCGGTTCGCATCCGACAGGGGGCTCGGCGGAAAGCCCGGCCCGGACGGTGTCCGGGCCGGGCTTTCGCGTTCAGCGGATGCGGCGGCGGGCGCGGGAGCGGGCCGCGCCCGGACAGCTTGCCGGGCAGCCGGTCCAGACCCTGTGGGCCCAGGTGCTCAGGTCCTGACCGTCAGGTACTGCCAGCCGCCCCACGTGCTCACGTTGGTGGTGTCCTTCGAGCTGTGGACGTATTCCGAGCGCACCCGGAATTTCTGGTTGACCGCGTGGGAGAGGCTCAGCCGTGCCGCCACGGAGCTCTTGGAGCCGAGCGTGAAGCAGCCCGAGGTGCTGAGCGTGTGCCAGGCACCGCTGTAGTACTGCTGGACCTGGAAGTGCACGCACTGGCCGGACTTGTTCGGCGACACGGTCGTGGTCACCGTCGGTCGCACCGTGTGGTGGTAGACGCGGTAGGTGGTGCCGCTGTACGTGGTGGTCGTGTAGTAGCCGCTCAGGGTCTGCGCGACCTTCGCCTGGCCGCTCACGGCGCGGGTGGCCGTGGCCGGGGCGTAGCGGTGGTCGCCCGCGTAGGACGCGGTGAACGTCGTGTTGCCGACGAGCTTGTACGTGGCCGTCAGGTTGCCCTTGCTGTCCACGGTGCCCGTCTTGACCAGCGTCTTCTTGCCGCCGGAGGGCGTGGCGTAGAGCGAGACCGTACGGCCGTTGTACGTGGTGCCCAGGTGGGCGGTGACGGTGGCCGTCGCGCCGTACGCGTAGGTCGAGGCGTTGGCGGCCACGGACAGGCTCGTCGTGGCGCGCGAGACCTGGACGGTCGCGGAGGCGGTGGCCGCCCGGTGGCTGGTGTCGCCCGCGTAGCCGACCGTGTAGGTGTTGGCGCCGCCGATGGAGGGGGTGTCCTTGACGGTGATCGTGCCGTCGGCGGCCACGGGGGCCGTCCACGTCACGGGCGTCGTGGTGTGCCCCGCGTCCGTGCGGGTCACGGTGACCGTCTTGCCACTGCCGTACGGGCCGTCGCCCAGCCGGGCGCCGAAGCTCAGCGCGGCGCCGCGCGTGGCGGTCGCGGGGGCCTTCAGCGTGAGGACCGGGGCGTAGGGAGAGATGGTGGTGCTCAGCTCGTTCGCACCCGGCTGATGCGTGGTGTCTCCCTCGAACGACAGGCGGTAGGTGAACCATCCGGCCGTCCCCGGGTCGTCCGTGACCGTGAACCGACCGGTGGCCGGGTCGAGCGGGGCCGCGGGGAGCCGCGTCGACTCGTGGGTGTCCTCGTTCACCCGGGTCACCTGGACGGCGGCGCCCTGGGCGAAGGGGCCGCGGCTCAGGTCGGTCATGACCGTGCTGGTGAAGGCCACCTTGTGCGGCGTCGCCGAGCTGAACTCCGGGTACGGGACGGTGGTTCCGATCCTGGACACCCACACCTTCAGCGAGGTGGTCGCCGGCCGGTGCGTCGCGTCGCCCGCGTAGGACACCTCGTAGGTGTACCCGCCCTCGTCCTGGCGGGTGTCGGTGATGCCGAAGGAGCCGTCCGCGCCGATCGTGGCGTCGGGCAGTTCGGTGCCGTCGCGGGTGACCTTCAGCGTGGCGCCGGCCGGGACGAAGCCGTGGCCGCCCACCGTTCCGTTCACCGTGAACCGCTGGGCGGGGATCGCGTACGGCGACGGGGCGCCGAGGGAGAGCTCGGTGTCCGTGAGCTTGGCGTCGCCGAGGACGTCGAGGGCGTAGGACCCGTTGTCCTGGGTGACGGCGTAGAGCGTGCGGCCGTCGGCGCCCCAGGTGAGGCCGTCGGCGGCGACGGTGCCGGCCGGGAAGGCGAAGTGGTTCTCGGCGATCTGGTCGGCCGCGTAGACGTAGGCGCCCG
The DNA here is from genome assembly GCF_002911015.1 of Streptomyces populi. Classification (GTDB taxonomy): domain Bacteria; phylum Actinomycetota; class Actinomycetes; order Streptomycetales; family Streptomycetaceae; genus Streptomyces; species Streptomyces populi. The sequence continues at coordinate 12,010 of NZ_KZ626933.1, forward strand.
CGCCCGAGCCCGCGGTGCTGCCGAGGGCGATCGTGCCGTCGGAGTCGATCGCGACGGAGTTCGGGGAGGAGTTGGCGCCGCCGGTGTAGTACACGTAGGGCTTGACGGAGCTGAGGTCCGCCGTGCTGTACACGTACACGGCGGTCGACTGCGGAACGAGCAGTCTCGTACCGTCCGCGGTGACCTGGACGGGGCCCGACGCGGCGCCGCTGACGCCCATGTCGACCTTGGGGGAGGGGGTCCCGGAGGAGACGTCGTAGGTGGCGACGTGGGTCATGGAGGACCGGGCGTCCTGCACCGCGAGCACCCCGCCGCCCGTGCTGAGAAGAGGGGCGGCCGACCAGTGCGGCATGACGGGCTGCGGGGTCGGCGCGGGGTCGGCGGCGGAGGGGTCCATCGAGCCGACGGTGCCCTTGCCGTCGTCGGCCGTGTAGCCGTACCAGAGCTTGCCGCCTGCCGTGGCGACGGAGACCGGAGCGCTGCCGGTGCCGGTGTCGACGCGGCCGGTCTCGGTGAGTGTCGCCGTGTCGATGGCGGCGATCGCGTCGCCGTCAGTGAGGGCCGCGTACAGCGTCTTGCCGTCGGCGGACAGCGCGAGGCCGTCGGCGCCCTGCTCGCCGTCGATGGTGGTGACGGGGTTGCCGGACAGGTCGGTCACCACGATGCCGGTCGTGCCGGAGCCCTGGCTGAAGAAGAGGTGTTGGTGAGCGCCGTCGACCGCCATGTGGGCGTAGTGCGACAGCGGCAGCGCGGCCGTGGTGCCGCCGTCGGCCCAGGCGGCAGGACCGGTGAGGCCGACGGTGGCGGTGGTCAGACCTGCGACGACGGATATCGCCGCCGCGAGCGAGACCTGCTTGAGGCGCATGGGACTCCTGGGGAGGGCGCGGACAGGCAGTCGTACGACCACGCCTGTCGCTGACAGAGCGGCCGGCAGGCGGGTGCCGGACACGCGTGAGACCGCTGACCTCCCCTTTTGGTTGTACTGCCGCGTCGTGAGGCTCGGGGCCGCGTCGTCGGGCTCGGGGCGAACCGCGGAACGCGTTGCCGGGCGTCCCCGGACCGCCGCGGAAGGAGCCCGGACAGCTCGTGACGCGTAGGTCGTCGGTTCGCATCCGACAGGGGGCTCGGCCCGGAGCCCGGCCCGGACGGTGTCCGGGCCGGGCTTCCGTGTTCGACGGACGCGGGGGAGGCGTCGAGTGCCGGCCGCGTGGACGCGGTGCCGTGGTCGTCCCGTCCCGGGAAGCGCCGGGCCTTCGTGCCTCAGCCGCGCTTGCCGAGGGACTCCAGTGCCTCGTCCGTCAGCCGGTACACCGTCCACTCGTCCTGCGGGCGCGCGCCGAGCGACTCGTAGAAGCCGATCGCGGGCCGGTTCCAGTTCAGGACGGACCACTCCAGGCGCTGGTAGCCGCGGTCGACGCAGATCCGCGCGAGTTCCGTGAGCAGCGCCCTGCCGTGGCCGCCGCCGCGCGCCGAGGGGCGTACGTACAGGTCCTCCAGGTAGATGCCGTGGACGCCGCGCCAGGTCGAGAAGTTCAGGAACCACACCGAGAAGCCGACCGGTTCGCCCGTGGCGTCGTCCTGGGCGATGTGCGCGTACGCGGCCGGATTCTCCCCGAACAGCGCCTCGTGCAGCTGCTCCGGTGTCGCCCGCGCCTCTTCCAGGGCTTTCTCGTACTCGGCGAGCTCACGGATCAGGGTGTGGATGACGGGGACGTCGTCGGGGGTCGCGATACGGATCATGGGCCGAGGGTAGGGGGCGCCGCGGCCGCCCGTACGGCCGGGCCCGGTCCGCCGTCGTGCCGCAGGCTCCCCCGGCGCGGGCGGATCGTCCGGAATGCCGATCGCGGATAAGGGACACTACCGGCATGGATGAGGCGGGTCATGCGAGGTGAGCGGTTCTTCCACAGGGTGTGGATGTATGTGCGCGGCGCGCCGGGCACCTATGTCTGGCTGGCGATTCTCTTCGTCACCACCGTGGCCCTGCACCACATGTCCCCGGATTTCGAAGAGGACTTCCTGCGACAGCGCTCGACGAACATCCACGAACTGTCGAACAATCCGGTGCGGGTGCTGTTCGCGAGCGCGATGTGGATCGACGGCGGGCACTGGATCCCGTACGCCGTTCTCTACACCGTCTTCCAGGCACCGGCCGAACGCTGGCTGGGAACGGCCCGCTGGCTCGCGGTCAACGCGACCGCGCACGTCCTGTCGACGCTGGTCAGCGAGGGTGCGCTGCTCTGGGCGATCAAGCACGGCATGGCGCCGCACTCCGCGGCCGACACCCTCGACGTCGGGGTGAGCTACGCGCTGGCGGGAGTGGTCGGCGTGCTCACCTACCGGATCGCGGCGCCCTGGCGCTATCTGTATCTGGCGGCGGTTCTGGCGCTGTACGGCATTCCTTTCGTGACCGGGCGGACCTTCACCGATCTCGGGCATTTCACCTCCGTCCTCCTCGGTCTGGCCTGTTATCCGTTGACCAGGGGGCGCGGAAAAGCATGGAATCCGAAGGAGACAGCCGGCACTTTCCGGAGTTAGCGTCCCGTCATGAGCAGCTCGGTGGGCAATGTCGTGAACGGTGGCGTCTCCTTCTGGTACGCGGACGACGGCCTGCCCGCGCCCCGGGAGCCGCTGCCCGGCGACGCGAGTGCCGACGTCGTCGTGGTCGGCGGCGGCTACACGGGACTGTGGACCGCGTACTACCTGAAGAAGGCGGCCCCCTCCCTGCGCGTCACCGTCCTGGAGCAGAAGTTCTGCGGCTACGGCGCCTCGGGGCGCAACGGGGGCTGGCTCTACAACGGCATCGCGGGCCGCGACCGGTACGCGCGGCTGCACGGCAAGGAGGCGGCCGGGCGGCTCCAGCGGGCCATGAACGACACCGTGGACGAGGTCGTCCGGGTGGCCGCCGAGGAGGGGATCGAGGCCGACGTCCACCAGGGCGGCGTCCTGGAGGTGGCGTACACGCCCGCCCAGCTCGCGCGGCTCAAGGACTTCCACGCGCACGAGCTGTCGTTCGGCGAGAAGGACCGCGAGCTGTACGGCGCGAAGGAGACCGCCGAGCGGATCCGGATCGCGGACGCGGTGGGCTCGACCTGGACCCCGCACGGGGCCCGGCTGCACCCGGTGAAGCTGGTCAAGGGCCTCGCCGCGGCCGTCGAGGCGCTCGGCGTCACGATCCACGAGCAGACGCCGGTGACCGAGATCCGCCCGAAGCACGCGGTGACCCCGTACGGCACCGTCCGCGCCCCCTACGTCCTGCGCTGCACCGAGGGCTTCACCGCGAACCTCAAGGGCCAGCGGCGGACCTGGCTGCCGATGAACTCCTCCATGATCGCGACTGAGCCGCTGACCGACGACCAGTGGGCGCGGATCGGCTGGGAGGGCCGCGAGACGCTCGGCGACATGGCGCACGCCTACATGTACGCCCAGCGCACCGCCGACGGCCGCATCGCGCTCGGCGGCCGCGGGGTCCCGTACCGCTTCGGCTCGCGCACCGACAACGACGGCCGCACCCAGGCCTCCACCGTCGACGCCCTGTACGAGATCCTCGTCCGCCTCTTCCCGTCGCTGACCGGTGTCCGGGTCGCCCACGCCTGGTCGGGCGTCCTCGGCGTCCCGCGCGACTGGTGCGCCACCGTCACCCTGGACCGTTCCACGGGCCTCGGCTGGGCCGGCGGCTACGTCGGCTCCGGCGTCGCCACCACGAACCTCGCCGGCCGCACCCTGCGCGACCTCGTGCTGCGGGACTCCGGCGGGGCGGACGCGACCGAATTGACCGGCCTGCCCTGGGTCGGCCACGAGGTCCGCAAGTGGGAACCGGAGCCCTTCCGCTGGATCGGTGTCCACGGCATGTACGCGACCTACCGCACGGCCGACCGCCGCGAGACGGCCACCCACAGCCCGGAGTCCTCCCGGCTGGCCCGGATCGCGGACCGGGTGGCGGGGCGCCACTGAGGCGGCGGGGGCGGGTCAGGAACGAAGGGCCCGGCGGTCAGGCCACCGACTCCGGGACCGCCGCGTCCGCCGGCGCGTGCCGGGGAGGCCTGGCCGTGACCATGAGTCCCGCGACCAGCCCGGCCAGGAGCATGATCCCGGCGGCCCACCAGATGGCCACGGTGTAGCCGTGGACCGTGCCCTCGCGGACGACCAGCGCCTTCTGCGCGGGATCGCGGAGGTGCGCGGTGATGTAGGCGGCGCTGCTGGTGGTGGCGATGGTGTTCAGCAGCGCCGTGCCGATCGAACCGCCGACCTGCTGCGAGGTGTTGACCGTCGCCGAGGTCACGCCCGCGTCCTGCGGGGCGACCCCCGCGGTGGCGGTGGCGAAGACCGGCATGAAGGTCAGGCCCATGCCGAGGCCCAGCAGGAGCAGACCGGGCAGCAGCTCGCCCGCGTAGTCGGAGTTCACGGTGAGCTGGGTGAAGAACAGCATGCCGCCGGCGGCCAGGATCATGCCCGGGACCATCAGCACGCGCGGGGCCACGTGGGGCAGCAGCCGGGCCGAGATCTGCGTCGAACCGATGATGATCGCGACGGTCAGCGGCAGGAACGCGAGACCGGTCTTCACCGGCGAGTACCCGAGGACGACCTGTAGGTAGTAGGTCATGAACAGGAACACGCCGAACATGCCGATGACGGCGAGCCCCATCGTCAGGAAGCAGCCGGCGCGGTTGCGGTCCTTGACGATGTGCAGCGGCAGCAGCGGGCTCGGCGCCCTGTTCTGCCACCACACGAACACCACCAGCAGTGCCGCCCCGCCCGCGAGGAGACCCAGCACCAGCGGGTCCGACCACCCGTGCGACTCCGCCTCGCTGACCCCGTAGACGATCGCCACCAGTCCGCCGCAGCCCAGCACCGCGCCGGGCACGTCCAGCCGGACGTTCCTGTGTCCCGGCCGGTCGCGCAGCAGCCCGAACGCGCCGAAGACCGCGATGACCGCGATGGGGATGTTCACGTACAGGCACCAGCGCCAGTTCAGGTACTCCGTCAGCAGACCGCCCACGATGAAGCCGATCGCCGCGCCCGAGCCCGCCAGCGCGCCGTAGATGCCGAACGCCTTGCCGCGCTCCTTGGGATCGGTGAAGGTCGTGGTCAGCAGGGACAGCGCCGAGGGCGCGAGCAGGGCGGCGAAGGCGCCCTGGAGGGCGCGGGCGCCGAACAGCATGCCGGACGTGGTGGCCGCGCCGCCGAGGCCCGACGCCACCGCGAAGCCGATCAGGCCGATGACGAAGGTGCGTTTGCGCCCGACGAGGTCGGCGATGCGGCCGCCGAGCAGCAGCAGGCCGCCGAAGGCCAGCGTGTAGGCCGTGATGACCCACTGCCGGTTGCCGTCCGACATGCCGAGAGCGCGCTGAGCGGACGGGAGCGCGATGTTCACGATCGTCGCGTCCAGCACCACCATCAGCTGGGCGAGCGCGATGACCACCAGCGCCCACCAGCGATGCGGATCGGGACCCACCGGCGCATCGGGTTCACCTGTCCGGGTGACACTCATTCGCCCAGAAGACCATGGAACGGAACGAGTCGCATCTTTGGGCGATTTCGTTCCGCGGGGCGCGTTCCGCCGGATCGTGGTCATGGTTCCAGCACCACCTTCCCGATCGTGGCCCTGTCCTCCAGGGCCCGGTGCGCCGAGGCCGCCTCGGCGAGGGGGAAACGGGTCACGGCCGGGACGAGCCGCCCGGCCGCCGCCTCGGCCAGGGCCCGCAGTTCCAGGGTCCGCACGGGGTCGGGTCCGCCCGCCCTGCGCATCATCACGGGGCCGAGCACCCGCTCGGACACCCCTTCCACGAGGTACGGGGAGCCGTCGCGCACGCCCGCCCCGGACCAGCCGAAGACGATGTGCCGGCCGCCGGGGCCGAGCAGTCCGACGGCCTCCCGGGCCACGTCGCCGCCGACGCCGTCGAGCACGACGGTCGCCGCCCGGCCGCCGAGGTGCGCGCGGACCTTCTCCGGCCAGCCGGGATCGGTGTAGTCGACGGCCGGATCGGCGCCGTTCGCGCGGGCCCGCGCCACCTTCTCCGGGCCGCCCGCCAGGCCCACCACGGTCGCGCCCACGTTGCGCGCGTACTGCACGAGGAGCGTGCCGATGCCTCCCGCGGCCGCGGGTACGACGACCACGGAGGAGGGGCCGAGGTCGGCGAACTGCACGATCCCCATGGCCGTACGGCCCGTCCCGATCATGGCGACGGCCTGGGCGAAGTCGAGGTTCCCGGGGATCTCGTGGAGCCGCTCGACGTCCGTGACGGCCAGCTCGGCGTAGCCGCCGGGGGCGAAACCGATGTGGGCGACGACGCGTCTGCCGAGCCAGAGCCCGGCGACGCCCTCGCCGAGGGACTCGACGGTCCCGGCGACCTCACGGCCGGGGACGGTCGGCAGGACGGGCAGGGGCGCCGGACCGCCCGTCACGCCCTCGCGCAGGGCGGTGTCCAGGAGATGGACCCCCGCGGCGGCCACGGCGATCCGGACCTGGCCGGGGCCCGGTTCGGGGTCCTCGGTCCGCTCGTGGACGAGGTTCTCGGCGGGACCGAAGGCGTGCAGACGGATCGCGTGCATCGGGGACTCCTCGGGGTCGGTGAGGTCGGTGAGGTCGGTGAGGTCGGTGAGACCGGTGAGACCGGCATGGACGGCGAGACCGGTGGAACATCCACTCTTCAACCTCGAGTTCGCTTGAGGTCAAGGCGCTCCCGGGCACACGGGCCGGTGCCAGGGCCTCTGCCGCGCGGGCCCGCGACGCCTTCCCGTGCACAGGGCGAGACACGGGCCGGGAAGGTGGGATGGGGGGTGTTCCCGGGGGCCGGCACCGGTTGTCGGTGGGGGCGGGCAGGATGGGGGCATGGCGAGGAGAGTGGCGGGCGGACGCGGCGGGACGGGTGTGAAGGCGCCGGGTGCCGGGGTGAAGGCGGCACGGCGGCCGGAGCTGCGGCTGCCTCCGCTGGAGCCGTACGACGGCGCGGGGCTGGAGCCGGACGGCGACTACGACGGCCTGGAGTTCCGGGAGGCGGACTTCGCCGGACAGGACGGCGGGGGAGCCCGCTTCATGGACTGCGCGCTGACGGGCTGCGCGCTGGACGAGACCCGGCTGCGTCACGCGCGCGTGCTGGACTCGGTCCTCACCGGCGTCCGGGGCGTCGGCACCGATCTCGCCGAGTCGACGCTGCGCGACGTCGAGCTGGTCGACGCCCGCCTCGGCGGGGTGCAGCTGCACGGTTCCGTCCTGGAGCGGGTGGTCGTGCGCGGCGGGAAGATCGACTACCTGAATCTGCGCAAGGCGCGGCTCAAGGACGTCGTCTTCGAGGGCTGCGTCCTGGTCGAGCCGGACTTCGGGGGCGCCCGCCTGGAGCGGGTGGAGTTCGTGGACTGCGTCCTGAAGGGAGCGGACCTCACCGAGGCCACCCTCGTGGACGTGGACCTGCGCGCGGCGGCGGAGCTGGACATCGCCCGGGGCGTGGAGCGGCTCGCGGGCGCGGTCATCAGCACCCACCAGCTCCTGGACCTGGCACCGGTGCTGGCGGCCGCGCTGGGGGTACGGGTGGACGGCGGCGCGGAAGGGGCCTGAGCCCCGCCCGCCCTCAAGCCACGCACGGCCGGGTCACGCGCGGTCGGGTCACGCGCGGGGAGGCGGCCGTCCGGTCGGCCGCCCCCTCAGGAGACGCGGGGGAAGCGGGCCTGAAGCGTCCAGATCGCCGGGTTCTCGCCCAGGTCCTCGTGCAGGTCGATGAGGTCCGCGAGCAGGTCGTGCAGGAAGTCACGGGCCTCGCGGCGCAGCTCGGTGTGGGAGAAGGTCAGCGGCTCCTCGTCGCCCGGCATCCAGTCGGCCTCGATGTCCACCCAGCCGAAGCGGCGCTCGAAGAGCATGCGGTCGGTCGACTCGGTGAAGTCGAGTTCCGCCTGCTGGGGACGGGAGGCCCGGCTGCCGAGCGGGTCGCGGTCGAGCTGCTCCACGATGTCGCACAGCGCCCACGCGAAGTCGAGCACCGGCACCCAGCCCCAGCCGGTGGACACCTCGCGGTCCGTCTTCGTGTCGGCGAGGTAGACGTCGCCGCAGAACAGGTCGTGCCGCAGCGAGCGGACGTCCGCGCGGCGGTAGTCGGTCTGCGGGGGGTCGGGGAAGCGGTTGGAGAGGGCGTAGCCGATGTCGAGCACGAGGTGATGGTGTCACGCCGGGGGCGTCCGCCCCCCGACCGGCCGCAGGAGGCGGTTCCGGGCCGGACGGAGGGCGCCCCGGCAGCGGTTTTTGGCCGCGGCGGGGGCGCCGGGGCGGTGGTTTCCGGCCGTACCAGGGGCTTCGGGCCCGCGGGTGGCCACCGCGTGCCGCGGGCGGGAGAACGGCGGCCTAGGATCACGGATGTGCCCCGATCTTCCGTCACCGTCCCCTTTGCCCTGGCCCTCGCGCTGGTCGCCGGGCTCACGGCCTGCGGCGGGGACGACGTGCACGGGAAGCCCGGCGCGGCCGGTGTCGGCGACCCGTACTTCCCGAAGATGGGCAACGGCGGGTACGACGTCACGCACTACGGACTCACCCTCTCCTACGACCCCCGGGGCAAGCGGCTGACGGGAACCGCCGAGATCACCGCGCGGGCGACGCAGGACCTCAGCGCCTTCCACCTCGACCTGCTGGGGATGCGCGTCTCCGGCGTCACCGTCGAGGGCCGCGAGGCCGGCTGGAGCCGGGCGGGCCAGGAACTGACCGTGCGCCCGCACGACGACCTCGACAAGGGGGAGACGTTCAGCGCGACCGTCCGCTACTCCGGGACCCCCCGGACGATCACCGACGCCGACGGCTCCGAGGAGGGCTGGCTGCGCACGGCCGACGGCGCCCTCGGCCTCGGGGAGCCCACGGGGTCGATGGCCTGGTTCCCCGGCGACCACCACCCCTCCGACAAGGCGACGTACGACGTCAGGATCACCGTCCCGAAGGGCCTCCAGGCCGTCTCCAACGGCGAGTTGACGAGCGAGGAGACCAGGAACGGGCGCACGACGTACGCCTGGCACACCCCCCAGCCGATGGCGAGCTATGTGGCGACGCTCGCGATCGGCCGGTACGACGTCACCCGCTCGACGGCGAAGAACGGACTCCCGGTCTACGTGGCGGTGGACCCGACCCAGAAGCAGGCGAGCAAGAAGGTGCTGGGGCAGCTCCCCGAGGTCGTGGACTGGGAGCAGTACAACTTCGGCCCGTACCCCTTCTCCTCCACCGGGGCGATCGTGGACCGCCCCGACGACGCGGGCTACGCCCTGGAGACCCAGACCCGCCCCGTCTTCCCCGGCGCTCCCGGCACCGTGATCCTGGTCCACGAACTGGCCCACCAGTGGTTCGGCGACTCGGTCACCCCGAAGTCCTGGCGGGACATGTGGCTCAACGAGGGCTTCGCCACCTACGCGGAGTGGCTGTGGAAGGAGGACCACGGCGGCGACTCGGCCGAGGAGATCTTCGACGCCCTCTACAAGGGCGACTACTACGAACCCGTCGACAGCGACGAGATCTGGGCCTTCCCGCCCGCCGATCCGCCCGGTCCCGCGCAGATCTCCGACCCGCCCGTCTACTACCGCGGCGCGATGGTCATCCACAAGATCCGCCAACTCGTGGGCGACGACACCTTCTACGACATCGTCCAGGGCTGGACCGCCACCCACCGCCACGCGAACGCGGACACGGCCGACTTCACCGCGTACGTCGAGAAGGCCGCGCCGGACAAGGACTTCAGCGGTATCTGGAAGGACTGGCTGTACGGGAAGGGCAGACCGGCCCACCCGTGAGCCGCGCACGAGAGGAGCCCCCGGCGAACCGAGGTCCGGGGGCTCTACTCGTCATGCGTGCGCGCCGGGCGGTCAGACGTTGACGCCGAAGTCCTGCGCGATGCCCACCAGGCCCGAGGCGTAACCCTGGCCGACCGCGCGGAACTTCCACTCCGCGCCGTTGCGGTAGAGCTCGCCGAAGACCATGGCGGTCTCGGTGGCCGCGTCCTCGGAGAGGTCGTAGCGGGCGATCTCGGCGCCGCCGGCCTGGTTCACGATGCGGATGTAGGCGTTGCGGACCTGGCCGAAGTTCTGCGAGCGGTTCTCCGCGTCGTAGATGGAGACCGGGAAGACGATCTTGTCGATGTCGGCCGGGAGACCGGCCAGGTTGACGTTGATGGCCTCGTCGTCGCCGGCGCCCTCACCCGTGCGGTTGTCACCGGTGTGGACGATGGTCTGGTCCGGGGTCTGCTTGTTGTTGAAGAACACGAAGTGGGCGTCCGAGTACACCTTGCCCTGGGTGTTGACCGCGATGGCCGAGGCGTCGAGGTCGAAGTCGGTGCCCGTGGTGGTGCGGACGTCCCAGCCGAGGCCCACGGTGACGGCGGTCAGGCCCGGAGCCTCCTTGGTGAGCGAGACGTTGCCACCCTTGGACAGGCTTACAGCCATTGTTGGGAGTCCCTTCCCTCGTGACGTACGGGCTTCGTACCGGTGACGAAGCTACCGTCACCCCTATGAACGCCAAGGGGGGTACTCGAGGTTCCGCCTGTCTTTACCATTTTTACCCGGACTCCCCTTCTTCACCCCGACAGACGCCGAAAAACGGGTGACGCGAACCGGTCGTGCACGCGACCATGAACACATGTCCGGTCCCTATGTCATCCGCGGCTCCGTCTCCCTGCCCGAGGCCGAGCTCATGTGGCGTTTCTCGCGCTCCGGCGGTCCGGGCGGACAGCACGTGAACACCAGCGACTCGCAGGTCGAACTCCGCTTCGACCTCGCGAACACCGAGGCGCTGCCGCCCGTGTGGAAGGACCGCGCCCTCGAGAAGCTGGCGGGACGGCTCGTCGACGGGGTCATCAGCGTCCGGTCCTCCGAGCACCGCTCCCAGTGGCGCAACCGCGAGACGGCGGCCGTGCGGCTCGCCTCCCTGCTCGCCGAGGCCACCGCGCCGCCGCCCAGACCGCGCCGCCCCACCCGCATCCCCCGGGGCATCAACGAACGCCGGCTGCGCGAGAAGAAGGCCCGCTCCGAGACCAAGCGCGGCCGCACGGGCCGCGACTGGGGCTAGGGCCTGTCCGGCGGATCATGCCGGAGACGCGGGGTCTGTTCAGCACCGTAAGTTTCCTCTGACCTGATCCGCCGGACAGGCCCTGGTCCCTTCCATGAAGGGGCGCCCCGCCAGGGCTACTTGGTGAGGCCTGGCGGCGGAGGGTCCGGCGGGGCCGCGCGGGTACGATCGCGCCATCGTCCTTACATGTACACATAAAGGAATGGCCCGATGAAGCACCTCAAGGCCCTGCGGAGCGGTGTGCTGGGCGCCGCGGCCGTGGCCGTCCTGGCCGCCGGCACCACCACGGTCCAGGCCGACCCCGGCAACCCGACCGTCGGCTACGGCTACCCCAACTACGCGCGCCAGGTCGCCTGCGTGCAGTTCTTCGTGAACTGGTACACCGGCATGCGCATCGCCGTGGACGGCAAGTTCGGCCCCCAGACGCAGCTCGGGGTCAAGCGCCTCCAGGAGATCTCCAACCGCACCTGGGCCACCAAGGAACTCGTCGTCGACGGGGTCTTCGGCCCGGGCACCGGCCAGGTCGTCCTGGTCCACGCGAAGAACGACCGCGGGATGGACCAGTACCAGGCCGCGAGCTGTAGCCACGACCTGCCGTCCTACAGCGGGGTCTACTGACCCGGCTCCGCCCGGACGCGTTGCGATCGCGCAGGGTCCGCGGGGGAGGGGCCGCCGGAGCCGACGGCCGGGCGGCAGGGGCGGACGCCCGGTCCGGCGCCCGGTCCGGCGCCGGTCCCGTCGGCGGCACCGCCCCCGGATGCCGCGGCCCGCGCGGAGCGGGGCGTGACGGCCGGCGCCGTCACCGCGGTGTCCGTCGCGAGCGGCTTCGCGCACCCGGCCCGGACCGCGCGGCCCGCCCCGCGGACGGCGTCGCGGGTGTCGTCGTGGTCGCCGGGGGTCGCCCGGCCGGTGTTCTCGTCTTCACGGTCGTACACGGCGGGAGCGCGGTGACCGGCGCCGTCGGCGTCCCGGAGCGGCCGGCCGGTCCCGGCGTCACCGTCCCGGACGGCCGCTCCCGTCCCCGGCCTGTCCGGCGCCGCGCCGCGGCCGCCTCAGCCCAGCTGCCGGTAGCGGCCCTTGAAGTACGTCAGGGGCCCGCCGTCCCCGCCCGGCACCCGGGCCGTCAGCACGCGGCCGATGACGAGGGTGTGGTCCCCCGCGGTGATCCGCTGTTCGGTGCTGCACTCCAGGGTGGCCAGGGCGCCGCCCACCAGGAGCGCCCCGGACGCCTCGCCGCGGACGCGGGGGATGTCCTCGAAGAGGAGCCGGTCGCTGATGCGGCCCTTCATGGAGAAGCGGCCGGCGATGTGGCGCTGGCTCTCCGCGAGCACGGAGACGCCCCACAGCGGCTGCTCGTCGAGCAGGTCGTCCATCCGGGACCCCTCGCGCAGGCTGACCAGGACGAGCGGCGGGTTCAGGGAGACGGACACGAACGAGGTCGCGGTCATGCCGACGTCCTCGCCGCGCGGCCCGTCCGGGGCCAGCGCGGGCTCGTGCGCGGTCACCAGGACCACGCCCGCGGCCAGCCGGGTCATGGCGGCGCGGAACTCGTCGTTGCTCACCCCCTCAGCATGCACGGACGGGGTGGCGGGAAGGGCGGAGGGAGTCGTGAGCACGCCGAAACGCTAGTCTCCGCACCGGGGGCGCCACATCGGACCTCGGCCCGAACCGGGACCTAGGTCCGGGGGCGGAGAGGGGCGGCCGTACCCTCGTCCGTACTCGTTCGACGGTCACAGAAGTGCACAGGTTCCTCACAGCCGTCGAATAATGCGTTCGGCAAACGCATACTGAAATGCAGAAACTCCACTCCATTGTTCAGGTTTCGCTGTGACTTGAGTCACAGGAGCCATATTTTGTTGACCCTGTGTACCGAGTGGGGAGCGCGCTGTGATTCAGTGGCGGAGGCGTTACACGGGGGAAGCTACCAACCAGTACGGCGTGAAGGGGTTCGCGGGGGACGCCGAACAGTCAGCACGGAACCGAAAGCACCCAGTACGCCGAGAGAACCCTGGAGTTGCTGCGAGGTCTCGAGGGGAGGGCGAATGGAGACCGAGTCGGAGCCCTATGTCCGTCTTGCGACCCTGCGGCAGCTGCACCAGGTGATGGCGGACATGAACACCGCCCGCAGCCTGGCCGACACGCTGCAGACCGTCGCCGACGGCGTGGTCACCGGGCTCGGCTACGAGCTGGCGTGCGTCAACCTCGTGCGCCCCGACGGCGACCTCGTCGCCGCCGCTCTCGCCGGGAACCCCGCCGCCGAAGCCCTCATCACCGGCCGCGTCGGCTCCCGTGCCTCCTGGGACCGCCGGCTCACCATGGGCGAGGCCTGGGGCGACCTGCGGTTCATACCGCACACCGAGGGCTGGGTCCTCGACGAGGACGACGTACCGCAGTGGTACACCGACGGCCCCGCGCCCCGCTTCGAGGACGAGTGGCACCCCTCCGACCGCCTCTTCGCGCCGATGTACACCCCGAACGTCTCCGGCGGTGGCGGCCGCGGCGAGCTGATCGGCGTGCTGTCGGTCGACCGGCCGCGCAACGGCCGCAGGCCGGGCGCCTGGGGCCGTGAAGCCCTCCAGATGTACGCCTTCCAGGGCGCCATCGCGATCAGCAACGCGCGTCTACGTGCCAATATGCAGCGCGCCCTGGTCCGCCTGGAGCGCGAGCAGCAGGCCCTGCGCGCCAGCGAGGAATCCTTCCGGCAGGCCTTCGAGTACGCCCCCTCCGGCATGGCGATAGCCGAGATGGGCGGCGACCAGCACGGCCGCATCCTGCGCACCAACGACGCCCTGTGCCGGCTCCTCGGCCGGCCCGCCTCCGCGATGCGCCGCTACTCCTTCTCCGACCTCGTGCACCCCGAGGACATCGGCACCCTGCTGCGGACCTCCGCCGAGGGCGGCCGGGCCGAGCTCAGGCTCGGGCGCCGCGACGGCACCTACGTCTGGGTCCACCTGCGCAACTCCGTCGTCGCGGACGCCGCCGACGGCCCCCGCTTCCTGCTCACCCACGTCGAGGACATAGAGGACCGCAAGCGCCGTGAGCTCCAGCTCGCGCACCGTGCCTCGCACGACGCCCTCACCGGTCTGCCCAACTCCGCCGAGCTGCGCTCACGGCTCGGTGCCCGCCTCTGCCGGCGCCCGCAGTCCCTGCCGCCCGGCGCGGTCGCCTCGCTGGACGCGGCGTACGGGCACGCGGACTTCTCCGGCGAGTACGACGACAACGGCCACCCCTACGACGGGAACGGGCACGGCTTCGACTTCCGGGCCGACGCCGAGGCGTTCGAGGCCTTCGACCACCATGTGCACACCGTCGCCCCGGAGGGTGAGACGGACGACGGCACCAAGGGGCTCGCGGTGCTCTTCTGCGACCTCGACGGTTTCAAGTCGATCAACGACCGGTTCGGGCACAACGCGGGTGACGAGGTTCTCATCGAGGTCGCCCGCCGCCTCACCCACGGGGTCCGGGACGGCGACACGGTGGCCCGGCTCGGCGGTGACGAGTTCGTGGTGCTCGCCGACGGTCTCGGCCGCGCGGACGCCCAGGACCTCGCCGTACGCCTGAGGAACGCGATCATTCCCCCCATCCGGGTCGACGGACGGGCCGTCCGCGTGGGCGCCAGTTTCGGCATCGGGTGGGCCCACTGCGGAATGACGGCGGACGAAGTGCTGAAATCGGCTGACGAACGGATGTACGTCGAGAAACGTTCTCGTCCCAAACAGCACCGGCGCGCGGGATAAGGCGCAGGTCGGTGCGCCGATGCGGTGAAGGCCCCCCGTTCGGTCCAGCGAAACCGGGTAGGCTCGCCCTTCAGTTCGTGTACCGCATCAGAACCGCACCGCTGAGGAGACCAAGGGATGACGCCCGGCAACAACGGCGCGAGCACGCCCGAGGAGGACGACCCGTTCGGCTATCTCTACGCCGACGGGCAGGCCAACGGAGCCACACCGCCCTCCGGGGGCGGCGGCTACGGCTACCCGGGCTCGGTCAACCGGGTGCGGGCGGTCGGTGAGCGCAAGTACGGCCAGCAGACCGCTCAGGGCGCTTACGGCCAGCAGGCCCCCACCGCCCCGTACGGCCAGGTGCCGCAGCAGGGCGGCCACGGCCAGCCGAACGCCCACTACGGGGCCCCCGAGACCGTTCCCGGCGGCGCGCAGACGGCGCGGACGCCGATGCCCGGTCACGGTGGCGGCGGCGGGCGCGGCCGGGGCCCGAACACCAAGGGCCTGCTGATCGGCGCGATCGCCGTGGTCGCCGCGGTGGTGATCGGCATCGCCGTCGCCATGACGGGCGGCGGGGACGACGACAAGGGCGACGACCAGGCCGACGCGACCCCCACGGTCTCCCAGAGCGCGTCCCCGACCCAGAAGGAGACGAAGGGCGCCGACGAGCCCCAAGAGCTCCCCAAGACCGACGCGAAGGCGCTGAACCTGGGTGACGGCGTGACGACGGCGTCCGACATCCAGGGTGCCAAGGCGGACGGCGGTGTCTACGTCACGGGGTTCAACCACGTCGGCGCGTCGGTCGTCTGGAGCGTCAGTGGCATCGAGAAGGCTGGCAAGTACACGCTGAACGTCAACTACGGAGTGCCCGGCAAGGACGCCGACGCCACCCTCACGGTCAACGGCACGGCCCAGGACCGCCCCCTCAACCTGAAGAACTTCGCCCGGGCGGCGGAGGGCGACGCCGCCAAGGGCTGGACCAACACCTGGGCGGACATCACGCTCAACAAGGGCACCAACACGATCCAGATCTCCTGCGCGGACGGCAACCAGTGCGACGTGAACTTCGACCAGCTCTGGCTGGAATCGGGATGGAAGTAGTCCACGGTAGGTAGACGAGAGAAGAGGGGCGTCACGACAGCGGTGCTGTCGTGACGCCCCTCTCGTCGTGTCGGGCCGCTCGGTCCGTGCGCCCGGCGTGACCGCGGACCGTCGCCGGGACTACGCCGCCGACGTCTCGCTCGTCACCGCCACCTGGCCGGCGAAGGCCTCGTACGCCGAGCGGTCGAACTCACCTGCGGCGGGGGCCAGTACAGTCGCCGCGGACAGGGCCGCGGCCCGTGCCAGCCGCTCCGGCCACGGCAGGTTCTCGACCAGCCCCGACAGCAGGCCCGCGACCGCCGAGTCGCCCGCGCCCGTCGGATTGCCGTGGACCCGGCACGGGGGAGTGGCCCGCCAGCGGCCCGCCGCGTTCTCTGCGAGCAGCCCCGCCGGGCCCAGTGAGGCCACCACGGTGTGGGCGCCGCGCCGGCGGGCCGCCCGGGTGGCCTGGAGCGGATCGTGGGAGCCGGTGAGTTCGGCCAGTTCCTCGGCGTTCGGCTTGACGATGTCGGGGCGGGCGGCGACTCCCCGGCGCAGCGGCTCCCCGCTGGTGTCCAGCAGCACGGGGACGGCCGAGGCGCGGGCGCTGCGCACGAGCTGGGCGTAGGCGCCGACCGGGACGCCCGGGGGCAGGCTGCCGCACAGGGCCACCGCGGAGGCGGAGCGCAGCAACCGCTCGTACGTCTCCTGGAAGGCCGACCACTCGGCGGGGGTTATCGCCGGTCCCGGTTCGTTGAGCTGGGTCGTGTCACCGGTCGTCGTGTCGACGACGGCTATCGTGCGGCGCGTCGAACCCCGCACCGGGACGAGCGCGTCCACCACCCCGGCCGTCCCGGCGAGCTGGTCCCGCACGGTGCGGCCGGTCGCTCCGCCCGTGAAACCGGTGACCGTCACCTCGTGACCGAGCGCGGCCAGCACGCGTGCCACGTTCAGGCCCTTGCCGCCCGGACGTTCGGTCACCTCGCTCACCCGGTGCGAGCCGTGCGGGCGCAGCGTCCGCACGCGATAGGTGATGTCGAGAGCGGTGTTCGGTGTGACCGTGAGGATCACCTGCGACGACCTCCCCCGAAGAGTTCTGTGACGTGGGCGCCTCTCGGGTGCCCGCCGGTGGTTCCGGAGGCTCGATCATGCCAAACGCAACGGCGGTCGGCCCAGTCCCCCCGGGCCAACCGCCGCAAGCAACAAAGGTGTGAATCATCCCAGTTGGGGATCGACCACCCATTCACCCCCGCGCATCACGCCCTTGAGCGCGAAGTCGGCGTCGAGGACCACGAGGTCCGCGGCCTTGCCCGGCTCCAGCGAACCCACCCGGTCGTACGCGCCCAGCAGACGGGCGGGGTTGGCGGAGATGGCCGCCACGACGTCCTCGACCGGCAGCCTGTCGACCGTGACGGCACGCTGGAAGGCGCGGTCGAGGGTGAGGGTGGAGCCCGCGATCGAACCGCCCTCCACCAGCCGGGCGACGCCGTCCGCGACCTCGACCTCCAGCGGGCCGAGCATGTAGCGGCCGTCGCCGAAGCCCGCCGCGTCCATCGCGTCGGTGATGAACGCGACCCGGCCGGAACCGGCGTGATGGAACGCCAGCTCCAGCGAAGCGGGGTGCAGATGGGTGCCGTCGTTGATCAGCTCGACGGTGATCCGCTCGTCCTCCAGGAGGGCGGCGATGGGGCCCGGGGCGCGGTGTCCGAGCCCCGGCATGGCGTTGAACAGGTGCGTCGCCACGGTCGCGCCCGCGTCGATGGCCGCCTTCGTCTGCTCGTACGTCGCGTCGGTGTGCCCGATCGCGGCGATCACCCCGTGTTCGGCGAGCAGGCGCACGGAGTCGAGGCCGCCCGGCAGTTCGGGGGCGAGCGTGACCATGCTGGCCCGGCCGCGCGCCGCGTCGAGGAGCTTGCGGACGTCCGCCGGGTCCGGGTCGCGCAGCAGTTCCTCGGAGTGCGCGCCCTTGCGGCACGGCGAGATGAACGGGCCCTCGAAGTGGATGCCCGCGATGTCGCCCTGTTCGGCCAGCTCGGAGAGCATCCCGGCGCGTTCGGCGAGGCCGTGCATGTCGCCGGTGACGGTGGAGGCGACGACGGTCGTGGTGCCGTGCAGCCGGTGGGTGTGGATGCCCCGCAGGACGTCCTCGGCCGTTCCCGAGGTGAAGGACGCGCCGCCGCCGCCGTGGTTGTGGATGTCGACGAAGCCGGGGACCACCCAGTGGCCGGACAGGTCGGTCACGGGCGTGTCCGCGGGCACCGCCCCGGGAACTCCGGCCGGCCGCGTCCCGGGGGCGCCCGCGTCGGCGATCACCGGACCGTCGATGATCACGCGGCCGTCGTGCACGATCCCGGTGGGCAGCACCACCCGGGCGCCGGCGAGAACCTTGCTAGGGGCCATCGGGTGGTTACCTCCGGGGAGTCGTAGAAGTGGGGTTCAGGAGGTCCCGGGCGAGGAGCCCGGCACCGAGGCATCCGGCGGTGTCCCCGAGGGCCGCGGGGACGATGGACGGCAGCTTCTGGAACGTGACGCGCCGTTCCACCGCGGCCCGCAGGGGTGTGAACAAGGTTTCCCCGGCCTCGGCGAGCCCGCCACCGATGATCAGCGTGCGGGGGTCCAGGAGGGTGAGCGCGGTGACCAGGCCGTCGGCGAGCGCGTCGACGGCCTCCTGCCAGACTGCCAGCGCCCTCGGGTCGCCCGATTCGACGGCCTTGGCGCAGTCCGCCGCGTCCGCCCCGGGGTCCCCGGACGCCTCGGCCCAGGCCTGGCTGACGGCCGCCGCGGAGGCGAACCGTTCCAGACAGCCGCGCTGTCCGCACGGGCACGGGGCCCCGCCGGGCCGTACGACGATGTGGCCGATCTCGCCCGCGAAGCCGTGCGCGCCCTCCTCGACGCCGCCGTCGATGCCGATGGCGCCGGCGATTCCGGTGCCCAGCGGCACGAACAGGAAACGGTCCGCTCCCCGTCCGGCGCCGATCCGGCCCTCCGCGAGTCCGCCGGTGCGCACGTCGTGCCCGAGCGCGACGGGCACGCCGCCGAGCCGCTCGCCGAGCAGCCGGCGCAGCGGGACGTCGCGCCAGCCGAGGTTGGCGGCGTAGACCGCGACGCCGTTCCGCGCGTCCACGATGCCGGGGACGGCGACGCCGGCGGCCAGCGCGCTCGTCCCGAAGCGCTCCTCGCCGTAGGCGCGCAGTTCGGCGGCGAAGTCGAGGATGTCCTCGACGACGGCGTCGGGTCCGCGCTCACGGCCGGTCGCCCGGCGGGCCTGGTGCAGCAGCGCGGGGTGCCCGGGGGCCCCCGGACGCGGCGTGCCGGGGCGGTCCGGGGAGGGCTCGGTGTCCACCCCGACGAGGGCGGCCTTCATCCCGGTGCCGCCCACATCGAGGGCGATGACGTGTCTCACGGGGGACAGTGTCGCCCTTTACCCCTGGAAAGGTCTAGTCCACTCGCACGACGGAGGCCGGGTCCCTCTGTTCCGGGGCGAGCGGCCGGGGGGCGAGCGGCCCGGGACGCGGGGCGGGACGGGCACGGCCTCCGCCCCTGCCCCGGTGTCCGCCCTTGCCTCGGTGTCCGCCCTTGCCTCGGTGTCCGCCATCCGCCCCGGTGTCAGCCATCCGCCCCGGTGTCCGTCATCCGCCCGGGTGCCCGTTCCGCTCCCTCGCCCCGGCGGTTGTCGGTGGCGGGGACTACCGTGCTGTCCACGGCTCCTCCCCCGCGTGAGCGAGGGGGCCTTCCACCCGACCCCGAGGAGTCCCATGACGGCCGAGCCCTGACCCCCGCCGGGGGAGGACGCGAAGCACAACGCGCCGCGTGGCGACTCCGGCGCACGCGGCGCGTTCCCCGCCCGGCCCGGAGGCCGGGGTTTCCACGCGAGGAGAGAGATGGAAGAGCTGCCC
This sequence comes from Streptomyces populi, assembly GCF_002911015.1. Lineage (GTDB taxonomy): Bacteria > Actinomycetota > Actinomycetes > Streptomycetales > Streptomycetaceae > Streptomyces > Streptomyces populi. The sequence goes on from NZ_KZ626933.1 coordinate 31,728, forward strand.
GCGCGCGAGCGGAGCATTCTCGCCCTGGAGCGCCGCGGTTTCTCCGGCCCCGGCGCCAAGGAGCGCGCCATACGCGAACAGCTGGGCCTGGCCCCGGTCCGCTACTACCAGCTGCTCAACGCGCTGCTGAACGACCCGAGGGCCCTGGCGCACGACCCCGTCACGGTGAACAGGCTGCGCCGCGTGCGGGAGGCCCGCCGGGACGAGCGGTGAGGCCGGCCTGCGGGACGGGGCGGCGTGGGCGGCCGGCGGGGCCAGCGGCGGGATCGAGGCATTCCGGCCCGCGGGTCGCCCGCTCGGGCACGAGTCGGGAGTGCGCCCGCGCTCACCCGGATAGGGTCGCTCCATGGGCAGCCACCCCGAATCCAAGGACTCCTTGCCGGCCCCGGTGACCCCCGCCGGACGCGACGCTCTGGAAGCGATCCTCACGCGCCCGGCCCGGACGGTCGTCGCACTCGACTTCGACGGAACCCTCGCCCCCATCGTCCCCGACCCCGACCGCGCCCGCGCGCACCCCGACGCGGTCCCCGCACTCGCCGCACTCGCCCCCAAGGTCTCCTCCGTCGCCGTGGTCACCGGCCGTCCGGCCGGTGTGGCCGTGCGCCACGGCGGT
>NZ_KZ626934.1 GCF_002911015.1 Streptomyces populi
GTCGCCGCCGAGAAGAACTCCACCCTCGTCCTGCCCTTCCCGGTCGAACTCCTGCGCTTCCTGGAACGCGCCCAGTCAGGACAAGGACAAGGACCGGGACAAGTGCAAGTGCAGGGGCAGGGAGAGCGGCCGACGGCCCCGGCACGGCCGGAGCGGGTGCCCGATCCCCGGCCGGCCGCCGCTCCCGGGCAAACGCCGGATCCACGACAGGAAACCGTTCCGCGGGAGCCGACCGATCCGTAGCGGGCCCCGGTCCACGTCGGCCGGACGGCCTCGGGCGGGATTCCGTGCCGCACTCGGCCGCACGGCGCGGTCCGCACGGCAGGCCCTAGTTGGCCCACTCCGGCGTGAGGACCGAGCCGTCGGCCAGTTCCGCCCGGAGGCCGATGGACGTGGTGACCCAGGAGAGCGCGGCCTCCTGGGTCGGGTTCTCGATGCCGAGGGTCGCGCCCGGGGTGATGATCACGGTGTCGCCCGCGGTGATCCGCTCGGTGCGGCCGTCGAGCGTGACCAGCAGTTCGCCGGAGAGGAGGTGGATGACCTCCTCGCGGTCGACGGTGTGCACGGGAGCCCGGTGGCCCGCGGGAATCTCCGCGCGCCAGGCGCACAGCTCCTTGCTGCCGCTGCGGGGAGAGGCGTACGAGACGAAGCGGGCGCCGTGGACCTCGTGGACGACGGCTTCGGATGAACGGACTACGGGCACGGGGCCTCCAAGGTCGGTGATATCCGGCCGGACGGCCGGTCGAGGATGAGCAGAGCCGAGCCGCTGAGCCGATGACTCAGGGTGACCTGAAAATGGTCAAGCTGCTTGACTAGTTCTGAGATTATGGTCAAGCAGCTTGACCAAATAGTCAAGGGTGTTTCAATGCGTGGGTGCAGAACTCCGAAGCAATGGCCCTGTCCGCCGCCCTGCTCGCCGCCGCCGGCGAGCTGACGCAACGTATCCACGAGGGCGTGGTCGCCCGCGGATTCGAGGGGGTGCGGCCCGCGCACGGCTTCGCCTTCGCGCGGCTCGCGCCGGACGGGGCGACGGTCGGCGACGTCGCTGCTCACCTGGGGGTCACCAAGCAGGCCGCCAGTCAGCTCGTCGAGGAACTCGTCCGCAAGGGGTACGTCGAGCGGAGGCCGCACCCCGACGACGCGCGGGCCAGGCTCGTCGTGCTCACCGAACTCGGCTGGGCCTGCACCCGGGCGGCGGAGGAGGCGGCCGCGGACGCCGTGCGGGCGTGGGCCGAAGTGGTGGGGGAGGACGAGATGCGCGCGTTGCACGCGCGTTTGGCGGGCATCGCGCCCTACGGTCCCATCAGGCCCGCCTGGTGACGTTCCGTCACCGGCGGCGATCGCCCTGGTTATCACTGGAAGTTTTTACTGACGCGTAACTTCACACTTGTGCTACTCGACCGTAACTTGACGAGTGAACAGCATCCTTCGTGATCCGGATCACAGGGCGTACACCCCCACAACTCCCTTGAGCCGCAAGGAGATCACCCGATGCTGCCCTGGAAGCGAGTGCTCAGACCCCTGGCCGCGCTGCTCCTGACCGCCACGATCACGGTCCTCCCCGCCGCCACAGCACAAGCTGATTCCGCCCCCAGCAGTGGCTGGAACAACTACTCCTGCAAGCCGTCCGCCGCGCACCCGCGCCCCGTCGTCCTCGTGCACGGCACCTTCGGGAACTCCGTCGACAACTGGCTGGCCCTCGCCCCCTACCTGACCAGCCGCGGGTACTGCGTCTTCTCCCTCGACTACGGGCAACTGCCCGGAGTCCCCCTCTTCTACGGCCTCGGCCCCATCGACAAGTCGGCCGCGCAGCTCCAGGTGTTCGTCGACAAGGTGCTCGCCGCGACCGGCGCAGCCAAGGCCGACCTGGTGGGTCACTCGCAGGGCGGCATGATGCCCCGCTACTACCTCAAGTTCCTCGGCGGGGCCGCCAAGGTGAACGCCCTCGTCGGACTCGCCCCCGACAACCACGGCACGACCCTCAACGGACTCACCAAACTGCTCCCGTACTTCCCGGGCGCCGAGGACCTGCTGACCGCGGCGACCCCGGGACTCGCGGACCAGATCGCCGGCTCCGCGTTCCTGACCAAGCTCAACGCGGGCGGCGACACCGTCCCGGGCGTCCACTACACGGTCATCGCCACCAAGTACGACGAGGTGGTCACGCCGTACCAGTCGGGGTTCCTGAGCGGATCCGACGTCCGCAACGTCCTGCTCCAGAACCTGTGCGGGCTCGACCTCTCCGAGCACGTGGCCATCGGGATCCTCGACCGGATCGCGTACCACGAGGTGGCGAACGCGCTCGACCCGGCGCACGCGTCCACCACCACCTGCGCGTCCGTGTTCAGCTGACCGGCTCGGCGGACGACTCGTCCATGGTCGTCCGCCCGAGCGCACCGGCGTGATCGTCCGTCCGCGTCCCGCGCTCGTGCGCGACGCGGACGACGGAGCACGCCGCCGGGGGCTGTCCGACCTGAGCCGCCGGTCAGCCCCCGGAGTTCATCGGCCCCCAGGCCCTAGCGCCCGCGCCGGCTGTCCGGCGTCGCGCGCCGCCGCACCGAGGCGAACAGCGCCGCCGCACCGAGCGCGAGGGCGGCGGCACCGCCGATCGCGATGTACGAGGTGGAGGAGTCGCCGCCGGTCTCGGCGAGGCTCCGGGAGGAACCGGCCGCCTCCGGCAGGTTTTCCGAGGCGTCCGCGGTACCGGCGGTGGTCCGGGTCTCCTCGGCCGGTTCGGCCGACCCGGTGTCCTCGGCCGCCTTCACGGTGTCCGCGCTCGCGGTCGGCTCCGCCGACGTGGCGGCGTCGTCGTCACCGTGGCCGTGGTGCTCCACGGTCGACCTGTCGCTGCCGGCCTCGATCTGCTTCTCGGACGGCGCCGAGGCGCTCGGCGCGGGAGCGGCCCCGCCGCCGTTCGTGCCCTTGCCGCCGCCGAACGCCACGTCGGAGCAGGAGTAGAAGGCCTCCGGGCTGTCCGAACGCTGCCAGACCGCGTACAGGAGCTGCTTCCCGGAGCGCTCCGGGAGGGTGCCGGAGAACGTGTAGAAGCCGCCCGAGGCCGTGGGGTCGGTGGCCGTCGCGACCGGGTGCGCCAGGTCGAGGTCGCCCCAGGTCAGCGGCTGCGACGGGGCGTAGCCCGGCTTCGTGATGTAGACCTTGAACGTGCCCTTGTGGGGCGCGGTCACCCGGTACTTGAAGGTGTACGAGCCGCTGCTCACGCTCGTCGCGGGCCAGTCGGAGCGCGCCAGGTCGAGCCCCTTGAACTCGGCGTTGCCGGCGCTGCACAGCTTGCCGTCCGGGATCAGCTCCTGGTGCCGCCCGTTCGCGTCGCCGATGCGGATGCCGTTCCAGTCGTAGAGCGCCTGGGTGCCGCCCACCGCGACGGCCGCCTTGCAGGCGTCCGACCTGGGGTTCTCCGGGCCTTCCGCGTAACACTGGGACACCCGGCTGACCGGGTCCCCCATCGAGCCGTGTGCCGAGGCCGGTGCCGCGGCCAGCGCGGACAGGGCGAGCGGGGCGATGCCGAGGACGGCGACGCCGGCGGCCTTGCGGCGTGCGGACATGGGGAACTCCTCGAACGGTCCTGGGGCGCGGGGTGGGCCCCGCACGGTGTTCCGTGCGGGGATCCCGTGGGGGGTGATCAGAAAACTAGCCCCAAGAAACCGCGAAATCGCCTGCTGGAGACGGGGGAAGGAGATCCTTATGGTGCCTTTAAGGCAGGGCTAACGGGGGGCTCAGGAAGGGCGGTGGAGGGGGCGGCCCGGCTGTGCGGGGACGCTGGGCGGTCCGTGGTCGTCCGCTTCCGTGCGCGGGGTGCCGTGGTGGCCGGGCAGTGGACCGTGCGGCTCTCACGGTGTCGTCCCCGGAGGGCCGGGGGTGTTCCGCCGGAGGTGTCCCGTGGATTGGCCGGCCGGGGCGACGGGCACGGTTGATGTGGTGCCGTCTTGCGGATCGATTCTCGAAAGCCGTTCTCGGAGGCAGTCGATGCAGCCACGCCCCATCCGGAGACAAGAGGCTGTCGAGGTGTACCGGAACGCCTACGGGAGCCTGTACGACGACGCCGTCGTCTCCCCGGGCGGGAAGCCGGGCCGGTACCTTCGATGGAAATGGTCGAATCCGGGCGTCGTCATCGTGCCTCGGTGGGCCGACACGGTCGCGCTCGTTCCTTCTTTCCGCTACCCGATCGGCGACCTGTCGTGGGAGTTTCCGCGGGGAGGCTGGGAGCCCGACGAGTCGGTCGAACAGGCCGCGGCCCGGGAGCTGAAGGAGGAGACCGGCCTGACCGCGACCGCCACCAGACGGCTGGGAGTGCTCTACGCGGACACCGGCCTGATCGAGTCGCCCATCGAGGTGGTCGAGGCCCAGGTGGAGAACCCCGCGTCCGGCGAGCGGTCGCCGGAAGCCATGGAGTCGGTCGCGGAACCCGCCTGGTTCGGCTCCGCCGAGTTGTGCGCGGCCTTCGCGGACCAGCGAGTACGGTGCGCGATCACCATCGCCGCCGCCGCACTGGCCCGGCCGCGGTGACACCGGCGGCCCTTCGCATCACTCGGGTGGTTCCGTCGGGCTGACGATACGCAGCACCTTCTCGTGCTCCGGCAGTTGCTTCTCGAGCCTCCAGGCGTTCCTGAACCTTTCGGCCTCCTTCTTCAGCTTCCTCTCCTTCTTGTCCTGGAGGACGTCGAACGGCACGGAGAGCAGGTTGAGCATGAGCGAAGCGGGGTTGAAGCCGGAACTGATCAGTCCGATCAGGGTGTCGACGGAACCCGTGGCCAGGGAGGGCGGCGAGATGTGGAGCCTGGCCCTCACCCGCTCGTCCCGGACGGCGGCCAGGGCGTCGGCGTCGAGGCCCCGGAAGGCGGCGACCGCGGCTTCCTGGAGGTGCATGCAGAAGTCTTCGACGCCGTTCCTCAGCGCGTCGGTGTCCACCGGGCGGCCGCTGTGGGCTCTCGCGAACTGGTCGACGACCACCTTCCGGGACTCGAGCCCGACGGCTTCGTTGACCACACCCGCGGGGAGGCGCGCCAGTACGTAGGGGTTCAACATGTATCCGGGCAGGGCCGATTCTTCCCGGGGCGCTTCCCCTTGCAGCGCGACAGTGGCGGGCGTGCGTACGGCGCCCCATGCCACGGGCGTCCCCAGTACGGCGGGCAGGGTGGTCCTGAAGGACCAGTTCGCCGACCGCTCGACGGCCTCCAGCGCGACCTCGGAAGTGTCGCCGTGCGTCGCGCGCCGCTCCTCGATCCATCCGCGCAGTGAGTTGTAGTACAGCGGATCCTGGCCGCGGATCCATTCCACCGCGGAACGCAGCGTCCGGGCGTAGCCGTCGTCGGGCGGTCCGATCAGTTCGGCCAGACGGTTCGCCGTCCTGCTCCTGAAAAGCTCGCTCGCCCTGTCCACCGAGTACGGAACGACATGCCCTTCGACGATCTCGTCCATGAGCTCGGCGTATTCCTCGGTCGGGACGTCGCGCACACCGCGCGCTTCGTGCTCGTCCCGGATCTCACGGAAAGAACCCACCGAGTCGCGCCGCACGACGACCAGCATGCCCGACCGGATCAACTCGGCGAGATCCGCGCGCCATTCGGCGCTCGACGGCGTCCGTCCGGCGAGGAGCGAGCGTAATGCCGCGTTGTGGAGCACCTGGGAATCGGTGATGACCAGCCGCTCGGCGAAGAGGGCGTTCTGCACGATGCGCGCCCGCAGGTCTTCGGGGCCGGTGACGGGGCTGCCGTGATGTTCCGTCTCGCTCAGGAAGACGTGGGTGCTGTTTTCCGTACCAGGAGACACTGTTCCTCCGCCGGTGGCGTTCTCTCGCGCACCCGGGGAGGGTGCCCCACGCCCTGCTTCGACCGTATGTGCGACCTTGCCGGTGAGGAACCTTACCCAGTCCGGTCCGGCGTTCACCCGGGGTCGCGGAAAGCCGCCCCCGGGCCGTGCCGGTAGGGATCCCGGAGACGGCCGCACGGAGTCGTTCGGTATACAGGTGGGCGTACGTGACGGCGATCGGGCGAGTGGGTGCGGGCAATGGCGGGGACGCGCGGGAAGCCGGGGGAGACGCCGGAGGGGTTCGGGGTGCGGGTGGCCGCGGACGCCGACGTGCCCGTCGTGAAGGCCGTGATCGACGCCGCGTTCCAGCCGTACGTGGAGCGCATCGGGCGCGTTCCGGTGCCCATGGAGGCGGATCACGCGGCGAACGTGGCGGCGGGGCGGGTGTTCGTCACGGGGGAGCCGGTCCTGGGGCTCGTGGTCGTCGAGGAGTTCCCGGACCACCTGTACCTCGACACCGTCGCGGTCCGCCCCGACGCCCACGGCAAGGGCGTCGGCGGGCGGCTGCTGCGTTTCGTCGACGCGCACGCGCGGGCGCTCGGGCTGGACGAGGTCAGGCTCTGCACGAACGCGATGATGTGGGAGAACCAGAAGATCTACCCCAGGTACGGGTACGAGGTGACCGACCGGCGCGTGGACGGGCCGTACGACCGGATCCACTACCGCAAGCGGCTGGTCTGACGGCGCCGCCGCGGGCGGCCGCGGTGTCCACCGCCAGCCGGCCGCGGGCCGCCGGTCCGGCGCGGTACGCGCCGTGCGGGGTGTCCGGCGCGGCGGCTCAGCCGTCCGGCCACCAGGTGCGCGCGATGTCCTTCCGGACCTCCGGGCGCTCGGCGGGGCGCTCGTCGGGCTCCTCCCGTACGCGGCGGGAGTCCGACTTCCTCAGGGGCTTCTGCACGGTCACACGGCGCATGGCTGCCTCCTCGCGTCTACCGGATTCCGCGGTTGTACGGAGGTAGACCGTTTCGGGGAGAGTTCCTCATCGGTCGCGAAATGTCTGTGACGCCGGTCACCTCGATGATCGTCCATGGCGGGCGCGGGCCGGTTGTCAGTGGCGGGTGACATCGTGGAACGCATGCTGAGCGACGGGGGAACGAATCCAGGGGCGGGCGTCGACTGGGACGCGGAGTCCGGCACTTTCGACGAGGAGCCCGACCACGGACTGCGTGACCCCGAGATCCGCGGAGCCTGGGCCGCCCGGCTGCGGGACTGGCTGCCCGAAAGGCCCGGAGACCTGCTCGACGTGGGCTGCGGCACCGGCAGCCTGTCGCTCGTCGCGTCCGAACAGGGACACCGGGTCACCGGGGTCGACCTCGCACCGCGCATGATCGACCGGGCCCGCGCCAAGCTGGCCGGACGTGACGCGGTGTTCCTCGTCGGCGACGCGGTGGCACCGCCCGTCGGAGAGCAGCGCTTCGACGTGCTGCTCAGCCGTCATGTGCTGTGGACGCTGCCCCACCCCGAGCGCGTGCTGCGGCACTGGCGCGGGCTGCTGCGCCCGGGAGGGCGACTGGTGCTCGTCGAGGGGGTGTGGGGGAACGTGAGTCCGGTCGGACTGTCCGCCGAGCGGACCGCCGCACTGCTCCGGACCCTGCTGTCCGGCCCCGCGGACCTGCGCGTGGAGCCGCTGTCGGGCGACGCGCGCCTGTGGGGCCGGGAGGTCGACGACGAGCGGTACGCGGTGGTGGCCCGCTTCTGAGCGGTGCCGTCCCCTCCAGGACGGTGCCACTGGTCGAGCGGCACCGTCCTCAGGTCCGGGACCGCCGGTCACGTCCGGTGGATCCCGAGCCGCCGGACGCCTCCGGCGGTCCCGCCGGTCACGTCAGCAGTTCCTCGAAGCCGCCCTCGCGGGCCAGGTGTTCGAGGTCGTCCAGGGCCTTCTCGGCGGCGGCCGCGGCGGCCGGGTCGGTGGTCGCCAGGCCGCTCTCCGCGAACTCGTCCTCGTCCAGGCGCCGTACGTCCGTGCCGTCGGCCGAGCGCCACAGGTCCAGGTCGAGGTCCTCGACCACCAGCCGGTCCCCGAGAACGGTGGCCGGACGCGTGATGTCGCAGTACCAGCCCTTGCGTTCGCCCTCGGCGTTCCGGACCTCCTTCACCGAGTACCAGCGGTCCCGCCAGTAGTACTCGGTGAAGACGTCGCCCTTCTCGAACCGCACGAAGCCGAAGTCGCGGACGCCGTCGCCCGCCCAGGGGGCGCGCACGATCACGCGGTTGCCGTCGTCGGCGAGCAGCTCGGCCGAGTAACTGATCTTCGTGCGGCCCGCCTTGACGAGTACGACATCCAACGAGCCGGGCGTGTCAGCCGAGGTCGCGGACATGGTTCACCTCCGTTGCGCAGATTTCGTAACCGAGCCATTCGTTGATCGACAGCATCGGCGCGTTGCCGGCGTCGTTGCCGGTGAACGCCTCCGTGCACCCGGCCGCACGGGCCCGGTGCAGGGAGTGGTTCTTGGCGAGCTTGGCCAGGCCGCGGCCACGGAAGGCGCGGCCGGTGCCCGTCATCGCAGTGCCGTAGCGGGTGCCGTCGTCGGTGTGGGCCGCGCTGAACGCCGCCGGCCGGCCGTCGACGAGGACGACGGAGGTGAGTTCACGGTTCAGCAGGGGGTGGTGCCAGGTCTCCGTCAGCCATGCGTCGTAGTCCGTGAACTCGCGGTCGATGTCGCCCGGTTCGTCGCGCAGCGTCTCCGCGTCCAGCCTGAACAGCGGCCGGGGATCGTCCGCGAAGTCCGCGCCGGTGCGCAACTCCACCCCGTCGGGAGGGGATTGGAGCGGTGGCAGGGTGCCGTTCGCCAGGTCGAGGCGGAGGAAGTGCGCCGAGCGGGCGGCGCGGTAGCCCCGCTTCTCGGCGAAGGCGCGGTTGCCGGGTTCGTCCAGGACCCAGGAGTGCAGCCGGGTCGCGCCCAGGGCGGCCAGCTGTTCCTCGGCGGTGCGGGCCAGCAGCGAACCTGCGCCGCGGCCGGTCCGTTCCGGGTCCACGTAGACGTTGAGGCTCCCCTGGCCGGGTTCCGGGCTGTCGTGGACGAGGCCCACCTGCGCGGTGCCGATCAGCTCCCCGTCCTCCTCGGCCAGCAGCGGCCGGTAGTGGGAGTCGGGATGGGCCTGTTCCAGGGAGTGGGCGACGGACTCGGCGGTGGAGAGCATGAACGGGAGGGCCTGTCGGCGAATGCGCACGAACCCCGCGGCGTCCGCCGGGTCCCCGCGCCGTAGTTCGCGAACGATCACGGTCATGTGATCGCACGTTACGCGGGCGCCGCGTGCGGGTGCCTCTCATTTTCGTGCGGGTACGGGACAATCGCCGCGTGACCCTGAAGATCCGCATCGCAGAGGGGGCCGCGCCGTACGAGCAGGTGCGCGCCCAGATTTCCGAGCAGGCCCGGTCCGGCGCGCTGCCGGTCGGCTACAAGCTGCCCACGGTACGGGGGCTGGCCGAGTCGCTCGGCCTCGCGGCCAACACCGTCGCCAAGGCCTACCGGGCCCTGGAGTCGGACGGGGTGATCGAGACGCGGGGCCGCAACGGCACGTTCGTGGCCGCCGCCGGGGACGCGGCGTCACGCGAGGCGGCGTCGGCCGCGCAGGCCTATGCCGAGCGCGCGCGACGGCTCGGTCTGACCGAGGACGCCGCGCTGGACGCCGTACGTGACGCACTGCGGGCGGCCTTCGAGGACGCCTCCTAGCAGCGCTTCCTGGCATCGCTTCCTGCGCAGCGCTCCCTGGCCACGATGAGCCGCGAGCCGCGAGTCACGGGATGTGAGCCCGCGAGAGCGGCAGCCACGCGTCGCGAGCCGCGGTTCCCGTCCGGACGACCGGTCGGCCTCGGGCTCGACTCCGGTACGGGGCGGGCCGAGGGGCGGCCCGGTGACGGCTCAGGTGCACGAGCACGGCTCGGCCCCGCCGGGGCCTGACCGCCGGGTCCGGGATCCGGCCGTTTTCCGTGCGGCACCCGCCGGGGTGCCGGTCCGGGCGGGGGCGGCCGTCGACGCGGCTACAGGTACAGGCCGGCGTCCGCGCCCTCGCGCTGGTCCGGGACCGACGTCGGGGTCGTCCCGCGGCGCAGCGCGTACAGCTCCGCGAGGGTCGCGCCCTCGCGCGAGACGCCTTCCTCGGTGCCCAGCCAGCCCACCGCCTCGCGGCGGGTGAGCGGTCCGACCTCGATCCGGGCGAGGCAGCGGCCGGGGCGGACCACGGCGGGGTGGAGACGCTCCAGGTCCTCGTTGGTCGTGACGCCCACCAGGACGTTGCGGCCCTGGCCGAGCAGTCCGTCGGTGAGGTTGAGCAGCCGGGACAGGGCCTGGCCCGCGGTGTGCTTCGCCTCGCCGCGGATCAGTTCGTCGCAGTCCTCCAGGAGGAGCAGCCGCCAGCGGCCCTTGCCGCTGCCGTCCTCCTCGCCGATCGCGATGTCCATCAGATAGCCGACGTCGGAGAAGAGCCGCTCGGGGTCCAGCACGCAGTCCACCTGGCACCAGTCGCGCCATGAACGGGCCAGTGTGCGCAGGGCGGAGGTCTTTCCGGTGCCGGGCGGGCCGTGGAGCAGCAGCAGCCGGCCCGCGATGTCCTCCGGGGTGGTCTTCATCAGGCGGTCCATGGCGTCCGCCACCGGCGCCGTGTAGTTGGGGCGGACCTCCTCCCAGGTGCCCGCCGAGATCTGCCGGGTCGTGCGGTGCGGTCCCCGGCGCGGGGACACGTACCAGAAGCCCATCGTGACGTTCTCCGGCTGCGGTTCCGGCTCGTCGACCGCGCCGTCCGTGGCCTGCTTCAGCACCTTCTCGGCCAGTTCGGCGCTGGTCGCGGTCACCGTGACGTCGGCGCCGCGGTTCCAGCGGGACACCAGCAGGGTCCAGCCGTCGCCCTCGGCGAGGGTGGCGCTGCGGTCGTCGTCGCGCGCGGAGCGCAGCACCCGGGCGCCCGGTGGGAGCAGGGTGGCCCCGGAGCGCACGCGGTCGATGTTCGCCGCGTGCGAGTGCGGCTGCTCGCCCGTCGCGAAGCGACCGAGGAACAGGGCGTCGACGACATCCGACGGCGAGTCGCTGTCGTCGACGTTGAGCCTGATCGGCAGAGCGTCGTGTGGGTTCACAGACATGTCGCCATGATCTGTCACGCGGGCGCCCCGTGCACCCGGTTTCCGCGGTGCGTCGTGTGTGTCGCGTTCGGTCCCGCTCTTCCGGTGTACCCCGTCCGTCCGTTGCGGGGGTGTGGCGCGACGAGTTCCCTGTCCCGCCCGCGGGATCGGCGGGACGGCCGCCGGGTGGGACGGGGACTCCGCCGGGCGGGCGAGGGACTCCGTCGGGCGGGCGAGGGACTGCCGGGAGAGGGCCGATGGCGCGGCGGCGCAACCGAGTTGACGGTTTTCTCCGCCAACTGTGCGGAGACGTCGCGGAACTGACGGTCGGTGAATCGCCCGTCGGGCCGCGGGTGTGGCCCGAAGCGGCCCCCGGGGGTTGACAAGTCGTCCTGCCGTGTCATCCCGCCGCCATCAGATCGACATGGACATGTAACGAAATAAGTGATGAACGGGTGTGAACCGCCCGGTTGATACATAAGAGTCTTGGCATGGACACTTCCTGTCAACACGCGTAGCTGCTACCAAAGTTGTGGCAGAGATCCTGCTAAAGGGAGGTTCCATGAGACGTCCCAGATTTTCGGCATACATGACCTCACTCCTCCTGGCCGCCGGCCTCGCCCTCACCGGGGCAGCCGCGGCGCAGGCTCGAACCGCGGCGGCCACCGGCTACGTGGCGCTCGGTGACTCCTATTCCTCCGGCGTCGGCGCGGGCAGCTACATCAGCTCCAGCGGCTCCTGCGACCGCAGCACGAAGGCGTACCCCTATCTGTGGAACGCCGCCCATTCACCCTCGTCGTTCGACTTCACCGCTTGCTCGGGCGCTCGTACGGGTGATGTGACGGCGAACCAGCTCGGCCCGCTCAGCTCCTCCACGGGCCTCGTCTCGATCACCATCGGCGGCAACGACGCCGGATTCTCGGACGTCATGACGACCTGCGTCCTACAGTCCGAGAGCACCTGCCTCTCACGCATCGCCACGGCGAAGGCGTACGTCGACTCCACGCTCCCCGGCAAGCTCGACTCGGTCTACTCGGCGATCAGCGCGAAAGCCCCGGCCGCCCACGTGGTCGTCCTCGGCTACCCCCGCTTCTACAAGCTCAACGGCAGTTGCCTGACCGGACTTTCGGAGACCGAACGGTCCGCCGTCAACGGCGCGGCCGACTATCTGGACAGCGCGATCGCCGCTCGTGCCGCCGCCCACGGCTTCACGTTCGCCGATGTCAGGGGCAACTTCACCGGTCACGAGATCTGCTCCGGCAGCGCCTGGCTGCACAGCCTGAACTGGCTCGACATCGGGGTGTCCTACCACCCGACCGCGAGCGGACAGTCCGGAGGCTACCTGCCGGCCCTCTCCGGAGCCGCCTGACCTCCGGGCCCCCACCCCGGAACCCTTCAAGAGAACACCGCCCCGGCGGGGAGGACGTCCGCCCCGCCGAGGGACACCGCCCGTCCCGTCAGGGGGACGCGGACACGGATGCGGAGGCCCCGTCCGTCGGGGTCTCCGTCACACAGGTGATGGTGAACGGAACGGAGTTCGAGGTCACGCGCACCGGATCGCGCACCTCCACGTGGATCGAGTTGGAGAACTCCCCGCTCGTGTCGTACGTCGTCGCCACCACCGTCTTCTGCTGGGTCCTTCCGCCGCCCGCGGGGAACGAGAGCGTCTTCCAGCTCGCGTCGGTCACCTCGCCGGTCTCCGTCACCCAGCGGTACTCGACGTCCACCGGGACACGGCCGACCGTGAACGTCGCCGTGAACGAGGGGGCCTGCGCGCCGGGCGGCGGGCAGGTGCCCGTGTAGTGGGTGCCGTGACCCGAGACCGTCACCTGTACGGACTGCGCGGGCGGAGCGGTGGTCGAACTCCCGCCTCCGGGCTCGCTCTTGGAGGGGCTCGTGCCGCCGGTCGCGCCGGCCGTGGCGCTCTCGCTCTTGTGGCCCCCCGAGGCCGTGCCCCCGTCGGTGGTGCCGGTGCCCCCGCTGCTGCTGTTCCCCTGGCCGGTGTTCCGGGCGTCCGAGTCGTCCTGGTTCAGCAGCGCGTACGTCAGCCCGCCGATGGCGAGTACCAGCGCGATCAGACCCGCGACGATGGCGACGGTGGCCCGGCGGTTGCGGTCGGGCTCCGCCGCGGGGGTGGCCGAGGGCACGGTCGCGGGTGGCGGCCCGAAGCCCTGGGGCGGGGTCGAGGACGTCGGCGCCGGCGGTCCGAACGCTCCGATCGTCGGCGCCCCGGAAGAGGGGGACGCGGCGCCGGAAAGGCGCGTGGGCGCGGTACCGCCCGCCGCGACGACGCGCAGCTCGTGCTCGGCCGCCTCGGCGCTCGTCCGCTCGGCCGGATCCTTGGCGAGCAGCCCCTCGACGACGGGGGCGAGCGGACCCGCGCGACGCGGCGCAGGCAGCGGTTCGTCGACGATGGCCCGCAGGGTGCTCAGCGGAGTGGGCTGCCGGAAGGGCGAGTTGCCCTCGACCGCCGCGTACAGCAGCACCCCGAGCGACCACAGGTCCGACTCGGGCCCGGGGGTGCGGCCGAGCGCCCGCTCCGGGGCGAGGAATTCGGGCGATCCGATGACCTCGCCCGTCATGGTCAGGGCGGAGGTGCCCTCGACCGTCGCGATGCCGAAGTCCGTCAGGACGACCCGTCCGTCGTTCGCCATCAGCACGTTGCCCGGCTTGACGTCCCGGTGCAGGACGCCCGCCTCGTGCGCGGCGCGCAGCGCGGCGAGCACCTCGGCGCCGATGTGGGCGGCGCGCCGCGGATCGAGCGGCCCCTCGGCGTCCAGCAGGTCGGAGAGCGCGATGCCGCGGATCAGCTCCATCACGATCCAGGGCCGGCCGTCCTCCATGGCCACGTCGTACACCGTCACCACATTGCGGTGGGAGACACGGGCGGCCGCCCAGGCCTCCCGCTCCAGACGCGCGTACATCCGCTCGACCTCGGAGTCGGGAAGCCCGGCCGGGGCGCGGACCTCCTTCACGGCGACCTCGCGTTGCAGCACTTCGTCGCGGGCGCGCCACACCGTGCCCATGCCGCCTTCGCCCAAGGGCGAGAGCAGCCGGTAGCGCCCCGCGATCACACGTTCACTGCCCGGGCCTTCGGACACGTGCGTCCCCCATTCGCCTGCGCGCGATTTCTCCCCAAAAGTACCTCAGCCGAGTACGGATGCCGCCCCCTTGAGCACCAATCCGGCCCCGAGGGCCACGACGATCAGCGCCGATCCGAGGGGCGCGGTCCTGCGGACCAGGAGCACGAGGCGTCCCTCGGCCCACCGCCGGCGTCCGGCCAGGGCGCGGTTCACGCCGCTGCCCAGCTTGACGACGGCGAACCCGGCCGCCGTCAGCGTCAGGGCGAGCCCGACGCCGTACGCGAGCACGAGGAGGAGGCCGAACCAGGCCTGTCCGAGCGCCGCGGCGCCCACGAGGACGACGACGGCCGAGGGGCTGGGCACCAGCCCGCCGGCGAAGCCGAGCAGGATCGTCCCGCGGAGGGTGGGGGCGATCTCGTGGGTGTGGGTGAAGCCGCCGTGGGTGTGTTCGAGGGTGGAGGAGCGGGAGGCTCCGCCCGAACGGTGGTGGTCGTGACCGTGGTCGTGGTCGTGGTCGTGCGCGTGACTGTGGTCGTGCGGGTGCGGGTGGTCATGGGTGTGGGACCGGGGCGCTGTCGCCGTCGCTGCGGGAGATCCGGTCGTGACGGACGCGGTGGCGTGGGCCAGTACCAGGGGACGTGCGGCGTGATCGGCGTGCCGGTGCGGAGCGTCCACGTGGTCGTGGTCGTGGTCGTGGGTGTGCGCGTGATCGTGATCGTGGGTGTGCGGGGGGACGAGCGGGTGCTCGTGGTCGTGCGAGTGGTCCGGGCCGTGTTCGTGCGTGTGGCCGTGGGACGGGGCCCCGCCCTGGTCGTGCTCGTGGTCGTGAGCCGACGTGTGGGCGTGGGTGTGGCCGTGCGTGTGGCCCGTTTCGTGCTGATGCCCGTGGTCGTGAGCGTGGCCGTGGCCGTGCGCGGAGGGGCGGTTGCGCCAGGCCCGTCGCAGGAGGGTGACGCCGGCCCCGGTGACGAGGACGCCGCTGGACACGCCCAGCCAGGCGATCACGGAGGGGGCCGCCGCCGATCCCGCGGTGACCAGCAGGCCGAGCGCGACGACGCCGAGGGTGTGGGTGACCGTCACCGAGGCGGCGAGCGGCAGCACGTCCTTGAACCGGGCCCGGCCCCCGCGCGCCGCCGCCGTCGCGGCCATCAGGGTCTTGCCGTGGCCGGGCGCGAGCGCGTGCATCGCGCCCAGGCCCACGGCGATGACCAGGGCCAGCGCGGCGAAGCCGAAGGTGAGGTGGCGACGGGCCACCAGGTCGTTCAGGGCCTGGGTCCAGCGGTCGGCGCCGCGCGGGAGCACCGAGGCGGCCGGGGCGTCACGCCGCTCCTCGACGAGGGCGGGGCCACCGGGCCGGATCCGCAGCGAGGCGGTGGCGGTGTCGGCGGGGGAGGAGAGCAGTGCCTTGGGGTACCGGGTCAGCTCGGACGAGACGGACTTCCGCGGTACGTCCGAGGAGGTGAGCGTCATCCGGTCGCCACGGGCGGTGATCTCGCGCCAGCCGGGACCGTGGTCGGCGCCCGCGCCGCGGAAGCCCACGGTGACCGTGTCCTCGCCGGGCAGCGGCGCCGTCAGCCGGCACTCCACGCGCAGGGTGTCGAGTCCCGCCTGCCCCGGCCGCAGGCGTGCCGTGCTCGCGCCCGCGCGGAGCGTCACCGCCCGCCCGTCCACCGTGACCTCGCTGCCGTGCGCGGCGGCCTCGCAGCGCTGCCGGGCCCAGCCGTCCAGACCGAGCCTCTTGATGTCCGGCCCGGCCTGGGTGGCGGGGATCTCGGCCAGGTCCTCGACGTGATCGACCCGCAACTGCCCCGGAGCGGCCACGAGTCCGTCGTAGCGGTTGACGGTGAAGTTGCCGAGCGGATGCGCGCTCGCGGGTCCGGAGGGGACCAGTACGAGTGCGCAGGCCGCGGTCAGGACCGTTCCGCACAGGGCGAGGAACCGGGGCGCCCTCACTTCGCGGCCTCCAGCGCCTCACGGGCCTCGCGGGCGCCCAGCGGCGAGAAGCCCGGGTTCAGGTCCAGGGCCGCCTTCAGCGCGGTGCGGGCCTTGCCGGTGTGGCCGTTGGCCCGCTCGATGACGCCGAGGTGGTAGAGGAAGGAGGCGTTGCGGTAGCCCGTCGCCGTGGCCCGGCGCGCGTACCGCAGGGCTTCCGCGTCGCGGCCCGACACGTGCAGGGCCCAGCCGAGCGCGTCCGCGGTGTGCACGGTGTGGCGGCGGGCCCACTCGGCGCGGGCCGCCGTCAGCGCGGCCTTGTGGTCGCCGTGGTCGGCGGCGGCCAGCGCGGTGTCGAGGTCGGCGTTGACGCCGTAGGAGTGGGCGAGGGAGATCCAGGCGTTCACCAGCGTGTACTGGTCGCGGGCCTTCCGCGCGTCTCCGGCCGCGCCCCGGGCCTCGTACAACTCGCCCAGCTCGACCAGGGGTTGGGGCAGTGGATAGTGCTGCACGATCTGCTCCATCCCCTTGATCGCCGCCGCGCGGTCGCCCAGCGCGGCCTGCGTGCGGGCCCGGCCCTCGAGGGCGGGGAGGTAGGTGTCGTCGGCGGCGAGCGCCCGTGCGTAATAGGTGAGGGCAGAGTGGTAGTCGCCCTGGTTCCAGGCCAGTTGGCCGAGCGCGGAGGCCACGTACGAGACGTCGCCGCGGCCGGTCGCCGTCGCGAGCGCCTGTTCCAGGACCCGGCGGGCGGTCTTCACGTCGCCGCGCAGCTCGTGGACGTAGGCGAACCGGGTGAAGACGGGGACGCCCGGCTTCCGGGAGTCCGCCAGGTCGGCGGCCTTCGACGCCTCGTCGTAGCGGCCGAGTTCGACGAGGGCGTCGATGCGGGAGGACAGGGCGCGCTCGCTGTAGGGGTTCTGCTCCAGCGCGAGGTCCGCGTACTTCAGGGCGCCGGTGAAATCGTGCCGGGCGGCCGCGAGGGCGGCCCGTCCGGCGAGCGCGGGATCGTAGTCGGGGCGCAGCTTCAGGGACCGGCCGAGCGCTTCCTGCGCCTGGGGGTAACGCGAGGGGTCGCCCTTGGTGCGGGCCTGTTCGACATAGGCGAGACCGAGCGTCGCCCAGCCGCCGAAGTCCTTGGGCTGGGTGCGGAGATGGGCCTGGAGGGAGCGGATGCTCGCGTCGAGGTCGCCGCTCGCGAGCAGCTGCGGCGACACACCGCTGGACACGGCCACGACGGCGGGCGCCGTCGGGTCGTCCCTCAGGGTGCCGAGCACCATCGCGCCCGCCGTCATGGCGACCGCCAACGCGGCCGCGCAGAATCCGAGTTGGGCGGCCCGCCAGCGACGCTGCGACCGCGACAGCCGGCGCACGGCCGCCACCCGCTCGTCGGCCGCGTCCACCGTGTCCCCGTCGGCCGGGGCGTCGGAGCCGTCCTCCACGGAGGCGGCCACGGGAGTTGCCCCGGAGAGGACGGCCGCGGACGCCGCTTCGGCCGGGACGGCCCCGGGGGCTCCTCCGGCGGAGGCGGTCAGGGGGGTGTCGTCGCCGGGGACGGCTTCCGCGGTGTCGGCGGCGGGTGCCGCCTTCGCGGCGTCCGCCTCGCTCGTCGGCGCCCCGGAGGACTCGTCCCCGGCCGTGCGGCCGGTGCGGGTGCCCGCACCGGGCGCGTCGGCCGGGGCGGTCGTGGCCGCCGGGGCGGCGGCGGTGGCCCCGGTGACCGCCGCTCCCGCGGTCTCGTCGGCGGTTGCCGGCTCCACGGTGCTCTCGTCGGGCATGGCCGCCGCGGTGTTCTCGTCGGGTGTGGCCTTCTCGGCGTCCGGCGTCGCGTCGTCGTTCGTACGCGGGGACATGCCCTCTCCTCAAAGTCCTTGGCGAAACGGTCGTTCGTGGGGGGTGGGGCGGCGCGGCCCGCACCGTGGGGGGTGTGAACTGCGTGCGGGCCGCGCCAGTCGGTGAGCCGGGTCAGTAGGCCCGGTTGTACATCCGTCGGCGCCACCACAGCAGACCGGAGCCGATGAGCAGGATGCCGGCGGCGCCCGCCGCGGCGGAGCCCGCGATCAGCATGGTGTCGGTCTTGCCGCCGGCGTCCGTTCCGGCGGGCTGCAGGGCGTCGCCGAGCTGGCTGCGCACGTCGGTCCCGCTGGTCGTGCCCTTGGCGAGCGCGCCGCGCGAGCCCGAGGTCGGCAGGGCGACGTACGGGAAGGACTTCTCGAAGCCCTTGTCGTTCTTGTCGACCGCGTCGCCGAGATCGTTCTTGGAACCGACCAGTTCACCCTCGACGACCTGGAGAGCGGCGTCGATCACGTCGTCGCCGAGCCGGCGGCCGTTCGGGAAGCCCGCGTTGTCGCCGTCGAGGACACCGAGCCGCTTGGGGTGCATGGTCGGCTTGATCGAGGTGTTGAGGCGCAGCTCCTCCGCCGGACGCACGTGCGGCGGCTGGTTGAGGCCCTTCACACCCTTCAGGAACACGTCGACCAGGTCGTTGCGGGGCTCGGCCGGGGCCTTGATCTTGTAGATCCCCTCGATGAGCTTCGGCAGCTCCGGGTTGGTCACGTTCTTCAGGAACTGGGCGTCGTCCCAGGGCGCGGACGCGTTGAACTTGTCCTTGTCCTTCTGCGGGTTGACGACCTCGTTGACCAGCGGCATGCCGAGACGCGAGACCTGGGTGTAGCGGCCGCGGGCGTCCAGGCGCTGCGTGGTGGACCAGATGCCGACGATCGGCTGGCCCTCGGACTCACGGATCATGTCGTTCGGGACCTGTAGGGCTATGGAGTTGACGTTGTAGCCCTTGAGGGTGTCCCGCCCGACCTCGCTCAGGTTCCCGCCGTACAGCAGGTCGAAGACGCGCAGGTCCAGGAAGAACGGGTCGTCCGCCTGGCCGGCGAACGTCGTCGAGCCGCCGGCGAGCTTGGTCACCGCGTGGTGGCGCAGCTTCGCGTAGTCCGGCATCGACGCCTTGCCGACGTTGGACGGGGCGACCGGGACGTCGTCCGCGACCTTGGTCTTCGACACGATCCGCTGGTTGTGCAGCCGCAGCAGGTCGATGTCGTACGTCTGCGTGATGTTGAGGTCCGGGTCGTCGAGGCTGGTGACCGGGCCCGTGTTGTAGAGGAACGTGTTGCCGTTCTTGCGGTGCGTCTTGAAGGTGTAGCGGTAGATCAACTCGCCCTGGGCGTCACCGTTGTTGTCGATGTGGATGTCGTACTGGGCGTCGTCGGCGAACGTGTAGAAGTTCGGGCCGCCGGCGGGCTCCTCGAAGGGGATCCAGTTCGCCACGATCGTCGTCGTGTCGGGCTTGTCCGGGCTGACGAACGCGTACACGTCCGTGTTGTCGTACTGGGGAGTGCCCGAGATGAGGGGGGCCTCCCGGTGGCTGGAGGCGGAGGCCGCCCCCGGTGCCAATGCCGCCGCACCGGCGGCCGCGAGCCCCCCGGCAGCCAGCGCACTGCATACGAGGGTCGCGAGAGTCCTGCGACCCGCGCCGCTCCTGGAGATAGGTGTCATGCCGTCCGTCCTCTGTCCAACTTGCCTGACGCACGCCATTCGGAGCGGTCGCCGGGGTGGATTGGTCGAATCCCAAACGTCTTTACGGCGGTTCTCGCGGCTTGTTTCATCGACGGGCCGGCTTCTTTCCCGGCGGACCCTCCGGCAGGCCGGTGCGGGACGCGCGGGACCGCCGGCGGCGGACAGGGGACAGACCGGCTGCGGAACGCACGAACTGATCGGTGACGGACACGCGTTTTCCGCTCGCTGATCCGTAACCCATCCGTAGGCAGGTTCGCTGCGAAGACGTAGGGGAAGGGACGGGCCGTGCGGGGCCGAAGAGGGGGACGGGTGGAAGCCGACGAACTACTGGTACTGGTGGCCGGAGGCGATCAGAGGGCGTTCGAGGAGCTGTACGGACTGGTGTCCGGGCCGGTGTTCGGGCTGGTGCGCCGTGTGGTGCGCGACCCGGCGCAGTCGGAGGAGGTGTCGCAGGAGGTCCTGCTCGAACTCTGGCGCTCCGCACCGCGGTTCGACCCCGGACGCGGCAGCGCGCTGTCCTGGATCCTCACCCTCGCGCACCGTCGTGCCGTCGACCGGGTGCGCAGCGCCCGCGCGGCCACCGAACGCGAGCAGCGCGAGGGGCAGCGCAACCACCAGCCCGCCTTCGACCAGGTCGCCGAGGAGGTCGAGGCCGGCCTCGAACGCGAGCGGGTCCGCCGCTGCATCGACCGGCTCACCGCCCTGCAACGGCAGTCCGTCACCCTCGCCTACTACGACGGCTACACCTACCGTGAGGTCGCCGAGCGGCTCTCCCTGCCGCTCGGCACCGTCAAGACCCGTATGCGCGACGGGCTCACCCGCCTGCGTGAATGCCTGGGAGGAGTCGCGTGAACGTCCACGACCGCCTGCCGGGCCGTGACCCGCACGGAAGAGAGAACGGAAGAGAGAGGGGTGCCGCATGAGCGTCCTCGACCGACTGATGGGCCGGGATCTGCACTCCCTCGCCGCCCCCTACGCCCTCGACGCACTGGAGGGCGACGAGAGGCGCCGCTTCGAACGCCATCTGAAGGGCTGTGACCGCTGTGCCGAGGAGGTACGGGCGCTGACCGAGGACGCCGTGCGGCTCGCCTGGTCCACGGTGGCGGTCCCGCCGGCCGCGCTGCGCGAGCGGGTGCTGACCGCCGTATGGACGACACCTCAGGAACCGGTGGCCCGGGACCCGTCCCGGGCACGGGGGTCCCGTCAGCCCGCGCGGGCGCGTGTCCCCTGGTTCCGCCCGCTGTTCGCCCCGCTCGCCACCACCACGGCCGCCGCGGCCCTCGTCGTCGCCGCGCTGTTCGCGGTGCAGGCGACCCAGGCGCGCGACCAACTGGACCAGGAGCGTGCCCAGGCGCGTGAGATCGCCCACGTTCTCGCCGCTCCCGACGCGCGGGCGACCGCCGGACGGGACGCGCGGGGCCGTGGAATCGGAGTAGTGGCCTCCGCGTCGGAGCGGCGCGCCGTCGTGACGCTGAGCGGACTCGGCACTCCTCCGGACGGACGCGTCCGTCAGCTGTGGCTCATGCGCCCCAACGAGAAACCGCGTTCGCTCGGTCTCTTCGACGGCGACACGCCCCTCGTCGCCGACGGGCTGAACCCGAACGCGACGTCACTCGCAGTGACGGTCGAGCCTTCCGGCGGCTCGGAACAGCCCACTACCTCGCCGGTTGTCCAACTCGCCCTGGAAACGGTTGGATTCGGAGAGTAACCGTCAACCCCCTTATGGGGAAGGTGAATCCTTTGTCCGAGATACACGCGCGCCACGAGGGGGCGATAGGGTTAGTCTGCCCGGGCCGGGTGGACTTGTACGGGTGGGGAGTGACATGGAACAGATAACAGTGCGCAGCAGGGCACGTGTCCCTGCGATCACGTGCGGGAGCAGCGCGACCAGTTCGCGCCTCGACCGACATCTCGCGGTGCTCGGCGGTCCCGCCATACCGCAGCGCGAGACGCTCGAGGCGACGTCGCTGATGCGTGAGCTCACGACCCGTGACCACGCGCACGACAGCGGCTCCAGGGTCGCGCGCGTGCGGCGGGTCTCGCTGTTCGCGCCGCTCAGGCGGCTGCGCCGCTCGCTGTTCGGCAGCCGCTGACCGGCTGTCGGCACCGGCCTTCTCGACCCGCGCTCCGGCGACTCCACCGAACCGGCGCAACGCTGCCCCTCCGCGTCCGTCATCCCCACGGCGGGCAGCGGTGCCCGGTGATCACCACGTCCGGAGCGCGGGTCACCGCCGTCACCGGGCCGTGAGGCTCAGCGCACCACTCCGTCCCGCCGCAGCTCGGCGACGTCCGCCTCGGTCATGCCCAGCGCCCGCAACACCACCCCCGTGTGCTCGCCGAGCCGCGGGACGGACCCCATGCGCGTCTCCTCCCCGCCCGGCAGCGTGATCGGAGGCAGCAGCGCCCGCAGCGGTCCGACCGGCGACCCCACGTCCCGCCACCTGTTCCTGGCCGCCAGCTGCGGATGCTCCGCCACCTCCGTCACGTCCCGCAGCCGTGCGCAGGCGATGCCCGCGGCCTCCAGGCGGGCCACCGCCTCGTCGGCGCCGAGCGCGCCCAGCGCCCGGGCGACCACGGCGTCCACGTGCTCCCGGTCGGCCACCCGCGCCGCGTTCGTGGCGAAGCGCGGATCGTCCGCCATCTCGGGCCGCTCCAGCACCTGTTGGGCGAGCCGCCGCCACTCCCGGTCGTTCTGCACCGACAACAGCACGTGCCCGCCGTCAGCCGTCGAATAGGCGTCGTAGGGCACGATGACGCTGTGGGCGAGGCCCGTGCGCGCCGGCGGGGTCCCGCCGTGCATCGCGTGGTGCAGCGGATGCCCCATCCACTCCGCGAGCGCGTCCAGCATCGACACCTCGACCGGGCCCCCGCGCCCGGTCGTGCCGCGCCGCACCAGTGCCGCGAGGACCCCCGAGAACGCGTACATGGCCGCCGCGATGTCCGCGGCGGGGATGCCCGCCTTCACCGGCTGCCCGGGCGTCCCGGTCACCGACACGAGCCCCGCCTCGCACTGCACGAGCATGTCGTACGCGCGTTTGCCGGCGTACGGCCCCGACGGCCCGTACCCGGAGATGTCCACGGCGATCAGCCGCGGATGCTCGCCGCACAGGGTCACCGCGTCCAGTCCCAGCCGGGCCGCCGCCCCCTGCGCGAGGTTCTGCACGAACACGTCCGCCCCCGCGACGAGCCTGCGTACGACGTCGAGCCCGCGCGGGTCCTTCAGGTCGAGGGCGACGGACTCCTTGCCCCGGTTGCACCACACGAAGTGCGAGGCCAGGCCCTGGGCCGCGGTGTCGTAGCCCCGGGCGAAGTCCCCGCCGTCGATCCGCTCGACCTTCACGACCCGGGCGCCGAGATCGGCGAGCTGCCGGGTCGCGAAGGGCGCGGCGACGGCTTGTTCGACGGCGACGACGGTGATGCCTTCGAGGGGCAGAGGCTCTGGCTGCATGCGATGGATCATGGACCCTGGACATACATTTGTCATGCACTGATTTCCGCGGGGTGATCCGGTCACCCCCGGCCGACGGGCCCGGCACCGCAAGAGACGATGCGCGTCCGTGGCGGACGGACACCACCCCCGCTAGATCAGCGCGAACTGGCCCTCGGGCCCCTCTTCGTGGTGGTCGAGCACCGACGCCGGGCGGCGGGCCGTGTCCGGGACCGGGAGCACTCCGGCCGTGCGCAGTTCCGTGCGGGTGATCGGCGCCCCCGGCTCCAACGCGGCTTGCAGGGGCCGAAGTTCCGCGAGGAGCGCGAGCACCGTGATGAGTTCGAGGAGTTCGGACGTCCACGCCTGCGGCCAGCCGGCGGGGCCGATCGCCTCCAGGGTGCCGGGCTCTCCCGTCCCGGTCCTCGCCGCGAACCACTGCTCGAGCACACGCGCGCCGCCGACCTCGAAGTCCCAGGCCTCGGGCGGTACGGGGGAGATCATGCCCGCGCCGAGGTGCAGGCACTCCTCGGCGCGGTCGTAGTGCGGGTCGGCGAGGAGGGGGCCCACGGCCGGCCGGGCTCCCTGGGGGAGGGCGGACAGCGGCGCGCGCACGTAGGGGCGGCGGCCGCCGGGGAGTTTGGGGCGCTCGCCGTCGCGGCGCATCAGCCGCAGCACGCGCCGGCCCAACTCGACGCCGGACGACCACACTTCGGGATCTGCGGTGAGCGGGACCACGCAGCCGTCCCGGCCGTGCCGTGCGACCGCCATGGTCCAGGCGAGGACGTCGAGAGGAGCGGGCGGGTGGCCGAGACGGGAGCCGAGGTGTTCCAACAGGCCCGGTGCCAGGTTCGGTTCACGGCCGCCGGGCCGCCGGTAGAGGGGGCGCACCCGCCCACCGCGGCCGGCGCTCAGCGGCAGCACGGACGCGGCCAGCAGGGCCGGACCGGACGTCTCGGGCACAGGGGTCTGCTCGACCGCGAACACCTGCTCGTCGTCCGTCACCCGCCACAGCTCGGGGCGGGCCGAGTCGATCAGCCGGTGATCGGGAATCAGCCACTGCTCGTCGAAGGGGGCGCTCAGCACCCGGACCGGTGCCGGACAGGGGTCCGACACCCGCGCGAGACGGCCCGTCCCGCTGGACTGGCCCGGCAGCTGGGCCACCGCGGAGTGTGTCGTGCGCGCCCGCGTCGGCCCGAACAGCGTCTCGCGGTCGGCCCCCTCGGCCCGCACGAGGGCGTCCCAGCGGGCTTTCAGGGAGGCCGCGTCGGGGGCCGTCGGCCACCTCCGGCCCAGTCTCGGCGGTGCGACGGACCACGGCATGAGGTCCGCGAGCAGCGGAGCGGCGTCGGGCGTCACGTCCGGCATCGTACGATGCGGGGGCCGTCCGCCGTCCCCGTACGGCATCGTCAGTGCGCGTCGAGGGTGACCGTGAACGAGAAGCGGTCGCCCCGGTAGTGGATGACCGCGACGTCCAGCGCCTGCCCGTCCTGGCCGTGGATGACGCCCGTGTAGCGCAGGATCGGGCTGAGCAGCGGCACCTGGAGCAGCCGTGCCGTCTCCGGGTCCGCGAGCGTGGCCTCCACCGTGTCGGTGATCCGGCTGATGCCGATCCCGAGCACGTCCCGCAGCACCTTGGTCATCGGCCAGCGGATCAGGTCCTCCCGGTCGATGCGGTCGGCCAGCTCCGGCCGGAGGTAGTTGCGCGCGTGGTTCGTCGGCTCGCCCGTCGTCTCGTCGCTGCGCAGCCGGTGGTACGTCGCCACCTCGTCCACATCGGGGAACAGTTCCGCCAGTTCGCCGGGAACGGGCGCCTTCCCCTGGTCCAGCAGCTCGGTCGTCATGCCCGACTGCTGGGCCACGATCGCGTCCACCGAGCCGAGCAGCCGCACGGGCGCGCCCCGCCGGGCGCTCGGCTCGATGAACGTGCCCCGCCGTCGGTGCCGGGTGATGAGCCCCTCGGTCTCCAGCTCCTTGAGCGCCTGCCGCATGGTCAGCACGCTCACCCCGTAGTGCCCCGCGAGCTGCTCCTCGGTGGGCAGGCGCAGGGGGTCCTGGGGGGTGCGGCCGAGTATGGAGGCGCGCAGGGACTGCGACACCTGGTACCACAGCGGCAGCTTGCGGTTCAGGACGATCGAATCGGGAGCGAAGGAGGTCACGAGGGTATCCGTACAGGTCGCGGGCGGGGAAGGCAACGGCCCGTGCGACTCAGCCGGCAGGGCGGAAGTGCCGCCCGAGCCCCTTCCACACGTCGTCGTAGCCGCGCTGGAGGTGGTCCGCCCGGGCCGCCTGGGCCGTCGCGGTCACCGGCCAGCGGGTCTCGAACATGAACGCCAGGCCGTCGTCGATCTTCTGCGGCTCGAGTTCGGCGGCGCTGGCGCGCAGGAAGGTCTCCTCGTCCGGTCCGTGCGCCGACATCATGTTGTGCAGCGAGCCGCCGCCCGGCACGAAGCCCTCCGCCTTCGCGTCGTAAGCGCCCTCGATGAGCCCCATGTACTCGCTCATCACGTTCCGGTGGAAGTACGGCGGCCGGAACGTGTCCTCGCCCACCAGCCAGCGCGGCGCGAACACGACGAAGTCGACGCCGGCCAGACCCGGGGTGTCGGACGGCGAGGTGAGCACCGTGAAGATCGAGGGGTCCGGGTGGTCGTAGCTGATGGAGCCGATCACGTTGAAACGGTGCAGGTCGTAGACGTACGGCACGTGGTTGCCGTGCCAGGCGACCACGTCCAGGGGGGAGTGGTCGTACGTCGCCGTCCAGAGGTTGCCGCAGAACTTGTTCACCACCTCGACCGGGCCCTCGACGTCCTCGTACGCGGCGACCGGGGCGAGAAAGTCGCGGGCGTTGGCGAGGCCGTTGGCGCCGATCGGGCCGAGGTCGGGCAGCTGGAAGGGCGCCCCGTAGTTCTCGCACACGTAACCGCGGGCGCCGGATCCGCCCTCCGGCGCCGGGTCCAGCAGCTCCACCCGGAAGCGCACGCCCCGGGGGATCAGCGCGATCCGCCCCGGCTCCACGTGCAGCAGCCCGAACTCGGTGCGCAGCAGCAGGCCGCCGCGCTCGGGAACGATGAGCAGCTCGCCGTCGGCGTCGCTGAACACCCGCTCCATCGAGGCGTTGGCGTGGTAGAGGTGCACGGCGATGCCGGTGCGCTGGCTCGCGTCGCCGTTGCCGCCGAGGGTCCACAGGCCCGCGAGGAAGTCCGTCCCGGCGGGGGGTTCCGGAAGCGGGTTCCAGCGCAGCCGGTTCGGGCCGGGCACCGTCTCCGTGAACGGCGCGGTCCGCAGGGTGCCGTTGTCGGTGCGGGTGAACGCGGGGTGCGCGGCCGACGGCCGGATCCGGTACAGCCACGAACGCCGGTTGGACGCCCTCGGCTCGGTGAACGCCGAGCCGCTCAGCTGCTCCGCGTACAGACCGAGCGGTGCGCGCTGCGGCGCGTTGCGGCCGTGCGGCAGGGCCCCCGGGACCGCCTCCGAGCCGTGTTCGTTGCCGAATCCGGAGAGGTAGGCCAGCCCTTCGGCCGTCTTCCTCGCGTCCCCGCTCATGATCGCTCCCTCGCGCCTGATTCCTATGCATCACCGTAGGATTCCGTTCCGTCCCGCGCAAGAGGCCGGCCGGTGGCAGGCCGACGGATGGCCGGATTTGCCACAGGACTAGTACGCGAGAGGGTGCGTGCGGCCCGAGAACCCGACTTCAGGGGGATCCGGCCGCGAGGGGCCCTGTTCTACGCTCCCGGACATGCGGTGGACGCCTGTACTGCTCACCGCGCTCGTGGTCTGCGCCCTGCTCGGCGGAGCCGCGGGCTGCGGAGCCGATGATGCGCACGAGCGGGGGACCGCGATCTCCGCCTCTCCCGTGGGCACGTTGCTCGACGAGACGGACGAGGAGGGGCGGCTCTACCGCGAGGTGGACGGGAAGGGGGCGCCCGAGGTCGCGATCGAGATCCAGCCGGACCCCGCCGGCGGGTGGGACGTGCGGCTGACCGTCCGGGCCTTCCGCTTCTCGCCCGCGGGCACGCCGACCGTGCCGGTCGCCGGGCGCGGCATCGCCCACCTCTACGTCGACGGCCGGACCGTCGCCCGGCTGCGCACCGCCGAGCACCACCTGGCCGGGCACCTCGTGCCGCGCGGCACCCACCACGTCACCGCGCGGCTGTACGCGGACGACGGCACCGTGTGGGCCGTCCACGGCAAGCCCGTCGAGAGCACGGCCGACATCACGGCCTCGGAATCCGCTCCGGCGCCCGCGGCCCCGCGGGCCGCGCCGGCCGAGGCGCGACGGGCGGTCACGGCGCGCGGACGCCCGCCGGAAATGAGTGGTCATGGCACGGAGACGCGTACTGATGGGGGAGGTTCACCGGACCCCGGCGGAAAGGCATCATGAAGACCGTGCCCCATACGACCTCGCTCCGCAGAGCGCCCGTACAGCGGCGTAGCGCAGAACGACTGACCAGGATCCTCGACGCCTGCGCCGACCTCCTCGACGAGGTGGGCTACGACGGACTGAGCACGCGGGCCGTGGCCCAGCGGGCCGGCGTGCCCATCGGTTCCGTCTACCGCTTCTTCGGCAACAAGCGGGCGATGGCCGACGCGCTCGCCCAGCGCAACCTGGAGCTCTACACCGAGCGCGTCGCGCAGAGCCTGCGGGAGGCGGACGGGGGCGGCTGGCGGACCGCGATGGACGCGGTGCTCGACGAGTACCTCGCCATGAAGCGCACCGCGCCGGGCTTCTCCCTCGTCGACTTCGGCAACCAGATTCCCGTCGGTGCCCGTCACGCCGAGCCCAACACCCGGGTCGCCGACCGCCTGACCGACCTGCTCTCCGGCTATCTCGGCCGCACCCCGGACGACGACCTGCGCCGCTGTTTCCTGGTCGCCGTGGAGACCGCCGACACACTGGTCCACCTCGCCTTCCGGGTCGATCCCGAGGGGGACGAACGGATCATCGAGGAGACGCGCGAGCTGCTGCGGGCGTACCTGGCCAGGGCCCTCGACTGACCGGTTCCCGTCCGGTGCGCGTCCCCGTCCGGTGGGCGTCCCCGTCCGGCACGTGTCCCCGTGCGGCACGTGTCCCCGTGCGGCACGCTTCCCCGTCCGGTACCGCCCGTGCCCGTACGCGCGAGGGAAGTCCCCCGGGTGCCTCCCGTGGCGGCGGGGCCCGTGACGCGTCGTCCGCGGGACACCGGAGCCGCCCGCGCGCGGAATTCCGACGTGACCCCCGGCGGACCCTCCCGGTCATGCGTACCGGTCGGTATGCTCACTCGCGTCCGTGTGCCACCGAAGCCACCACCCTCCGGGAGGACCCGTGTCCCGTACCTCCGGCACCACCCCCGACTCCCGGACCGCGCTGCGCGTCTGCCCCCTGTGCGAGGCCACCTGCGGGCTGACGCTGACCATCGAGGGCACCCGGGTGACCGGCGCCCGGGGTGACCGCGACGACGTGTTCAGCAAGGGTTTCATCTGCCCGAAGGGCGCCTCCTTCGGCGCCGCCGACGGCGACCCCGACCGGCTGCGCACCCCCCTCGTCCGTCGGGACGGCGAACTGCGCGAGGCCACCTGGGAGGAGGCCTTCGACGCCGTGGCCGCCGGACTGCGCCCGGTCGTCGAACGGCACGGGCCGCACGCCGTCGGCGTCGTCCTCGGCAACCCGAACGTGCACACCATGGCCGGCGCCCTCTATCCCCCCGTGCTGCTCGGCGCCCTGCGCACGCACAGCGTCTTCACCGCCTCCACGCTCGACCAGATGCCCAAGCACGTGTCGAGCGGACTGCTGTACGGCGACGCCAACGCGATCCCCGTGCCGGACCTGGACCGCACCGACCACCTGCTGCTCATCGGCGCCAACCCGCTGGAGTCCAACGGGAGTCTGTGCACCGCCCCCGACTTCCCCGGCCGGCTCCGGGCGCTGCGGGCCCGCGGCGGCACGCTGACCGTCATCGACCCGCGCCGGACCCGCACCGCCAAACTCGCCGACCGCCACGTGGCCGTCCGCCCCGGCACCGATGCCATGCTCCTCGCGGCGATGGCGTACGTCCTGTTCGAGGAGGAGCTCGTCGACCTCGGCGCCCTCGCCCCGCACGTCCAGGGGGTCGACGAACTCCCCGACGCGCTGCGGGACTTCACCCCCGAGGCGGCGAGCGCGGCCTGCGACGTGGACGCCGTGACCATCAGGGAGCTGGCGCGCGAGCTGGCCGCCGCCCCCACCGCCGCCGTCTACGGCCGCATCGGCAGCTGCACCGTCCCGCACGGCACCCTGGCCAGCTGGCTGGTGGACGTCCTCAACATCCTCACCGGCAACCTCGACCGGCCCGGCGGCGCCCTCTTCCCGACGGCCGCCACCGACCGGACGCCCCGCCCGGCCGGCCCCGGCCACGGCTTCGCGCTCGGCCGCTGGCACAGCCGGGTGAGCCGCCACCCCGAGGCCAAGGGCGAACTGCCGCTGGCGGCCCTGGCGGAGGAGATCGACACCCCGACCGAGGAGGGCAGCCCGGTCCGCGCGGTCATCGCCGTCGCCGCCAACCCGGTCCTCTCCGCGCCCGACGGCCTCCGCCTCGACAAGGCACTCGAATCGCTGGACTTCATGGTCAGCGTCGACCCCTACCTGAACGAGACCTCGCGCCACGCCCACGTCGTGCTGCCCCCGCCCCCGCCCTCCCGCGGGGCGCACCACGACTTCGCGTTCAACACCCTCGCCGTGCGCAACCAGGTCCGCTACAACCGCCCCGCCGTCCCCCTGGAGGAGGGCCGGATGGCGGAGACCGAGATCCTCGCCCGGCTCGTCCTCGCCGCGAGCGGCATGCACGGCGCCGACCCCTCCGCCGTGGACGCCATGGTCGTCGAGGGCACCCTCGGCAAGGCGGTCAAGGACACCGCGTCGCCGGTGCACGGGCGCGACCCGGGGGAACTGGCCGCGGCCCTCACCGGCGAGAACGGTCCCGAGCGCCGACTCGACATGATGCTGCGCCTCGGCCCGTACGGCGACGGCTTCGGCGCGCGCCCGGACGGTCTGACCCTGGAGAAGCTGCTGGCGCACCCGCACGGCATCGACCTCGGACCGCTCGCCTCCTGCCTGCCGAGGCGGCTGAAGACCCGCAGCGGGAAGGTCGAGCTGCTCCCCGGGCCGATCGCGGGCGACCTGCCGCGGCTGCGGGACGCGCTGCGCGAACGCCCGGCGGGCATCGTCCTCGTCGGCCGCCGTCATCTGCGCTCCAACAACAGCTGGATGCACAACGTCCCCGCGCTCACCGGCGGTTCCAACCGCTGCACCCTGCACGTCCACCCCGACGACGCCGCCCGGCTGGGGCTCGCCGACGGTGCGGCCGTGCGCGTCAAGGGGGCCGGCGGAGAGGTGGTCGCCCCGGTGGAGATCACCGACACCGTACGGCGCGGAGTGGTGAGCCTTCCGCACGGCTGGGGGCACGACCGCCCCGGCACCCGGATGAGCCACGCCGCCCTCGACCCCGGGGTCAACGTCAACCAGCTCCTCGACGGCTCGCTGCTCGACCCGCTGTCCGGAACGGCCGTCCTCAACGGGGTGCCCGTGGAACTGACGGCCTGCCCCTGAGCCGGTTTCGCGCTCCGAGCCACCGCGGACACCCGTGAGCCGCCGCGGTCCGGAGCGGCACGACGCCCCTGACGCACCGGGACCCGGGACGTCACGGTGCCCCTGGGCCGCAGCGGCCCAGGGGCACCGTTGCGCCGGAAGGGCGATCCCCGGCGGGAGGCCGGGCGCAGTTGCGTCGCTTCGTGGACCTTATGTGAGAACTAGTCAGATGACCTGAAAGTCGTATGAAAATCACCTGACTCGGAGGAACCTCGCATGTCCACCTCGTCCCACCCCGTGTCACGTCGCGGCGCCGGCACCCTCGCCGCCCTCGCGGTCACGGGCGCCGTCTTCCTCGGTGCCCCGGCCGCCGTCGCCGCCCCCGGCGACAACGGCGACGTCAAGGTCCACGACGCGAACACGCCGTTCGAGAACCAGCGGGACGATCCGAGGGTCTGCCGGTTCTACCTCGACGGCTTCGGCTTCGACGCCGGGCAGCAGATCTCCTGGTTCATCGCGCGCCAGCCCGGCGCCGCGGGCACCCCCGCCCTCGCGGGCACGCTGTCCGCGTCCGCGACCGGGCGCGCCGGGACCCGCATCTTCACGCTGCCCGACGGCCAGTACAAGCTGACCTGGAACTTCCTGGGCGAGAACGGGGCGGGCAAGAGCAAGGTCTTCCGGGTCGACTGCCCCGTGAGCGCCCCGACCTCGACGCCGACCGGGAACGGCGGACCGAGCGGGACACCCGGCCGGCAGAGCGGACCGGGCGGGAGACCGAGCGGGACACCGAGCGGGACACCCGGTCAGCAGAGCGGACCGGGTGGTGGACCCGGCGGACAGCAGGGCGACCCGGGCGGCTGGCCGGGCGGCCCCAACGGAGGGGCCCCGGCGGGCGGCGGCGGGCTCGCCCGTGCGCAGGACTTCTCACCGGTGGCCGGTGCGGCGGCCGCGGGTCTCGTAGTGGCCGGGGGAGTCGTGTTCCTGCGGCTGCGCCGACGCGACAATGGCGCCGCGTAGACGGCGGAGGCCCTGGTACCGGACGCGCGCCTACCGCCTGGCGAGGACCCTGGCGGTCGCCGTCGCGCTGGTGGTGGGCGGCGTCTGGTGGGCGGGGGACGACGATCCCGCCGGAACGGTGGCGGCCGGCGCCGTGCGCGACGACGGCGCCGCCTCCCGGGCTCCGGCGGCGGGCGCCGGGCACGCGCCGGACGCCCG
>NZ_KZ626935.1 GCF_002911015.1 Streptomyces populi
TTCGCCCCCCCCACGGCCCCGACCCACCCACCCGGTCGCGCCTACTGCGCGGCGTCGGCCGCCGCGCCGGTCAGGCCCACCAGCAGGATCCGGGTGAACGAGCGCACCCACTCCTCGTCCGCGGGCTCCGCGCTGACCAGGGTGCGGTGGACGACCGCCCCGGCGACGACGTCGAAGATCAGGGCGGCCGTGCGGTCGGCGTCGGCCGGGTCCGACTCCGGGGGGAGTTCGCCGCGCGCCTGGGCCCGGGCGCGGCCCTCGAGGACCAGGCGCTTCTGCCGGTCCACGATCGACGTACGGATGCGTTCGCGCAGCGGCTCGTCCCGCGTCGACTCCGCGACCACGGCCATCAGCGCCGTCTTCGCCTCCGGACGGTCGAGGATCGCCGCGAACTGGAGCACGACCCCCTCGATGTCGGCCGCCAGACTGCCCCGGTCGGGGAGTTCCAGCTCGTCGAAGAGCTCCGCCACCGCGTCGACGACCAGTTCGTTCTTGCCCGCCCAGCGACGGTAGAGGGTCGTCTTGGCGACGCCCGCCAGGGTCGCCACGTACCCCAACGTCAGTTTGGACCAGCCCAGTTCGACCAGAGCCGTACGGGTCGCCGCCAGGATCGCGGCGTCCGCGGCGGCACTGCGGGGGCGGCCCGTACGGGCGGACCGGGAGCGACATTGCATGCCGTTGACCATATCCGGCCGTTTCACCGGCGATATCCGGCGGTTCGGTGAAGTCGTGAGGGAGATCACCGGCGGACGGCGCACGGGCATGTCTCCGTACAGTTACGCTACGACTCGTAGCGAAAGCTCGACCGCGGCGACAACCGCACGGGCGCCAGGTGGGGACCCGGCGCCGAACAGGCCTGACACAGCCTGGCTTTCACGTCGTTTTTCACACGTGCGCGAGGAAGGGGGAGGATGTACTCATGCAGCCACGGAACATGTCCATGAGCGGAGTCGTCGACCTCGCCGCGGTGAAGGCGGCCCAGGAGGCCAAGTCGAAGGCGGAGCAGGCGCGCGCCGAAGCGGCCAGGCAGGGCGGAGGCGGGGCCGTGACTCCCGCGAGCCTCGTCATCGACGTCGACGAGGCCGGATTCGAGCGGGATGTCCTGCAACGTTCCACCGAGGTGCCGGTCGTCATCGACTTCTGGGCCGAGTGGTGCGAGCCCTGCAAGCAGCTGAGCCCGCTCCTGGAGCGGCTGGCCGTCGAGTACAACGGGCGTTTCGTGCTCGCCAAGATCGACGTCGACGCCAACCAGATGCTGATGCAGCAGTTCGGGGTCCAGGGGATCCCGGCCGTTTTCGCGGTGGTGGCCGGACAGGCCCTGCCGCTCTTCCAGGGGGCCGCCGCCGAGGCGCAGATCCGCGGGACCCTCGACCAGCTCGTGCAGGTCGCCGAGCAGCGCTTCGGACTGACCGGTCTCACGGTCGACGCGGACGCCGCCGGCCCGGGGGGATCCCCCGCGGAGCAGGAGGTGCCGGCCGGCCCGTACGACGCGCTCCTGGAGGCCGCCGTACAGGCCCTGGACGCGGGCGACTTCGGCGGCGCCGTCCAGGCCTACAGGAACGTGCTGGCCGACGACCCGGGCAACACGGAGGCCAAACTGGGCCTGGCCCAGGCCGAGTTGCTCCAGCGGGTGCAGGGTCTCGACCCGCAGAAGGTGCGTCACGACGCCGCGGAGAAGCCCGGTGACGTGGCGGCGCAGATCGCGGGGGCCGACCTGGACCTCGTCGGCGGTCACGTGGAGGACGCCTTCGGGCGGCTCATCGACACGGTGCGGCGCACGGCGGGCGACGACCGGGACGCCGTACGTCTGCGGCTGTTGGAGCTCTTCGAGGTGGTCGGGGCCGACGACCCGCGTGTGGTCGCGGCGCGCAGGGCCCTTGCCAGGGCGCTGTTCTGACCGGTCCGTAAACGTCAGGGCCCGTGATGCCCGGGTGAAAGATTGGCCGACAGGTACGCATGTGGCCGCGCTTTACCAAAACTTGGTAAACGCGGCCGCTGTTACTCGTAGTAAGTCGAAGGCGTTGAACTGTCTGGTTCCGTCCGAGATTTGACCATTGTGTGACCCCCGGTGGTGCCACCCTGAGTCGCCGCCCGATGCCGACGGGTCGTACTTCGGTTATCCCGCCGTTACTAGCCAGTAACGAACCCCCTTGTGCGCGCGGCGAGAATGCACCACGATCGGCGACGCTCGGTCCATTCCCGCACCCCGACAGCCAATCGGGTCGGCGGACTCTCTGGGTCCCCACCGAGCAGAGCCGACAGCAGTGCGATCGGCTCTTGGACAGGGGGGTCTTCGCCGTCCGGCGGAGCCTGTCCAGCAGGTTGTGCGTGATGTGTGTCAGGCGCGACCAGTGGTTGTCGCTCGGGGGTGATCGCCGGTGATCCGGGTGCAGTCGCACCAGCGGGTACGGGCGCTCTCCTTCCCGAGGACGTAGCACTTCTCCCATCCCTGCCCGGCTGAGCCGCCGAAACGTGGCAGTCAGGGCCAGGAGATGTACGTCCGAGAAGGAGGAAAAAATATGTCCCAGGTGCGTGGCGGGACCAGATGGAAGCGGTTCGCCGTCGTCATGGTGCCCAGCGTGGCGGCCACGGCAGCGATAGGTGTCGCCCTCGCGCAGGGTGCTCTCGCCGCATCGTTCAGCGTCTCCGGTCAGTCCTTCAAGGTGACCGCGGACAAGCTCGAGGGAACCGGCTTCTCGCAGTACGGCGCCCTTGACCAGGGCACCGGCCTCGACGGCAAGTCGGCGCTGCACCCCGTCGCGGTGTCGGCGTTCAAGAGTGCCGACATCACCGGCATGTGCCAGTCCGTCGTGACCCCGAACGTTCCGCTGCTCGGTTCCGTCAGCCTCGTGCTGAAGGCCGGCGGTGGCGGTACGCCGGTTCACGCCGACAACCTCTACATCGATGTCGAGGACCTCGGCGCCGACGCGACGTTCAAGAACATCGACATCGGTGTTGCCGCCAAGGACGCCTCCAAGGGTCCGGGCATGAAGGGCGGCAACGAGCAGGCCAACCCCTTCGGGTTCGCCCAGCAGGCCGAGTCGGCCACGCTGACCGGCGTGAAGCAGACGGCGTGGGCGACCACTGCCGGCACGTTCAAGCTGAGCGGTCTGAAGATGTCGGTGTCCGCGGGCACCCACGAGTGCTACTGAGCACTCCAGGGGTGGGCGAGGAGGCCCAGGCCGCTTCGCCCGCCCCGCCGCTCCGCCCGTCGTACGCGGAGCACCCAACGCGTACTTCTCACAGCAATGCCGTTCCAGGGAGCTGTATCCATGAGCGCCGAGACTCCTGCCGCGCCTGGCCAGAACGATGAGCACTACCTCCAGGTGTTCCGGCGGAACTTCCGTAACTGGAGGGGCGACCGCCCGTTCTGGGCCGGTCTGTACATCGTGTTCGGCGGCTTCCCCATCGCCTACTTCCCGTACGCGCACCTTCAGCTCGGCCATCTGACGCTGGCGATGTCCACCACCGCCGGAGCGGGATCCCTGATCATCGGCGTACTCCTCGTCGTGCTCGGGATCAGCCTCTGGTTCCAGAAGCACGTACGGACGTTCGCGGGTGTCGCCGCCATCCTTCTCGCCCTGGTGTCCATCCCGGTGGCCAACCTGGGCGGCTTCCTGATCGGCTTCCTGTTCGCCCTGCTCGGCGGTGCCATGGCGGTCTCCTGGGTTCCCGGTGAGCCCGAGGAGGACTACGCCGTGGCGACCTCCCTCGACAAGCAGGGCGTGCCGGGCGTCCCGGCGGCCGAGCCTGTCGAGCCCATCGCTCCCGAGGCGGCGGACGGCGCGGGCGACCCGAACGATCTGTCAGGAACGAGCCCGACCAACGGGGCGAACGGGAGGCAAAGTGCCGGCTGACGAGGTGACCCACGGGACTGATGTGGAGGAGTCCCGTGCGAGAACCGGGCCACGCCACGCGGCCCCGAGGAAGCCGCTGCTCACCAGGTTCCAGATGCCCGCGGGCAAGGCGATAGCCATAGCGGCGATGCCGACGGCGGTCCTCATGGGCATGGGCTTCACCCCGACGCTCGCCCAGGCCGACGACCACTCCACCTCCAAGAGCCTCACGGCCGAGGAGTACCAGGCGTGCGTCGAGGCCGTCACGGGCGAGGACGCGTCGGACACGGCGTCGCCCTCCGCCACGCCGAGCCCGAGCGCGTCCTCCGCCGAGGCCACGCCGAGCCCCTCCGCGTCGTCGGAAGCCCCGGCCAAGGACACGACCTCTTCGTCGGATTCAGGTTCCGACGACGAGGCCGAGCCCGCCGCGTCCCCGTCGGCCTCCGCGAGCGCGCAGGAGAAGACGGCGGACAAGGCCGCGGACAGCGCCGCGTCCACGCCGACCCCCTCGGCGTCCGAGAGCACCAAGAACCCGCTCGACCCGCTGGGTGTCGGCGACGCCATCAAGGACATCCTCACGCCCGACGAGACGGCGAGCTCCACCCCGGCGCCGTCCGCCTCGCCGAGCGCGAGCGCGACCGCGGCCGCCGGTTCGGACGCGACGGACGACAAGGGCACCGCGAAGACCGTCGAGGACACCGCCGACAAGGTCGCCCAGACCGCCGAGGACACCACCGGGAAGACCGCCGGAACGGCGTCCGAGGCTGCCGAGGACACCACGGCGGCCAAGGAGACGGCCCCCGCGGCCACCGAGTCGCCCAGCCCCTCCGCGAGCGCGACCACGGACGCCGCCGACTGCCCGGCCGCCACCGACGAGGAGGGCGGCGTGGACAACAAGGTCGCCCTGCCGGTCGACCCCTGGTACCTCAACGCCAGTTCGCTGCTCCTCAAGGGCGCCGACTACCAGGGCATAGTCAAGGTGAGGACCGCGAACGGCACCGTCAAGAAGGTCCTGAAGTACGTCATATCCGACGGTACCGACATCGGTGACCTGCACCAGACGGTGGAGGACAAGCAGTCCGGCAAGACCTACCACGTGCAGGCCGCGTCGGGTTCGACGTCCACCATCCGTGACGGCAAGACGATCATGTACACGGAAAGCATATCCGGGAACCTGCTCGGGCTCATACCGGTCACGTTCGACCCGGACAACCCGCCGCCGCTGAACATCCCGCTGATCTACTTCACCAAGGTGAAGGTCGTCCAGGCGGGCCAGTTCGGTGGGACCCTGCACGTCCCCGGACTCCACCAGTTCACCACCGGCTGAGCCGTACACCGGCCGAGCCTCAGGATCCCGTCCGGGAGCCGCACAGACGCCGAGGGCGCCCCCTGAACTCAGGGGGCGCCCTCGGCGTCTGTGCGGCGGCGGGATCAGGTGCGGTCGCCCTCGCCCAGGTGGTGCACCCGGACCATGTTGGTGGTGCCGGCGACGCCGGGGGGAGAACCGGCGGTGATCACGACGACGTCGCCCCCGTTGAACCGCTTGAGCTTCTGCAGCTCGTGGTCGACGAGTTCGACCATCTCGTCGGTGCTGTTCACGAACGGCACGATGTGCGACTCGACGCCCCAGCTCAGCGTCAGCTGGTTGCGGGTGCCCTCGTCCGTGGTGAAGGCCAGGATCGGCTGGGTGACGCGGTAGCGCGACAGACGGCGGGCGGTGTCACCGGACTTGGTGAAGGCCACCAGGCCCTTGCCGCCGAGGAAGTCGGCGATCTCGCAGGCGGCGCGGGCGACCGAACCGCCCTGCGTGCGCGGCTTCTTGCCCGGGACCAGCGGCTGCAGGCCCTTGGACAGGAGCTCGTCCTCGGCCGCGGCGACGATCTTCGACATCGTCTTCACGGTCTCGACCGGGTACGCGCCCACGCTGGACTCGGCCGACAGCATGACCGCGTCCGCGCCGTCCAGGATCGCGTTGGCCACGTCGGAGGCCTCGGCGCGCGTCGGACGGGAATTGGTGATCATCGACTCCATCATCTGGGTCGCGACGATCACCGGCTTGGCGTTGCGGCGGCACATCTCCACGAGACGCTTCTGCACCATCGGGACCCGCTCCAGCGGATACTCGACGGCCAGGTCGCCGCGGGCCACCATGACGGCGTCGAACGCCGCGACGACGCCCTCCATGTTGTCGACCGCCTGCGGCTTCTCCACCTTGGCGATGACGGGGACGCGGCGGCCCTCCTCGTCCATCACCTTGTGGACGTCGTTCACGTCGTTGGCGTCGCGCACGAAGGACAGGGCGACCATGTCGCAGCCCATCCGCAGGGCGAAGCGCAGGTCCTCGACGTCCTTCTCCGACAGCGCGGGCACGTTCACGGCCGCGCCGGGCAGGTTGATGCCCTTGTGGTCGGAGATCACGCCGCCCTCGATGACGACCGTCTTGACCCGCGGGCCGTCGACCTCGACGACGCGCAGCTCGACGTTGCCGTCGTTGATGAGGATCTGGTCGCCCTTGGCGACGTCACCGGGCAGACCCTTGTAGGTCGTGCCGCAGATGTGCTTGTCGCCCGGCACGTCCTCGGCCGTGATGACGAACTCGTCGCCACGCTCCAGCTCGACGGGGCCTTCGGCGAAGGTCTCCAGGCGGATCTTGGGGCCCTGTAGGTCGGCGAGGACGCCGACGGCGATGCCGGTCTCGGCCGAGGCGGCCCGGACACGGTCGTACCGGCCCTGGTGCTCGGAGTGGGACCCGTGGCTGAAATTGAAACGGGCCACGTTCATGCCGGCCTGGATCAGCGCGACAAGCTTGTCGTGGGAGTCGACCGCGGGGCCGAGAGTACAGACGATTTTCGAACGGCGCATGGGGCGATCCTATCGGTTTGTTTCGCAACGGAATATTCCGTCTGGCGGAAGATACAAATGGGCGGGCGGGTGCTCAGGCGTGGCTTTCCGCCCCGCTCAGGCGCCGCCTTTTCCGACCAGTGCGTACGTCTGTGTGGCGATCTCCAGTTCCTCGTCCGTCGGCACGACGGCGACCGCGACGCGCGCGTACGGCGGCGAGATGAGCCGGGGCTCACCGCCGCGCACGGCGTTCAGTTCGCCGTCGACCGCGAGCCCCAGTTCCTCCAGGCCCCTGATCGCGGCCTCGCGCACCGGGGCGGCGTTCTCGCCCACCCCGGCGGTGAAGGCGACGGCGTCCACCCGGCCCAGGACCGCGTAGTAGGCGCCGATGTATTTCTTCAGCCGGTGAATGTAGATGTCGAAGGCGAGCCGGGCCTGTTCGTCGCCCTCTTCGATACGACGGGTGATCTCCCGCATGTCGTTGTCCCCGCACAGACCGATCAGCCCGCTCTTCTTGTTGAGAAGAGTGTCGATCTCGTCCGTGGACATGTCGCCAACGCGCTCCAAATGGAAGATGACGGCAGGGTCCACGTCGCCGGAGCGCGTTCCCATCACCAGTCCCTCCAGCGGGGTGAGCCCCATCGAGGTGTCCACGCACCGCCCGCCCCTGACCGCGGACGCCGAGGCCCCGTTGCCCAGGTGCAGCACGATGACGTTGACCTCCTCGGGCGCCTTGCCGAGGAGGTCGGCGGTCGTCCTGGAGACGTAGGCGTGCGAGGTGCCGTGGAAGCCGTACCGGCGGATGCGGTGCTCGTCGGCGGTCGCCACGTCGATCGCGTAGCGCGCGGCCGCCTCCGGCATCGTCGTGTGGAACGCGGTGTCGAAGATCGCGACCTGCGGGAGGTCGGGGCGCAGCAGCATCGCGGTGCGGATGCCGGTGAGGTTCGCCGGGTTGTGCAGGGGGGCGACCGGGATCAGCCGCTCGATCTCCGCGAGGACCTCCGCGTCGATGACCGTCGGTTCGGTGAAGGTCCTCCCGCCGTGCACCACCCGGTGGCCGATCGCGGCCAGTTCGGGGGAGTCGAGCCCGACTCCGTCCACCGCCAGTTCCTCCGCCATCGCCTTCAGCGCGGCGTCGTGGTCGGCGAACGTGTCGGCCCTCTCGCGGGTCTCGCCCGTCGTCCGCGTGGTGTGCCGCAGCAGGGAGGTCCCCTCGCCGATGCGCTCCACCAGGCCGACGGCGAGCCGGGTGCCGTCGCGCATGTCGAGCAACTGGTACTTCACCGACGAAGAACCGGAGTTGAGGACGAGGACCCGCACGGCCGTCGGGGAGGCGGGCTCCTCGGGCTCGGCGGCGGTGGGTGAGGGACGGTCGCTCACTGACGGGCAGCCTTCTGGTCGGGGGTCTGGGACTGGATCGCCGTGATGGCGACCGTGTTGACGATGTCCTGGACGAGCGCGCCGCGGGACAGGTCGTTGACGGGCTTGCGCAGACCCTGGAGCACCGGGCCGACGGCGATGGCGCCGGCCGAACGCTGCACGGCCTTGTAGGTGTTGTTGCCGGTGTTGAGGTCGGGGAAGATCAGCACGGACGCCTGTCCGGCGACCTCCGACTCCGGCAGCTTGGTCGCCGCCACCGACGGCTCGACGGCCGCGTCGTACTGGATCGGCCCCTCGATCCGCAGGTCGCCGCGGCGCGCGCGGACCAGCCCGGTCGCCTCGCGCACCTTGTCGACGTCGGCGCCCGAGCCCGAGGTGCCCGTGGAGTAGGACAGCATCGCGATCCGCGGCTCGACACCGAACTGCTCCGCGGTGGCGGCCGAGGAGATGGCGATGTCGCACAACTGCTCGGCGTCCGGGTCGGGGTTGACCGCGCAGTCGCCGTAGACCAGGACCTTGTCGGCCAGGCACATGAAGAAGACGGACGAGACGATCCTCGACTCCGGCTTCGTCTTGATGATCTCGAACGCGGGCCGGATCGTCGCCGCCGTCGAGTGCACGGCCCCCGACACCATCCCGTCGGCCAGGCCCTCCTCCACCATGAGCGTGCCGAAGTAGTTCACGTCCGCGACGACGTCGTAGGCCAGCTCGACCGTGACGCCCTTGTGGGCGCGCAGTTCGGCGTACTTCTCGGCGAAGGGGTCCCGCAGCGGTGACGTCTGCGGGTCGATGATCTGGGTGGCGCTGATGTCGATGCCGAGGTCGGCGGCCTTCTTGCGGATCTGGTCGACCGGACCGAGCAGGGTCAGGTCGCAGACGCCCCGGCGCAGCAGCACCTCGGCGGCGTGCAGGACACGCTCCTCGGTGCCCTCGGGCAGCACGACACGGCGCCGGTCGGAGCGGGCCTGCTCCAGCAGCTGGTGCTCGAACATCATCGGGGTGAGCCGGTCGCTGCTGGGCGCGGAGACCCGCTTGAGCAGGTCGGCGGTGTCCACGTGCCGCTCGAACAGGCCGAGCGCGGTCTCCGCCTTGCGGGGCGTGGCCGCGTTCAGCTTGCCCTCCAGGGCGAAGAGCGCCTCCGCGGTGGGGAAGGAGTTCCCGGCCACCGAGACGACCGGGGTGCCGGGCGCGAGGCGGGCCGCGAGCGTGAGGACCTCGTCGGTCGGCTTCTCGTCCAGGGTGAGCAGGATGCCGGCTATGGGCGGGGTGCCGGCGCTGTGCGCGGCGAGCGAGCCGATCACCAGGTCGGCCCGGTCCCCCGGGGTGACCACGAGACAGCCCGGGGTCAGCGCCGCCAGGAAGTTCGGCAGCATCGCGCCGCCGAAGACGAAGCCGAGCGCGTCACGGGCGAGCCCCGAGTCGTCGCCGAGGAGCACCTTGCCGCCGAGCGCGTGGGTGATCTGCGCGACCGTGGGGGCGGACAGCGCGGGCTCGTCCGGAAGGACGTAACAGGGCACCGGCAGGCGGGAGTCGAGCCGCTCCGCGATCTCGGCCCGGTCCTTGGGGTCCACCCGGTTCACCACCATGGCGAGGACGTCGCACCCCAGCCCGTCGTACGCGCGATAGGCGTTGCGCGTCTCGGCGCGCACCGCCTCGGCGCTCTCGCCCCGGCCGCCGACGACCGGGAGCACGGAGGCGGCGAACTCGTTCGCCAGCCGGGCGTTGAGCGCCAGCTCGTCGGGGAGCTGGGTGGCGGCGAAGTCGGTGCCGAGGACGAGGACGACGTCGTAGTCGCGGGCGACCAGGTGGAACCGGTCGACGAGCGTGGACACCAGCTCGTCGGTGCCCTGCTCGGCCTGGAGCGTGGACGCCTCCCGGTAGTCCATGCCGTACACCGTCGCCGGGTCCTGCGTCAGCCGGTAGCGGGCCCGCAGCAGCTCGAAGAGCCGGTCGGGACCGTCGTGCACGAGCGGACGGAACACCCCCACCCGGTCGACCTGGCGGGTCAGGAGCTCCATGACCCCCAGTTCGACGACCTGACGGCCGTCACCTCGGTCGATCCCGGTCACGTACACGCTGCGCGTCACGCGTGTTCTCCATCCGTTTCGTCGCCAGCTGATCTCCGGGCTCGGAAAAGAGCCCACCGACGTGAGCAGAACCCTCTTGACAATACCTCCGGCGCTGGCTAGGACGCCCGCCAGGGCAAACGCACCGGTCGGCCGGGACCGCGTCCGGGCGGTGCGCGGGTGGACACCGGAGCGGATCGGCGGGCCGTCCCGGGCCGTGAAACAATCGAAGCGGCTCACACGGACCAGCAGCGAGCAGGAGACACAGCACGATGCGCATCGGAGTTCTCACGGCAGGCGGCGACTGCCCTGGCCTGAACGCAGTGATCCGGTCGGTCGTGCACCGAGCGGTCACCAACTTCGGGGACGAGGTCATCGGCTTCGAGGACGGCTACGCCGGGCTCCTCGACGGCCACTACCACCCCCTCGATCTCAACGCCGTCAGCGGCATCCTGGCCCGCGGCGGCACCATCCTCGGTTCCTCCCGGTTGCAGCGCGACCGGCTCCGCGAGGCCTGCGACAACGCGCAGGACATGGCCCGCGAGTTCGGTATCGACGTGCTCATCCCGATCGGGGGCGAGGGCACGCTCACGGCGGCCCGGATGCTGTCGGACGCGGGTCTGCCGGTGGTCGGCGTGCCGAAGACCATCGACAACGACATCTCCGCGACGGACCGCACGTTCGGCTTCGACACCGCCGTCGGCGTCGCCACGGAGGCCATGGACCGGCTGAAGACGACGGCCGAGTCCCACCAGCGCGTGATGGTCGTCGAGGTGATGGGCCGGCACGCGGGCTGGATCGCCCTGGAGTCCGGCATGGCGGCCGGCGCCCACGGCATCTGCCTGCCCGAGCGTCCCTTCGACCCGGCCGACCTGGTCGCGATGGTCGAGGAGCGCTTCTCGCGCGGCAAGCGGTTCGCCGTCATCTGCGTCGCCGAGGGCGCCCACCCCGCCGAGGGCACCATGGACTACGGCCACGGCGCGATCGACCAGTTCGGCCACGAACGCTTCCAGGGCATCGGCACGGCCCTCGCGTTCGAGCTGGAGCGCCGCCTCGGCAAGGAGGCCAAGCCGGTCATCCTCGGCCACGTCCAGCGCGGCGGCACGCCGACCGCGTACGACCGCGTGCTGGCCACCCGCTTCGGCTGGCACGCCGTCGAGGCCGCGCACCGCGGTGACTTCGGCAAGATGACCGCGCTGCGCGGCACGGAGATCGAGATGGTGCCGCTCGCGGACGCGACCACCGAACTGAAGACGGTGCCGAAGGACCGGATGGACGAGGCGGAGTCGGTGTTCTAGTCCCCTCGGGGACCGGGGACCGGGGACCGGGGACCGGCGGCGGGAGGGTCCGGCGCCCGGACGGGTGTCGGACCACGGCCCCGGCTGCGTCCGGCGCCGTGGTCCCACGCGGCTGCCGGGACCTCAGTACGCGCTTCCGC
This sequence comes from Streptomyces populi, assembly GCF_002911015.1. Lineage (GTDB taxonomy): Bacteria > Actinomycetota > Actinomycetes > Streptomycetales > Streptomycetaceae > Streptomyces > Streptomyces populi. Next base: position 11,562 of record NZ_KZ626935.1, read on the forward strand.
GGACGGCCGACCAGAAGTGGTCGACGACCCGGTCGAGGAAGTCCCGGCCGGACTCGCCCGAGCCGGTGGCGGCCGTCCGGCCGTCCCAGTCCATCGCGGCGGCCGTCCGTGCCCGGTAGTCGGTGTGCAGTTCCTCCAGCACGACCTCCAGCAGGCCGCGCTCCAGCGGCACCACCTTCCCGACCGGGCGCACGTAGGTCTGCCAGCGCGTCGTCACGGCGTCGCGCAGCAGTTCGGCGAGCCGGCCGTCGCGGCCCGTCACGGTGATGAAGTCGGGCAGCGAGAGGTCGAGCACCTGGGCCAGCGCGGTCGACTGCCGTTCGTTGCCGCGCCAGTTGCCGGACTCCTCCATCCGCTCGTAGGCGAGGAGGTCGATCCCGACGGCGTGCGCCACGTCCTCCGGGGCGAGATCGCGGGCGACGCGGTGTTCGCGCAATGTGCGCGGGGCGCCCATGAGTTCATCGGTCGAGCACCACAACACGCCCGCGAGGGCGGTGAGTTCGGGGCTGCTCGGCGCGGTGACGCCGCGCTCCCAGGCGACGACCAGATCGGGTGTGGCGTACGGAAGCCCGTACGAGGCTCTCAGGCCGTACGCGACGTGCTCGGGCCCCATTCCGAGCGCTGTCCGCAGTCTTCGGGCGGCGGGGGCGTTGAAGGGCGGGGTGGGCTGTTGGGCTTGCGGTCGGTGCACGCGCACAAGGTATGAGCCGGGGGCAGCGGTGACTACGGTCTGTTCGGCCACAATCACAGATTGTAGGAACATACGGTTTCGGCCGCGGCCCTGAATTCGCCGTGCCGGAGCGGTACGATCCTGAACTCGCCCTGCCCTGAAGGGGTTTCAGTCTTCCCCCGAGGGTGTTCCGTCGTCCTGCCCGGCGGGCCGGGTCCTGTCCCGGCGGGTCAGCTCCTCACCCAGCGGTACCGCAGCTCCGGCCGCCCGACCGTCCCGTACTGCGGAGCGCGTACCGCCCGTCCCGTCTCCACCAGGTGTTCCAGATAACGCCGTGCCGTGATCCGGGAGATGCCGACGGCCTCGGCCGCCCGGGCCGCCGTCAGTCCGCCGGAGTGGTCCCTGAGGGTGACGGTCACGCGTTCCAGGGTCGGCGCGCTCAGGCCCTTGGGCAGCGCGGCCGGGCCGGGAGCCCGCAGGGCGGCCAGCGCGCGGTCCACCTCGTCCTGGCCGCTCGCCTCGCCGGCCGCCGCGCGGAACTCCGCGTACCGGATCAGCCGGTCGCGCAGGGTGGCGAAGGTGAACGGCTTCAGCACGTACTGGACGACCCCGAGCGACACCCCCTCCCGCACGACCGCCAGGTCCCGCGCGGACGTCACCGCTATGACGTCGGCCCGGTGGCCGGCGGCGCGCAGCGAGCGCGCGAGCTGTAGGCCGTGCGTGTCCGGAAGGTGCAGGTCGAGCAGCAGCAGGTCCACGGGGGTGCGGTCCAGCGCGCGGCGCGCCTGCGCGCCCGTGTGGACCTTGCCCACGGCCGTGAAGCCGGGCACCCGGCCGACGTACATGACGTGCGCGTCCGCGGCGACGGGATCGTCCTCGACGACGAGCACACGGATCGGACCGGTCATGAGCCGCCTCCGGGCAGAGCGGGATCGGACGGCCGGACGGCCCCCGCGGCCGGGGGCGGGAACGAACCGGTGTCCGGGGCGGGGCCGGTCCGGGGCGATCCGTCCGGCGCGGGGCGGGTGCCCGGGGTTCGGGCCGGGGCGGTGCCGGGCTCCGGCGTCCGGTCCGGGGTGGTCTCGGGGGCCGGGGTGGAGTCGGCGGGGGGCGCGGGGAGCGGCAGGCGTACTTCGAACTCCGCTCCGCCGTCGGCCCCTTCGCGCACCTCCAGCGTGCCCGAGTGACGGTTCACCGTCTGCCGGGCGAGGGTCAGGCCGAGACCACGGCCGCCGGGGCCCGCCGGTTTCGTGGACCAGCCCCGCAGGAAGACCTGTTCGGCATGGGCGGGATCCACCCCGGCGCCGGTGTCGGCGACCCGCAGCACCAGGGCCGACTCCTCGGTGAACGCCCTCACCGTGACACGGGCGCCCACCGTGCCCTGCGCCGCGTCCATCGCGTTGTCGATCAGGTTGCCGAGCACGGTGACCAGGTCGCGCGGGGTGAGCGAGGCCGGGAGCAGCCCGTCGTCTATGCCGCTGTCCTCGGAGACCACGAGCTCCACCCCGCGCTCGTTCGCCTGCGCCGCCTTGCCCAGCAGCAGCGCGGCGAGCACCGGTTCGCTGACCGCGGAGACCACCTCGTCGGTGAGGGCCTGCGCCAGCTCCAGCTCGGCGGTGGCGAAGTCGACGGCCTCCTCGGCGCGGCCCAGTTCGATGAGGGAGACCACCGTGTGCAGACGGTTCGCCGCCTCGTGCGCCTGTGAGCGCAGCGCCTGGGTGAAACCGCGCTCCGAGTCCAGTTCGCCCGTCAGCGACTGGAGTTCGGTCACATCGCGCAGGGTGACCACCGTGCCCCGGCGTTCGCCGCCGGACACCGGGGAGGTGTTCACGACCAGGACCCGGGTGTCCGTCAGGTGGACCTCGTCCACGCGGGGCTCCGCCGACAGCAGCGCGCCCGTCAGCGGCGCGGGCAGTCCGAGGTCGGCCGGCGAACGGCCGACCACGTCGTCCGTGACGCCGAGCAGCTCCCGCCCGCCGTCGTTCATCAGCGCCACCCGGAACTGCCCGTCCAGCATCAGCAGCCCCTCGCGCACGGCGTGCAGCGCGGCCTGGTGGTAGTCGTGCATCCGGCTCAGCTCGGCCGCGTTCATGCCGTGGGTGGAGCGGCGCAGCCGGGCGTTGATGACGTACGTGCCGACGGCGCCCAGCAGCAGCGCGCCCGCCGCGACCCCGATCAGGGCCGCCACCTGGTCCTGGACGCGTTCGGTGATCGCCTCGACCCTGATGCCCGCGCTGACCAGGCCGATGGTCCGCCCGTCGTCCCGGATCGGGGTGACGGCGCGCACGGAGGGGCCGAGGCTGCCCGTGTACGTCTCCGTGAAGGACCTGCCCTTCAGCGCCGGGCCGATGTGCCCGAGGAAGTGCCCGCCTATCAGCTTCTCCTCGGGGTGCGTCCAGCGGATGCCCCGCGGATCCATGATCGTCACGAAGTCGACGCCGGTGTCCCGCTGGACGCGCAGGGAGTACGGCTGGAGTTCCTCGGTGGGGTTCGCCGTGCCGATGGCCGTGTGGACGGAGGGGGCGTCCGCGACCGAGCGGGCGACCGCCGTCGCCTGACGGCCCGCGGCCTCCTCGGCCTGGCTCCGGTCGCTGACGTAGGTGAACAGCGCGTACCCGGCGACGAGGACCGCGATGAGCACGGCCTGCATGCCGAAGAGCTGGCCGGCCAGGCTGCGGGGTCGCGGGACACGGGGAAGGCGCATCCGTTCAGTGTGCCTCGCCCGGCCGGGTGCTCCTCGGGCCGGCGGGGGCCGGACGGTTCCGGTGGAGGCCGGACGGTTCCGGTGGGGCGCGTGAACTCAATGAACGGAAGGGTGACCGCCCTCACACGCCGGGAGATAGTCCCCTCATCCCCCCGGGAGCCCATGCGCCTCCCGGACCCCCGGACGTGAGCCGCACGCCGGGTTCCGCCGGTCGTGAGCCGCACGCCGGATGATGCCGATGACGTCGTCAAGGAGGGCAGTCGTGGCCAGCACGCCGCAGACGGCACCCGCCGCACCCGCCGCGAAGCGGGACCGCACGCACTATCTGTACATCGCCGTGATCGGCGCCGTGGCCCTCGGGATCGCGGTGGGCCTGATCGCCCCCGACCTCGCCGTCGAGCTCAAGCCCATCGGCACGGGTTTCGTGAACCTGATCAAGATGATGATCTCCCCGATCATCTTCTGCACGATCGTGCTGGGCATCGGCTCGGTCCGCAAGGCCGCCAAGGTCGGCGCCGTCGGCGGCATCGCGCTCGGCTACTTCCTGGTCATGTCGCTGGTCGCGCTCGCCATCGGCCTGGTCGTCGGCAACGTACTGGAGCCGGGCAGCGGCCTGGCGATGACCGACGCGGTCAAGCAGGCCGGCCAGGGCCAGGTGTCGGCGGAGGCGCTGCCGCCGGTCGAGTTCGTGCTCTCGATCATCCCGACCACGATGGTCTCGGCGTTCACCGAGGGCCAGGTCCTTCAGACCCTGCTCGTCGCGCTCCTGACCGGGTTCGCCCTCCAGGCCATGGGAGCGGCCGGACAGCCGGTCCTGCGCGGGGTGGAGCACATCCAGCGGCTCGTGTTCCGGATCCTCGCCATGGTGATGTGGGCGGCCCCGCTCGGTGCCTTCGGCGCCATCGCCGCCGTCACCGGTTCCGCGGGCCTGGACGCCCTGAAGAGCCTCGCCGTGCTGATGCTCGGCTTCTACGTCACCTGCTTCCTCTTCGTCTTCATCGTGCTCGGGCTGCTGCTGCGCGCGGTGACGGGCCTGAACATCCTCACGTTCCTGAGGTACCTGGGCCGTGAGTTCCTGCTGATCCTGTCCACCTCGTCCTCCGAGTCCGCGCTGCCGCGGCTGATCGCGAAGATGGAGCACCTGGGCGTCGGCAAGTCCGTGGTCGGCATCACCGTCCCGACCGGCTACTCCTTCAACCTCGACGGCACGATGATCTACATGACCATGGCCTCGCTCTACATCGCCGACGCGATGGGCACGCCGATGGCGATCGGGGAGCAGATCCCGCTGCTGCTCTTCCTCCTCGTCGCGTCCAAGGGCGCGGCCGGTGTCAGCGGGGCGGGCCTCGCCACGCTGGCCGGCGGACTCCAGTCGCACAAGCCCGCCCTGGTGGACGGCGTCGGTCTCATCGTCGGCATCGACCGTTTCATGAGCGAGGCGCGCGCGCTGACGAACTTCGCCGGCAACGCCGTGGCCACGGTCCTGATCGGGACCTGGACGAAGGAGATCGACAGGGAGCGGGTGTCCCGGGTCCTCGCCGGGGAGATCCCCTTCGACGAGAAGACCCTGCTGGACGACGGGGCCGCTCCCGCCGACGTCCACGCGGACGTTCCGGAGCAGGGCGGCGAGAAGGCGCCGGTCACGGCGTAGAGCGGGCCTTGAAAGCTCCCGGGGCCGGTCCGGAGCTCCCCGGTCCGGCAGGCCCCGGGATGCCGGGCGGCAGGGCATCCCCCCACGGGCCCGGCCGCCCGGCGCACGGCTGGGAACGGCCGGGTCCCGGGGGTCCCTGACCGCCCCCGGGACTCAGTCGCTCAGCTTCGCCACCAGTTCGGTGGCGCGTGAGGCGGGTACGCCCGCCGCGGTCAGCATGGTGAACGCGGCGGAGCTGCCCGCCTCACGGGCTTCCAGGAGGCCGTCGTTCACCGCCTCCATGAGGGCGAACAGGGTCTGCTCGTGCACGTACGCCAGCGCGTACGGGGGCAGCGGCGAGGCGAACACGCCCTGTTCCAGGCCGCGTCGGAGGATCTCCGTGCTGGCCTCGCGGACCGGCGTGAGACGTTCGCGGATGCCCTGCATGGTGACGCTGCGCTGGGCGAGGGCGACCAGCAGCCGGTAGCGGTCGGCGATCTCCCAGACGGCCAGGGTCGAGCGGGCCACCGACTCGGCCGGGTCCACGACCCCCTCGCGGCCCGCCGCGTGCGCCGCCGCGACCGCCGCCACGGCCTCGTCGGTCAGGGTGCCGACCAGCGCCTCGCGGCTGGGGAAGTGCCCGTAGACCGTGCGCCGTACGACTCCCGCCGCACGCGCGATCTGGTCCATGGACGCGTCGGGGTCACGCAGCAGTTCGGCGAGCGCGACATCCAGGATGCGGCGGCGGTTCACATCGGCGCGGCTCGGGTTACCCGTGGTCATGGCTGTCATTCTGCCCGCCCGCCCCCGGGCGGCCGCGTGTTCCGTGATCACGGGCCTCGACCTCCTTCATTTGCACAGCACTGTGCAATCTCGTATCTTGCACACTGTTGTGCAGTTGCACTCCACTGTGCAAGTCCTGGCGCGGACGATCTCCGTGCCCGTCGACGAAGGAAGGGCGACCGTAGCCATGCGTCTCGTCATGAACGAACCGGTCGAGGGGATGGACCGGCCCTACGCCAGGCGGTGGTGGGCGCTGCTGGTCCTCTGCCTGAGCCTGCTGATCATCGTGATGGCGAACACCGCCCTCACCGTCGCGGCTCCCGACATGACCCGGGACCTCGGCCTGTCCAGCGCCGACCTGCAGTGGGTCATCGACGGCTACACCGTCCCGTACGCCGCCCTGATGCTGCTGCTCGGCGCCATCGGGGACAAGTACAGCCGTCGCGGCGCGCTCCTCCTCGGGCTCGTCGTCTTCGGCGGCGGCGCCGTCGCCGGTTCGCTCGTCGACAGCGCCACCGGGGTCATCGCGGCCCGTGCCGTCATGGGCGTCGGCGCCGCGCTGATCATGCCCGCCACGCTCTCCCTGCTCGCCGCGACCTTCCCGCGCGCCGAACGGGCCAAGGCGATCGTCCTGTGGACCGCCACCGCCGGACTCGCCATCGCCGCCGGCCCGCTGGTCGCGGGTGCCCTGCTGGAGGACCACGGCTGGTCGTCCACGTTCCTGATCAACGTGCCGGTCGCCGCCCTCGCCATCGTCGGCGCGCTGGTCCTGGTGCCGCCGTCCAAGGCCGCGCACCACAACCGCATCGACTACGTCGGCGGGCTGCTCTCGGTCGTCTGGATCGGCTCCCTCGTCTACATGATCATCGAAGGCCCGCACTTCGGGTGGGGCGTGAAGGCCGTGACCGCCGCCGTGGTCGCCGGGGCCGGACTGCTCCTCTTCGTGCTGTGGGAGCTGCGCCACCCGCGTCCGGTCGTCGACGTACGACGCTTCGCCCACCGCGGCTTCGCGGGCTCGAACCTCGCCGTCGCCCTCTTCTTCCTGGCCGTCTTCGGCGCCTTCTACTACCTCACCCAGCACCTCCAGTTCGTCCTCGGCTACGACGCGCTGGACACCGGTGTGCGGATGCTGCCGCTCGCCGGGGCCGTCTTCGTGGGCTCGGCGCTCACCGGCTACCTCACCCCGCGCATCGGCATGAAGATCACGGTCACCGCGGGCATGGCCGGCGGTACGGCGGCGCTGGCCCTGCTCACCCGGGTGGACGCCTCCTCGGCCTACGGCGACCTCGTCCTGCCCCTCGTCATGCTGGGCCTGGCCATCGGACTGGCGCTCTCGCCCTGCACGGACGCCATCATGGGCGCGTTCCCCGAGGCCGAACTGGGCGTCGGCGGCGCGGTCAACGACACCTCGCTCGAACTCGGCGGCTCGCTCGGCATCGCCATCCTCGGCTCGGTGCTGGCGAGTTCGTACTCCTCGCACCTCGCCGACGCGACCGCGGGCAGCAAGCTCCCGGCGGGCGCCCTGGCCACGGCGCAGGACTCGGTGGGCGCCGGGTACGCCGTCGCCCAGGGCATCGGCGACAAGGCCCGGCAGCTCGGCGAGCAGGCCGCGCACTCGGCGAGCCCCGAGCAGGCGGCCCAGCTGAAGGCGCAGGCCGGTCAACTGGCCGACGGGGCGCGGCAGATGGCGGACGCGGTCGGCTCCTCCTTCTCGGACGCGGTGGCGCACACCAGCCTCGTCGGAGCGGTGATCCTGGGCGTGGGCACGGTGCTGGTGGCGGTGCTGCTGCCGCGCAGGGCCCGCACGGAGGACGAGGCCGGGGCGGCGACCGGCGCCGAGGCCGGGAGCGAGGGCGGACCCGGGACCCGGGGCGGCGACACGGCCGGTACCGAGGGCCGACACGGCACCGAGTCCGGTGACCAGCCCGAGCCCGAGCCCGAGTCCGAGTCCGACTCCGAGTCCGACTCCGAGTCCGACTCCGAGTCCGAGTCCGAGTCCGAGTCCGAGTCCGACTCCGAGTCCGAGTCCGACTCCGACTCCGACTCCGAGTCCGAGTCCGAGTCCGAGTCCGAGTCCGAGGCCAAGCTCGCGTCCGTGGCCGACTCCAAGTCCTAGTTCGCGTCCGAGTCCGGCGCCGGCGCCGGTGCCGGTGCCGGTGCCGAGCCCAAGCTCATGTCCGAGGCCGAGGCCGGGTCCGGCGGGGGCGAGGGGTGGAGCGGGGGACCTGGCGGAACCGTGAACCCCCAGGCAGTCGTCTCGTAGGACATGCATTACCGTGCCGTGCCGGACCGTCCGGCACGGCACGGCACGTTCTGCGGAGGACACCGAAGCATGAAGATCGACTGGGACCGTCGTACCTGCGCGCGCAAGGGGCACGTCACCTACGCGCCGGACGACCCGCGCCTGCGGGTGCGGCTGCACGCCCAGACCGCGCTCGGCGAGGTCTGGCGCTGCCTGCGCTGCGGCGACTTCGCGCTCGGTGCCCCGCACGGTTCCGGACCGGCCGCCGAGGCGCCCCTGGTCCCGCGCGGCAAGGTGCTCCGCGACCTGTTCGTCCTGCGCTTCCTGGCGATCGAGCGGGCCCTGCGCGGGGTGTTCATCGTGCTGGTCGCGGCCGCCGTGTGGAAGTTCAGCAACAGCCAGGACGCGGTGCGCCGGCTCTTCGACGAGTACCTGGACGTCCTCAGGCCGGTCTTCCGGCACTTCCACTACGACCTCGACCACTCACCCGTGGTCGGCACCATCCAGAAGACCTTCGGCTACAAGCACTCCACCCTGCTGCTGGTCGCGGGCCTGCTGCTGGCGTACGCGGTGATCGAGATCGTCGAGGCGGTCGGGCTCTGGTACGCCAAGCGCTGGGCGGAGTACCTCACGGTCGTCGCCACCGCCGCGTTCCTCCCGTTGGAGATCTACGAACTCACCGAGCACATCAGCTGGTTGAAGATCGCGACGCTGGTCCTGAACGTCCTCGCCGTCCTCTACATCGCCCTCACCAAACGGCTGTTCGGCCTGCGCGGCGGGCACAGGGCGTTCGAGGCGGAGCGGCGGAGCGCCTCGTTCCTGGAGGTGGAGGAGTCCGCCGGGGTCCTGGTCTGACCCCGGCCCCGGGGGCCCCGGGGCGCGCGTGTCCGGCCCGGCTCACGGGCCGAGGCGGGCCAGGTCCTCCGCGCCCAGGACCAGGTCCGCGGCTCCCGCGGAGTCCCGGGCGGTCTCCGGGCGGCTGGCGCCCGGGATCGGGATCACCGTGGGGGACCGCTGCGACAGCCAGGCGAGACACACCTGCTGGGGGCTCACGCCGTGTTCCCCGGCCACCGTGTGGAAGGCCTCGAACCGTCGCCGTGAACCGTCGGGCGACCCGCCGCCGGACGGGCCGTCCAGGGAACTGCGGGAGATGCCGCCCAGCGGGCTCCAGGGCAGGAAGGCGAGCCCCAGTTCGGCGCAGAGGAGCAGTTCGGGGTCGCTGTCGCGCACCGCGGGGGAGCACCGGTTCTGGACGGAGACCAGCCTGTCGCCGAGGATCGCGTGGGCCCGGCGGATCTGGTCGGCGGTGGTGTTGGAGATGCCGGCCAGCCGGATCGTGCCCGCGTCGAGCAGGTCGCGCAGGGCGCCGACGGAGTCCTCGAACGGGACGGCGGGATCGGGCTTGTGCAGCTGGTAGAGGCCGATCGCGTCCAGACCCAGCCGCTTCAGGGAGGCCTCGGCCGCCGCCTTCAGGTGGCGCGGGGAGCCGTCCACCGTCCAGGTGCCGTCCGCCGGTCTGCCCCGCCCGCCCTTCGTGGCCACCAGGACGTCCCCGGTGTCGCCGCCGTACGTCGCCAGGGCGCGGGCCACGAGCCGTTCGTTGTGGCCGGGCTCGTCGCCGGGCAGGTGGTAGGAGTCCGCCGTGTCGAGGAGGGTGACGCCCGCGTCGAGGGCCGCGTGCACCGTGGCCAGGGCCCGCGCCTCGTCGGGCCGTCCCTCGATGGACAGCGGCATCACGCCGAGTCCCACGGCACTCACCCGGAGTCCGCCCAGGGTGCGGTAGCGCATGTCAGTGGTCCTTTCCGAGCGTCTCGGCCACGGCGCGCGGCAGCCAGGACCGCGCGTCGCCGAAGGGGAAACCGAGCCGCGTGGCCCGGGAGTTGTCCATGCCGTAGGAGCGGCGGAAGGAGAAGGGGGAGACCTCGCCCACCTCGACGGCCTCCAGGACCGTCCGGCCGTCCGGGAGGTGCGCGCCGATCTCCGCGCACAACTCCCGCGTGGTCAGCGTCCCGTGGGAGGCCGCGTTGACCGGGCCGGTGAAGTCCTCGCCCGCCGTCCAGAACAGGAAGTCGGCGATCTCCTCGACGTGGATGTAGGTCGCCGGACGGTTCACGGGGGGCACGGCGATCGCCTCGCCGGTACGGATCCGGTCGGCGTAGTGCTCCAGCCGGCCGGTGAAGTCGTCGGCCCCGCCCAGCACATGGGCGACGCGCACGGCCACGTGGGGGAAGTCCGGAGCGGCCGCGAACACCGCCTCGGCCTGCCGCTTGCCCTCGCCGTAGTGCGACTCGAGGAACTCCGGGTCGTCCCAGGGGAGTGCGGTGTCCACGGCGACCGTGCGCGGATCCACGGCGTCCTCGCCGACCGGGTCCGCCGAGTCCTCGTACTCGTACACCTCGACGGTGGACGTCATCACGTACCGGCGCGTGCGTCCCGCGAAGACCCGGCGGGCGATCTCCGCCTGGCGCGGGGTGTAGCAGACCTGGTCGACGACGACGTCGAAGGTCCGTGAACCGAGCGCCGCCTCCAGGGACTTCTCGTCGTCGCGGTCGGCGATCAGATGGACCGTCCCGGCCGGCGGCGCGGACGAGCCGCGGTTGACGACGGTGACCCGGTCCCCCGCCGCGATCAGCCGCTCGATGAGGCGTTTTCCGAAATACCGGTTTCCGCCGATGACGCAGATCTCCCGCATGCCGCCCTCCCCATTTCCCCGCACCCGTGCCTCGTGCACCCGTGCGTCCCGTTCCCCGTGCCGGTCACCGTTCTCCGGGCGTTCACGGTGCGTCGGCCTGTGGTCATAATTCTCCCGTCGCAAGGGGCGGTTCCGAAGGGGGAGACATGGGAGATCCGGCTGTCGCACCGAAAGAAACACGGCATCCGCGGGCCTTTCCCGCCGAAACACCGGTGGGCTTCGACGCGCTCGACCGGCAGATCCTGGAGCTGCTCCAGAGCGAGGGCCGCATCAAGCTCAGCGAGCTGGGCCGCCGCGTCCGGCTGAGTCCCGCCGCGGTCGCGGAGCGGGTGCGCCGGCTGGAGGCGACGGGCGCGATCACCGGGTACGGCGCCCAGGTGTCGGCGCCCCGGCTCGGCTACGGCATCCAGGCCTTCATCCGCGTGAACCCGCACGGCGGCTACACGCTCAAGCACCCGCGGACGCTGGAACTCCTCGCCCGCCCGGAGGTCACCGAGGTCCACCACGTCGTCGGGGAGGACTGCTGGATCCTCAAGGTCGCCGTCGAGGACACGGTCCATCTGGAGGACGTCCTGGAACAGACCTCCGCGCTGGGGCGGACGACGACCTCGATCGTGCTGTCGTCCCCGGTGGACCGCAAGCCGCTGCTGCCGCGCGCCGCACGCTGACCGCACCGGGGCGCCCCCTCGCGGACGCTTGCCTTGACGTCGGCGTCAAGGACTACCGTCGGGGTCATGCGAATCGGCGAGCTGGCCGCACGGGCCGGGACGACCACGCGGACCCTGCGCTACTACGAGTCGCGGGGCCTGCTGCCCGCGCGGCGGGGCGAGAACGGGTACCGGACGTACGACGAGCACGATCTGCGGCTGCTGCGGCAGATCAGGACGTTGCAGGACTTCGGGTTCGACCTGGAGGAGACGCGGCCCTTCGTGGAGTGCCTGCGGGCCGGGCATCCCGAGGGCGACTCGTGCCCGGCGTCCCTGGACGTCTACCGGCGCAAGCTCGGCGAGCTCGACGCGCTGATCGGCGAGCTGCGGTCGGTGCGCGCGCAGGTCGGCGAGCAGCTGGCGCGGGCGGAGCGGGCGCGCGACGCGCTGGCGGCCGACGCGGAGGTTCCGGGGGGTCCGGAACCCGTGTGCGAACTGGGAGGGCGGACGCGATGATCAGGGCGGCAGGTGTGGCCGAGGTGACGGACGCGGACTTCGGGGCGGAGGTGATCGGCTCGGACCTGCCCGTGCTGGTGGAGTTCACGGCCGACTGGTGTCCGCCGTGCCGGCAGATGGGGCCGGTGCTCAGCGAGCTGGCCTTCGAGGAGGGCGACCGGTTCAAGGTGGTCCAGCTGGACGTCGACACCAATCCGGAGACGACGCTGGCCTACGGCGTGCTCTCGATGCCGACGTTCATGGTCTTCCGCGACGGCGAGCCCGTGAGGTCGATGGTGGGCGCCCGGCCCAAGCGACGGCTGCTCCAGGAGCTGGCCGAGGTGATCTGACCCCACCCGGTACACAAAAAATCCCCTGGGCAATTGCGCCCGGGGGATTTCTCTGCGTATATTCGATGGTTCGCGACTTTGGGAAATCGAGTCACGAAGAAGTTCAGTAGGCGCAGTATATCTGGGTGGGAGTGAAATTGTCAAACAAGGGACCGCACACAGAATTCCCCGACGATGAACTGCGAAGTGAGCAGGAATTCATCGACGGGTTGTACGCGCGTGTGGACGCCCTGCGCGATGCCACCGAGGTCTCCGTCGGGGACGCGCTCGCCCAGGGCGACACGCCCAGGCAGGCCCGGCTCGAACGGGACATCCTGGTCGCCGAACGCTCGGGACTGCTGGCCGCGCTGAACGCCGTGGACGGCTCGCTCTGCTTCGGCCGCATCGACCTGTCACCCGTGGAGGGCGGGCCCGCCGCGGGCGTCACCCACCACATCGGCCGGATCGGCATCCGCGCCGACGACCTCGAACGCACCCCGGTCCTCATCGACTGGCGGGCCCCGGTCGCCCGCCCCTTCTACCTGGCCACCGGTCACACCCCGATGGGCCTGCGCAGGCGGCGGCACATCGCCACCGCGGGCCGGCACGTCACCGACCTGCACGACGAGATCCTCGACCTCGGCGACCGCGAGCGCACCGGCCACGAGGACCCGTCCGGGGACGCCGTGCTGCTCGCGGCGCTCAACTCGGCCCGCACCGGCCGGATGAGCGACATCGTGCAGACCATCCAGGCCGAGCAGGACCGGATCATCCGCGCCCCGCACCGGGGCGTCATGGTCGTCGAGGGCGGCCCCGGCACCGGCAAGACGGCCGTCGCCCTGCACCGCGCCGCGTACCTGCTCTACGAACACCGCGAGCTGCTCGCCAAGCGGGCCGTCCTGATCGTCGGACCCAACCCGGCCTTCCTCGGCTACATCGGCGAGGTGCTGCCCGCGCTCGGCGAGACCGGGGTGCTGCTCTCGACCGTCGGCGAGCTCTTTCCCGGCGTCCACGCGAGAGCCGTCGACACACCGGAGGCGGCCGCCGTGAAGGGCCGCGCCGGCATGGCCGAGGTGCTCGCCGGGGTCGTCCGGGAACGGCAGGCCCTGCCCGACCCGGTGATCGCCATCGAGCACGACCGGGACGTGCTCATGCTCGACGCGGGACTCGTCCGGGTCGCCCGGGAACGCACCCGCGCGGCCGGCCTGCCCCACAACGTGGCCCGCGAGCACTTCGAGGGCCACATCCTCAACACGCTCACCGACATGCTCGCCGAACGCATCGGCACGGACCCCTTCGACGGCTCCAACCTCCTCGACCCGAGCGACATCACCCAGATCCGCGACGAACTCGCCGAGAACCCCGAAGTCTGGTCGGCCGTCGACCAGTTGTGGCCGAGACTGACCCCGCAGCGCCTGGTCGCCGACTTCCTGGCGGACCCGGACGGCCATGTCCCGGACGAGGACGCGGCGGCGATCCGCCGCCCGTCGACCGGCCCCGCGGACTGGACCCCCGCGGACGTCCCCCTCCTCGACGAGGCCGCCGAACTGCTCGGTGAGGACGACCGGGTCGCGCGGGCGCTGGCCGACCGGGAACGCCGTACCCAGGTCGCCTACGCGCAGGGCGTGCTGGACGTCTCCTACGCCTCGCGGACGTACGAGTTCGAGGACAAGGAAGAGGAGGACGCGGAGGTCCTGTCCGCGCACGACATCATCGACGCCGAGCGGATGGCCGAGCGGCACGAGGAGGACGACCACCGCAGCGCCGCCGAGCGCGCCGCCGCCGATCGGACCTGGGCCTTCGGGCACATCATCGTCGACGAGGCGCAGGAGCTGTCACCGATGGCGTGGCGGCTGCTGATGCGCCGCAGCCCCACGCGGTCGATGACGCTCGTCGGCGATCCCGCGCAGACCGCCGAGGCGGCGGGGGTCGGCTCGTGGGAGGAGATCCTCGCCCCCTACGTGCAGGACCGCTGGGAGCACACCCGGCTCGGCGTCAACTACCGCACCCCGGCCGAGATCATGGACGTCGCCGCCGGTGTGGTGCGGGCCGAGCGCCCCGGGTTCGAGCCGCCGCGCTCCGTCCGGTCCACCGGGGTACGGCCCTGGGCGCGGGAGGCCGGGGACGACCTGCCCGGCGCGGTCGCCGAGGCCGTGGCCGAACTGACCCCGGCCGAGGGGCGGCTCGCCGTCGTCGCGCCGAAGGCCCTGCACCCCGCGCTCGCCGCCCGGCTGGACGGGGTGACGGCGGGCCGGGAGCCCGACCTCACCCGGGCGGTGGTGCTCCTCGACCCCCGGCAGGCCAAGGGGCTGGAGTTCGACTCCGTCCTGGTGGTCGAGCCCGCGGCGTACGGGACGAGCGACCTGTACGTGGCCCTGACCCGGGCCACCCAGGCGCTGGGCGTCCTGTACACCGGTGAGCTGCCCGCGTCGCTGAGGGGCACCGGGCTGGAGTGACGGACCCGCCCGGTCCCCGGCACGGGTGCCGCCGGGGACCGGGCGCGCGCCGCTAGGCGGGACGCAGCCACACCGTCGCGAGGGGTGGCAGGGTCAGCTGGACACTGGCCGGGCGGCCGTGCCGGCCGGTGGGTTCGGGCTTGACGGGGTCGGGGTTGGTGACGTCGCTGCCGCCGTAGCGCAGGTCGTCGGTGTTGAGGACCTCGTGCCAGGCGGGGACGTCCTCGGGGACGCCGAGGCGGTAGCCGTGGCGTACGGCGGGGGAGAAGTGGGAGACGGCGAGGAGCGGGGTGCCGTCGGCCGCGTGGCGCAGGAAGGCGAAGACGTTGTCGTCGGCCGAGTCACCGGTGATCCAGGCGAACCCGGACGGGTCGGTGTCGCGTTCCCACAGCGCGGGTTCGCCGCGGTAGAGGGTGTTGAGGTCGCGGACGAGGTCCCGGGTGCCCCGGTGGTCGGCCTCGGCGCCGTAGGCGGGGTCGAGCAGCCACCAGTCCGGGCCGTGCGCCTCGGACCACTCGGCGCCCTGGGCGAACTCCTGTCCCATGAAGAGGAGCTGCTTGCCGGGGTGGGCCCACATGAAGGCGAGGTAGGCGCGCAGGTTCGCGCGCTGCTGCCACCAGTCGCCGGGCATCTTGGAGACGAGTGAGCGCTTGCCGTGCACGACCTCGTCGTGGGAGATCGGCAGGACGTAGTTCTCGCTGTAGGCGTACACCATCGAGAAGGTCATCTCGTCGTGGTGGTACTTGCGGTGCACGGGCTCGTGGGACACGTAGTCCAGCGAGTCGTGCATCCAGCCCATGTTCCACTTCAGCCCGAACCCCAGGCCGCCGAAGCCGCCGGGGCCGGTGTGATGGGTGGCCCGGGTGACGCCGTCCCAGGCGGTGGACTCCTCGGCGATCGTGACGATCCCGGGGTTGCGGCGGTAGACGGTGGCGTTCATCTCCTGGAGGAAGGCGACCGCGTCCAGGTTCTCGCGGCCGCCGTGTTCGTTGGGGGTCCACCGGCCGTCTTCGCGGGAGTAGTCGAGGTAGAGCATGGAGGCGACGGCGTCGACGCGCAGGCCGTCGATGTGGAACTCCTCGCACCAGTAGGTGGCGTTGGCGACGAGGAAGTTGCGGACCTCGCGGCGGCCGTAGTCGAACTCCAGGGTGCCCCAGTCGGGATGGGCGGCCCGGAGCGGGTCGGAGTGCTCGTAGAGCGGGCGGCCGTCGAACTCGGCCAGGGCCCACTCGTCCCGGGGGAAGTGGGCGGGGACCCAGTCCATGAGGACGCCGATCCCGGCGCGGTGGAGGGCGTCGACCAGGTGCTTGAAGTCGTCGGGGGTGCCGAGGCGGGCGGTGGGGGCGTAGAAGCCGGTGACCTGGTAGCCCCAGGAGCCGCCGAAGGGGTGCTCGGCGACGGGCATCAGTTCGACGTGGGTGAAGCCGAGGTCCCGCACGTACGCGGGGAGCTGGTCGGCGAGCTGACGATAGGTCAGACCAGGTCGCCAGGAGGGCAGATGGACCTCGTACACCGAGAACGGCGCCTCGTGGACCGGCCGGTCGGCCCTCTTCGCCATCCACTCCGCGTCCCGCCACTCGTGGTGGGACGCGTGGACGATCGAGGAGGTGGCGGGCGGTGCCTCGGTGCGGCGGGCCATCGGGTCGGCGCGCAGCGTGCGGGAGCCGTCGGGACGCGTGATGTCGAACTTGTACAGCTCGCCCTCGCCGATCGCCGGAACGAACAGCTCCCACACCCCGGAGGAGCCCAGCGACCGCATCGGATGTCCCGCGCCGTCCCAGAAGTTGAAGGTGCCGGCCACCCGGACACCGCGCGCGTTCGGCGCCCACACGGTGAAGCGGGTGCCGGTGACGCCCTGGTGCTCCATCGGTTCGGCGCCGAGCGCCCGCCACAGCTCCTCGTGCCGGCCCTCGCCGATCAGATGCAGGTCCAGCTCACCGAGCGCGGGCAGGAACCGGTACGCGTCCTCGGTCTCCAGCACCGTTTCCCCGTAGGTCACGAGCAGCCGGTACGCGTCCGGGACCGCGCGCAGCGGCAGCAGCCCCGAGAAGAAGCCGTCCCCGTCGTCACGCAGTTCCGCGCGCAGGTCCTCCGTGACGACGGTGACCCCGAGCGCGTAGGGCCGGAAGGCCCGGAAGGCGACGCCGCCCGCCACCGGGTGGGCCCCCAGCACTCCGTGCGGATCGTGATGCGTACCGTCGAGCAGCCGCTGCCGGTCCGCCGGACCGACAGCGGCGTGCACGGGTCCGCTCCCGGCCGGCACGGGACCGTTCCCGGGCTCCTGGGTACGGCTCCCGGCCGGCACGGGACCGGCCGTCTCCCGGCCCCCGGCCGCCCTTTCGGACGGTGCCTTCCCGGCCGCCTTCCTCCCGGCCGCCGGACGCTCGGCGGGCGTCCTCTTCTCGGCGGCCGGTTTCTTCGCGCTGTTCTTCTTCGGTGTGTCCTCGGACCGGGGGCGGGGCGTCACGGGCGGGGCCTCCTCGGGCGGGTGAGCTGGGGCGGGTCACAGGGGGATCAGGACGACGCGGCCAGCCGCCGTACCGCCGCCAGCGGAACCGGCAGCCAGTCCGGGCGGTGCCGGGCCTCGTACACGACCTCGTACACCGCCTTGTCCGTCTCGAAGGCGCGCAGCAGTACGGGATCCGTGCGTGGGTCGAGGCCGTTGACCTCGGCGTATCCGGTGCAGTAGGCGGCCCGGCAGGCGTCGGCCCAGCCGGACGCCGGGGGCGCGACCGTGGTGCCGGGCACAGGGGGGACGGAGTGGGCCGCGTAGTCGAAGGAGCGGAGCATGCCCGCGATGTCGCGTGCCGGGGGCTGGGGCATGCGGCGCTCGGCGAGCGGTTTCGACGGTTCGCCCTCGAAGTCGATGAGCGACCACTGTCCGTCGGGGGAGCGCAGGCACTGGCCGAGGTGCAGATCGCCGTGGACGCGCTGGGCCGTCCACGTGTGCCCCTCGGCGGACAGACCGGCCAGCGCCTCGAACGCGGTCCGCAGACCGGGTGCGTGGGGCCGGAGCACGGGCACCGCCCGCGCGGCGGCCTCCAGCCGCTCGGTCATGGCGTCGACCAGCGGCCGCAACTGGGCCTGGCCCAGGGACACCACGGGCAGCGCGCGGGCGAGAGCCGTGTGCACCTCGGCGGTGGCGCGTCCCAGCGCCCGTGCCTCTGCGGCGAAGTCCTCGCCCTTGGCGAGCTCGCGCAGCGCCAGCTCCCAGCCGTCCGAAGCGCCCTGCACGAACGGCTGGAGCACGCCCAGGACGTACGGCCGCCCGGACAGCTCGGTGCGCATCCAGGCGGTGGGCGCCGGAACCCGGGCGCAGCCCTCCCGGGCCAGGGCCAGCGGCAGTTCGAGGTCGGGGTTGATCCCGGGCACGATCCGGCGCAGCAGCTTCAGGATGAACGTGTCCCCGTAGACCACCGAGGAGTTGGACTGCTCGGCGGTCACCATCCGCGGCACCAGACCGGGCCGTATCCGCTGCCCGGTGTCCCGCTCGAAACACAGCCCGTCGATGCGGGCCCGGGAGCGCAGGGCCTCCAGGAGCACATCGGCGGGCTGGGGGTCGTACAGGGCCTCGTAGACCGTGCGTCCGGCGAGCGGTCCCTCGGTCAGGTGTCCGATCAGTGCCGGCGCCAGCCGGGGCGGCAGCGCCTCGCGGACGCCGATCAGTAACTGGTAGCAGTCGCCCGGGACGGACGGGGCGCCCGGCACGGGCGGCTGATGGGTCCGTGTCAGCAGGTGGTAGAGGCCGAGCGGACCGCTCGCCGGCAGCAACTCGGTGGCGGTGACCAGTGAGAGTCCGGTGACGGGTCGTCCCTTGCCGGCGAACCAGCGCTGTCGCGGCAGCCAGTCGCGCAGCAGTGGATCCAGGGACGCCAGAAGGCCGGGACCAGGGGGTGCGGTGCGTGTGACGGCTTCCGACATGGGTCGCGTCCTTTCCCCGGGGGTCGGGGGATTACTGATGCGTGCCCCGGACACAGCCGTGGAAACCGCCCGGCCCGGGGGCCTTTTCGGTCGAATGGGTCCGGGAGATTTCCTGCGGACACGGCACAAGGGTGCCCAATTCCGGTGTGTGGCACCAGACCTGGACACCCTCGCGCCGTTCACTCACGGCCGTGCGTGGCGCGTGGGACCGGACCGGGGTCGGACGGTGGTGCAGGCGATGGTGAGACGGATGTCCTTCGTGTGCTCCTTGGAGATCCTGTCGCCCGACTTGTCGGGCGTGAGCCGGACCTCGTGCTCCGCGGAGTCGCCCTTGCGGTCGGCCGCCGCCTTCAGCACGGCCGTTCCCTCGACCCGCCCGACCTCCGCCGTGACCTTTGGGCGACCTGGCGTTCCGGCTCGTCCGGGCGGCTGCCGGGCGGCCGGTGTCTCCTCGGGAGCCCCCGTCGCTTCGCGTACTGCCGGTGCCGGCTTCAACTGTTGTCCCCCGCGGACGCGTTCGGGCCCGCGGGCTTCGCGGGGTGCGTGGCCGAGGGGCCATCGGGGGGTGGCGCGGGGAATTTCGCTCAGGGGCTTACGAATTCCCCGCGCCGGTCATGGGGGAGAGCCGCGGAGTCCGCGGGACCTCCGTGTCCGAGTGCGGGTCGGAAGGGCGGCGACGGGACGGGCCCGTCACCCGGGATGCGGAGCGGGTTCCCGGATCGTCCCGTCGCCGCGGTCTTCACGGGACGCGCACAACGTCGGGTCGGCGGCCGGTCGGCCGTGAGGCCGCCCGTTGGTACGGGGTGTCGGTCCGCCGGGACGGTGAGCCGCTATGAAGCGGTGCCTGACCTGGGCAATCTCATCCACTCCCGCGCTGTGTGCATGCCGTGAACTCCCCCCCAGGGAGTGGCCTCCGTCGAGGTGGCCAAGATCAGACTAGAGGTGTGTGCGGATGCTGGGAAGCATGTGGACGAAGTGTGGAGGTCGCGTTACCGGAACGTGATGAACGAGTGGTTCGAAGGTGGCGAGATGCCGTCATTGCGGCTTCCGGGGGGTGTGTCCGCATGCGGAGGGTGTCGAACTGCCGCTCCGTGCCGGGAGTTCCGTCGGCTCATGGAGTGCCCGAGGAGTGAGAATCAGCCAACCAGCCTGTCGTCAGGCCGAGTTGGGTGCACGGTCGAGACGTCGGCCGGTCCCCGGAGCGGGCGGGGCGGACCGGGTGCGTGGCGCGGGCCGTCGCACCCCGGCGCTCGTCGAACCGGGCCGTCGGTGACCGGCCGCTCACGGCATCGGTCCCGGCCCGGTGTCGACGTCCCTGTCCGGACACCCGGTCGGGGGGTCCGGACGGTGTCCGGACGGCTCGCTAGACGGCTTCCTTCCGGAGCCGGAACCAGTAGAAGCCGTGGCCGGCGAGGGTGAGGAGGTAGGGGAGTTCGCCGATGGCGGGGA
>NZ_KZ626936.1 GCF_002911015.1 Streptomyces populi
TGCCCAGGAATCCCCACCGCAAACGAAGAGTGCCCCAGATCACACCACCGCGCCTTCTTCGCGGACCCCCCACCTTGATACAAATTGCCCGCGCGTTCCTGTCCGTCGACAGCCGCCCCTCCCCCTCACCTCCTCATTCTTCTTGAGCCGCTCTCGCCTGCCCTGGGAACGCCCGTGTCCGCCCGCACCCCCACGCCCTGGCCCCTCGTCGCCCTTTTCACGGCCGGGTACCTCGCCGCGTATCTGCTCCCCACCACCGTCGGCCGCCTCGACGCGGGGCTCCCGCTGTCGGCCACCCAGGCCGGAGCCGTCGGCAGCGTCCTGCTGCTGGCCTCGGCCTCGGCCGGCTTCCTGCTGCTGGCCTCGGCCTCGGCCGGCTTCCTGCTCGCCTCCCGCGTCGACCGCTTCGGCCCGCGCGCGTCGGCCCGCGCCGGGCTGCTCCTCGCGGCCGCCGGCTACGGCACCGCCGCGCTCTCCTCGGCGCTGCCCCTCGTGGTCGGCGGGGCGATCGTCGGCGGCTTCGGCTCCGGCACTGCCACCACGGTCGCCGCGACCGGGATCGCCGGCCGGTCCGATCCCCACCGGGTCACCACCCTGGGCCTCTTCGCCGTCTCCGGCCTCGCGGGCGCGCTGTACCTGACCATCCCCCACCTCGGCCCGGGGCACGGACACCCGCTCGCCGCGATCGCCTGCACGGCACTGCTCGCGCTGTCCCTGACGGGACGGCTTCCCGCACGGACACCGGCCGCCCACGCCGTGCGCGCCGGCACTCCGCTCCCGCGGCGCCGCTCCGGCCTGCTCCTCGCCGGCGCGATGTTCTTCTGGTCCCTCGCGCAGAACTCCCTGTGGGGCGTGAGCGGCAGGATCGGTCTGACCCAGGCGGGCCTCACCGAGGTCGAGGTCGGCGCGGTCTTCGCGGTGGCGCTCGGCGCCGGACTGCTCGGGACCGTCGGCGCGGGCGCCCTCGGCCCGCGGCTCGGCCGGGCGCTGCCGATCGGCCTGGGCACGGCGCTGATAGCCGGCTGCATCGCGCTGAGCGCGGCGGCCACCGGTCTGACGTCCTTCGCGGCGGGCGAGATCGCCTGGAACGCGGTGTACCCGGTCGTGCTCTCGTACGTGATCGGCCTCGCCGTGTCCATGGACCCGCGCGGGCGGTGGGCGGTCCTCGTCGGTTCCGCCGCCTCGCTCGGCACGGCGTGCGGTCCGCTCACCGGCAGCGTGCTGTCCGCGCGGGCGGGCTACCCGGCGATGGGAACGGTCCTGGCGGCCGGTCTGCTGCTGGTCGGCGTCCCGATGACCTTCGTGGCCCTGCGCGCGCGGCACGCCACCCAGATCGTCGAGGTCCCCGCGGCGGATCTCCCCGCCTTCGAGACCCCCGCCTTCGAGACCCCCGCCTTCGAGACCCCCGCCTTCGAGATCCCCGTCGTGGAGGTCCCGCTGGAGGGCGTGCCCGCGCAGCGGTCCGCGTACGGGACGGCGGGGCCCCTGCGCACGGCCGTCGCGCCCGCGTCCGGTCCCGTGGGCGCCTGACTCCCGCGAGCGCCCGCCCGCCCATCGGAGGGGAGGGTGGGCGGGCGCTCGACGGGCTAAGGGAACTCGTACGCCTCGACCTCGGCGATGTACCGCGCGCGCCGCTCCTCGTCGTGCTCCAGGAAGGACGCCTCGAACGAGTTGCGCGCCAGCTCCCGCAGCCGCTCCTCACCGAGGCCGAGGGCCTCGCGCACCGCGTCGAAGTTGTCGCCGGCGTAACCGCCGAAGTAGGCGGGGTCGTCGGAGTTGACCGTGCACAGCAGCCCGGCGTCCATCATGGCGGGCAGCGGGTGCTCCGCCAGGACGTCCACGGCGCGCAGCCGTACGTTCGACAGCGGGCACAGGGTCAGCGGCACCCGCTCCCGGACCAGCCGTTCGACGAGCTCGGGGTCCTCCATGCAGCGCAGCCCGTGGTCGACGCGCTCGACGCCGAGGACGTCGAGGGCCTCGGTGATGTACGCGGGCGGCCCCTCCTCCCCGGCGTGCGCGACGCGCCGCAGACCGAGCTCGGCGGCGGCCTCGTACACCGCGCGGAACTTGGCGGGCGGGTGGCCGACCTCGGCGGAGTCGAGGCCTATGCCGGTGATCCGGTCGAGATGGGGCTTCGCCGCCTCCAGGGTGTCCATGGCGGACTCGGCGGACTCGTCGCGCAGGAAGCACATGATCAGCCGGGTGGAGACGCCGTGGGTCTCCTCGCTGCGCCCGAGCGTCCGCCACAGCCCCTCGACGACCGTCCCCATCGGCACGCCCCGGGCGATGTGCGCCTGCGGGTCGAAGAAGATCTCCGCGTGCCGTACGCCCTGCGCCGCGGCGCGGGTGAGGTAGGCGTCGGCCAGGTCGGCGAAGTCCGCCTCCGTCCGCAGGACGGCCATGAGCTCGTAGTACAGGTTCAGGAAGGTCTGGAGGTCGTCGAAGCGGTACGCCTCGCGGAGCTCCTCGGTGTCCGCGTACGGCAGCGTGACCCCGTTGCGCGCGGCGAGCGCGAAGGCCAGCTCGGGTTCGAGGGTGCCTTCGATGTGCAGGTGAAGTTCAGCCTTGGGGATGGACATCGAAGCATGGTACGGCCCGTTCCCCGATGGATCGAAAACAACACGTTTCCGGCACCGGGGACCGAGCGGTCCTCAGTGCCGCTTCGGGACCGGCACCCGCACCAGGTCGTTCGCCACCGTCAGCTCCCCGTCGAAGCCCGCCGCGCGGGCCTCGCGCTCGAACTCCCCGGGGTCGGGGTAGCGCTGGCTGAAGTGGGTGAGCACGAGGTGCCGCACGCCCGCCTCCCTGGCCACCCGCCCGGCCTGTCCCGCCGTCAGATGACCGTGGTCCGCGGCGAGCTGGTGGTCGCCGTCGAGGAACGTCGACTCGATGACCAGCAGGTCGCAGCCCTCGGCGAGCGCGTCCACGCCCTCGCACAGCCGGGTGTCCATGACGAACGCGAACTTCTGTCCCCGCCGCACCTCGCTGACGTCGTCCAGGGTGACGCCCCGCAGCGAGCCCTCCCGCTGGAGCACTCCGACGTCGGGGCCGGTGATCCCGAGCTCACGCAGCCGCTCCGGCAGCATCCGCCGGCCGTCCGGCTCGACCAGCCGGTACCCGAAGGACTCCACGGGGTGGGAGAGCCTGCGGGCCTCCAGGGTGTAGGCGGGGGTGGTCGCGAGGACGCCGTCCTCGGCGACCGGCACCTCGGTCAGCGGCACGGTCTCGCGGTAGGCGGTGGCGTACCGCAGCCGCTCGAAGAAGTGCTGCCCCGAGAGCGGGTAGTGCGCGGTCACCTCGTGCGGCACCCGGTCGAGGTTGATGCGCTGGATCACCCCGCCGAGTCCGAGCGCGTGGTCGCCGTGGAAGTGGGTGACGCAGATGCGGTTCAGGTCGTGCGCGGCGACGCCGGCCCGCAGCATCTGGCGCTGGGTGCCCTCGCCGGGATCGAAGAGGAGACCCTCACCGTCCCAGCGCAGCAGATAGCCGTTGTGGTTGCGGTGCCGGGTCGGGACCTGGCTGGCGGTGCCGAGGACCACCAGTTCACGTGCGGACAAGGCCGGCTATCCCGGCGGCCACTGCATGCCGCGGCCGCCCAGGAGGTGGGCGTGCGCGTGGAAGACGGTCTGGCCGGCGCCGCTGCCCGTGTTGAAGACGATGCGGTAGCTCTCCAGCTTCTCCTCGGCCGCGACCTCGCCGGCCTCGCGCAGGACGTCCGCCGCGATCGCGGGCTCGGCGGCGGCCAGGGACGCCGCGTCGGGGTGGTGCACCTTGGGGATGACCAGGATGTGGGTCGGTGCCTGCGGGTTGATGTCGCGGAACGCCACGGTCGTGTCGCTCTCGCGCACCAGCGTCGCCGGGATGTGCCCCGCCACGATCTTGCAGAACAGGCAGTCGTCCTGCGGTTCCCCGCCGGCTCCCCGCCTCGACTCCTGCGTCATGCGTATGTCTCCTCACGCCGGCCGATCATCACCTCCGCATGCTAGCGGCCCGGCGCGGCGAACGACTCGATCGCGGCTCGCGCCGCCGTCCGCCCGCGCCGGGCCGCCGGCCTCACCGGGTCACAGCGGCGGCAGCACGGGCGCCGTCTTCGCCGGGTTCTCCTCCAGGGCGGCCAGCGCGATCCTGACCGCCTCGTCGAGCTGGGTGTCACGCCCGGCCGCGTGGTCCTGCGGCGTCTGGACGACCTCGACGTCGGGATCGACGCCGTGGTTCTCGACGTTCCACTCGTAACCCTCCATCCAGAAGGCGTACTTGGGCTGGGTGACGAGGGTGCCGTCGACGAGGCGGTAGCGGCTGTCGATGCCGATGACGCCGCCCCAGGTGCGGGTGCCGACCACGGGTCCGATGCCGAGGGCCTTGATCGCGGCGTTGACGATGTCGCCGTCGGAGCCGGAGAACTCGTTGGCGACGGCGACGACGGGTCCGCGCGGCGCGTCCTCGGGGTAGCTGTAGGGGCGCAGCCCCCGGGGCAGGTCCCAGCCGACGATCCGCCGGGCGAGCTTCTCCACGACGAGCTGGGAGGTGTGGCCGCCGCGGTTCTCGCGGACGTCCACGACCAGGCCCTCGCGGGCCACCTCGACGCGCAGATCGCGGTGGAGCTGCGCCCACCCGGCGCCGACCATGTCCGGCACGTGCAGATAGCCGAGGCGTCCGCCGGACAGCTCGTGGACGTGGGCGCGCCGGTCGGCCACCCACGCGTGGTAGCGCAGCGGCTCCTCGTCGGCGAGCGGTACGACGACCGCGTGCCGCGGATCGCCGCCGCCCGAGGGCGAGATCGTCAGCTCGACGGGCTTGCCCGCGGTACCGACGAGCAGCGGCGCGGGTCCGGCCACCGGGTCCACCGGACGGCCGCCGACCGCGACGATCGCGTCCCCGGCGCGCACCGCGACGCCGGGCGCGGCGAGCGGGGCCCGTGCGTCCGGGTCGGAGGTCTCCGAGGGGAGGATCCGGTCGATGCGCCAACTGCCGTCCTCGTGACGGGAGATGTCCGCGCCGAGGAGTCCCTGTGCCCGGTCGCCGCCGCTCCATCCGCCGCGCGGGGTGACGTAGGCGTGCGAGGTGCCGAGTTCGCCCTGCACCTCCCACAGCAGGTCCACGAGGTCGTCGTGGGTGGCGATCCGGTCCAGTACCGGCCGGTACCGGTCGAGGACCCCGTCCCAGTCGACACCGCCGAGGTCCGGCCGCCAGAAGTTGTCCCGCATGAGACGGCCCGTCTCGTCGTACATCTGGCGCCACTCGGCCACCGGGTCGACGCTCTGGCGCACCCGCGACAGGTCGACGGTGATGTTCGTGTCGCTCTCGTCGTCGTTCGAGGCGCGCCGGTCGCTGGGGACGAGCCTGAGCTTGCCGTCGGTCCACAGCAGGACCCGCTTGCCGTCACCGGTGACGGTGAAGTGGTCGGCGTCGGCGGCGAGGTGCTCGATGCGCTGCTGGGCGAGGTCGTACCGCTCCAGCTCGGTCTTCGGGTCCGGGTCGTCCGGGGTGGCGCGGGAGGAGCCGAGCACGCCCCGCACCGGGTGGCGCAGCCACAGCAGTCCGTCCTTGGCGGCGCGCAGCGTGGAGTAACGGGCGGCCTCGACGGGGAACGGCACGATCCGGTCGGCGAGGCCGTCCAGGTCGATACGGGTGCTGGGGGCGCCCTCGCTGTCGGGCGTCTCGTCCTTGTCGGGCGCCTCGAAGGGCCTGCCGTGGCGCTGCGGTCCGAAGGGCGAGGGGGTCGTCGCGGCCAGGGTGATCAGATACGGCCGGGAGCCGCCGACGAAGGCCAGGTCGAAGACGTGCTCGTCGTAGACGGGGTCGAAGGCGCGGGCCGACAGGAAGGCGAGGTGCTTGCCGTCGAGGGTGAACGCCGGCGCGTAGTCCCGGAAGCGCAGCGGGGTCGCCTCGGTGACCGACAGGTCGGTGGTGTTGGCGAGCTTGAGGTGGCGCAGCGGGCGGGGGCCCGGGTGCGACCAGGCCAGCCACGCCGAGTCGGGCGAGAAGACGAGGCCGGTGACCTCTCCGTCCTCGCTGCGGTCGACCTCGCGGACCTCGCCGCTCTCGCGTTCGACGAGCAGCACGCGCCCGTCGTGGGAGGCGACGGCGACGCGGCTCCCGTCGGGCGCCACGGCGAGGCCGAGGACCCGGCCGAGCGCTCCGGCGGCGAGCCGGCGCGGGGTGGCTCCGGGGGCGACCCCGGTGGCGGGGGCGAACTCGAGGGCGTCGTCGCCCTCCGCGTCGGTCACCCAGACCACGTGCTCCTCGCCCCCGGCGCGGAAGGTGCGGGGCAGCCGGGCGCGGACACCCTGTCCGTCGGCGAGGGCGCGGGTGGGGCCGGAGCGGTGGGTGACCCAGTGGACGGCGCCGCGCACGGAGACCGCGCTGCCGCGTCCGGTGTGGTCGGGGGCCGCGGCGGAGAACCAGCGCGAGGCGCTGACGGGGTGCGGCTGCTGGTCGGTGCGCTGGCCGCCGAGCCGGATGTCGAGGCGGCGCGGCTCGGCGCCGTCGAGGTCGTCCAGGAGCCAGAGTTCACCGGCGGCCACGTACACCACGCGGGTGCCGTCGGTGGCCGCGTGACGGGCGTAGAAGGCGTCGACCGGGGTGTGGCGGCGCAGGTCGGATCCGTCGGCGAGCGAGGAGTACAGGGCGCCGACGCCCTCGTGGTCCGACAGGAAGGCGATCCGCCCGCCGGCCCAGAAGGGGTACTCGATGTTCCCGTCGACGTCCTCGTGCAGCCGGACGAACTCGCCCTCGCCGTCCCGGTCGATCCACAGCTTGCCCGCCGTGCCGCCGCGGTAGCGCTTCCACCAGGCGGCCTCGCGCCCCATCGGGGCGGACAGCAGGACGACGCCGCCCTCGCCGTGGGCGACGTCTCCGACGGGGCCGTACGGCAGGGTCGTCGCGGGGCCGCCGTCGAGCGGGACGGACCGTGCCCAGGTGCGGCGCAGGCTGGCCTGGCCCTCGGTGCTGAGGGCGAGCACCTGTCCGTCGGGGGTCCAGCCGCGCACCTGGGTCCTCGCGCTGCCCCAGTACGTCAGCCGTTTCGCGGGACCGCCGTCCAGGGAGGCGGCGTGGACCTCGGGGGCCCCGTCACGCGTCGACGTCCAGGCGACGGTCGTGCCGTCCGGGGAGATGCGTGGATGGCTGACCGGCACGTTGTCGGCGCTGACCCGCCAGGCGCGGCCCCCGCCGTCGAGGGGGGCGGCCCAGATGTCGTCCTCGGCCGTGAAGACGACCAACTCGCCGTGCAGATGCGGAAACCGGATGTACGCGGAGGCTGCGGAATCGGTCACCCGATCACCCTATGCAGCGCACGCGCGCCCCGACAGGGGTTCGGATCACTTGATCCCTGTACGGTCCGGCAGGTCACTTGCCCTGCGAGGGCCAGCAGGTCGGGTCGCCCTTGCACCACATCGTCTTCGTGACGGTGACGGTGACGGTGGGGTTGGGCCCGCCGTACGTGGGGCGGTAGGTGACCGGCGGGGTGGGGCCGGAGTCGCAGTCGCCCAGGCCCTTCACGCGGAAGACCTGTCTGCCGCCGACGGTGGCGCGCAGATCGCCGCGCACACAGGCGCCGTTGACGGCCCGGGTGACCTTGCCCGTGACGACGATGGCCCGGCCGTCGCGGGTCTTGCCCTGGCAGTCGACGGCCGCCACGGTGTTCTCGCTCGGCGAGGGCGACCTGCCCTTGTCGCCCAGCCGGGCGGTGCAGGTGAGCCAACTCACGTCCACGTGCCGCCGGTCCAGTTCCCTGGTCGCCGTCCGGTCGGTCGTGTAGGCGACGGTGGCGGTGCTGAGCCCGTCCATGGGCTGGCACGCGGTCACGGCGAACACTCCGGCCGTGCCCAGTCCGACGGCCATCGCCGCGCGCCCGTGCCTCGTGCGGCTCCTGAAATACCTCGTAGCCCCCATGAACGGCAGCGTGCCACCGCGGGGCGGGGCGCGGTAGACCGCATGCGGCCATCGGGGGCACAACCACCCGAAGGAGTTGCCCGGCCGGCCCCGGGGACCCTCGAACTCCCGATCCCCCGGGCCCGGCGGGCTCCTGACCGCCCGTCAGCCGAGCATCAGCAGCCACTCCTGGAGTTCCACCAGGTTGCCCTCGGGGTCCTTGAGGTGGGCGACCCGCATGCGTTCCGTCATGGGCGCCGGGCCGTGCAGCAGGGTCGCGCCGCGCGAGACGATCTGCTCGCAGTAGGTGTCGAGGTCGTCCACCCGCAGCACCACCAGCGACCGGTGTCCGGTCACGGCGTCGCCGAGCTCACCCAGTATCCCGGCCATCATGGTCCGGTCCTGGAGGGCGATGCCCGCGGACCCGGTGACCGGGCTGAACTTCTCGTACGGGCCCTCGGTCGCGCCCGACTGGGGCTTGAGGCCGAGGACTTCGGCGTAGAAGCGGTAGCAGGCGGCGAAGTCGGACACGAGCAGTCGTACCTGAGCGAGTTCCACGGGTTCCCCGTTCGATGTGCGGATGTGAGGTCGTACCGGCGGTGGACGGGTCAGGACCAGCGTCCGGTACGGGCCAGCAGCAGCGCGGTGGCCACGGTCCCGGCCGTCGAGGTGCGCAGCACCGTGCGCCCCAGGTGGAAGGTCTTCGCGCCGGCCTCGGTGAAGAGTGCCACCTCCTCGGCGGAGATGCCGCCCTCGGGGCCGACGACCAGGACGATCTCCCCGGAGCCGGGCAGCGCGGCGGTCGCGAAGGGCTCGGTGCCCAGCGCGGTGTCCTCGTGGAGCACGGCGGCGAGATCGGCTTCGGCGAGAAGCGCGGCAACCTGCTTGGTCGTCATCGCGTCCGCGACCTCCGGGAAGCGCGTCCGGCGGGACTGCTTGCCGGCCTCCCGGGCGGTGGCCCGCCACTTGCCGAGCGCCTTCAGCCCCCGCTCGCCCCTCCACTGCGTGATGCAGCGGGAGGCGGCCCAGGGGACGATCGCGTCGACGCCGGTCTCGGTCATGGTCTCGACGGCCAGCTCGCCCCGGTCGCCCTTGGGCAGGGCCTGGACGACCGTGATGCGCGGCTCCTCGGCCGGTTCCTCGGTGACCGCGCCGATCCGTACGATCAGCCGGTCCTTGCCCTCGGTGTCCACGACCACGCCGTCCGCCCAGCGGCCGGCCCCGTCGGTGAGCCTGACGTCCTCACCGCTGTGCAGCCGTTTCACGGAGACGGCGTGCCGTCCCTCGGGTCCGTCGAGGACGTGCCGTCCCTCGCCGTCCGTGTCGAAGTGCTCGACCAGGAACACCGGCGCCGTCATCGGGCCGCACCCTCTTCCGGGGTCTCGGCGGCGGCCGACAACGCTGTCTCGGCGGCCGCGATCTCTGCGTTCAGTACCTCCACCAGCCGCCCGGCGGGCAGGTCGCGCGCCATGCGGTGGCCCTGCCCGGCCCACAGGGCCATGCCCTGCGCGTCGCCCGCCTTGGCGGCCGCCTTGCGCAGCGGCAGGGTGAGGTGGTGGATCTCGGGGTAGGCGGCGGGGGCGTACGGGCCGTGCTCGCGCATGAAGCGGTTGGCCAGCGCGCGTGCCGGGCGTCCGGAGAAGGCGCGCGTGAGCTCGGTGCGCACGTACAGGGGGTCGGTCAGGGCCTGTTTGTGCACGGCGCTCGCGCCGGACTCGGGGGTGGCGAGGAAGGCGGTGCCGAGCTGGGCCGCGTCCGCGCCCGCGGCGAGGACCGCGGCGATCTGGCTGCCGCGCATGATGCCGCCCGCCGCGACGACCGGGATGGTCACCGCCTCACGGACCTGTGCGACCAGGCTGAGCAGGCCGACGCCCGTGCCGTCCGTCTCCGGGTTGTCCCGGTGGGTGCCCTGGTGTCCCCCGGCCTCGACGCCCTGCACGACGACCGCGTCGGCGCCGGCCCGCTGCACGGCGAGGGCTTCCTCGGCCGTGGTGGCGGTGACCAGGGTGAGGGTTCCGGCGCGGCGCAGCGACTCGAGCGCCTCCGGCTTCGGGACGCCGAAGTGGAAGGAGACCGCCGCCACCGGTTTGTCGAGGAGGACGGCGAGTTTGGCGTCGTAGCCGTCGTCGCGTCCGCTGTCCGGGTCACCGAGCTCGGTCTCGTACCAGGCTGCCTCGCCGGCGAGCTGGTGGGCGTACACCTCGACCGTGGCGGCGTCCGCGTGCTCGGGCTGCGGGAGGAACAGGTTGACGCCGAAGGGGCGGCCGGTCAGCCCGCGCAGCTGCTTGATCTCCTGGTACATGCCGTCGGCGGTCTTGTACCCGGCGGCGAGGAAGCCGAGCCCCCCGGCCTCGGACACGGCGGCCGCGAGCTGCGGGACGGAGACCCCGCCCGCCATGGGAGCCTGCACGATCGGGTGAGGGAAGAGATCGGTCAGCGCGGAGGACATGACGGCATGTTGTCACGTCCCCGCAACAAGTCCGAATCCGATCGCCCGCCCCGGACCGGCCCTCCGGGCGAAGGGCACGGAGCGGTGTTCCCACCCCGTGCCCCGCCTGGATCAGCGGCCGTTGAAGGCGTCCTTCAGCCGGGAGAAGAGCCCCTGCTGGCCGGGCTGGAACTGACCGGTGGGCCGCTCCTCGCCGCGCAGCTTGGCGAGCTCGCGCAGCAGCCGCTCCTGCTCCGGGTCGAGCTTGGTCGGCGTGGTGACCTCGACGTGCACGACGAGGTCGCCGCGGCCGCCGCCGCGCAGGTGCGTGACGCCCCGGCCGTGCAGCGGGATCGACTGGCCGGACTGCGTGCCCGGGCGGATGTCGACCTCCTCCATGCCGTCGAGCGTCTCCAGCGGCACCTTGGTGCCGAGGGCCGCCGCGGTCATCGGGATGGTGACCGTGCAGTGCAGGTCGTCGCCGCGCCGCTGGAAGGTGGAGTGCGGCAGCTCGTGGATCTCGACGTACAGGTCGCCGGCGGGGCCGCCGCCGGGGCCGACCTCGCCCTCGCCCGCGAGCTGGATGCGGGTGCCGTTGTCCACACCGGCCGGGATCTTGACCGTGAGGGTGCGGCGGGAGCGGACCCGGCCGTCGCCCGCGCACTCGTGGCACGGGGTCGGGACGACGGTGCCGAAGCCCTGGCACTGCGGACACGGCCGCGAGGTCATGACCTGGCCGAGGAAGGACCGCGTCACCTGGGACACCTCGCCGCGGCCGCGGCACATGTCACAGGTCTGCGCGGCGGTGCCGGGCGCGGCGCCCTCGCCGTTGCAGGTGCCGCAGACGACGGCCGTGTCGACCTGGATGTCCTTCGTGGTGCCGAAGGCCGCCTCGTCGAGCTCGATCTCCAGCCGGATCATGGCGTCCTGGCCCCGGCGGGTGCGCGAGCGCGGTCCGCGCTGCGACGCCGTGCCGAAGAACGCGTCCATGATGTCCGAGAAGTTGCCGAAGCCGCCCTGGCCGAAGCCGCCGGCGCCGGCGCCGCCGCCCTGCTGGGACAGCGGGTCGCCGCCGAGGTCGTAGACCTGCTTCTTCTGCGGGTCCGACAACACCTCGTACGCGGCGTTGATCTCCTTGAACCGCTCCTGCGTCTTCGGATCGGGATTGACGTCCGGGTGCAGCTCGCGAGCGAGCCTCCGGAACGCCTTCTTGATCTCGTCCTGGGACGCGTCGCGGCGCACGCCGAGTACGGCGTAGTAGTCCGTGGCCACTTACGACTCCGCCAGGATCTGTCCGACGTACCGTGCCACCGCTCGTACCGCTCCCATCGTTCCCGGGTAATCCATGCGGGTCGGGCCGACCACGCCGAGTTTGGCTACTGCCTCGCCGCCCGAACCGTAGCCGACCGAGACCACGGACGTGGAGTTGAGTCCCTCGTACGCGTTCTCGTGCCCGATTCGCACGGTCATGCTCGAATCCCCGGCCTCCCCGAGCAACTTGAGGAGCACGACCTGCTCCTCCAGCGCCTCGAGCACCGGCCGGATGGTGAGAGGGAAGTCATGTCCGAAGCGCGTGAGATTGGCGGTACCGCCGATCATCAGGCGCTCCTCGGTCTCCTCGACGAGCGTCTCCAGCAGCGTGGAGAGCACCGTCGAGACCGTACCCCGGTCCTCCGCCTCGAAGGCTTCGGGGAGGTCCTGCACGAGCTGCGGGACGTCCGCGAAGGGGCGCCCCGCGACCCGGCTGTTGAGCCGGGCGCGCAGGTCCGCCAGCGACGTCTCACCGAACGGCGCCGGACAGTTGATCATGCGCTGCTCGACCCGGCCGGTGTCCGTGATCAGCACGAGCATCACCCGCGCGGGGGCGAGCGACAGCAGCTCCACGTGACGCACGGTCGAGCGGGTCAGCGAGGGGTACTGCACGACGGCGACCTGCCGGGTGAGCTGCGCGAGCAGCCGCACGGTCCGCCCGACGACGTCGTCGAGGTCGACGGCCCCGTCCAGGAAGTTCTGGATGGCGCGGCGCTCGGGCGCGGTCATCGGCTTGACGCCGGCGAGCTTGTCGACGAAGAGGCGGTACCCCTTGTCCGTGGGGATGCGCCCGGCGCTGGTGTGCGGCTGGGCGATGTACCCCTCGTCCTCCAGGACCGCCATGTCGTTGCGGACGGTCGCGGGCGAGACGCCGAGGCGGTGCCGCTCGGTGAGCGCCTTGGAACCGACCGGCTCCTCGGTGCCCACGTAGTCCTGGACGATGGCGCGCAGCACCTCGAGCCTGCGTTCGCTGAGCATCGCGCACCTCCAGAAGTCGACTCGGTGGTCTTCGTGACCTTCGTGGCATTCGCCTGGCACTCAGCGCACGCGAGTGCCAACGTTCCCCGGCCCAGTGTACGGCGGTGGGGCACGGCCCGGGCAAGGGCGGGCCTGCGATGTCGTGCGCGGCACCCGTCACCGTTAGCGTCGCCGCATGAGGCTGACTTGGGAAGAGCTGGGATGGGAAAGGGTGGCGCCCCGGGTCGGGCGACGGCGGCTTCCGGACTGGGACTGCACGGCCGGGCTCGTCGTCGGCGAGGGGGCGGCGCTGATGATCGACGCCGGATCGAGCCTCGCGGAGGGCGCCCGGCTGCGCTCCGACGCGCGGGTCCTGACCGGCGGACGTGTGACCCATCTCGCGCTCACCCACCCGCATTTCGACCACGTGTTCGGCGCCGCGGTGTTCGCGGGCGCGCAGGTCATCGCCGCGGACGGCTCGTCCGAGGTGTACGGGAGGGACCGCGACGAACTGTGCGCGGACGCGGTGCGCAACGGTCTCGCCCCGGGGGCGGCGGAAGAAGCGGCCGACACCCTCGTACGCCCCCACCGCCTCGTCCGGAGCGCCCGGTACCTGGACCTCGGCGGCGGCGTCGGGGTCCGGCTGGTACGGACGGGCGAGGGGCACACCGCCCACGACCTCGTGGTCGTCGTTCCGGGCGACCCGGCGGTGGTGTTCTGCGGGGACCTGGTCGAGGAGTCGGGCGAGCCGCAGGCGGGGCCCGACGCCGTGCCGTCGCGCTGGCCGGCGGCCCTCGACCGGCTGCTGGAACTGGGCGGCGAGGACGCGCTCTACGTCCCCGGGCACGGGGCGGTCGTGGACGCCGCGTTCGTGCGGGCCCAACGGGACGCCCTGGCCGCGCGGTTCGGCGTGGCCGGTTCCGCACCGGCGGGACCGGGCGCGGGAGGCTCCGGCACGGCCGGTTCCGGCGTGTCGCGGTGAACGCCGCCGGGCTTCTCCTATCGTCATCCGAATGCGCCAGTACTCGCCGGACCTGACCCCGCCCTGGAAGAAGCCCCGGTCCGTGCCCGAGGTCCCGGCGGACCCGGGTCTGGTCGTCGAGGAGCCCGGCACCGGCTTCTGCGGCGCGGTGATCCGCTGCGAGGCGGGCACGGTGACCCTGGAGGACCGCTTCGGCAAGCACCGGGTGTTCCCGCTGGAGCCGCGCGGCTTCCTCCTGGAGGGCGAGGTGGTGACCCTGGTCCGCCCGGCGGCCGCCGCGCCGGTCCGCCCCGGCCGTACGGCGTCCGGATCGATGGTGGTCCCCGGCGCCCGCGCCCGGGTCGCGCGCGCCGGGCGCATCTACGTCGAGGGCCGCCACGACGCCGAACTCGTCGAACGGGTCTGGGGCGACGACCTGCGCATCGAGGGCGTCGTCGTGGAGTACCTGGAGGGCGTCGACGACCTCCCGGCGGTCGTCGACGCGTTCGCCCCGGGCCCGGACGCCCGGCTCGGCGTCCTCGTCGACCACCTGGTCCCGGGTTCGAAGGAGTCCCGGATCGCGGAGGCGGTCACGAGCGAGCACGCCCTGGTCATCGGCCACCCGTACATCGACGTCTGGGAGGCCGTGAAACCGTCCTCCCTCGGCATCCCGTCCTGGCCCCGGATCCCACGCGGCCAGGACTGGAAGACGGGTGTGTGCCGCGCCCTGGGCTGGCCGGAGAACACCGGCGCGGCCTGGCAGCACATCCTGTCCCGGGTGCACTCCTACAAGGACCTGGAACCGGCGCTCCTGGGCCGGGTGGAGGAACTGATCGACTTCGTGACCGCGCCGCCGGAGTGACGGGGACGGCGCGGGCGGCCGGGGCCGGACGCGGGGTGTTCAGTCCACCAGGTCCCGGACCACGGCGTCCGCGAGGAGGCGGCCGCGCAGGGTGAGGACGGCGCGGCCCGCGTCGTAGGGACCGGCTTCGAGGAGCCCTTCGGACAGGGCGCGGCGGGAGGCCGCGAGGCCCTCGGGGCGGAGCAGGGAGAGCGGGCAGCCCTCGCGCAGCCGCAGTTCGAGGAGGATCCGCTCGACCCGCCGGTCCTCGTCGGAGAGGAGTTCACGGCCGGCCCCCGGGGAACGGCCCTCGGCCAGCGCCGCCGCGTACGCCCCCGGGTGCTTCACGTTCCACCAGCGAACACCGCCCACGTGGCTGTGCGCGCCGGGGCCCGCGCCCCACCAGTCGGCGCCCCTCCAGTAGAGCTCGTTGTGCAGGCAGCGGCCGGCCTCGGAGGTGGCCCAGTTCGACACCTCGTACCAGTCGAAGCCCGCCGCCGACATCACCTCGTCCGCGATGAGGTAGCGGTCCGCGTGCACGTCGTCGTCCGTCATGGGGACCTCGCCGCGTCGGATGCGGCGCGCGAGCTGCGTGCCCTCCTCGACGATGAGCGCGTAGGCGGAGATGTGGTCGGGGCCCGCGCCGAGGGCCGCTTCGAGCGAGGCCCGCCAGTCGTCGTCCGACTCACCCGGCGTGCCGTAGATCAGATCCAGGTTCACATGTGCGAAGCCGGCCGCGCGGGCCTCGGCGACACAGGCCTCGGGGCGGCCCGGGGTGTGCGTGCGGTCGAGCACCTTCAGGACGTGCTGCCGGGCGCTCTGCATGCCGAAGGAGATCCGGTTGAAGCCGCCGGCGCGCAGGGTCGCGAGGTACTCCGGACCGACCGACTCGGGGTTCGCCTCCGTCGTGATCTCCGCGTCGTCCGCGAGCCCGAACTCGTCCCGGATCGCGCCCAGCATCCGTACGAGGTCGTCGGCGGCCAGCAGGGTGGGCGTGCCGCCTCCGACGAAGACCGTGCGGACCTGGCGGGGGTCGTCGCCGAGGACCTTGCGGGCGAGCCGGATCTCGTCGGTCAGGGTGTCCGCGTAGTTGTCGCGGGAGGCGAGCACGCCGCCGCTGCCCCGCAGCTCGGTCGCCGTGTAGGTGTTGAAGTCGCAGTAGCCGCAGCGGGTCGCGCAGTACGGGACGTGGAGGTAGAACCCGAGGGGCCGCTCGGCGGCCCCGGCCAGGGCGTGCGCGGGCAGCGCCCCGTCGTCGGGGACGGGCTCGCCGTCGGGGAGTGCGGAAGGCATGCCTTCCATTGTCCAGTACGGGCGGGGTGCGCGGTTCCGTCCCGTGTTCCCGCCGGACCGGCCGGGCGGCGGTCCCCCGCCGCGGGGGCCGGACACGTGAGGAGCCGCCGGGTGCGGGCACGTGCCGGGGGCGGTGCTATTCCGCCTGTAGCACCAGCAGGGCCATGTCGTCCTCCGGCGGGCGGGTGCCGAACGCGTGGACCAGGCCGCGGATCCGTTCCGCGATCATCTCGGCGTTCAGGCCCGCGCAGCCCGCGAGGGCGTGGGCGAGACCGTCGTCGTCGTCGAACTGGCGGGACCCGTCGCGCCGCTCCGTCACACCGTCGGTGACGCACAGGAGGGTGTCTCCGGGGTACAGCTCGAAGGACTCGGAGGAGTACTCGGGGTCCTCGAAGACGCCGAGCAGGGTCTGTGGCCGGGCCATCTCCCGTACGACCCCGTCGGGGCCCAGCAGCAGCGGCAGCGGATGCCCCGCCGAGGCGAGGGTGCAGCGCACTCCGCCGTCGAAGGGGACCAGCTCCCCGTAGAGCATGGACAGGAAGCGCGTCTGCGGGCCGAGGTCGTTCCCGAGGCCGGGCCCGCCCGCGGCCACGAGCGCGCGGGCCGCCGCGTCCGCGGCCTCCGTCGCGTCGTCGAGGAGGAGCTGGTTGAGGCGGTCGAGGACGTCCGCGACGTCGTAGCCCTCGCGGGCCAGCAGCCGCAGCCAGGGCCGGGCCAGGCCGATCACGACGGCCGCCTCGGGGCCCTTGCCCTGGACGTCGCCGACGGCGAAGCACCAGCGCCCGTCGCCCGCCGGGAAGACGTCGTAGAAGTCGCCGCTCGGACCGCCCTTGTCGAGCGGCTCGTAGACGAGGGCGGTGCGCACCCCGGGGATCTCTGCGACCGCGCCCGGCAGCAGTCCGCGCTGCAGGACCCGGCTGATGGTGGCCTGGCGCGCGTACTGGCGGGCCGCGCCGATGGCCAGGGCGATGCGGCGGCTGAGGTCCTCGACGAGCCCGGTGACCTCGTCGGGGAAATCGGGCGGCCCGGCCCGCCCGATGACGAGCGTGCCCAGCGGCCGCCCGCCCGCGATCAGCCGGTACGCCAGCGCCGCCCCGCTCGTCCCCCGGGCGCCCAGCGCCTCCCCGGGCCAGGGCACCGGGACGGCACGGGAGCGCACCGCGTCGGGAAGCCGCGGCGGGTCCTTCTCCAGGGCCTGGCGCAGCCCCTCGACGAGGTTCTCGCTGCCGTGCCAGACCCGGGCGAGGCGGGGTCCGAGGGCGAGACCGAGACCACCGGCCCGGTCGGTGGCCTCGTCCTCCAGCCACACGGCGCACCAGTCGGCGAGGCGCGGGACGAGGAGCTGCCCGGCCAGCGCCGCGACCAGGTCCTCGTCGAGCTGCCCGGCGAGCAGGTCCGAGGCCTCGGCGAGGAAGGAGAGGGCTCCCCGGTCGAGCCAGTCGTGGCCCCGCGCGGTGCCCCGGCCCGCCCCCGGGGCGGACAGCGCGGCGTACGGCTCGCCGCCGGCCCTCGGCCCGTACTCCGGCACCCGCCCCTCGGCGTACCCGGCGGTTCCGGCCTGCCACGGGCCGTCCGCCGGGCCCGTGAAGCCGTCGACGTCCGCGAACCCGGCCGGTCCCGCGAGACCGCCGGGGTCCCCGAACCCTCCCTGTCCGTAGAGACCGTCCACGTCCTCGAACCGGGCTGTCCCGCGCGGGCCGTCGGCGTCCGCGAAGACGTCCGCCCCCGGCAGGGCGCCGGCGGTCCCGTCGACCAGCAGCCTCGACCACACCGTCTTGACGCCCGGACGGTAGGTGATCCCCCAGGCCTCGGAGAGCGCGGAGACGAGGCGCAGGCCCCGTCCGTACTCGGGTGTCCCGTACGGGGGCTCGGCGCCGTCCTCCCGTATGGCGCGCGAGGGGTGGTGGTCGGAGACCTCGACGACCAATGTTCCGGGCGGGCCGTCGACCGGGCGCTCCAGGCGGCACAGCAGCTCCACGTCGGTGCCCGCGTGCACGACGGCGTTGGTGACGAGTTCGCTGACCACCACGGCCGCGTCGCCGGCGAGCCGGTCGTCGATGATCTCGGCGCCGGGCAGGGCCGGTTCGGACCAGTCCAGGAGCGTGTCCCGGAGGAATCGCCGCGCGGCCGCGGCGGCGAGCGGGGTGCCGGGCAACGACGTACGGGACACGACGTCCTGGCCGGCCCGGTGGTGCGCGAGCGCGTCCGGTGCGCACGCCGTGGACTCCCGTTGCGTCGGAATGGCCCTCACTGTGCGGCTCCCTGGGCAGTTCGGACGGTGACACCTCGGACGATGCGGCCAGGGTGACAGACCGGGGGCGGCCATAAGCACCGAGTAACCAAAGTGGGCCATATTTGATTCAATTTGAGTGAGACCAGTGGGGTGACTCCTTCCCGTCACGAAGGACGGGGCGTCACGAAGGACGGGGCGCGTCACGAAGGACGGGGCGCGGGCGGGACGGCCGCACGGCGAGCGGCCGTGGAGGCGAGCCGTCACGGAGGCGGCGGTCGCGGAACGGGGGCGGGGACGCGCGGGTCCCCGCCGCCCGGTCGCGGAGAGGTCCTGCGCGCCACCGCCCCCGTACGGGCCGGGCGCCGGGGGCTACGCCTCGCGGCTGCCCGCGTACATCTCGTCGATCAGGTGCTTGTACGCCTTCTCGACGACCGGGCGCTTCAGTTTGAGGCTCGGGGTGATCTCACCGTGCTCGACGTCCAGGTCGCGGGGCAGCAGCCGGAACTTCTTGATGGTCTGCCAGCGCTGGAGACCGCCGTTGAGCTCCTTCACGTAGCCCTCGACGAGGGCGACCGTCGCGGGCGCCGCGACGACCTCGGCGTACGACTTGCCCTCCAGGCCGTTGTCCTTCGCCCACTCCAGGATCGACGGCTCGTCGAGGGCGATGAGCGCGGTGCAGAAGTTCCGGTCGGCGCCGTGCACGAGGATGTTGGAGACGTAGGGGCAGACGGCCTTGAACTGGCCCTCGACCTCGGCGGGCGCGATGTACTTGCCGCCCGAGGTCTTGATGAGGTCCTTCTTGCGGTCGGTGATCCGCAGGTAGCCGTCCGCGGACAGCTCGCCGATGTCGCCGGTGTGGAACCAGCCGTCGGCCTCAAGGACCTCGGCGGTCTTGTCGGGCAGGCCGTGGTAGCCCTCCATGATGCCGGGACCGCGCAGCAGGATCTCGCCGTCGTCGGCGATGCGCACCTCGGTGCCGGGCAGCGGCTTGCCGACCGTGCCGGTGCGGTAGGCCTCGCCCGGGTTCACGAAGGAGGCGGCGGAGGACTCGGTGAGCCCGTAGCCCTCCAGGATGTGGATGCCGGCGCCGGCGAAGAAGTAGCCGATCTCCGGCGCGAGCGCGGCGGAGCCGGAGATGCAGGCGCGCAGGTTGCCGCCGAAGGCCTCGCGGATCTTGGCGAAGACGAGCGCGTCGGCGACCTTGTGCTTGGCGCCGAGCGCGAACGGCACCGAGGCCGAACCCGTGCGGCGGAAGTTGTCCTGGCTCGCCTTCGCGTACTCGCGGGAGACCTCGGCGGCCCACTGGAAGATCTTGTACTTGGCGCCGCCGCCGGCCCGCGCCTTGGCCGCGACCCCGTTGTAGACCTTCTCGAAGATGCGCGGCACGGCCGCCATGTACGTCGGCCGCACGACCGGCAGGTTCTCGATGATCTTGTCCACGCGGCCGTCGACGGCGGTGACGTGCCCGACCTCGATCTGGCCGGAGGTCAGGACCTTGCCGAAGACGTGCGCGAGCGGCAGCCACAGGTACTGGACGTCGTCCTGGCCGAGCAGGCCGGTCCCGGCGATCGCCTTGGCCATGTACGACCAGTTGTCCTGCGGCAGCCGGACACCCTTGGGACGGCCGGTGGTGCCGGAGGTGTAGATGAGGGTCGCGAGCTGGTCCGCGGTGATCGCGCCGACGCGCTCCTTGATCAGCTCGGGGTGCTTCTCCAGGTACGCGGAGCCGCGCGCCTCCAGCTCGGCGAGCGTCAGGACCCAGTCCTCGCTCTCCACGCCCTCGGCGTCGACGACCACGACGTGCGTGAGGTCGGGGAGCTCGGCGCGCTTCTCCCGGGCCTTGGCGAGCTGGGCCGCGTCCTCCGCGATGAGGACCCGGCTCGCGGAGTCGGAGAGGATGAACGCCGACTCCTCGGCGTTGGTCTGCGGGTACACGGTCGTGGTGGCCGCGCCCGCGCAGAGGATGGCGAGGTCGGCCAGGATCCACTCGACCCGGGTCGAGGAGGCGAGCGCGACGCGCTGCTCCGGCTGGACGCCGAGTTCGATCAGACCGGCCGCGATGGCGTAGACCCGCTCGGCGGCCTGCGCCCAGGTCAGCGACTTCCAGTCATCCGGCCCGTCGCCCGGAGCCGGTACCGGGTAACGGTATGCCTCGGCGTCGGGTGTGGCCGCCACGCGCTCCAGGAAGAGGGCGGCGACGGACGGCGGACGGTTCTCGATCAGGGTCTGTGTGTCGCTCACGACATCCTCCGGGGCCCGCGGCAGTGCGGCTGGCTCAATTGCGGCTGTTGTTTAACTCGCGAGTAACTACCGAGCAGAGATCAGACTAGAGCGCGTCCGGCCGGTGCGTAAGAGGCGGCGGGCGGTCACTTCCGTGCCGCTTCCCGCAGGACACACCCCCGAGACAAGCACAGGGCCCGCCGCGCCGAAGCGCGACGGGCCCTGAATTCCGGGATTCGGCGTGGCTACTTCTTGCCCTTGGCCGAACCGCCGCTGTCGTCGCTGGACAGCACGGCGATGAATGCCTCTTGCGGAACTTCCACAGAGCCCACCATCTTCATCCGCTTCTTGCCCTCCTTCTGCTTCTCCAGCAGCTTCCGCTTACGGGAGATGTCACCGCCGTAGCACTTGGCGAGGACGTCCTTGCGGATGGCGCGGATGGTCTCGCGGGCGATGACCCGGGAGCCGATGGCCGCCTGGATGGGCACCTCGAAGGCCTGCCGCGGGATCAGCTCGCGCAGCTTGGCGACCAGTCGGACACCGTACGCGTACGCGGCGTCCTTGTGGGTGATCGCCGAGAAGGCGTCGACCTTGTCGCCGTGCAGCAGGATGTCGACCTTGACCAGGCTGGAGGTCTGCTCGCCGGTGGGCTCGTAGTCGAGCGAGGCGTAGCCGCGGGTCTTGGACTTCAGCTGGTCGAAGAAGTCGAAGACGATCTCCGCGAGGGGCAGGGTGTAGCGGATCTCGACCCGGTCCTCGGAGAGGTAGTCCATGCCGAGCAGGGTGCCGCGCCGGGTCTGGCACAGCTCCATGATCGCGCCGATGAACTCCGAGGGGGCGAGGATCGTCGCGCGCACGACGGGCTCGTACACCTTGTCGATCTTGCCCTCGGGGAACTCGCTCGGGTTGGTGACGACGTGCTCGCTGCGGTCCTCCATCTCGACGCGGTAGACCACGTTCGGGGCGGTCGCGATCAGGTCGAGGCCGAACTCGCGCTCCAGCCGCTCCCGGATCACGTCGAGGTGCAGCAGGCCGAGGAAGCCGACGCGGAAACCGAAGCCGAGGGCGGCGGAGGTCTCCGGCTCGTAGACCAGGGCGGCGTCGTTGAGCTGGAGCTTGTCCAGCGCCTCGCGCAGCTCGGGGTAGTCGGAGCCGTCCAGCGGATACAGGCCGGAGAAGACCATCGGCTTCGGGTCCTTGTAACCGCCGAGCGCCTCGGTGGCACCCTTGACCTGGCTGGTGACGGTGTCACCGACCTTCGACTGGCGCACGTCCTTCACACCGGTGATCAGGTAGCCCACCTCGCCGACGCCGAGGCCGTCGGCCCCGAGCATCTCGGGCGAGTTGGTGCCGATCTCCAGCAGCTCGTGCGTGGCGCCGGTCGACATCATCTTGATCCGCTCGCGCTTGTTGAGCTGACCGTCGATGACACGGACGTAGGTGACCACGCCCCGGTAGGAGTCGTAGACCGAGTCGAAGATCATCGCGCGGGCGGGCGCGTCCTTGACGCCGACCGGCGCGGGGATCTCCCGGACCACCTTGTCGAGCAGCGCGTCGACGCCGAGACCGGTCTTCGCCGAGACCCGCAGCACGTCGTCCGGCTCGCATCCGACCAGGTTGGCGAGCTCCTCGGCGAACTTCTCGGGCTGCGCGGCCGGCAGGTCGATCTTGTTCAGCACGGGGATGATCGTGAGGTCGTTCTCCATCGCCAGGTAGAGGTTGGCGAGGGTCTGCGCCTCGATGCCCTGGGCCGCGTCGACGAGGAGGACGGTCCCCTCGCAGGCGGCGAGCGACCGCGAGACCTCGTACGTGAAGTCGACGTGCCCCGGCGTGTCG
Source organism: Streptomyces populi (assembly GCF_002911015.1). Lineage (GTDB taxonomy): Bacteria > Actinomycetota > Actinomycetes > Streptomycetales > Streptomycetaceae > Streptomyces > Streptomyces populi. The sequence goes on from NZ_KZ626936.1 coordinate 21,953, forward strand.
ATCATGTTGAGAATGTGCGTGTTGCCCGGCTCGTGGGTCGGGGCCCACGGCAGACGCACCGCCTGGGACTTGATCGTGATGCCGCGCTCGCGCTCGATGTCCATGCGGTCGAGGTACTGAGCGCGCATCTGGCGCTGCTCGACCACCCCGGTCAGCTGGAGCATGCGGTCGGCGAGCGTGGACTTGCCGTGGTCGATGTGCGCGATGATGCAGAAATTGCGGATCAGAGCCGGGTCGGTACGGCTCGGCTCGGGCACATTGTTAGGGGTCGCGGGCACGCAGGGTCCTGTCTCTTGAGGCGCCTTGTGCCTCGGGTCGGATCGATACGTAGGTTCCATGGTCCCACGCGCGGCGGGCTGCGACCGGTTCGGGCCGCGCGAGGGGGACGGCGGAAACCGGTTCGGCGGCCCTGACCAGGGCGTCGGCGACCGGCCCCCGGGCCGGGGACGTCCGGCCGGTTTGAGCCGGTCGCGCGGGGGCTGGTAGCCTGGGTGGCTGTGTCTCATGCCCTCTCTGCAGGAGACGCACCCAAGAAAATCAAACGGCGGGTGAGACGTGCCGTCTCGCGCGCCTGAACCTGTAAAGGCTCATCAGTGGCGAACATCAAGTCCCAGATCAAGCGGATCAAGACCAACGAGAAGGCCCGGCTGCGCAACAAGGCCGTCAAGTCCTCTCTGAAGACCGCGATCCGCAAGGCCCGCGAGGCTGCTGCCGCGGGTGACGTCGAGAAGGCCACCGTCGCGGCGCGCGAGGCTTCGCGCAAGCTCGACAAGGCCGTCTCGAAGGGCGTCATCCACAAGAACCAGGCCGCCAACAAGAAGTCGGCGCTTGCTTCGAAGGTCGCTTCCCTCCAGGGCTGAGTCGGCTGAGCTCTCCGGGGCTCAACCCCTGACTTGACCGTTGGCCGGACCCGAGCGGGCCCTCTCTCTCCGCTCCCGACCGACGCACCGGATTCACGCGCGATCTGCGTTCGCCACGCGGGCGTGAGTCCACCGGCTCGAACCGAAGGCCCCGCTCCCTCCCTTCCCCGGGAGAACGAGCGGGGCCTTCGGTGTACGAGGAGCGGGGCCTTCGGCGTGCTGAGACGGTTCCGGGCCGGTGCCGCGGCGAGCGCCGTTCGCGGCCCGCCCCGCGGCCCGCCGCGTGATCCGCCGCGTGATCCGAACGGCAGGCCCTAACGCCGGCCGGAGCGAGCGGCCCGCGCGATGGCCACGACCGCCTTCTCCAGGGCGTACTCGGGATCGTCCCCGCCGCCCTTGACCCCGGCGTCCGCCTCCGCGACGGCCGTGAGCGCCATGGCGACCCCGTCGGGTGTCCAGCCCCGCATCTGCTGGCGCACGCGATCGATCTTCCACGGCGGCATCCCCAGCTCACGGGCCAGGTCGGCGGGCCTGCCGCCCCGCGCGGAGGACAGCTTCCCGATCGCCCGCACCCCTTGCGCGAGCGCACTGGTGATCAGGACGGGGGCCACGCCGGTCGACAGCGACCAGCGCAGCGCCTCCAGCGCCTCCGCGGCCCGCCCCTCCACGGCCCGGTCGGCCACGGTGAAGCTGGACGCCTCGGCGCGCCCGGTGTAGTACCTCCCGACGACGGCCTCGTCGATCGTCCCCTCGACGTCCGCGGTCAACTGCGAGACGGCCGACGCCAGCTCCCGCAGATCACTCCCGATGGAGTCCACCAACGCCTGACAGGCCTCAGGAGTGGCCGCCCGGCCGAGCGTCCGGAACTCGCTCCGCACGAACGCCAGCCGGTCCGCGGGCTTGGTCATCTTGGGGCAGGCGACCTCCCGCGCGCCCGCCTTGCGCGCGGCGTCGAGCAGCCCCTTGCCCTTGGCCCCGCCCGCGTGCAGGAGAACCAGGGTGATCTCCTCGGCGGGCGCCCCCAGATACGCCTTGACGTCCTTGACCGTGTCGGCCGACAGGTCCTGGGCGTTGCGGACGATCACGACCTTGCGCTCGGCGAAGAGCGAGGGGCTCGTCAGCTCGGCGAGCGTGCCCGGCTGCAGTTGGTCCGGGGTGAGGTCCCGGACGTCCGTGTCGGCGTCGGCGGCCCTGGCGACGGCCACCACCTCCTGCACGGCACGGTCGAGCAGGAGATCCTCCTGGCCCACTGCCAGCGTGACAGGGGCGAGAGGGTCGTCTTGTGCGGTCTTCTTGGCCATCACCGAAAGCATCCCACGCGCCACCGACAACACGTGCCGCGCGCCGCGCTCCCCCGCCCTGCCCCTGCCCCTCCCTCTCCCTGCTTCTGCTTCTGCTTCTGCTTCTGCTTCTGCTTCTGCTTCCTGGGCTACGGCTCCTCGTGCCAGCCGTCCCACTCGGCCGCGAACTCGTCCAGTTCCTTCGGGTCCAGGCGCGCCTCGGGGTCCGTCAGGACCACCAGCCACTGCGCGTCCTCGGCATCATCCTCACCCGCGAGGGCGTCCCGGACGAGCTGCGGCTCCTCCAGCAGGCCGAAACGGTCACCGACGGCCTCCGCGGCCTCTTCCGCGGCGTCGCGGTCGGGCAGCACCAGTACATGTCTCACATCGTTCACATGAACATCTTCCGGTACTCCCGACGCGGCCGATGCCGGATCCGGGGGCGGGTCCGTGTGATCCGCGTCCGGGGGCGGGTCCGTGTGATCCGCGCGGCGTGCCGGGCCGCGGCTACCGGGCCCCGCCGACCTCCGGCACCCGGTCCAGTTCGATCCCGAAGCGCTCCCGGTACGTGGCCAGCACCTCGTCGTCCGTCGCCAGTTCCGACACCTCCTTGGTCCCGTCGGCCGTCGACACGGTGAACTTCCGGCCGCTGAGCGTGATCCGGCCGCCGTCCTCGGTGACCCGCGAACAGACCAGCGACCGGGTGAAGTGCGACAGCGGCGAGGTGCCGTGCCACCAGGCTCCGGCGACGAAGTCCCCGAGCACGCGCGGCCGCACCTCCAGCCGGTACTGACGCCTGCCGCCCAGGAGGACGTCCAGGTCCTCGTGCTCCCGCGAGCCGCCCGCGCCCCGCACCCCCGCCGCGTCCGGCCCCGACTCCACGACCCGGAACAGCCCGCCGGGGTCCCGCTGTTCGCCCCGCTCCATGAACGCCAGCGGGTAGTGGCTGTGCGCCCCGAAACCGACGTCCGCCAGCCAGTCGCCCCCGTCCACCGTCCGCACCCGCAGCGCGAGATGGTCGTAGGGGATCCCGGGCTTCCCGTCGTCCCCGTACACCCGCGCCGCGAGGAACGTCACGTCGAAGCCCAGCGCCCCCAGCAACGCCCCGAACGCGCCGTTCAGTTCGTAGCAGAAGCCTCCTCTGCGGGCGCCCACCACCTTGTCCAGCAGCCGCTTCTCCTCGAGCACGATCTCCTCTCCGAGGTGGATCGACAGGTTCTCGAAGGGAACCGTCCGCAGATGGCACAGTTGGAGCTCGCGGAGCACATCGGACGTGGGCCATGCCGGGTGCTGGGCCCCGATACGGCGGAGGTAGGCGTCGGCCTGTGCGGAATTCATGCCTTCAGTGTCGCGCCACGCCCAGCCCTCCGCCCGCACCGGCGACCGCGAGATCACCGTCCTCGTCGGTACGCAGCACGACCGCCCCTCCTGCCCGCAGGGCCGCGACCGTGCTCGGGGCGGGATGTCCATAGGGGTTGTCGCCGCCGACCGAGATGAGCGCGAGCCGCGGCGCCACCCGGCGCAGGAGCTCCGGATCCTGATACGCCGAACCGTGATGGGCGACCTTGAGCACGTCCACACCGTCCAGTTCCGCGGCCTCCGGCGATCTCGACAGGGCCCGCTGGGCGGGCGGCTCCAGATCGCCGAGGAGCAGCAGCCGCAGCCCCGCGGACCGCACGAGCAGGGTGACACTGGCGTCGTTCGGGCCGTCCGGCGGCGGAGCCGGATCCCGCGGCGGCCACAGCACCTGCCAGTCGAGGCCTCCCGCACGCCTCCGCTCCCCCGCCACGGCCCGGGTCAGGGGGATGTGCCGAGCGGCCGCCTCCCTCCGCACGAACTCGGCCTGCTCCGGGGGCTCTTCGAAACCGGTCGTCTCGATCGCACCCACCGGACGCCCGTGGAGCACACCCGGCAGGCCCGCGACATGGTCGGCGTGGAAGTGCGTCAGGACGACCAGCGGGACCCTGGTGACCCCGAGCGTGCTCAGACAGCGGTCGACCAGCACCGGGTCGGGTCCCGCGTCCACCACCACCGCGCTGCCGTCCCCCACCGCGAGCACGCTCGCGTCGCCCTGTCCCACATCACACATCGCGAACCTCCAGCCGGGCGGCGGCCACCCCGTGATCACCCTGGTGAGCGGCGGCGGCTGCACCACGAACAGCAGCAACAGCAGCGCGCAGACACCGCTCGGCAACGGATGTCTCAGCAGCCGCCGGCCGGCGGCCACGCCGGCCACCGTGACGAGGGCCAGCAGCAGGGCGCCCGTCCAGCTGTCCGGCCAGTCCACTCCCCCACCGGGCTGGGCCGCCCCCGTGCGCGCGATGCCCGCGATCCACCGGGCGGGCCAACTCGCCCACCAGGCGAGGACCTTGGCCACGGGCATCGCCACGGAGGCGGTCGCCAGGGTGGCGAACCCGAGCACCGTGGCCGGCGTGACCGCGAACTCCGCGAGGAGGTTGCAGGGCACCGCCACCAGACTCACCCGGGCCGACAGCACGGCGATCACCGGCGCGCACAGTGCCTGGGCGGCGGCGGCCGAGGCGAGCGCCTCGGCCGGACGCGGAGGCACACGACGCCGCTGGAGTGCCGTGCTCCAGCGCGGGGCGAGGGTGAGCAGGGCTCCGGTGGCGAGGACGGAGAGCAGGAACCCATGGCTGCGGGCGAGCCAGGGGTCGTACAGCACCAGGAGCAGAACCGCGGCGGCCAGCGCCGGGATCAGCGATCTGCGGCGCCCGGTCGCGACGGCGAGCAGCGAGATCGATCCGCAGGCCGCCGCCCGCAGCACGCTCGGGTCCGGCCGGCACACGACGACGAAGGCGAGCGTGAGCACTCCGCCGAGCAGGGCGGTCGCCCGGAGCGGCACCCCGAGCCGGGAGGCCAGGCCCCGGCGCTCCACCCGCTGGGCGAGGCCCGGAGGCCCGGTGAACAGCGCGAGGACGATGACGAGATTGCCTCCGCTGACGGCGAGGAGGTGGGTGAGGTCGGTGGCCTCGAAGGCGTCGTCCAGCTCCGGCGTGACCCGTGAGGTGTCCCCCACCACGAGCCCCGGCAGCAGCGCCCGCGCGTCCGCGTCCAGACCGTCGGTCGCCTTCCGCAGCCCTTCGCGCAGCCGGCCGGCGAACCGCTGCGGACCGGACGGCGCTCCCACCACCTCCGGCGGCGCGTTGCCCCGTACCCGCAGCACCGCGGCGATGTCGTCCCCGTCCGACAGGGCGGGCACGACCCGCACCGCCACCCGCAACCGGGTCGACGGCAGCAGCGACAGCCAGGGCGAGCGCCCGCCGCCCTCCCCGGGCGCACCCCGTCGCGGGCGCGCGTCGACGATCACCAGCACCGGTGTCCGGGTGGCCAGCACCGCGCCGTCCGCCCGCACGACCCGTGTGACGTCGGCGTCGAACAGCAGAGCCGTCGGGGCGATGTGATCCCCGTTGATCCGGGGCCGGGTGAGCCGGGGATCGGAGGTGATCTCCACCTCCGCGGTCACCTCGGCGAACTTCTCCGCGAGCGCCGGGACGGGCCCGCGCCGCAGGTCCGCCGCGTGCAGCCCCGCGGAGGCCGCCGCGGCGCCGGCACAGAGGAGCACGGCCGCGACGGACACCCGCAGCCCCGGTCGCGCCGGCGCCCGCCCCTCCCCCGCGCCCACGTCGCCCCGTACCGCGGCCGGATCTCCCCGCCCCGTCCGGGCGCCTGCCCGACCTGTCCTCGCGCCTCTCCTCCCCGTCCTCGCGCCTCCCCGCCCCGCCGCCAGCAGCGCGCCACCCGCGGCCAGGGACACGGCCACGACGACCGTGACCTGGCCCGGCGACGCCCCCACGCTCACGGCCGCCGTGAGCCAGACCGCCGCGGCGGGCGCCACGAGCCGGAGGTCGGCCGGTCCCTCCGCCCTGGGGTGCGAGGCCCCCAGCCGCCTCCCCGAGTCCGCGTGCACGGGCCTCCGTCCGGACGCGTCGGGGAGACCCGCCGGGGACGTCGGGGAACCTTCCGGCTCACGGGGTTCCGCCGTCGTCCGGGGCCCGAGCCGTGTCCTCGCCCCGGGCCCGCGCGGCGCTGTCGGGGGCTGGGACGGGGGCGGGGACGCGCAGTTCTCCGACGTGCTCACCGGCCCGCCGGGCACCCCGCTCCTCACCGGGCCGGACCGGCCCCTCCTCCCGGAACCGCTCATGGCCGCACCAGGTCCCGGAGATCGGCGAAGCGGCGGTCCCCGATCCCGTTCACTTCGCGGAGCTCGTCGACCGAGCGGAAACCGCCGTGCGCCGTGCGGTAGTCGATGATGTGCCGGGCCAGGACCGGCCCGACGCCGGGCAGGCTGTCGAACTGGTCGACGGTGGCCGTGTTGAGGGGAATCGGCGCGGAGGGCACGGCACCCGTCGCGGATCCTCCGGGGCCGAGCGCCCCGGAACCGCCCGGGCCGGCTCCCGGCGGGGGCGCGGACGCGCCGACCACGATCTGTTCGCCGTCCACGAGGAGGCGGGCGCGGTTGAGGCCGTCGGTGTCCGTGCCGGGCCGCAACCCGCCGGCGGCTCGCAGGGCGTCCTCGACGCGGGACCCCGTCGGCAGCCGCTGGAGTCCGGGGGCGCGCACCTTTCCGCCCACGTCCACGACGACCACGCTCCCGTCGGCACCCGCGGCGCCCGAAGCTCCGGCCGGGGCTCCGGACTCCGCTCCCGGCCGGTCGCCCGGCGCGTGCTTCCCGCCGTACGGTGCCGCGGCACCCACCGCCTCGGGCGCCCGGACCGGCCGTGTCCGGCCGGCCCAGAAGTGCTGCACGGCGAAGACGGCGGCCACGACGAGCAGCACGGTCAGCGCGGCCACGCTCCCGCGTTCCAGACCGCACCTCGACTGCAACCACAACGGGAGCCGCTCCCGCACGGCGAGCCCGGCCCGGTCCCGCCACGCGGTGCCCGCCTCCTCGGCAGGCTCGCGCGAGACCGGCTCATGCGAGACCGGCTCATACGCGGTCGGCTCATACGCGGTCGGCTGCGCCACGGCCGGCCCACTCACGACCGTCGGCCCGTCGACCGCGGAGCGGTCCGTCCACAGGGGCCGGGCGGTCCCCGGCACGACGTCACGGCGGTGTGCCCCGGCCCCGGGGGTCCGGGGCTCCCGGGCGGGACCGGCCGGAACTGCGGGACCGGTCAGAACTCCCGTGCCCGCCGCCGTGTTCCCCCTGGGGAGGCCCCCGACGTCGCGGTCCGGCCCCGGTGGCCCGTTGCCCGACTCCCGGCGTCCCCGGGCGCGTTCGGTGAAGAGCGCGTCGGCACGCAGGCGAAGGGCCGCGGCCGAAGTCTCGTGGCGACGGGTCCGGCTCCGCCGGTCACGACGGTGATGGCGGCTGCGGCCGTCGGAGAGAGGGCCACGACCCGGGCCGCTGGTCGGGGTCGCGGTGCGTGAGCTCGATCGAAGTGCCATGCGGCGAGGATCCGGCATCCGGGCACCCTCGCGATGATCTTGCTCAATTCCGGTGGAGAACGCCCCGGTTGTGGACAACTCCGTCACCCGCACGTGCGACGCGGGTGAGCGGCACGGCTGCCGGCCTCCTCATCGGGGCGACACGACCGCCGCCAGCAGCCCGGGCCCGGTGTGCGCCCCGATCACCGCGCCCACCTCGCTCACGTGCAGTTCGGCCAGTCCCGGTACCCGTGCCCGCAGACGGTCCGCGAGGGCCGACGCCCGCTCGGGGGCCGCCAGGTGGTGAACGGCGATGTCGACCTGTGCGCTGCCCGCCCGGTCGGCGACGATCTCTTCCAGCCGGGCGATCGCCTTGGAGGCCGTCCGGACCTTTTCGAGGAGTTCGATGCGGCCGTCGTGGAGTTGCAGCAGCGGCTTCACCGCGAGCGCGGAACCCAGCAGCGCCTGCGCGGCTCCGATCCTGCCGCCGCGGCGGAGGTAGTCGAGGGTGTCGACGTAGAAGTGGGCGGACGTGCCCGCGGCCCGCTTCTCGGCCGCCGTGACCGCGTCGTCCACGGTCCCGCCCGCCTCGGCGGACTCTGCGGCGGCCAGCGCGCAGAACCCGAGGGCCATGGCGACCATGCCGGTGTCGACGACGCGCACCGGGACCGGGGCGTCGCGCGCCGCGAGCACCGCGGCGTCGTAGGTGCCCGAGAACTCGGAGGAGAGATGCAGGGAGACGATGCCGGCGGCCCCGGACTCGGCGATCTCCCGGTAGGTCGCGGCGAAGGTCTCGGGGCTGGGCCGGGACGTCGTGACGGGGCGCCGCTTCTGGAGCGCCTGGGCCAGGGAGCGGGCCGAGATCTCCGTGCCCTCTTCGAGCGCCTGGTCCCCGAGGACCACGGTCAGGGGAACCGCTGTGATGCCGTGGCGCTCCATCGTCCGCGGCGGCAGGTAGGCCGTTGAATCGGTGACGATCGCGACATGGCGGGACATGAGCTGGAGGTTACCTGGCGGGGCGGGTGCGCGGCAGCCCGACCCCTTCCACCTGCGGTCGGAACGGCCGGATCATGTCGTGCTCTCGGGGCGGGGCTTCTTCTGCCAGGGGTAGGCGGGCCGTTGGCCGGGCGGTGTGATGGCCGAACGCCGCGACCGGTCCTCGGGACGGGACTGCGGGTCCGTGGGCCGGGCCCGTCCGCCGGAGCCGGCCGTGTCCGTGCCGGGAGCGTCGGGCCAGGAGGTGGCGGGCCCCGGCTCCTTGGTCCAGTGGCGCAGTGCGCCGGCCTCCACGTCGATCTGGGCGCTCAGTGTGTCCAGGTCGTCGCCCGCGAAGCGGTGGGCCCGGTCGCGGGCGGCCCAGCGCAGCGAGTCCGCCGACTGCGTGATCCGCCGGGTGCGCTCGCGCAGACCGGGCAGCCGGGTGGCGAGCGTGTCCCTGTCGGGCTCGGCCTCCAGACGCTTCAGCTCGGCGTCCAGCTCGTGCCCGTGGGCGCTGAGCCGCTCGAAGAGGCTCAGGGACTCCTTGAGGGACTCGTCCTCCGCCACGCCCGCGTGCAGCGCGTCCTGGGTGGCGCGCATCGATGTGCGCAGCGTCAGCCTGAGCTGGGCGAGCTCGCCCTGGGGGCCGGGCTGGGCGAAGGTCTTCGCGCGCAGGGTGGTGTCCTCGACCGTGCGGCGGGCCTGCGAGATGGTGCGGTCCACGCCGCGCTTGGCGGCGCCGATCACCTTCACCGTCGCATACGCGCCGAACACCACGAACAGCAGGAAGAGCAAGGCGATTACGGTGATCACGGTGCCCATCACACTCCTCCTCCGACCGACCGCGGCAACTGCCGCCGCGCTCTCAACGGTAAACGCTGCGGGCAGGTTCGGAGTTCCGGAAGAACCCCGAACCTGCCCGTAGGGGACCACCCTGAGCCGCCGCACCGGCCCGGACCTGCGGTGCACCGGGCCGAGGCCCGGTGCACC
>NZ_KZ626937.1 GCF_002911015.1 Streptomyces populi
GCCCCGCGCCCGCGGAACCCGTGAGCGGCCCGGGGCCCGCGGGGGCTTCGGGTCCTGCCACGGCTCCGGGGCCTACGAGGGCTCCGGGCCCCATGAGCGGCCCCTGCCCCGCGACGGTTCCGGGCACCGCGACCGCTTCGGGGCCCGTGTGCCCGGCGGTGTCCTCGCGCCGCGCGGAGGGGCCCGCGCCCCACTCCTCCCACTCCATGAGCGAGGGGAGCCGCTGGGCGGTGCCGGGCGCGGCGAACAACAGGATCCGCCCGCGGTACGCCGCCACCGGGCCCGAGCCCGGCCCCTCGTCCCAGAGCCGGTCGAGCATCCGCCGCCCGAAGAGGGCCGACGTGCTGACGACGTCGAACGCGCTGCCGCAGAGCAGGACGACCGGCGCGTCCGGCCGTTCGCGCCAGAGGGTGAGCGTGCTGCGCGGATACGTTCCCGCCGAGGCGAGCCAGGCGGCGCCCTCGGACGTGACCCCCGAGGCGTCCAGCCATCCGGGCGACTTCGCTCCGGGGCCGTGCGGGGTGCTGCTCGGCGGGTTCCGTGTGCTGCTCATGCCGGATACGTCTACCCGTGGTGAGCGGTCCGTTCCGGAGGGTTGCCGGAAACCGGGACAGGCGGGGGTGAGGTGGAGTATCTTGCCCGGCTGGCATATGCCACCCGGTGGGTGACGAAGGGACTCCGGGCCGTCCGGGCCCGGGTGCGCGGGTCAGAGCGCGTCGGCCACCCCGTGACCGTGTCCGTTGCCCTCCGTGCCCCGCAGCAGACCCTGGCCGAACTCGACCATCTTCTTCGCGTAGTCCTCGGTCCATTCGGCCCGCTCCGCGATCGAGGCGGTGGTCAGCCGGTCGAAACGGCGCGGATCGGCGAGCTGAGCGGCGGCGATGGCCTGGAACTCGACGGCCCGGTCGGCGGCGGCGCGGAACGCCTGCGCCAGCTCCGTGGACCGGTCGAGCAGCGCGCGCGGGTCGTCGATCGACTCCAGGTCGAAGAAATGCTCCGGATCCCCGGCGGCCTCCGCGGGCTCGAAGAGCAGGGGCGCGGGGCGTAGCCGCGGTTCGTTCCGACGCGGCGTGGGCTCCGCCATGTCTTCTCCTCCTCGTACGGTTCGGGGCCCTCCTGGCGAAGGGCCACCGTCCATTGTCTCGCGCCCGCGCAAGTGGGCCCGAAGGGGCGAGCGCGCCCCGCGGGCCCCGGACCTCGTGATCCGGGGCCGTCGGAGCGGGACTCAGGGACGCCAGGCCACCCGGTGCTCCGCCAGGTGCGACAGCACCGAATGATTGGCCTCCCAGCCGTCCGGGAACTTCACGGTCACCCCCAGCTGCACCGGCTCGGTCGACGGGTGGTCGTCCAGCAACTCCGTGATTCCTTCCCGGCAGATCACGATGCACGCGTGCCGGTGCCGGGAAGCGAGCACGCACAGACGTCCGGTCTCCAGGTGGAAGGCCGTGGCGTCCGGCCGCCCCGACAGCGGGTGCAGGACGACCGTGACGTCGAACTCCCGCCCCTGGAGCCGGTTCGCCGTGTCCACGGTGACGTCCGTGACGCCGAGACCGGCCAGTGCCGCCCGCACGGCCGCGGCCTGGTCACGGTGTGCCGTGCCGACCGCGATCCGCTCGGCCGTCAGCGGCACCGGATCCTGCGCCCGCTCCGACGTGGCCGCGCCGCCCCGGTCGAGCAGCCGCCGCACCACCCCGGCCACCGCGTGGACCGCCTCCGGGTCCGTGCGCGGAGTGTGCCGGGCGGGCAGCTCCAGCAGCCCCCAACCGGACTCGGCCGCCTCGTCGATGACCCGGTCGGTGCCCGAACCGTCCGACGCGACGGCGAAGTTCAGCCGCCGGTCGCCGTGACCGGTGCCGCTGCGGAACGGCGTGTACGGGTAGAAGGCGCCCGAGACCAGCGGCGCGGCCGACGCGGGCAGCCGCCAGGACACCGGCAGCCGGTGCTGCGGGAGGTGCGGATTGTGCGCGAGCAGCGTGCTCACCGCGGACGCGGAGGGATCGTAGGACAGCCCGGCCCACTGCTCGGAGCCGACGATCGAGAACGGGTCCAACTGCCCCGGGTCGCCCACGAACAGGGCGCGTTCGAAGAGCCCGGCGACGGCGAGGAGCGCGTCCGAGCGCATCTGGTACGCCTCGTCGACGATCGCGTGCCGCCAGGGCTCGACGCCCTTGACGTGGGCCCACTTCGCGGCGGTCGACACGACGACGTCCAGGCCCGCCAGATCGGCCGCCTTCGTGGACTTGCGGACCTGGTCCAGGCCGTCGAGCGCCTTGTCGTACGGGTCCGAGTCGCTGCTGTGCAGCCGCCCCACGGGCAGGTCCGGCGCCTTCTCCGCGAGCCGCAGCACCAGGTCGTCGACCTGGGCATTGGTCTGCGCGATGACCATCAACGGGCGTCCGGCAGAAGCCAGTTCGAGCGCGGCCCGGACGACGAGGGTCGACTTTCCGGCACCCGGCGGGGAGTCGACCACGACACCGCGGTCGGTGCCGTGCAGGGTGTCGTACAGGATCGCGTCGGTGGCGCGGGCGGCCTCGGCGCCCGGGTCGAAGACGACGGTCACAGGACATCCTCCTCGGTCACCGGGTCCGGCAGCGGCGGGGCGTCGGACTCACCGGGCGGCCCTCCGTGCGTCCACGGCGTCTCCTCCGGATCGGGCAGCTTGGCGCCGCCGCGCTGCTCGTGCTCGAAGAGGGTGAAGCAGACGAGGTCCCCCTTCTCCGGCACGGACCCGGCCTCGGGCTCCTTGCCGCGCCCCATCTTGTCGACGATCCGCAGCACCACGGCCGCGCCCTCGTCGTCGTACCCGACGAACTCCGCGGCCTGCGGCTTCCCGCCGAGCGAGCGGTACACCCTGGCCCGTTCCCCCAGGTGCGGGCGGTCGTCCGTGCGGACGGTCACCAGCGGGCGGGGGCTCGGCCGCTTCCCCTCGCCGTACGCCATCACGACCTCGGTGACCTCTCCGGCGAACGCCTCCCCGGCGAGCCGCCGGCCGGCCATGACCAGCGGGTCGTCGAGGGCCTCCTGGGCCTCCAGCCGCGCCTGTTCCCGTTCGCGCGTGGCCAGCTTGTTCGCGGCGGTCACCGCGTCGTCGCGGCGCGGCTGCGGGGGCTCGCCCGCCACGACCCGGTCGCGGTGCCCGGTGAACGACCAGCGGTCACGGGTCCACCGGTCGGCGGCGTGCGCCCCCTCCGGCAGCGTCCGCAGCAGGTCGATCCCGCGCCAGACCGCGTCCCAGGTGGGCCGGGTGACGCTCTCGACGAGACCGCGGATCTCCCGCTCCGCCGCGGTGAGTTCACCGAGCCGGTCGTCCGCCTCGATGCCGTCCTCGGCGGCGGCCAGCGCCGTGCGCGCGCGGTCGTAGCGCTCGATCGCGGGGGCCAGCAACTGGTTGTCGAAGGCGGGGTCGGTGGCCGGTCCCGCGGGCGGGCAGACGAGCTGGCCGCGCGCGTCCCGCTGGAGCTCGGCCCGCACCGCGGCCTCGGCGCCCGGCTCGCCCTCCGGCGGATCGAGCCAGGCGAGCAGCGCGCCGAGGTGCTGGTCCTCCAGGCTGCTCTGGCCGGTGGCCCAGTGCCGGGACAGCACGTCGGTGAGGGCGAGGAGCAGGGCGGAGCCGGGCACGCGGGCCCGTTCCCCGAAGTGGGTCAGCCAGCGCCCGAACAGCGGCACCCGGGGCGGCGCCGGATGCGGTGCCTCGGGATCCTGCTCGGCGGTGCGCCGAAAGCGGGTGGAGCGCCCGAGGAGCCGGACGAAGTCGATGCCGGCCCGGCCGGGCACGATCAGCTGCGGGGCGTCGGCGCACAGCTCGACCTCGACCTTGACGCGCTTGCCGGTCTCCGGGTCGGTCTCGCTGCGCTCGGCCGCCTCGACCACGTCCGCGTACGCGTCGAGGTAGGGCAGGACGACGTCCGCCAGTTCGGCGAGGAAGGCGAAGCGCAGGTCGCGGTCGCGGGGCTGCGGCACGACCAGCAGCCGGGGCGCGTCCCGGTCGGTGCCGACGAGCGCGCCGAGCGGGGCCCCCGCCTCGCCCGAGGTGGTGAGCGGCACGAACACCAGCGGCCGTTCGGCGAGATGGCGGTGGAGCACGGTGGCGGCGGGCTGCGCCCGGCCGCTCTCGACGGCCTCCAGCCGCGCGAGGGTGGTGATCAGCGACACGCGCCCGCCTCCCGGCCGTCCGGGGCACCGGCCACCGGTACGGGAACCTGCGCGGAGTCCGTGAGCGCCCGCGTCCCGGGCGCGCCCGGCACCCGGGCCTGCGCGGCCGTGCCGCGCAGGGCCTCCGCCCGCAGCAGCGCCGCTCTCCTGAGGGCCACGACGGCGGGGTCCTCGGGATCGCCCGCCTCCCCGCGGGCCGCGGCCAGGACGTCCGGGACGGTCGTCAGCGCGCCCAGGTCCGCGCGCAGCGAGCGGCCGAGCGAGGTCACCGCGCCCCCGGCGCGGGAGCGGGCCCGGCAGTGGAAGGCCAGTTCGCAGGCGGCCAGGCACTCGGGCGCGTAGGCCGCGGGGACCGCCTCGACGGCCGTGATCAGTTCCTCGGCCGGGAGGCCGGGGGCGAAGCAGACGCCCTCGGGAAGGGCGGCCGCGATGTCCTCGACGCGGGTGAGCCGGGCCAACTGGCGGCGGGTGACCGCACGCTGCTTGCGCACGTCGACGGCCGAGGCGGCCGGGAGGTTGGAGAAGTCCTTCGGGCAGACCAGCAGGATGCGGTGGTGGACCTCGGGAGCGGGGTCGAGACGGGCGGCGACCTCCTCCAGGGCCAGGACGTACACCGCGGACTGCCGGGCGGCGGCGCCCACCTTGGCCGGGTCGGCCGAACCGTCCAGCATCGGGAACGACTTGATCTCGACGACCGTCCAGTCGCCGTCGGGGTGCACGACCACGGCGTCCGGTTCCAGGAAGGCCGCCGAACCCGCGACGTCCAGGCAGAGCATGGGGTGGTCGAGCAGCGTCCAGGCGCCGGCCGCGGTGGCCTCGCGCAACGCCAGTTCCGTACGGGCCGTGCGTCCCTCGGGGCCGATCGCGCCCAGGTCGGGCACGGCACCGGCGCCGGGCGGCTCGGCTCCGGGGTCCAGCTTCTCGTGCACCAGCCGCAGCAGTTCGGCGCCGCCGTCGGCCTTGACGCGCGCCTCGAACGCGTTGCCCCGCATGAAGGCGAACTGGGACATCCCGAACGCGGACGGCGCGCCGAGCGCGTCGGCCAGCTTCGCCTTGTCGACGCCCACGCCGTCCAGCAGGGCGCGCCGGTCGCACCCGGGGTTGGCGGCGAGTGCCGCGAGGGCGCGCGCGTCCAGCGCCTTCGGTGCGATCTCCGGACCGCGCAGCTCAGCGAGCTGCTGTCGTAGCGCTGTCCCCCGCGTCCGTGGGGGAGGCACCCGGCTCGGCTCCCGGCCCGGTTCGGGACTCGCGCTGTCGGGGAATTCGTTCACCCGCGGAAGTGTGGCATCCCACACTGACAATCGGGGAACCCTCGTCCCCCGAGGCACCCCGGGCCCACGGGACACGGGTCCCCACCAGGGTCCGCAGCCGGTCCGCCGTCCGCATCACGAACGGGGTCAGCAGCAGGCCGGCCCCCATCACCGCGGCGCCCGCGACGGCGTCCAGGAAGTAGTGGTTGGCCGTGCCCATCACGACGATCGTGGTGAACAGCGGGTAGGCGACGGCGGCGACCCTGGCCGCGGGCGTCCGGCCGTGGCGCCACAGCATCACTCCGCACCACAGTGCCCAGCCCACGTGCAGACTCGGCATCGCCGCGTACTGGTTCGTCATCCCGCCCATGCCGCGGGGGGCGCTCGCCTCGGCGCCCCACCAGCCGTAATTGCTGTACTGGGCCATCGTGTCGACGAAGCCGTGCTCGGGCGACAGCAGCCGGGGCGGGCAGGTCGGCAGCAGGGTGAAGCCGATCAGGCCTATGAACGTGGAGGTCCACAGCCAGGTGCGGGCCGCGCGGTAGCGCACGCTCCGGGAGCGGAACAGCCATATCAGGATCGCCGGCGTCACCACGTAGTGCAGCGAGGCGTACCCGAAGTCGGCGGGCACGCCCAGCCAGGCCTCCCGCGTGAACAGCCGGTTCAGCGGATGCTCGGCGTTGATGTGGAGGGCCTTCTCGATCCGCAGGATCTCCAGGCCGTGGTCCACCGCGCCGCCGGTGTCGCCCCGGGCCAGCAGCCGGCCCGCCGTGTACGCCGCGTACACGAACAGGATCAGCGGGACCTCGGTCCACCAGCGCGGACGGACCCCTGACGCGGTCGACGCGTACCGTCCGGCCCACCGGCCCGACCGGGCGCGCGGTGCCGCTTCGGTACGCGGTGCATCGGTCTGCGGCATCCGATCGCCCTCCCCCATCTGCTCGTGCCCATCTGCTCGTGGTGACCAGGCGGTCCGTGGCCACCCCGGGATTTTACGGTGTGTGCGAACGCCTCGAAGGGGCGCCCCGGATCTCGAAGACGCTGAGATCGCCCCCCGGGTTGCCCCGGGCCGGGGTGAGCGATGATGGAGTGACCCACTCCTCGAGCCGTCCACGAGCGAGCCGACCCTCTCGTTCGTGGATCCCGTCCCGGAAAGGTCATCGTCATGGCACCGCGCATCCTGCTGGCCCGGCACGGACAGACCGAATGGTCGCTGTCCGGAAAGCACACCGGCAGGACCGACGTCCCGCTCCTGGAAGAGGGGCGGCGCGGCGCCAAGCTGCTGGGTGAGCGGCTCCACCGGTCGCCGTTCGACTCGCTGCCCGCCGCCGAGGTGCGCACCAGTCCGCTCGCGCGCGCGAGCGAGACGTGCGAGCTCGCCGGTCTCGGGGAGCGGGCGACCGCCTGGGACGCGCTCCTGGAGTGGGACTACGGCGCCTACGAGGGCATGACCCCGGCCGAGATCCAGGACATCCGTCCCGGCTGGTTCATCTGGCGCGACGGCGTCCCCGAGGGGGAGACCCTGGAGCAGGTCACCGCGCGCGCGGACGAGGTCGTCTCCTACGCCCGCTCCGAGGACCGCGATCTGCTGATCTTCGCCCACGGTCACATCCTGCGCTCCATAGGCGCCCGCTGGCTGGGTCTTCCGCTGGACTTCGCGGCCCGCATCCGCCTCAACCCGACCTCGTTGTCGGTGCTCGGCTGGGCCTACGGGGAGCCCGCGATCGAGGTGTGGAACGACTGCGGGCACCTGAGCGTCTGACCGGAGCTCCGGCGGCGCTCACGCCGTGCGCGGCAGGCTCGCGTGGCGGTCGAGGAACGCCGAGACGCCCGAGGCCCTGCGGTGCGGGAGCAGCACGCGGGCCGTTCCCGCCAGCATGGTCTGGATGCGGGAGGACTGGACCTCGTTCAGCAGGTCCAGGACGCGCTGACCGGCGACGGCGGCCTCGTCCGGGCGGCCGCCGCGGGCCAGGTCGTCGGCGAGTTCGGCGGTGTAGAGGGCGATGTTGCGGGTGAAGTGCGGGTCCTGCAGGTGGGCGGCGCGGCGCGCGTGGCGGGCGGCCCGGGGCCAGTCGCCCAGCATCGACCAGCACTGCGCCTCCAGGCCCTCCAGCTCGGCCTCCCCGTAGAAGGTCATCCACTCGGGGTCGGTCTCCGAGGGGCCGCGTCCGTAGAGGGCCTGTGCGCGCGCCATCGCCTGCTCGCACCCCCGGCGGTCGGCGAGCCCGGCCCAGCCGCCCGCCTCGCGCAGCGCGAGCAGGGAGAGCAGACGGGGGGATCCGAGGGGCCGCGCGGCGCGCTGGGCCGCCTGGGCCGCGCGCACGGCCTCGCGGGGGCGCCCCGCGTCGCGGGCGAGGAAGGCCGTGTTGCAGAAGGCGTGTGCCTCGAGGCCCGCGTCGCCGGCCATCCGGGCGGTCGCGAGGGCCTCCGCGTAGTGCGAGCGCGCGTCGTCGAAGCGTCCGGAGTCGTGGGCCAGCCAGCCGACCGAGATGGCCAGTTCGCCGGCCCCGGAGTACAGGCGGTCGGCGGTGGCCTGCCGGGTGGTGCCCGCGTCGAGCAGTTCGTACGCGGTGCGCAGGGGGACCGCCGCGCGCCGGTAGAGCCCGTCGGCCCCGTGTCTGTCGTCGAGCAGCCGGATCCGGCGGACGGCCTCTTCGAGGGCGCCCGCCTCGGACGTGCCCGCCCGGTGGACGCGTCGTTCGGCGGCCGTGGCGCTGCCGCCGAAGGCACCCGTGAAGGGCCCCATCGAGGCCGCCGCCACGGTGGCGGTGCCTCCGGTCATGAATGCGCGACGTTGCACGTCGCTCTCCTCGTGGTTCTGATCGCGTTTCTCGTACGGGTCGTACGGGTCGCACGAGTGGTGCGGGTCGTACGGATCGTGCGGACTGTGCGGATCGTGCGGGCTGTCCGTGTGGTGCGCGGTGCGCGGGCCGTACGGAGCCGGGACGTGGAGCGGACCCGGCGTCTCATACGTCTCGTGCGCCCCGTCCGTCTCATACGGGGCGTGTGAAGGGTTCGTGGAGCGGTCGAGGAGTGCCTCCCCCGGGTCGCGCGCCCCGCGTCCGCGTACCCAGGAGCGGGGGGCGAAACCGAGGTCGGTCAGCGCCCGGCCGGGAAACATGTGCAGGAACACCCGCTCGTACGCGTAGTTGGGACAGCGGATCTCGCCCGCCTCGACGCGCCCGATGTAGCGCGCGTCGCAGCTGACCCGCTCGCCGATCTCGCGCGCGGCCCTCCGCACCAGCGCGGCGAACTCGCCCGGGGAGCGCTGGCCGCGCAACCTCCGGAAGGCGAGATTCGGCCGTGGTGGCCGGGGGGACGGGGACGAGGTCACCGATGACGACGCCATGGCCGGGCCCTCTCTTGCGAACCGTCGAACCATGCCGGATCCAGGACCGGGTTGACCGGGTTGTGCCCGGTAGGTGCCCTGCGTCCGGCGGGCAAGAACGTACCTGGTGTGACGAGGTCACCACGCTGTGTTTGGCTACAAACCGGATATCTCATCCACGATCTGCCATGAACTGCCATCCTTTGTGGCGGAGTTTCGCCGTAGCCGTTGACGTCCTGGGGCGTTGAACCGGGTGGACCGGGAGCCGCCCGAACTCCCGACCCGCTCGTCGTCGAGGAGGGGTTCCGTTGGAGGCCGGGATGCAGATCGCGCAGAGCACCGAGTTCCGTACGCCACCGTCGGCCGCGCAGCACGGGCCGTCCCCGGAGTGCGGCGTCCCGCTGCGGCCGGCCGCCGAGTGCGACCTGGTGACCGTCCCGGCCCGCCAGGGACTGGAGGCGGTCGACATCCTGCGCCGCGGCGCGGCGGCCGACCTCGTGGGGCCCGTCCTGCACGACGGCGGCCGCGACACCCTCGGCTTCCTGGTGCCGCCCGGCACCGCCGACGCCTGGGACGTGCCCGGCAGCACCTGTACGCAGACCGACGGCCGCGACCTGGGTCCGGCCCCCGAGCCCCCGGTCGAGGGCTCGGACTGGCTGCTCCCGCCCGGTGACACGGACCTCGCGACCGACCCGGCGGTGCTGCGGGCCGCGCTGGGCGAGGCCGCGCGGCTGATCGAGGTGGCGGACGGCTGCCGGTGAGCGGGCCGGGCGCCCCGGCACCGGTCGCTGAGCCGACCCGCTCCCGCGCCCCGATAATGGCCAGATGGCACGGGCGAGGAATCAGCGGGCGGACGACGGCCGCGACACCGGACGGGGCGGGCGGCGCGGGCAGGCCGAGGCGGTCGTGGAGGCCGTCGACGGAGGGCTCGCCGAGCTGCTGCCCGACCGGGACCGGCCGCGCGCCTGGACCCTGCTCATCGACGGCGCCCCGCAGTCCCACGTCGACCTCGACGACCCCTCCTACCTGAGCTTCGAGTACCAGCGCCGCCTCGGTCACGTCATCGACCTCGTCGCCCCGCCCGGCAAGCCCGTGCAGGTCGTCCACCTCGGCGGCGGCGCCCTCAGCCTGGCCCGCTACACGGCCGCCACCCGCCCCCGGTCCACCCAGCAGGTCGTCGAACGCGACGCGGCCCTCGTCCAACTGGTGCGCCGCGAACTGCCGCTGGATCCGAACGCCCGGATCCGGGTGCGTTCGGTGGACGCCCGGGAAGGCCTCGCCAAGGTGCCCGACGGCTGGGCGGACCTGGTCATCGCGGACGTCTTCAGCGGCGCGCGGACACCGGCCCATCTGACGTCCGCCGAGTTCGTCACGGAGGTCCGCCGGGCGGTGAAGGACTCCGGGGTCTACGCCGCGAACCTCGCCGACGGACCCCCGCTCGCCCACCTCCGCGGCCAGATAGCCACCGTCGCCTCCGTCTTCCCCGAACTCGCCCTGGTCGCCGACCCGACGGTGCTGCGCGGCAAACGCTTCGGGAACGCGGTCCTCGTCGCCTCCGGCCGGCCGCTGCCCGTCGCCGAACTGACCCGCCGCGCCGCCTCCGACCCGCATCCCGCCCGGGTCGAACACGGCAGGGAACTCCTGGACTTCACGGGTGGAGCGGCACCGGTCACGGACGCCGTGGCGGTCGCCTCGCCGGCCCCGCCGCCGTCCGTGTTCCGCTGACCCGCCGTCAGCGTGCCCCGGCCCACGGCCCGGCGCGCACCACCCGGCGTGCACCACCCGGCCCGCTCCGGCCGCGTCCGCGCGCTCACCGCGCCCGTCGGCTCAGTACGTCCCGATGTCCACGTGCGGGGGCCCGTCGTGCCAGTCGCAGAACACCGACACCCGGTCGGCGCCCGAGGTGAACTCCACCCGGATCCACGTCTCGGTCTTCCACACCTGCATCGACCAGCCGGTGTTCGGCGTCGCCGACACCAGCGTCCCGTACGTGGGGGCGATGTCGAAGACCACCCGGCCGCCGTCGGAGTCGTAGCTCTTGACCTGCCCGGAGGCGGACGGGGAGGCCGTCGGGGACGACGGGGAAGGTGACGGACCGCCGCTCGGAGACGCGGACTTCGAGGGCGCCGGTTTCGGCTTCGGGGTCGTGGCGGGCCTGCTCGGAGCGGACGTGGACGGCTCGGCCCGCCGGGTCGAGGACGCCAGGGGCCGTGTCTCCTCGGCCGTCGCCCCCGCCACCGTGAGGGGCAGCGCCCGCGGCGGGTCGTAGGCCGTCCCCGTCATGACGGTGTGGACACCCCACCACGACAGCGTGACTGCCGCGCCCGTGGCGAGCAACCACGCGAGTACGTGTACGAGTCCTCTGCGCATCGCGGCCATATTGCACCACGAGCGCCACGGGTGTCTCACGGCCCCGCCAAGATCCGGAATGTCCCCGGGGGGAACGGGCCGGGATTGTCCGCAAGTGCCTGATGAGGGTTGTCCACAGGCATCGGACGGCCTCGCCCGGATGGCGTACGGTGCGGCTCATGGCAAGTGTGCTCGTCGTCGAGGACGACCAGTTCGTACGCTCGGCGCTCATCCGGCATCTGACCGAGGCCGCGCACATCGTGCGCAGCGTCGGCACCGCCCTGGAGGCGCTGCGCGAGGTCGCCCACTTCTCCTTCGACGTCGTGATCCTCGATCTCGGACTGCCTGATCTGGACGGGTCCGAGGCGCTGAAGATGCTGCGCGGGATCACCGACGTCCCGGTGATCATCGCCACCGCGCGGGACGACGAGGCGGAGATCGTACGGCTGTTGAACGCCGGCGCGGACGACTACCTGACCAAGCCGTTCTCGGTCGAGCACCTGTCCGCGCGCATGGCCGCGGTGCTGCGCCGCTCGCGCACCACCGTGGGTGAGGCCCCCGTGCCGACGGTCATCCGGGTCGGCGGGCTCGCCATCGACCCGCTGCGCCGCCAGGCGGAACTGGACGGCGTCCGACTCGACCTCACCCGGCGCGAGTTCGACCTGCTCGCCTTCCTGGCCGGGCGTCCCGGGGTCGTCGTGCCGCGCAGGGAACTGCTCGCCGAGGTGTGGCAGCAGTCCTACGGCGACGACCAGACCATAGACGTCCATCTCTCCTGGCTGCGCCGGAAGCTGGGGGAGACGGCGGCCCGGCCGCGCTATCTGCACACCCTGCGGGGCGTCGGCGTGAAGCTGGAACCGCCGAGAGCGGAGCGGCCGCTGTGAGGTGGGCACTGGTCAAGGTGTGCGTGGCGGTGACGACGATGGTCGTCGTCGCCTTCGCGGTCCCGCTCGGTCTGGTGATCAAGGAGATGGCGCGCGACCGGGCGTTCTCGAACGCCGAGCGGCAGGCCGCCGCCATCGCGCCCGCGCTCTCCATCACCACCGACCGGGACGAGCTGGAGCGCGTCGTCGCCTCGGCCGGCTCGGACGCGCAGATGGCCGTGCACATCCCCGCCGGCGACGGCAAGCCCGCGGTGGAGATCGGCGAGCGGCGCACCGACGGCAAGGACATCGCCATGACCCGGCGACTGGGACGGGCCTCCACCGCGGAGGTGCCCGGCGGCTCCACGCTGCTCCAGCCCGTCGCGCTGAGCTCCGGCATCGCGGTCATCGAGGTGTACGTCCCCGAGGCCGAGGTCAGCAACGGTGTCGGCACGGCCTGGGCGGTCCTCGCCGCGGTCGGTGTCGCCCTGATCATCGGCTCCGTCGCGGTCGCCGACCGGCTGGGCGTGCGGATGGTGCAGCCCGCGCAGCGCCTCGCCGAGGGCGCGCACGAGCTGGGCGAGGGGAAGCTCGGCTCCCGCGTGCCCGAGGAAGGCCCGACCGAACTGCGGCAGGCCGCCGTCGCGTTCAACTCCATGGCCGACCAGGTCGTCCAACTGCTCGCCAACGAGCGGGAGCTCGCCGCCGACCTCTCGCACCGCCTGCGCACGCCGCTGACCGTGCTCCGCCTCAACGCCGCCTCCCTCGGCGACGGACCGGCCGCCGAACAGACCCGGTCCGCCGTGGAGCAGTTGGAGCGCGAGGTCGACACGATCATCAGGACGGCCCGGGAGGCCAAGCCGCAGACCGCGGCGATCGGTGCCGGTGCCGGGTGCGACGCCTCCGAGGTCGTCCGTGAACGCATGGACTTCTGGTCCGCGCTCGCCGAGGACGAGGGACGCAAGGTGCGGGTGGCCGGCGTGGACCGGCCGTGCCGCATACCCGTGGCCCGCGCCGACCTCGCCGCCGCGCTCGACGCGCTCCTCGGCAACGTCTTCCGCCACACCCCCGAGGGCACGGCCTTCGCGGTCGACGTGCACAACGCCGAGGACGCCGTGATCGTGCTGGTGTCGGACGCGGGCGCCGGGATCGTGGACCCGGAGGCGGCGATGGCCCGCGGCCGGGGTTCGGGCAACGACGGGTCGACGGGCCTCGGTCTCGACATCGTGCGACGGCTCGCGGAGTCGACGGGCGGGGACGTGCGGATCGGTTCCTCCGTGCTGGGCGGAACCGAGGTGCGCATCTGGATCCAGCTGGACGGCAGGGCCCCGGTCCGCAGTGGGCACCGGGGCAGCGTACGCCGCCGTCGACGGGCCGCCGGCGTGCGCTGACACGCCGTGGGCGTCTTCCCGTGCACCGACGCGCCGTGGGTGTCTCACCCGCGCCGAGTGCCCCGGCCGCACGAGCCGCACGAGCCGCACGGACCCGCGGCACCCGTCGGGACGGGCTCGCGCCCCGCGCCCTGTGCCCCGACGGCACGCGCCGAGCGGGGCCGCGCCTCGTGCCGACCGGACCGGCGCACCCGCTGAGGGGACTCGCGCCCCGCGCCGGGCGAGTCTGTGAGGCCTGCCAAATCGCCCACATTGGTCTCGACCTTTAACGGCTTCCGATGCCTTCCTTAAGCGGACCCTAAGATCCTCGACCGGCGTCCGGATCAACCGGTTTGACCGATTCCGGATCGCTAGCGTGATGCCCGCACTCCCTGGGACGACCCCAGCGAACCCCCGTGAATCCGCGAAGGCAGGCACACGCGATGAGCAGCACGCACCGGCGCAAGGTCAGTGGCAGGAACAAGGCGATAGGCGGCATCGTCGCGGCGGCCGTGGCCGGCGGTGGCGCCCTCGTGTTCACCGGCATCGCCAACGCGTCGAGTGTCGGGGCCGCGTACACCAGGACCAGCGAGTGGTCCACGGGGTACACCGCCCAGTACGTCGTCTCCAACGACACGGGTCAGCGGAAGCCCGACTGGAAGCTGGAGTTCGACCTGCCCTCGGGCTCCAAGCTCAGCTCCCTGTGGGACGCGACCTCGTCGGTGAGCGGACAGCACGTCACCGTGACGCCGCCGTCCTGGGACAAGGACGGTCTGGCGGCCGGCGAGTCCGTCACCGTCGGCTTCGTCGTGAACGGCACCGCGAACCCGACGGGCTGTGTCATCGACGGCACCAAGTGTTCGGTGGACGGAGCGACGCCCGAGCCGAGCGGCCGTCCGACGCAGACCGCGACCCCCACGGCCGCGCCCACCCCGACCGCGAGCGCGACGCAGAGCGCCACCCCGAAGCCGACCGCCACCGCCACCGCGACGGCCACGGCCACCCCGACCCCCACGCAGACCTCGGGCGGCGGCACCACGACGAGCGCGGGCTTCGCTCCCTACGTCGACACCTCCCTCTTCCCGGCCTTCGACCTGGTCAAGGCGGCCGACGCCACCGGCGTGAAGAACTACAACCTCGCGTTCATCACCGACGGCGGCGGCTGCACGCCGAAGTTCGGCGGTGTGAGCGACCTCGCGAACGACGCGGTGGCGGCGCAGATCGGCGCGCTGCGCGCCAAGGGCGGCGACGTCCGGGTCTCCTTCGGCGGTGCCTCCGGCACGGAGCTCGCCACCACCTGCGGCTCGGTCGACGCGCTGGCGGCGGCGTACGGCAAGGCCGTGGACGCCTTCAAGCTCACGAAGGTCGACTTCGACGTCGAGGGCGGCGCGCTGCCCAACACGGCGGCGAACACCAAGCGTGCCCAGGCCATCGCCAAGCTCCAGAAGCAGCACCCGGGCCTGGACGTCTCCCTCACCCTGCCGGTCCTGCCGCAGGGCCTCACCCAGGACGGCGTGAACCTGGTCTCCGACGCCAAGTCCAACGGCGTGAAGATCAGCGCCGTGAACATCATGGCGATGGACTACGGCCCGGCGTTCAGCGGCGACATGGGTGACCTCGCCCAGCAGGCCGCCACGGCCACGCAGGCGCAGATCAAGGGCGTCCTCGGTCTCTCCGACAGCGCCGCGTGGAAGACCGTCGCGATCACCCCGATGATCGGCGTCAACGACGTGGCCTCGGAGATCTTCAAGGTCGACGACGCCTCGCAGCTCGTCTCCTTCGCGCAGTCCAAGGGCATCGGTTGGCTCTCGATGTGGTCCGCGGCCCGGGACAAGCAGTGCGCCGGCGGTGCCAAGAACAGCGCGGACGCCACCTGTAGCTCCATCGTCCAGAGCGACGGCGCCTTCTCCAAGGCCTTCGCCGCTCTCAAGTAGCCATCGCGAAACGGGGGTCGCGCACGCCCCGGCCGGTCTTCTCCACCTGCCACCCCCCACCCGGCCGGGGCGTCGTGACGAAGCGCGAGGGGCCTGGGCCCCGTCCGGTGAACCTCCGGACGGGGCCCAGGCCCTTTCTCCCGTGCGCCGCGGACGCACCGGGACGGCGCGGACGGAACCGGGGCGCGGCACCCCCCTCGGGTGCCGCGCCCCGTGTCCCCCGTGCCCCCGTGTTCCGGGGCGGCGCCGCCTATTCGGCGGGCGCCACCGGCGCCAGCGTGCCCGTGCGGGCCGCCTTGCCGTACCAGTGGGCGCTCGACTTCGGGGTGCGGGTCTGGGTCGCGTAGTCGACGTAGACCGCGCCGAAGCGCTTCTCGTAGCCGTAGGCCCACTCGAAGTTGTCCATGAGGGACCACAGGTAGTAGCCGCGGACGTCCGCCCCGTCGGCGATCGCGCGGTGCACGGCGGACAGGTGGCCGTTCAGGTAGGCGATGCGCTCGGGGTCGTGGACGCGGCCCTCCGGGTCCGGCTTGTCGTCGTAGGCCGCGCCGTTCTCCGTGATGTACAGGGGCAGGCCCGGCGCCTCACGGGTGTACCGCATGATCAGGTCGTGCAGCCCCGTCGGGTCGATCGTCCAGCCCATCTCCGTGCGCTCGCCCGGCGTCTGGTGGAACGTGACGTCGTCCGCGCCCGGCCAGGGGGAGTGCGCGCTGGAGCCGTGGCCGTCCGCGCGCGGACCGTCCGTGGGAGCGGCGGCGGCCGAGACCAGCGTCGGGGTGTAGTAGTTGAGTCCGAGGGCGTCCAGCGGCTGGTGGATCAGCGCGAGGTCGCCGTCCTGGACGTAGGACCAGTCGGTGATCGACCGGGTCGCCGTGAACAGGGTCGCCGGGTAGGCGCCGTGCAGCATCGGGCCGTGGAAGACGCCGTTGGCCAGGTCGTCGATGCGCCGGGCCGCGTCCAGGTCCGCCGGGTCCTGGGTGAGGGGCCGGACCGGGCAGGAGTTGAGGCTCACCGCGACCGAGTTGCGGGACGGCATCGCGGAACGCAGCGCCGAGGTGCCGAGTCCGTGCGCGAGGTTCAGGTGGTGGGCCGCGCGCAGCGCCGCCGCCGGGTCCGTCCGGCCGGGGGCGTGCACCCCGGAGCCGTAGCCCAGGAAGGCGCTGCACCAGGGCTCGTTCAGGGTGATCCACTGCTCGACGCGGTCACCCAGCGCCTCGCCCACGATCTGCGCGTACTCGGCGAAGCGCAGCGCCGTCTCGCGCTCGGGCCAGCCGCCCGCGTCCTCCAGCTCCTGCGGCAGGTCCCAGTGGTAGAGGGTGATCGCCGGCTTGATGCCCTTCGACAGCAGCTCGTCGACCAGACGCCGGTAGAAGTCCAGGCCGCGCTGGACGGCGGGGCCCCGGCCGGTGGGCTGCACCCGCGACCAGGAGACGGAGAAGCGGTACGCGCCGAGGCCGAGGTCCGCCATCAGGGCCACGTCGTCGCGGTAGCGGTGGTAGTGGTCGACAGCGATGTCACCGTGCTCGCCGCCGGCCGTCTTGCCCGGCGTATGGCTGAAGGTGTCCCAGATCGACGGCGTGCGGCCGCCCTCCCGCACCGCGCCCTCGATCTGGTAGGCGGAGGTGGCCGCACCCCAGAGGAAGGCCGGAGGGAAAGTCACGGGTGTGGTGGACTCAGGCATGGAAGCGCTCCCAAGGGGGTCGTGAAGACCGACGAGTTGGATGTGGGGAGGAAAGGCGGGACTGGGGGCCGGGGCTGCGGTGGCCCGACCCCCTCCGTGAGGGGCGGTCAGCCCTTGATCGCGCCCTGCATGATCCCGCCCACGATCTGCTTGCCGAACAGGAGGAAGGCGATGAGCAGCGGCAGTGTGCCGAGCAGCGCGCCCGCCATGATGACGGCCTGGTCGGGGATGTAGCCGGTGCCCAGCGAGTTGAGGGCGACCTGCACCGTCGGCTCCTGCTGGTTCAGGGCGATGATCGGCCACAGGAAGTCGTTCCAGGCCATCACGAACGTCAGCAGGCCGAGCACCGCCATCGCCGGGCGTGCCGCCGGGAAGACGACGTGCCACACCACGCGCAGGCTGTTCGCGCCGTCCACCCGCGCCGCCTCGATCAGCTCGGAGGGCAGGGCCTGCAACAGGTACTGCCGCATGAAGAACGTGCCGAAGGCGCTCACCAGGGTGGGCAGGATGACCGTCTGCAACTGGTTGGACCAGCCCAGGTCGCTCATCCACAGGTACAGCGGCACGACGGCCAGCTGCGGCGGGATCATCATCGTGCCGATGGTCAGCAGCAGGAGAAGTCCGGAGAACTTGAACCGCAGCTTGGCGAAGGCGAACCCGGCGAGGGTGGAGAACACGACCGTGCCGATCGTGATGGTGCCGGCGACGATCGTGGAGTTGACCATCGCGGTGCCGAGCCCGGCCTGGTCCCACGCGGCCTGGAGGTTCGAGAACAGGTTCGCGCCGAACCACAGCGGCGGCGGACTCTGTGCCAGTCGCTCGTTGTTGCGCGAGGCCGCGATGGCCGTCCAGACCAGCGGAGCGAGCGAGACCAGCGCGAAGACGGTCAGGACGACGTAGGTGACCGGACCCGCGTGCAGCTGCTTGCCCGCGCCGAGCACCCGGCGGCGTCCGGGGCCCCGGCCGTCCGGGGTTCCCTTCGCCTCCGCCTGGGAGGCGGTCAGTTCAGTCGTGGTCATTGGGTTTTCCTCAGCCGTCGGGTGATCAGCAGGTTGATCGCGGCGATGATCAGCAGGATCAGGAACATCGTCCACGCGATCGCCGACGCCTTGCCGAGGTTGCCGATGCCCCAGCCCTGGTCGTACATGTAGAGGCCGAGCGTCTGGTACTGGTGTGCGGAGCCGCCCTTCGAGCCGCTGACCCCGCCGAACAGGAGCGGTTCACCGAAGAGCTGGGTCGCGCCGATGGTGGACACGACCACCGTGAACAGGATCGTCGGCCGCAGCATGGGGATCGTCACGTGGCGGAACTGCTGCCAGCGGCCGGCACCGTCGAGGGCCGCCGACTCGTACAGGTCCGTGGGGATCGCCTGCATCGCCGCGAGGTAGATCAGCGCGTTGTAGCCGGTCCAGCGCCAGATCACGATCGAGGAGACGGCGAACTGGCCGCCCCAGTCGGACTCGCGCCAGTTGATCGGATCGACCCCGACGAAGTGGAGGAGCCAGTTGATCATGCCGCCGTCCCACGAGTACAGCAGCGTGAAGACCAGCGTCGCCGCCGCCACCGAGGTGGCGTACGGGGTGAGCATCACGACCCGCCACACGGTCGAGCCGCGCAGCCGGTAGTTGAGCAGGTGGGCGAGCCCGATCGCCATGAGCAGCTGCGGCACCGTGGAGATCACGCCGATGCTGAAGGTGTTCTCCAGGGCGTTCCAGAAGAACTCCGAGGACAGCAGGTTCTTGTAGTTGTCCAGACCGGCCCAGGTCTGGTGGTCCAGGCCGGAAAGCTGCACATTGTGCAGCGAGTACCAGGCCGTGTAGAGCAGCGGGAAGAGGCCGAAGGCCCCGAAGACGATGAAGAAGGGGGCGATGAATGCGTACGGGGACGCCTTCATGTCCCAGCGGTACAGCCGGCTGCGCCAGGAACCCGGGCCGGACGCCGACGTACCGCGACCCTGAGCGCCCCGGGCCGCGCCCGGCTGTGAGCCGGGCGCGGCGTCGGCGCTCGTCGCGGGTTGCGCGAGAGCCTGCTTGGGGCTGGTCACTGGCCGAGCACGTCCTTGATCTCAGCCTTTGCAGCGTTCCACCCCTGGTCGGGGGTCTTGCCCTTCTGCTCGACCTGGAGGATGCCCACGTCGGTCAGCGCGGTGTTGATCGGCTGGTCCTTGACGCCGAAGTACTGGACCGGGATGGTCTTCGCCGAGTCGCCGAAGATCTGCGTGATCGGCGCGTCGGAGAAGTACGTCGTGGTGTCGGCGGCCGGCTTCAGGCTCGCGTACGCCGACGGGGTCGACGGGAAGCTCGCCTGCTTGGCGAAGACCTTCGCCTGCTGCTCGGGCGCGGTCAGCCACTTGGCCAGCGCGACGGCCTCCTTCTGGTGCTTGCCCGCCGTCGGCACGCCGATGAACGAACCGCCCCAGTTGGCCGCGGTCGGCGCGGCCGCCACGTCCCACTTGCCCTTGCCCGAGTCGCCGGACTTCTGCTCGATGTAGCCGATCATCCAGGCGGGGCAGGCCACGGTCGCGAACGAGGCCTTGGCGAAGCCCTGGTCCCACGTCGGGTCGAACTGCTTCAGCTTCGCCGACATGTCACTGGTGGCCACGTCCATCGCGGCGCTCCAGGCCTGCTTCACGCCCTTGGACTTGTCCCAGATGACGTTGCCGTCCTTGTCGTAGTACCGCTCGCTGCCGCCGCCGAGGGCCGCGTTGTACACCGAGGAGGCGGAGTCCACGAACTTGGTGCCGCTGGGCGCCTTCTTCATGTAGTCCTTGCCGACGGCGACGTACTTGGACCAGTCGCCCTTCCACTGCGCGGCGAGCTTGGTGCGGTCCGTCTCCAGACCGGCCTTCGCGAACAGGTCCTTGCGGTAACAGATCGCCATGGGACCGATGTCGGTGCCGAGCCCGATCGTCTTGCCGTCCTTGGTGGTGGCCTGGGAGGTCTTCCAGTCCAGCCACTGCGACTTGTCGACCTCCTTGCCGAGGTCGACGAACTTGTCGGCCTGGGTCTGGACGGCCTCGGCGACGTTGCCGACCTCGATCGCCTGGATGTCGTCGGTGCCGGAGCCGGCCTGCAGGCGGGTGAGCGTCTTGGGCCAGTAGACGTCGGTACGAGTGGTGACGTTCTCCTTGATCGAGATGTTCGGGTGCAGCTTCATGTACTCGTCGTAGAGTCCGGCTTCCTTGTAGCCGAACACGCCGAACGTGCCGATGGTCAGCTGCGTCTTGCCGCTGCCTCCGCCGTCGGAGTCCGACGTGCCGTCGTTCGAGTCCTTGGAGCAGCCGGCCAGCAGCCCTGCGGTCATCGCTGCGACGGCCGCTGCGGCCGCCAGTCTGCGGGACCGGCGGGTACTCGTACGCATTGCGTCCTCCTGTTGCCTGACGTGCCGACCCCCCGGCCAACTGCATTGGTGGCGCCCGTTGTTTCTCGCTGCGGCTCGGGCGGGGAACGTGCGGGTTGTGTATGTGTCAGGTACTGTGGGAGCGCTCCCATCAGTGATGTGTTGAAGAGTCGCCGGTTCGGGCGGGGGTGTCAAGGGCGGGGGACCGGAGAGATGCGTTCAGTTATCGGCCCGTTAGCTGAAGATGTCATTCCGCCACATGGCCGGAAGCGTCTCATGGCCCGTCCGGCGCCCGGAGGGGAGCGGTCGGCGCGGTGACGGCCACCGGGCTGCGGCCCGGTGGCGCGAATCTCGCCGGACGGGGCTGTTAGATTCCAGGCCAGCTTGGTGTCAACGGGAGGCGGGAGCCATGGCAGTCCACGGAGCGCGGAGCCGCAGCGGTGGGCGGCCGACCCTCGAAGAGGTGGCCGCGCGCGCGGGAGTGGGCCGCGGCACGGTCTCCCGGGTGATCAACGGATCCCCGCGGGTCAGTGACGCGACCCGGGCCGCGGTCGAGGCCGCGGTCGCGGAGCTCGGATATGTTCCGAACACGGCGGCCCGCGCCCTCGCGGCCAACCGCACGGACGCGATCGCCCTCGTCGTCCCCGAGCCGGAGACGCGTTTCTTCGCGGAACCGTACTTCTCGGACATGCTGCGCGGTGTCGGCGCGGAACTCTCCGAGACCGAGATGCAGTTGCTGCTGATATTCGCGGGCAGCGACCGGGAGCGGCAGCGCCTGGCCCAGTACCTGGCGGCGCACCGCGTCGACGGTGTCCTGCTGGTCTCGGTGCACGCCGACGACCCGCTCCCCGACCTGCTCTCCCAGCTGGAGATCCCGGCCGTGATCAGCGGTCGGCGCTCGGCGGAGGAGACGCTTCCGTCGGTGGACTCCGACAACTACGGCGGCGGGCGCGCGGCCGTGGAACACCTCGTCTCGCGCGGCCGCAGCAGAATCGGCCACCTCGCGGGCCGGATGGACGTCTACGGCGCCCAGAGACGCGTCGACGGCTACCGCCAGGGCCTGCGGGACGCGGGCCGGGAGGTGGACGACCGGCTGATCGTCCCCGGCGACTTCACCGAGGAAGGGGGGCGGCGTGCCATGTCCCTGCTGCTGGAGCGCTTCCCCGACCTCGACGCGGTCTTCGCCGGCTCCGACGTCATGGCGGCGGGCGCCCGCCAGGTGCTGCGCGAGAGCGGCCGGCGCATCCCGGACGACGTGGCGCTCATCGGCTACGACGACTCCGCCATAGCCCGGCACATGGACCCGCCCCTGACCAGCGTCCGCCAGCCCATCGAGGAGATGGGCCGGGCCATGATCGACCTCCTCCTGGGCGAGATCGCGGACCGCCGTCCCGCGGCCTCCCGGGGACTGGAGAAGCGGCAGCTGGTGCTGCCCGCGGAACTGGTGGTGCGGGCCTCGTCCTGAGCCCCCGCCCTCGCCGGGCGGGCGACCGTTCCCCCGGGTCTGCTGCCCCTGCGGGTCCGCTGCCCTCGCGGGTCCGCTGCTGTCCTCGCCGGGCGGGCGACCGTTCCCCTCCGGGGCTGCCGTCTCCGGGGCCCGCTGCCCCTGCGGGTCCGCCGTCCTCGTCCGGGTGGGCTGCCGTTCTCAGGCGGTCCGTCGGCCGTCCTCCGCCGGGCGGGATGCCGTCTTCGGCGGCTTCGGCCGCCGTCCTTGCCATATCCGCTGCCGTCCTCGCCGGATCCGCAGCCGCTCTCGTCGGCGGGGCTGCCGTGTGCCGGAGGGTCCGTCGGTGTTCCCGGCCGGACGGTGGTCGTCTTCGTCCGGCGGGCGGGGCGGTCCGGTCCCGTGGTCCGGGGCCGGTGGGGTCAGCGCCGTACCGTCAGCTCCCAGCGGACCTCGCCGTCCTGGAGCTCGCCGGTCGCGGTGAGTCCCGCCGCCGCGGCGACGGCTGCGGACGCGTGGTGACCGGGGTGCACATGGGCCACGACCGTGCGGACCGGGAACACCCGGACCACGTGCCGCACCAGCGACCTCGCCGCCTCCGTCGCGTATCCCCGGCCCTGCCAGGGCGTGCCCACCACCCAGGCGACCTCCGCGGTCTCTCCCGAGACGGTCGCCTGGACCGTCCCCACCAGGCATCCGAGGGCGCGCTCCCGCAGGACCCAGTTGCGCCAGAGGACGGCGGGATCCGGCGAGCCCGCGACGAGGCGCTCGTACCGGGCCCGCAGCGCCCGTGGGGTGTCCGGCACCCCGCCGGTGAACGCGTGCAGCGCCGGATCGGACAGCGCCCCGGCCATCTCCTCGGCATGCTCGACCCGCAGCGGGAGGAGGTCGAGCCGGGCGGTGGAGGCCGTGGGCCCGCCGGAGCCGGGGACCGGGGGTTCTGTGGGGTGGGACACGAGAGGAGCGTACGGGTTGCGGGACCCGGAAACGCGATCAGCCGGTGACCTGTTCAACAGGCCACCGGCTGATCGCTCAGGGTGAGTGACGGGACTTGAACCCGCGGCCACCTGGACCACAACCAGGTGCTCTACCAACTGAGCTACACCCACCATGTCCGGTCTTCGAGCTTTTCTCTGACCGGCCGAGAAAAAGTGTACAGGGTTCTGAGGGGTGCTCGCGCACACCTTTTTCCGGGGCCCACCCGGGCCCCGTCAAAGGCCTATTCGGCAGGCAGGACGTGCCTGGCCGCGATGGTGCGGGCGGTGTCCGAGTCGGGGCCGGGCTGCGGGACGAAGATCGCCTCGCGGTAGTAGCGGAGCTCGGCGATGGACTCGCGGATGTCGGCCAGGGCCCGGTGGTTGCCGTTCTTCTCCGGGCTGTTGAAGTACGCCCTGGGGTACCAGCGGCGGGCCAGCTCCTTGACGGAGGACACGTCCACGATGCGGTAGTGGAGGTAGTCCTCCAGCGTCGGCATGTCGCGCAGCAGGAAACCGCGGTCCGTCCCGACGGAGTTCCCGCAGAGCGGGGCCTTACCCGGCTCCTTGACGTGCTCACGTACATAGGAGAGGACCTGCTCCTCGGCGTCCGCCAGGGTCGTGCCCCCGGCGAGCTCCTCCAGCAGACCGGAGGCCGTGTGCATCTGGCGCACCACGTCCGGCATCGTCTCCAGGGCGGCGTCCGGCGGGCGGATCACGATGTCCACCCCTTCGCCGAGCACGTTCAGCTCAGAGTCGGTGACCAGCGCGGCCACTTCGATGAGCGCGTCATCCGACAGCGAGAGTCCGGTCATCTCGCAGTCGATCCACACCATGCGATCGTTCATGTGTCTCACCCTACGGCCCGCCCTCCTCGGCGGACCCGCCCGTGCGCCCCGCCGGGACGGCGGATCACGCCGGGGCCGGGCCCGCATGCGAAGGGGCCCGCACCCGAAGGCGCGGGCCCCACGTTCTTCCGCCGCCGGACTACGGCGCGCTGCGCTGTCCGGGCAGGCTCGGCCTGCCCGCGGCGTACAGCTCCGCCCGCTCCCGCATCGCCTCCGAGGAGAGCGACGCCGCCGCGCCCAGGGCGCCGGCCGCCGCGGTGCGGCGGGTCTGCATCGGGACCGGGCCGGAGTGCTCCTGGTGCAGCGAGGACGGTGGTCCGACCGGACCGGTCGGACCGTCCGGGTCCGGTGACCGGTCGGCCTGCGGCCTGCGGGCGCGGTACGCCGCCCGGTAGGCGGCCGGGGAGGAACCCAGCTGCCGCCGGAAGTGACCCCGCAGCGCGACCGGCGAACGGAAGCCGCAGCGGCCCGCGACCTCGTCCACCGAGTAGTCGGACGTCTCCAGGAGACGCTGCGCCTGTAGGACACGCTGAGTGATCAGCCACTGCAGGGGAGCGCTTCCGGTGAGCGAGCGGAACCGGCGGTCGAAGGTGCGGCGGCTCATGTAGGCGCGAGCCGCCAGTGTCTCGACGTCGAACTGCTCGTGGAGGTGCTCCAGCGCCCAGGCGACGACCTCCGCGAGGGGGTCGGCGCCGATCTCCTCCGGCAGCGACCGGTCGAGATAGCGCTCCTGGCCTCCGCTGCGCCGCGGCGGGACCACCAGACGCCGGGCGAGCGCGCCGGCCGCCTCGTTGCCGTGGTCCGTCCGCACGATGTGGAGACAGAGATCGATTCCGGCCGCCGTACCCGCCGATGTCAGCACGTCGCCGTCGTCCACGAAGAGCTCGCGGGGGTCGACGTGCACCGACGGGTACCGCTTGGCCAGCGTCGGTGCGTACATCCAGTGGGTGGTCGCCGGGCGACCGTCCAGTAAGCCGGCCGCCGCGAGCACGAAGGCGCCGGTGCACAGCCCGACTATGCGGGCGCCTTCCTCGTGGGCGCGGCGCAGTGCGTCGAGCGCCTCCTCCGGTGGTGGCGAGGTGATCGACCGCCAGGCGGGCACGACGACCGTGCCGGCCCTGGAGATCGCTTCCAAGCCATGTGGTGCGGTGAGTTCCAGGCCCCCTGTGGTCCGCAGCGGGCCTTCCTCGCCGGCACACACCAAAAGGCGGTAGCGCGGCACGCCGGCGTCCTGGCGGTCAATCCCGAACACCGACAGCGGAATGGAACTCTCGAAAATGGGGCCGCCGCTGAACAGCAGCACCGCGACGATCTCCTTGCGGCGTCGCCCGGACAGTTTCCGGGCCACGGTTTCCGGCGCGGCAGTGGAGTCGTGGCTCATCCTGCTAAGCCCCCCTCGGTGGTCGCGGCTCCTCGGTTGTGTCGCTCCTGCACGTTTCCCCTTGGTCCTGCACGAGTCCCCCGCCGTAAGACAAGATCGAATCTACTGTGTCCGGTGGCGCCAAGGTGACCAGTTCGGTACTCCGCAGAATGTCGACATGGCAACTTGGCGCGAAGCATTCGATCACGAAGCGTTGCACTCGTGGGCGCCACAGGGAAGTGCGCCTCGTCGCGGTGGCCAATCCACGTAGGGTGCGCGCGCCCTCCGTACCCCTTTAGGTGCAGGTCGAACGGGGGTTGGGGGGTCGTTCGAGCAAGGGATGCGCCACTGCCGGAAGTTGGCTGAAAAGAAACGTAGGTGTACGTGCAAACCGGTCAGTCGACCGGCTTGTTTCCCCCGGCGTGACGGCCGCCCCGGTGAACTCCCGTGCCGTTTTTGCCCCATGAGGTGACCCGCGGCCCCGCTCCCCTTCCGTGCCCCGCGCCTCCCGCGTCACCCGTGCTCACCGCGCCCCCCGGGGCGGTCCTTCCGTGCCGTCCGTGCCGCTGCGGAGCACACCGGCGTGCGCGCTGTCGCGGCACGCACCGCAGCTCGTCGGCCAGGGGCTCCGCCCCCCGCTCGGACCGGCGCAGCAGGACCACGCAGACCCCGGCCGCGACCGCGAGGCCCAGGGCGGTGCGGGCCGCGTCGGCGAGCGACCCCCCGTACCAGAGGAGGACCGCCGGGACCAGGACACAGCTGAAGGCCGCCCAGCGGGCCACGTCGCTCACCGTGTCCGCCGCGGTAGGCGCCGGGGGGTACGGGCCGGAGCGCGTTCCCGATCGCGATCCGGAGCACGCTCCGGGGGGCGCCGCGGAGGGCGGGGGGAGGGCGGGGCGGGTCCGGGGGACGGAGGGTGCGGAGGGGCGGGGAGTGGTGTCGGGTCCGGGCACGCGCTGCTCCCTGGTGTTCCGGTGCTCCCCGTGCTCTCCACGGCGTGTGATCTCCACGGCTCGCCTGCTCCGCGGCGGCCGCCACCCGTTCAACGCGCGTTCGACCCGCCGGTCACTGCCCGGCCGGCTGTGCGTACGGCCGGAAGGGGGTGCCCGGTTCTTGTGCGGCGACGGAGTTCCCGGTTCCGGGAGCCTGTGCAAATTCACGCCGGGCCTTGCGCAAACCGCCTGTACGGGGCAGCAACCATTGCGTTACGGGCACCCTCTCGTGCATGCTCCCTGGAATGCCGCGTAAGGCGCGCGGGATCTGGGCAGAGGAGGCGTGCCGCCGTACCCTTGGGGGTATGGGGTTGGGAAGATGTTTCCCAGACACAGCTCTGCCGTTCGTTGTCGTCCCCACCACGAGGATCCAAACGCCGAGACACCCATGGCCGGTCACGAATTCTTCGATCCCGCGGACCGCAAGCGCCCGCTCGCCGATCCCACGGCGGCCGAGCCCCTGGCGGCGGAAGAACCCCGCCATTCCTGCGATCCCGCCTTCAAGCACGGCGTCGTCGTCGGTTTCGACGGCTCGACGTCCAGCGAGCGTGCCCTCGCCTACGCGATCGGGATGGCCCACCGTTCGAGCTCGGGCCTGATCATCGTCCATGTGGCCAACCGGCTGCCCACCACGGTGTGGGCGGGCTGCGAGCCGCCGGTCTTCGTCGACGTCCCCGACCACCGCACCGAGGTGCTCGGACTCGAACTCGCCTGCGCCGAATACCTCTCCGAGGTGCCCTGGATCCTGGTCGAGCGCGGCGGCGACATCTGCCACGAACTCGAGGAAGTGGGCCGGGAGTACGAGGCGGACGCGATAGTGGTCGGCTCCACGCACGGCATCGTCGGGCGCATCTTCGGCTCGGTCGCGGGGCGGCTCGCCAAGCGCGCCAAGCGCCCCGTCATCGTCATCCCCTGACGCCCGTTCCTCCCGGAGCCCCGCCCTTCACCGGGGAAGGGGCCCGTACGGCGTCCCGTCCTCCCCGGCGGGGCGGGTCCGCGACGCCGGACGGCGTCCTCCGTGCGGTGGGTGAACCTACTGACGCGTAGAGGTGTTTGTGCCTTTGTGAAGGGCATATACGGGACGCCGGTCCTACGCGGCGACCGGTACGGCGCAGCACAACTGCACAGGCATGAAGGGAGCCCGCCGTGGACAACGACGTCTCTGCGGGAAGCACCACCACGATCGTAGGAAGACTCGCGCTCGGCGTGACCCTGCTGGCCTTCGGCCTCGGGTACACCGACCTGATCGACGGGGTGACGGCGGCCGACGCCGTGTCACTGGCCCATTATGTAGGCGGCGTTGCGCTCTTCGTCGCCGGCCTGCTCGCCCTCCGCGACCGTGACACGGCCAACGGCACGGCCTTCACGGGAATCGGCGCCCTCTGGTTCACCTGGGCCGTCTCGGCCGGCAGTCCGGTCTCCGACAACGCGGCGGGACTCTTCCTGCTGCTCTTCGCGCTCGTCGTGCTCTCGCTCGCCCTCGCGGGCGGGGACACCCTCGGCCAGGGCGCCTACGGACTGTTCTTCGTCTCCCTGCTGCTCCTGGCCGTCGGCCGCTTCGCGGACAGCGGCGGCCTGGGCAAGGCCGGCGGCTGGTTCGCCGTCGCGGCCGGCGCGGTCGCCTGGTACGCGGCGACCGCGGCCCTCGCCCACTGGCCCACCGCACTTCCGCGACGCGCCGCCGGCCGGGGGGTGACGGCCACCGGCTGACCTCGGCGCGGGCCGGGGTATTGGGCGGCTCCGGCCCCTCGAAAGAACGGTCCCCGTGCGCGGGTGGTGCGCACGGGGACCGTTCATGTCCGGCCGCCCACAAGGCACTTGCGCGGCGGCGAAGGGGCGGCGGGGTGCCGCCCGGCGGTGGCTACTCGACGGTGACCGACTTGGCGAGGTTGCGCGGCTTGTCGATGTCCCGGCCGAGCGCCAGCGCCGTGTGGTAGGCGAGGAGCTGGAGCGGGATGCCCATCAGGATCGGGTCGAGCTCGTCCTCGTTCTTCGGGACGACGATCGTCTGGTCGGCCTTCTCCTGGTGCTGGTGCGCGACGGCGAGGATCTGGCCGCTGCGGGCCTTGATCTCCTCCAGGGCGGCGCGGTTCTTCTCCAGCAGGTCGTCGTCGGGGACGATCGCCACGGTCGGGAGCGCCGGCTCGATGAGCGCCAGCGGACCGTGCTTGAGCTCCGAGGCCGGGTACGCCTCGGCGTGGATGTACGAGACCTCCTTGAGCTTCAGCGAGGCCTCACGGGCCACCGGGTAGCCCCGGACGCGGCCGATGAAGAGCATCGAGCGGGCCTCGGCGTACTGCTCGGCCAGCTTCTTGATCTCGTCCTCCTGCTCCAGGATCTCGGCGATCTGGGCGGGGAGCTTGCGCAGGCCCTCGATGATCCGCTTGCCGTCGCGGACCGACAGGTCGCGGGTGCGGCCGAGGTGCAGCGCGAGCAGCGCGAAGGCGACGGTGGTGTTGGTGAAGCACTTCGTCGAGACGACGCAGACCTCGGGGCCGGCGTGCACGTACATGCCGCCGTCCGCCTCGCGGGCGATCGCCGAGCCGACGACGTTGACCACGCCGAGCACCCGCGCGCCCTTGCGCTTGAGCTCCTGCACGGCGGCCAGGACGTCGTACGTCTCACCGGACTGGGAGACCGCGATGTAGAGGGTGTCGGGGTCGACGACCGCGTTGCGGTAGCGGAACTCGGAGGCCGGCTCGGCGTCCGCGGGGATGCGGGCCAGCTCCTCGATCATCTGGGCGCCGATCATGCCCGCGTGGTACGAGGTGCCGCAGCCGAGGATCTTCACGCGGCGCACGGCGCGCGCGTCACGGGCGTCCAGGTTCAGGCCACCGAGGTGGACCGTCGAGAACCGGTCGTCGATCCGGCCGCGCAGCACGCGGTCCACGGCCTCGACCTGCTCGTGGATCTCCTTGTGCATGTACGTGTCGTGGCCGCCCATGTCGTAGGAGGCGGCCTCCCACTCGACGGTGGTCGGCTCGGACGTCGTCCGGGTGCCCTCGGTGGTGTACGTCCGGAAGTCGTCGGCCTTGAGCGTGGCCATCTCGCCGTCGTCCAGCGTGACGATCTGGCGGGTGTGGGTGACCAGGGCGGCGATGTCCGAGGCGACGAACATCTCCTTCTCGCCGATGCCGAGCACGACGGGGGAGCCGTTGCGCGCCACCACGATGCGGTCGGGGAAGTCGGCGTGCATCACCGCGATGCCGTAGGTGCCCTCGACGACCCGCAGTGCCTCGCGGACCTTGTCCTCCAGCTTCTCGTGCTGGGAGCGGGCGACCAGGTGGGTGAGGACCTCGGTGTCGGTCTCGGAGAGGAACTCGACGCCGTCCGCCTCGAGCTTCTTGCGCAGGTCGGAGGCGTTGTCGATGATGCCGTTGTGCACGACCGCGACCTTGGAGTCGGCGGACATGTGGGGGTGCGCGTTCACGTCGGAGGGGGCGCCGTGGGTGGCCCAGCGGGTGTGGGCGATGCCCGTGGTGCCGGCGAAGCGCTTGGGGACCTTGGCCTCCAGATCGCGCACGCGGCCCTTCGCCTTGACCATCTTCAGGCCGGCCGACTTGGGGGAGGTCACGACTATGCCCGCCGAGTCGTAGCCGCGGTACTCCAGGCGCTGAAGGCCTTCGAGGAGCAGCGGGGTCACGTCACGCCTGCCGATGTATCCGACGATTCCGCACATATACGTAAAATCCCTCAGCCGTAAACGATGCGGCGCAGCTGCCTGAGCGTGAACTCCGGCGGCGCCACCGCGCGATATTTCAGGTCCGCCTCGATCCGCTCGAAGATCGACGCGTTCACCAGGCCCTGGGCCTGGAGCTCGCGGTGGCGGCGGCGGACGAACTCCTGGGCCGTCTCGTCGAAATAGGCGAGAACATCCTGGACCACCCGCAGCGCCTCACCCCGGTTCAGGGGGGTCGACCGCGTCAAATGATCAACGAGTTCGTCGTGCACCCGTTGATCCTGGGGTACGGGAGGGGCATTCGCAAGATTTCTGCCCGATATCGGGCAAGCTCTTGTTGAATCTTTCATGATGTGCTGTTTGCGGGCTGTCCATCCCGCGTCTTGCGCCGCGTCGATTGCCGAGAGCAACTTCTGGGGCCATGGACACGCCACCTTGCTTCCTTGCGAGGTCCCGGCTTTCGGGTCGGGTGCGGATGCGAGCCCCCGTGGAGCAGGGCAGGGGGATCGCCGTCAGGGTGATTCCTCGTCGCTCTCTACGGCACCGAGGGCGATCTCGAGCAGGTGCAGGATCTCGGCGTTGAGGGATCGCCGGTCGGCAGTTGCGTGAGCGGTGAGCCGGGCGTGGAGTTCTTCGGGGATGCGAAGTGTAAATTTCGACATGCCGTCACTTTAGCGGCGTTATGCCGTTATGGTGGCGGCATGGCAAGGTTCCGTATGTACCCCACGAGCGCACAGGAGCAACAGATGCTGCTGCACTGCGCGCACGCCCGGTATGTGTGGAACCTGGCGGTCGAGCAGCATGCGCACTGGCACGGGTGGCGTAGGCCAGCGCCCGGTTTCGCCGAGCAGTGTCGCCAGCTCACCGAGGCCCGGCGTGAGAACGAGTGGCTCGGTGCCGGGAACGCGGACGTGCAGCAGCAGGCTCTGAAGGACTTCGCCAAAGCCAAGAACGCCCGCTTTGCGTCTGGGTTCGGTGAGCCGACCTGGCGCAAGAAGTTCGTGCACGAGGGCTTCCGCGTCATCGGCACCGACCGCGTTCCGGAGTTCGAGGCGGACGGCTCGCCGAAGCTCAACGCAAAGACCGGAAAGCAGGTCATGGGTCGGTCCGTGGTGGTGCGCAAGATCAACGGCAGGTGGGCTCAGGTCAAGGTGCCCGGCTGCGGCTGGGTCCGCTTCCGGCTCACCCGGCCCGAACCGCCCAAGGCCAAGACTTTCCGTGTCACCCTGCGTAACGGCCAGTGGCATGTGGCGTTCGCGGTCATACCCGCACCGGTCGAGGCGCCCGGTACGGGCGAGGTCATCGGCATCGACCGGGGCGTAAAAATCACGGCCGCCCTGTCGGACGGGCGGAAGCTGAACTGCCCGCAGCTCACCGTGAGGGAACGCGCGCAGGTCCGTAAACACCAGCGACGTGCTGCTCGCGCCCCGAAGGGAAGCGAGCGGAAGGCCGCCGAGTACGCCAAGGCCGCCAGGCTCAAAGCCCGTGAAGCCGACCGGCGCAAGGACTGGTGTGAGAAGACCTCGACGATGCTGGCCCGCACCTACAGCCTGGTGCGGTTCGAGAAGCTGAACATCAAGAACATGACCCGCTCGGCCAGGGGCACCAACGGGCAGCCCGGCAAGCAGGTCAAACAGAAGGCCGGGCTGAACCGAGTCATCCTGGCCCAGGGCTGGGGCCTGCTCCGGCAGCGCACCGAACACAAGGCCCCCGGCCGGGTCGAAGATGTCCCCGCCCCCTACACCAGTCTGCGATGCAGCGCCTGTGGATGGATCGACAAGAACTCGCGCAAGAGCCAAGCCGGAGTTCGTCTGCTCCTCCTGTGGCTTCACCTGCAACGCGGACACCAACGCAGCAACCA
>NZ_KZ626938.1 GCF_002911015.1 Streptomyces populi
CGCGCGCGGTCGCCGATCCGCGGATCCACCTGGTCGGCTACGGACCCTCCGCGAGCACCGTCGGTGCCAACCGGGCGGGCCGGGCGGCCGTACGGGACGTCAGGAAGCTGCTGGCGACCGCTCCGGTCGCCGTGTGATGCTCTTGGCGGCCTCTCAGTTCGTGGGAATGACCGTGGGGGTGACGGTCGGCGTGACGGTCGGCGTGACGGCGGGCGTGACGGTCGGCGTGACGGCGGCGGAAACCACGGGAGACACCGTGGGAGAAGCCACGGGGGTGACCGCGGGAGAGGCCGTTCGCAGGGGCGTGGAAGATGCCTCCCGAGGGCTCGCGGAAGAGGCGGCGGGGGCCGCGCTCTTGTGGTGGCGCCGGTTGAACTCGGCCACGTTGCGCTGGTGTTCCTCGTAGTCGGCCGTGAAGCGCGTGTCGCCCGGCTTGACCGTGACGAAGTACAGCCAGTTCCCCGGAGGCGGGTTGATCGCGGCGCGCAGCGCCTCCTCGCCGGGGTTGGCGATCGGCGTGGGCGGCAGCCCCATGCGCCGGTAGGAGTTGTACGGGCTGTCGAGCCTCGTGTCCGCCTCACCGGTGTTCAGGGTGGAGCGGTTCAGCGCGTAGTTGATGGTGGAGTCCATCTGCAACGGCATCCCGCGCTCCAGGCGGTTGTGGACGACCCTGGCCACCTTGCCCATGTCCGCCTCGGTCGCCGCCTCCGCCTGCACGATGCTCGCGATGGTGACGGCCTGGTAGACGTTCATCGGGCTGTGCTGCGCGCCCGCGGCGACCGGCGCTCTGCCGAACTTCTTGTTCGCGGTGTCGACCATGGACGTCAGCAGGGACTCCGGGGTCGCCTTCTCACCGATCGGATAGGTCGCCGGGAAGAGATAGCCCTCGGGGTTGCCCCTGGCGTCGACCGGGAGCTTGAGGTGGGCCTTCGCCAGGGATTTCTTGGTGGTGCCCGCGGGAACCCGCAGGGCCTTGTCGACGGCCGCGTAGACCTGTCCGGAACGCCAGCCCTCCGGGACGACGAGCGATGTCGGGCGCGCGTCGCCGTCTCCCGTGCTCAGCAGCGGCACCGCCACGGCGGTGGCCGCCACGACGGCGCCGGTCGCGATGAGGGCGACCTTCCCTCTGCGCGTCAGTCGGATCGTGCTCCGTGGCGGAGTGTTCGTCTGCATAACGGGCACGGTAACGCGCAATCGCCCTCAAACCCGGCATATCGTCATCTTGTCGGCTCCAGTTGGGCGTCCCGGTGGACGAGGGCGGCATAGCGCCCCTCCGCCGCCAGCAACTCCTCGTGCGTACCGCGCTCGACCGCGCGGCCCGAGTCGAGGACGACGATCTGGTCGGCGCTCCGGATGGTGGACAGCCGGTGCGCGATGGTGAGCGTGGTGCGGTCGGCCGACAGGGCGTCGATGGCCTCCTGGACGGCGTGCTCGGTGCGGGTGTCCAGGGCACTGGTCGCCTCGTCCAGGACGAGCACGGGCGGATCGCGCAGGATCGTGCGGGCGATGGCGAGGCGCTGCTTCTCACCGCCGGAGAACCGGTGGCCGCGTTCGCCCACGACCGTGTCGTACCCGTCGGGCAGCGACGCGATGTGGTCGTGGATCTGGGCCGCCCGCGCCGCCGCGTGCAGTTCCTCGTCGGTGGCGTCCGGCTTGGCGAAGCGCAGGTTCTCGGCGACCGAGGCGTGGAAGAGGTACGTCTCCTGGGAGACGACGCCGACCGCGCGCGCGAGGGTGTCGAAGTCGAGGTCCCGGACGTCGACCCCGTCGAGGGTCACGCGTCCGCCCGTGACGTCGTACAGCCTGGGCACCAGGTAACTGAGCGTCGACTTGCCGGAGCCGGTCGGACCGACGACGGCGAGGCTGCCTCCGGCCGGGACGGTGATGTCGATGCCCTCGAGGATCGGGGTGCCCTTGTCGTCGTAGCGGAACTCGACGTCCTCGAAGCGGATCTCGCCCTTGACCTGGTCGAGGTGGACGGGGTTCTCGGGTTCGGTGATGTCGATGGGCAGGTCGAGGTACTCGAAGATGCGCTGGAACAGCGCGAGCGAGGTCTGGATCTGCACACCGGTGGACAGCAGGCTGACCGTCGGCCGGAACAGGCCCTGCTGGAGCGAGACGAAGGCGACCAGCGTGCCGATCGATATGGAGGGGCCGCCGAGTTCGAGGGCCATGCCCGCGGTCCAGTAGATGACGGCGGGCATGGCGGCCATGACGATGCCGATGACGGACATGCGCCAGCGCCCCGCCATGTTCGACCTCACCTCGAGGTCGACCAGCCCCTCGGACTCCTCCGCGAAGGACTTCGTCAGCGAGTCGGACCGGCCCATGGTGCGCCCGAGCAGGATGCCGCTGACGGAGAGCGATTCGGTGACGGTGGCGGCCATCGCCGCCATCTGCTTCTGGCGCTGGGTGGTGATCTTCTTGCGTTCGTCGCCGACCCGGCGGCTGATCCACACGAAGACCGGCAGCAGGAGCAGAGAGACGACGGTCAGGCGCCAGTCCAGGGCCACCATCGCGACGACCGTGGCGACCACGCTCGTGAGGTTGGAGACCAGCGAGGTGGCGGTGGACGTGACGGTCGCCTGCATGCCGCCGATGTCGTTGGCGATGCGGGACTGGACCTCGCCCGTGCGCGTCCTGGTGAAGAAGGCGAGCGACATGCGCTGGAGACGGCCGTAGACCGCCGTGCGCAGATCGTGCATCACGCGCTGGCCGACGGTCGTGGAGATCAGCGTCTGGAGGACGCCGAAGACACCGCTCAGGACCGCGCTCGCGATCATGCCGAGCGCGAGCAGGGTCAGCAGGCCCGTGCGCCCTTCGGGGATCGCGGTGTCCAGGATCGCCTTCAGCAGGAAGGGCGTGGCGACACCCACGAGGGACGCGGCGCCGACCAGCAGACCGACGATCGCGAGGCGGCCGCGGTAGGGCCGGAAGAGTCTCAGGATGCGGCGCACCTGCCGTGGCTGTTCCTTGTCGGCGGGTGGCGGGCTCCAGGTGGACTGTTCGGGACGCAATGGACTCCTAGGAGATGAGGACTTCAGGGACATCGGTGGGGATCCGGCGACCACCGGATCCCAGCTCATTGTTACCTATACTCACAATGAACGGCATCCTGATATTGTTCCCGCATGACCACCCCCGATGCCGACGGCCTGCTCGCCGAGCAGCTGCTGCGT
The DNA here is from genome assembly GCF_002911015.1 of Streptomyces populi. Lineage (GTDB taxonomy): Bacteria > Actinomycetota > Actinomycetes > Streptomycetales > Streptomycetaceae > Streptomyces > Streptomyces populi. Next base: position 3,180 of record NZ_KZ626938.1, read on the forward strand.
CTGACGCGCCGCGTGCACCGCATCCAGAAGCGCCATCTGGAGCAGCGCGAGCTGGGCATCACCCCCGCTCAGTCGCGGCTGCTGCGCACCCTCGCGCACTACGCCTCACCGCCCCGCATGACCGATCTCGCGGAGCGCCTCGAAGTGGTGCCCCGTGCCGTGACCACGCTGGTCGACGGCCTGGAGGCGAGCGGCAGGGTGCGCCGGGTGCCCGATCCCACCAACCGCCGGGTGATCCGTATCGAGGTCACGGACGAGGGGCGCAAGGCGCTGCGGGAGCTGCGCGCCGCGCGCCGCGGCGCCGCGGAGGAGATCCTGGCTCCATTGACGGACGAGCAGCGCGAGGTGCTCGGCGGACTGCTGGACACCCTGGTCGACGGCATGCCGAGGGTGGAGCACCGCTGCTGAGCGGGCTCGGGGCGGTGCGCCGCCACCGAGGAGCCCGGCACACCTCCCGCGGCCGCCGCGAGCGTGTGAGGAGTGGTCCGCGATGCCCCTGCTGGAGCCCGACCCCGCCAAGCTGCGTCCCCGCGCGCGCCCCGGAGCCCCGGCGGCCGACCGGGTCCCCGAGGACCGGGCCGGGGGCACTCCCGAGCCGCTGCGCGGCGACCTGACCGCCCTGCTCGGCGCCGACAAGGTGCTGACCGGGGTCTCCGACCTCGTGCGCTACGCCTCCGACGCCAGCCCCTACCGCTTCGTGCCGCGGGTCGTCGTGGTCCCCGAGGACGTCGACGACGTCTCGGCCGTGCTCTCGTACGCCCACGGCAAGGGCCGCGAGGTGGTGTTCCGGGCGGCCGGGACCTCGCTCAACGGCCAGGCACAGGGCGAGGACGTCCTCGTCGACGTCCGTCGGCACTGGACGGGGGTCGAGATCCTCGACGGCGGGGCACGGGCCCGGATCGCTCCGGGCACGACCGTCGCCCGCGTCAACGCCGCGCTCGCCCGGCACGGGCGCGTGCTCGGCCCCGATCCGGCCAGCGCGGTCGCCTGCACGGTCGGCGGTGTCGTCGCGAACAACGCCTCGGGCATGACGGCGGGCACCACCCGCAACGCGTACGTCACCCTCGCCTCGCTGACGTTCGTGCTGCCGACCGGCACGGTCGTGGACACGGCCGAACCGGACGCCGACGAGCGGCTGGCGCGAGCGGAACCGGCCCTGTGCGCCGGACTCATGGAACTCAAGGCGGAGATCGAGGCGGACGCCGAACTCGTCCGGCGCATCCGCGCCAAGTACGCGATCAAGAACACCAACGGCTACCGCCTGGACGCCTTCCTCGACGGCTCGACGCCCGTCGGGATCCTGCGCGGTCTGATGGTCGGCTCGCAGGGCACCTTCGGGTTCATCTCGGAGGTCGTCCTCGACACCCTGCCGCTGGACCGCCGGGTCTCGGCCGCGCTGCTCTTCTTCGGCTCGCTCCCGGCGGCTGCCGCCGCCGTGCCCCTGCTCACCGCGGCGGGCGCCTCGGCCGTCGAGCTGATGGACGGCAACACCCTGCGCGCCTCGGTGGCCGTCGAGGGCGTGCCCGGGGACTGGGCCGGTCTGCCGGGTCCGACGGCCGCGCTGCTCGTCGAGTTCCGCGCCCCGGACGAGGCCGCGCAGGAGGTGTACGAGGAAAGGGCCCGCGCGGTGCTGGAGGGACTCCCCCTGGTGTCGCCCGTGCCCTCGGTGACGAACTCCCTCACCCGTGACGGGCGTACCGTCGCCGGGTACTGGAAGGCCCGCAAGGCGTTCGTGACGGCGGTCGGCGGTGCCCGTCCGTCCGGGACGACGCTGATCACGGAGGACTTCGCGGTACCGCCCGAGCGGCTCGCCGAGGCCTGCGAGGCACTGCTGGAGCTCCAGACCCGGCACGGCTTCGACGCCGCCGTCGCGGGCCACGCCGCCCACGGCAATCTGCATTTCCTGCTGGCCTTCGACGCGTCCAGGCCGGCCGACGTGGAGCGCTACGCCGCCTTCATGGACGCGTTCTGCCGGCTCACCGTCGAACGCTTCGACGGCTCGCTGAAGGCCGAACACGCCACCGGGCGCAACATCGCGCCCTTCCTGGAGCTCGAATGGGGGCCCCGGGCGACGGAACTGATGTGGCGCACGAAACGGCTGATCGATCCGGACGGCGTGCTCGCACCGCGCGTCGTGCTCGACCGTGATCCGCGGGCGCACGTGAGGGGCCTGAAGACGATCCCCCGCGTCGAGGCGATCGCCGACCCCTGCATCGAGTGCGGCTTCTGCGAACCGGCCTGCCCCAGCCGGGACGTGACGACGACACCCCGCCAGCGGATCGTGCTGCGCCGCGAGATGATGCGCCAGCCCTACGGATCCCCGGTGGAGAACGGGCTCCTGGAGGCGTACGGACACGACGCCGTGGACACCTGCGCGGGCGACTCGAGCTGCAAGCCGGCCTGTCCGGTCGGCATCGACACGGGCGCCCTGATGAAGACGCTCCGGCACGCCCGGCACTCGCCGCGCGAGGAGAGGGCGGCCGCGCTCGCCGCGCGGCACTTCCGCGTGCTCGAAGCCTCCGCCCGGCTGGCCGTCGCCGCCGCGCACCGGATCGGCGACCGGCGGGCGAGCGCCGTGACGCGGGCGGTCCGCAAGGCCGTACGCCCCGATCTCGTGCCCGAGTGGCTGCCACGGATGCCGGAGGCCGCCGACCCCACGATGCCCCGCACCGCACGCGTGGGAGCCGTCGCCGTCTACTACCCTGCCTGCGTCAACCGCGTCTTCGGCGGTCCGGGGGACGTGTCGCTCGCGCGGGCCGTCGTCGCGGTCTCCGCACGGGCGGGAAAGCCGGTGTGGATTCCGGACGACGTACGGGGAACCTGCTGCGCCACGATCTGGCACTCCAAGGGGTACGAGGCGGGCAACGCCGTGATGGCCAACCGCGTCGTCGAGGCGGCCTGGGGCTGGACCGCCGGTGGCGCACTGCCGCTCGTCGTGGACGCGTCGTCGTGCACCCTGGGCATCGCGCGCGAGGTCGTTCCGTATCTGACCGCCGACAACAGGGAGTTGCACGACGGACTGCGGGTCGTCGACTCGCTCGTGTGGGCGGCGGAGGAGCTCCTCCCCCACCTCACCGTGCACCGCACCCTCGGCTCCGCGGTGCTCCACCCGACCTGCTCCATGCGGCACCTGGGCGACGAGGCGCAACTGCGCGCGGTGGCCGAGGCGTGCGCGGACGAGGTGGTCGTGCCCGACGACGCCGGGTGCTGTGCCTTCGCGGGCGACCGCGGCATGCTCCACCGGGAACTCACCGAGTCGGCCACCCGCGAGGAGGCGGCGTTCGTGACCTCCCGTGACTTCGACGCGTACCTGTCGGCCAACCGCATGTGCGAGGTGGGCATGGACCACGCGACGGGCCGCGGCTACCGCTCCGCCCTCCTGGCACTGGAGCACGCGACCCGCCCGGGTGTCGGCCGGGCCGGGCGGCCCCGATGACCAGGCCGTGCCCACTCGGCCTCCTCGCCGCGGCCGCCCGGCCCGTCGGTACGGGTCGGCCGGCCGCGGGCGACCGGGCTCAGCAGCCGGCGCGGTCCCGGGTGAGCACCCCCTGCACGGTGACCAGGGAACGGTCGTAACAGTCGGCCGGACCATGGAGGCGGTAGCGCTCGCTCGTCGTGGCGACGGCGTGCCGCTGGTCGCGCGGCACACCGGCCGTGTACGTCGCGTCGCCCGTGTAGGTGTCGTCGAGCCGTGACCACGTGGCGGGCCGGCCGCCGGACGCCTCGGTCACGACGGCCCGGTCGCCGAGCGTCAGCACGGTCCGCAGCCGGTCGTCCGCGCCGAGCGTCGTCGTGCCGTCCATCGTGTACGTGCGCCGGGTACGCGTCGTCGCGGCGGGGCCGCGCCCGTCGACGGTCACCGCCTCGTCGTCGGTCCACGTCGCCTCGAGGCCGTCGGTGTCCTCGCCCTCGGTCCAGCGGTGCGTGGAACTGTTCGCGAGGGTGCGGTCGACGGTCGTCAGCACCCGGCCGTGCGAGGTGTCGAGGTATCCGGCGACGGTCAGCCGGTGCCTTCCCTCGGTGTCGACCCGGTTCCGGGGACCCGGCGTGTACGTGGACGCGTCGGTGAGGCCGCCCGCCTCGGCCCGGACGAGCGCACCGCTCACGTGGGAGCGCTTCGCGTCCTGCCGGACGAGCACGTTGACGGGCAGGCTCCAGCCGGACTGCCCCTCGGGGGCGCCGACGACGGAGACGTCGATCCGGTGCGGACGCCCGTCGTCGAGCAGCCCGGCGAACGGGGTCAGGTCGTACTCGATGGGCTTGACGGCGAAGGCGCGGGGCCCCGGAATCACGTACCAGAGGAAGGGGTTGGACCAGCCGCCGGTCCACACGGTCGGGAACGGAGCGGCGATTCCCGCGAGTCGGCCGTCGACCTTGATCTGCACCTCACGGTAGGGGCCGTCGCCCGCCTTGCAGGAATACGGCGCCTCGCCCGGGACCGTCAGGTACCAGACCTCCTCGCAGCCACCGCCGGACCCGGTCGCGTACACCTCGGCGATCACGTGCTCGCTGTTGCGCGGCGTGGTCAGGGTGCCGTCCTCGAGGGTCAGGACGCGGTCGGGGGTCACGGCCGGCCTGCCCGTGTAGAACGTCAGGGTGGCCCTGACGTCGAGAACTCCGGTGTAGGTGTCGTCGACGACGTTCCCGATCAGCATCTCGACGTCCTGGCTCCGCCGGAACGTGTAGCTGTAGCGCGTCACGTCCGTCTCGACGGACCACTCGATGCCGTCGGGCGACGGCTCCGGGGTGGACGTACGGAGGATCTCCACCCCGCCGATGTGCAGATAGCCGAGGCGGTCGAACTGGCGCCCCTTGACCTTGCCTTCGAGCCGGAGCACGACCTTGCTCCAGCGGTCGCCGCAGCCCGACGGCGGGGTGTACGTGCCCGTGTAGGGCGTGAAGTCGCGGAACTGCGCCTCGGCGAGCGTCACTTCGCAGGACTTCCCGGACGGCCTGCCGACGGGCGGGGTGGCGGTGACGGGGTCGTGCCAGTCGCTGCCGAACTCGGCGGGCACGTCGGCCGGTCCGGCGACAGGCGCGGCCAGGGCTCCGGACGCATGAGCCGCGACGGACGCGGTGGCCGCCGGAGCCGGGCCCGCCCCGAGGAGGGCGCTCGCCACGAGGATCACTCCGGCGAGCGTGGACATGATGACCGGTCTACTCATGTGCGGTGTTCTACGGGGCGGCCGGGCCGGCCGCAATGGCGCATCGCCTCCGGGCACCGCCCCCGGGCCTCGGCGGCCCCCGGCCCGGTCCGGCCCGGTCCGGGGCTTCGGCCCGCTAGGCCTTCAGGTCCGCCTTGTCCCCCATCACCACCACGGGATGCCGTTCCGGATCGAGTGTGCGCAGGAGGTACTCCATGGCCGGCTTGGACACGCTCACGCACGCCGACGTACCGCTGCCGTGGTCCATGTGCAGCCAGATGCTGCCGCCCTTGCTCTGGCCCAAGGGGCGGGTCGGATCGTTCGGCGGACTGCCCTTGAGACGGTTGTAGTCGATGGCGATGACGTAGTCGAAGTCGTGCCAGTGCGACTTCGCCCAGTAGTGCGGTGCCTGGAAACCCCCCGACTGCGTGTACGGCAGCCGGGCTCCCGGATCGTCGAGCACGCCACCGGCGTCGCTGAGGGTGAACACACCGACGGGGCTGCGCTTGTCGCCCTCGTGGTGGTCCGTGGTCCAGCCCTTCTTCCCGTTGTGCGCGGCCCAGCTGCGCGTCTTCTCCCAGGCCGAGCCGGACTTCGTGTAGAGCACGACCGTGGAGTCCGCGGAGTCCTTGCCCTCGCCGTACACCGCCACGACCTGACGGGAGTTCGAGGGGATCTGCCGCTGGATCCGGTCACCCACGTCGGGGATGCGTGTCGGGTCGGCGGGCGCACTCGTACGGGCGGTCCCGCCCCGGCCTCCCGCGTGGCTCTTCGCACCGCTCCCGCCCCCGCCCTCCGGACCACCGCAGGCCGAGAGGGTGACGGCGACGGCCCCGCAGACCATGGCCACGAGCCCCGTACGCATCGCACCGTTCTTTCGCATGCCGTCCATCCTCGCACTGCGTACCGGACGGATCGCCCTCCCCTCCCTCCCCTCCCTCCCGTCCCGGCCGGGCCCGGTCGCCCCGGGCCGGTTCCCCTCACCTGGGCGGAAAACCGTTTGCTTTCGACCACGCTGCGACGCGAACCTTTCACGGTTTGCTGTCGGCCCCCGCGGCCGAACGGCTGCCGAAATCCGGAGCTCCCTCCATCTCCTGACACGAGCCACTGGGACGTCATGCAGATCCAAGACCTTCCGTATCCCGACCCGGGTGTGCCCGACGCGCGCTCAGGTCCCCGATTCCTGTGGTGGCTCGGGCGGAATCAGCTCGGCGGACAGCTCAAGGCCCTGGCCTGGGGCCTGCTGCACTTCCTGGCCGTCTCCGCGCTGCCGTTCTGCGTCGGCCTGGCCGTCCAGTCCGTCGTCGACCGCTCCGGCACCCGGCTCGCCCTGACCGGCGTGCTGATGGCGGGGTGCGGCGCGTGCATCGCCCTGGGCGAACTCATGCTGCACCGCACCGCGGTCACCAACTGGATCACCGCGGCCGCGCGCGTCCAGCAACTGCTGGCCCGCAGAACCGCGCTGCTGGGCTCCGCGCTGACGCGGCGCGTCGCGGCGGGCGAGGTGGTCGCGGTCTCCACCGGCGACGTCGAGAAGATCGGCTGGTTCGTGGAGGCCGTGTCCCGGTTCTCGGCGGCCGCCGTGACGGTCGTGGTGGTCTGCGCGACCCTGGCCGTCTACCAGCCGGCCCTGGGCGTGATCGTCGCCGTGGGCGTACCCGTGCTGGCGGTGGCCGTACTGCCGCTGCTGCCCCGGGCCACCCGGCGCGCCGACTTCCAGCGGGAGAAGGCGGGCCGTGCCACCGAGCTGGCCTCCGACACCGTCGCGGGCCTGCGGGTGCTGCGCGGCATCGGCGGCGAGGAGCTCTTCCTCGACCGCTACCGCCGCGCCTCCCAGGAGGTCCGCCGGGCCGCCGTGCGCAGTGCGCGCATGTGGTCGCTGATCTCGGCGATCCAGGTGCTTCTGCCCGGTCTGCTGATGATCGCCGTCGTCTGGCGCGGTGTGCAGCTGGCCCGGGACGGCCGGATCGAGGTCGGGGAACTCGTCACCGTGTACAGCGCCGTCATGCTGCTCACATACCCCTTGCGGCATTTCGAAGAGATCGCCATGGCCTACTCCTTCTCCCGTCCGTCCGCCAGGCGAGCGGCCCGGGTGCTGTCCCTGGAACGGACCGTGGACAGCGGCGGCTCGCTCGCCGCGGAGGTGCCGAGCGGCGATCTGTACGACCCGGTGACCGGTCTGCTGGCTCCCGCCGGCCGGCTCACCGCCGTGGTGTGCGGGGACCCGGACGCGGCGGGGCTGCTGGCCGAACGGCTCGGCGGCCACGCCTCCGGCCCGGGCGAGGAGACCCGCGTCGAAGGCGGCCCGAGGAACACCTCGGTGGTCCTCGGGGGCGTACCGCTGGACGAGCTGCCCCTGGAGTGCGCCCGCACCGCCGTCCTCGTCCAGGACAAGGACCCGGTGCTGCTGTCCGGCTCCCTGCGCGAACTGCTCGACGTGCCCGCGTCGGGTCTCGTGAGCGCGGAGGCGGCCCTGTCCGCCGCGCAGTGCGGCGACGTGCTGGACGCGCTCACCCAGGGTTCGCTCGACACCGAGGATCCGATGGACGCGCGCGTCACGGAACGCGGGCGCTCCCTGTCCGGGGGCCAGCGCCAGCGGCTCGCGCTGGCCCGGTCCCTGATCACGGACCCGGAGGTTCTCGTCCTGGACGAGCCGACGTCCGCGGTCGACTCGCACACCGAGGCCCGGATCGCCGACGGAGTCCGCTCCTTGCGCGCCGGGCGCACGACCGTGGTCTTCACCTCCTCACCGCTGCTCCTGGACCACGCGGACCGGGTCGTCCTGGTCCGCGAGGGCGAGGTCGTCGCGGTCGGCGTGCACCGCGAACTGGTGCACAGCGAACCGCGGTACCGGGACGTGGTGACCCGGGAGACCGGGGAGGAGGCCGCCGCCGGAGCCGCGGACCGGACCGTGCCCGGCGGGGTGGCCCTGGACGACGAGGCCGTTCTCGACGGCGTACTGGAAGAGATCGAGGAGACCGCATGATCGGCGTGGCGCCACCGGCGTACGACCCGGCCGCTCCGACGACGGCGAACACCCTGCCCGTCGGCGCGCCCGCGACCGTACGCGCCTACGTGACCGAGCTGTTCCGACGGCACCGCAGGGCCTTCCTGCTCCTGGTCGCCGTCAACGCCGTGGCCGTCGTGGCCTCGATGGCCGGACCCTATCTGCTGGGCTCGGTCGTCGAACGCGTCTCGGACCACGCGCGCGACCTCCGTCTGGGGACCACCACCGCCCTGTTCGTCGTCGCGCTCGTCGTCCAGGCGGTGTTCGTACGGCAGGTGCGGCTGCGCGGTGCCGTGCTCGGCGAGCGGATGCTGGCCGATCTGCGCGAGGACTTCCTCGTACGGTCGGTCGGTCTGCCGCCCGGCGTCCTGGAACGGGCCGGGACCGGCGACCTGCTGTCCCGCATCACCACCGACATCGACCGGCTCGCCAACGCGATGCGCGAGGCCGTGCCGCAGCTGGCCATCGGCGTGGTGTGGGCGGCCCTGCTGCTCGGCGGACTCGCCGTGACCGCCCCGGTGCTCGCTCCCGCCGTGCTGGTCGCCGTTCCGCTGCTGGTGGTGGGCTGCCGCTGGTACTTCAGACGGGCGCCGGCCGCCTACCGGTCGGAGGCTGCCGGGTACGCGGCCGTCGCCGCCGTCCTCGCCGAGACGGTCGACGCCGGACGCACCGTCGAGGCGCACCGTCTGGGCGGGAGCCGCATCGCGCTGTCGGACCGCCGGGTCCGGGAATGGACCGCGTGGGAACGCTACACGCTCTGGCTGCGGTCGGTCCTCTTCCCGGTCGTCAACATCACGCATGTGACAGTGCTCTGCTCGGTCCTGATGATCGGCGGGTGCCTGGCCCTCCAGGGCTGGATCGGGGTGGGCCAGCTGACGACGGGTGCGCTGATCGCCCAGATGCTCGTCGACCCGGTGGGACTGATCCTGCGCTGGTACGACGAGCTCCAGGTCGCCCAGGTCTCGCTGGCGCGGCTGGTGGGCGTCCGGGAGATCCAGCCGGACGCGGGCGACCCGGCCGTGGCGCCGGACGGACGTGACGTCCACGCGGACCGGGTGCGCTTCGGCTACCGCGCGGGCGTGGACGTGCTGCGGGAGGTCTCCCTGGCGGTACCGCCCGGCACCCGGCTCGCCCTGGTCGGTCCGTCCGGCGCGGGCAAGTCCACGCTCGGCAGGCTGCTCGCCGGGATCTACGCGCCCCGGGACGGCCGGGTCACCCTCGGCGGCGCCGAGCTGTCCCGGATGCCCGCGGAGGAGGTCCGCGCGCATGTGGCCCTGGTCAACCAGGAGCACCACGTGTTCGTGGGCTCCCTGCGCGACAACCTGCTGCTCGCCGTCCCCCGCTCCCGGCAGTACGAGGACGAGGACGAGGGCGAGGAGCAGGAGCGGACCCCGGCGAAGGCTCCGGGCGAAGGCTCCGCCTCCGTCGACGCCCGGCTGTGGGCGGCTCTCGGCGCGGTCGACGCGACCGGCTGGGCGCGGGCGCTGGACGACGGCCTGGACACCGAGGTCGGCTCGGGCGGGTTCGCGCTCACTCCGGCCCAGGCCCAGCAGATCGCGCTGGCCCGGCTCGTCCTGGCCGACCCGCACACCCTGGTCCTGGACGAGGCGACCTCGCTCCTGGATCCGCGGGCGGCCCGCCATCTGGAACGTTCGCTGGCCCGCGTTCTCGACGGCCGCACCGTCGTCGCCATCGCCCACCGCCTCCACACCGCCCATGACGCGGACGTCATCGCCGTGGTCGAGAACGGCCGCATCAGCGAACTCGGCAGTCATGGGCAACTGGTCGCGGCGGACGGCGCGTACGCGGCGCTGTGGAGGTCCTGGCACGGGTGAGCGGCCCCGGCCGGGACCACCGGCTGCCGCGCGCGAGCCGGACGCCGGGTGATTCCGCACGGCGCCCGGGCCCGGCCCGGGCGACCGGGGCGATGCTGCCGATGTCGCTCCGGGCCGTGCCCGTGCTCACCGTGCGTCGGTCCGTTCCCTCGTCCGCGGCTGAGCGGACCGGCGGGCGACCGTCCGCTCCGTGCGGTGTTCCGGTGTCCTTCCGCGGGTCAGCGGTGAGTACCGACGACGACCGCCCCCGACCGCGGGCTCGGCCGACGAGGTTTCGCAGCTCACCGGACGCGGCGTCCTGGCCGTCCTCGGCGCACCGCGCGAGAGGCCGGACGGGTCCGGCCTCGGCCCGTGCGGCGCTGCTGGTCGGCCCCTGTGGCGTTGCGCGGTGCCGAAGGGGGGTGGAAGGCTGGACGTGGGCACCCGCTCGGGGGACTCCCGGGAACCACCCGGTTCGCGCGGAGCGACGCCTGTGCCCTCGGGCCCGCGCGCCCGCCGTCGAACACGGCGGCTCCGGTCCCGTCCGCACCCCCTGGAGGTACCCGTGGACAGCGCCGACGGATGGGGAGACGACGTCTACCAGCCCGACGGATCCGAGGTACAGGACGACGCGGGGCTGCTCGACGCCGAGGACACACTGGTCGCGGACGGCGTGAGTGACCCCCTGGACCGCGGCTGGTCCCCGCCGGAGCGGCCGTGGGCGGTGGAGCACCAGGGTGTGACCGCCTCGGAACGCCGGGCGGGCGAGACCTTGGACCAGCGCCTCGCCGACGAGCTGCCCGACATCGCCGAATCCGACGGGGACGGCATCGGTGACTGTGACGACACCGACGGAGAGCCCCTCGACAACGAGGTGGGCGCCCTCCGCTCCGGCCGTCTGGTGGCCCCGAACGAGGGCGCTCACGAGGACGAGGAGAGCGGGCTCATCGCCACGGACATCGGCATCGACGGCGCCGCGGCCTCGGCGGAGGAAGCCGCGATGCACATCGTCGACGAGGACGCCGTGTCCGGCTGACCGGCACGCGTCCCGCGCCTTCCCCGAGGAATTGCCATGCAGCAGGACAAGCAGCCCGACTACCGCCCCGTGGTCTTCCGTGACCGCACCGCCGGCTACGCCTTCCTCACGCGCTCCACCGCGAAGAGCGATCGGACCATCGACTGGGACGATGGCGAGACCTACCCGGTGGTGGACGTCGAGATCTCCTCCGAGAGCCACCCCTTCTACACGGGCAAGGCCCGCACGGTGGACTCGGAGGGCCGCATCGACCGGTTCGAGCGGCGTTTCGGCGGCGGGGAGCAGGGGTCCGGCGGGGGGAAGGACGGCTGAGCGCGGCGGGTGCCCTCCATCGCGTGAAGGCCGTCCCGCCGCCCGGGCCGGACCCCCGACGGGACCGCAGCGGCGCTCCTCCCCCACGGACGCCGCCCGCCCGGCGCCGCCCGGTGAGAGGAACGACGCCGGGCTCCGGGACGGCCCGGGAGACAAAGGGCGCCGGTGCGGCCGGGGGACCGCCGCACGCCGGTGCGGCCGGGGGACCGCCGGACTCAGATGAAGTTCAACGCGGCGGCGCAGCCCACGGCGCCCAGCACCATGAACACCGGCGTCAGTACCTTCAGCTCGACCCAGCTTCCCGCGCGAAAGCGCATCGCCTTGGGCGGGCCCACCGGGTACCAGCGCTTGCGGCCGATCGGGATGGGCCACAGGACCGGGCAGCCGGACACCGTCAGCGCGTCCCCGATGTCGTGCACCAGGGCGCCGAGGATGACCGGCAGCCCGAGCCAGAGGTACTCCTGGCCCGGCGCCGTGAACAGCCAGTCCGAGCCGTTGCCCGGCTTGTCCAGGGTCTGCGCGAGGATCCACGAGCTCGTCGCGGCGAGCAGCCAGACCAGGACGTTGCTGCTCGAACCGCGGGCGGCCCGCCACAGCAGACCCTCGATGGCGAGCACCATGTGCACGAAGAGGATCCCGAGGACCGCCCAGCGGCCACAGGTGATCGCCAGCACCGCCGTGCCCGATCCGATCGCCACCGCCCACACCCAGGTGTGCGTCAGTGTGCGGTGACCGCCGCTGCGCCGGGGGTCGCCCGGCTTCCTGGTGCTCTTGTAGGCGGCGTAGGAGAGTTTGTCGACGATCTCGCACAGCCTTTTCGACACCGGTCCGAAGGCGTTCGAGATGGTGGCCGCCTTGTGGTCCAGGTCCGGGGCGAGAGCGGCGCCGGCGCAGATCAGGGCACCGACGAGCAGGACCGGCCAGGGCATGGCGTGGCCGGCCGCGGCGGCCGCCGCTCCGACGCCCAGCCAGGCCGCGGCCCCCGACAGTGAGTGTGCTGGTCCCATCATGGCCGTTCCCTGCCCCATTTCTCTTGCGACGCTGTCCAGTTGCCCGTGCCCGCTGACGCGTCACCGGCGCCACAGCGTAACGGTCGCGATCTTCCCCCGGACATCCGATTCCCCCATCACGTGTATCGACAGGCAAGATGGGGGCGTGACCCTTATCGATCAGCTGCCGCAGACCACCGACCCCGACGCCCTCTACGAAGCCTTCGAGTCGTGGGCCGGGGAGCGCGGCATCACGCTCTACCCCCATCAGGAGGAGGCGCTGATCGAGGTGGTCTCGGGTGCGAACGTGATCGTCTCGACCCCCACCGGCTCGGGCAAGAGCATGATCGCCGCGGGGGCGCACTTCGCCGCGCTCGCCCGGGACGAGGTCACCTTCTACACGGCGCCGATCAAGGCACTCGTCTCGGAGAAGTTCTTCGAGCTGTGCAAGATGTTCGGCACCGAGAACGTCGGCATGCTCACCGGCGACGCCTCCGTGAACGCCGACGCCCCGGTGATCTGCTGCACCGCCGAGGTCCTCGCGTCCATCGCGCTGCGGGACGGCAAGCACGCCGACGTCGGTCAGGTCGTGATGGACGAGTTCCACTTCTACGCCGAGGGCGACCGGGGCTGGGCCTGGCAGATCCCGATCCTGGAACTTCCGCAGGCGCAGTTCATCCTGATGTCGGCGACGCTCGGTGACGTCTCGATGTTCGAGAAGGACCTCACCCGCCGCACCGGCCGCCCCACGGCGGTGGTCCGCTCGGCGACCCGTCCCGTCCCGCTGTCCTACGAGTACGTGCTCACTCCGCTGACGGAGACGCTCACCGAACTGCTCGCCACCAAGCAGGCCCCGGTCTACATCGTGCACTTCACCCAGGCACAGGCCGTGGAGCGGGCGCAGGCGCTGATGAGCATCAACATGTGCACGCGCGAGGAGAAGGACCAGATCGCCGAGCTGATCGGCAACTTCCGGTTCACCACCAAGTTCGGCCGCAATCTCTCCCGTTACGTGCGCCACGGGATCGGTGTGCACCACGCCGGCATGCTGCCCAAGTACCGGCGGCTGGTGGAGAAGCTGGCACAGGCCGGCCTCCTGAAGGTCATCTGCGGCACGGACACCCTCGGTGTCGGCGTCAACGTCCCCATCCGCACGGTGCTGTTCACCGCTCTGACGAAGTACGACGGGACCCGGGTGCGCACGCTGCGCGCCCGCGAGTTCCACCAGATCGCCGGCCGGGCCGGGCGCGCGGGGTTCGACACGGCGGGCTACGTCGTCGCCCAGGCGCCGGAGCACGTCATCGAGAACGAGAAGTCGCTCGCCAAGGCGGGCGACGACCCGAAGAAGCGCCGCAAGGTGGTCCGCAAGAAGGCGCCCGAGGGCTTCGTCGGCTGGACGGACAGCACCTTCGAGAAGCTGATCGCCTCCGATCCCGAGCCGCTGACCTCTCGCTTCCGCGTGACGCACACGATGCTGCTCTCGGTGATCGCACGGCCCGGCAACGCCTTCGAGGCGATGCGGCATCTGCTGGAGGACAACCACGAGCCGCGCAAGCAGCAGCTGCGGCACATCCGCCGGGCCATCGCGATCTACCGTTCGCTCCTCGACGGCGGCATCGTGGAGAAGCTCGACGAGCCCGACCCGACCGGCCGCATCGTGCGGCTGACCGTCGACCTCCAGCAGGACTTCGCGCTCAACCAGCCGCTGTCCACGTTCGCGCTCGCCGCGTTCGACCTGCTGGGCCCCGATTCCCCGTCGTACGCCCTGGACATGGTGTCCGTGGTGGAGTCCACGCTGGACGAACCGCGGCAGATCCTCGCGGCCCAGCAGAACAAGGCCCGGGGCGAGGCCGTGGCCGCGATGAAGTCCGACGGCGTCGAGTACGAGGAGCGCATGGAGCGGCTCCAGGAGGTGTCGTACCCCAAGCCGCTGGAGGAACTGCTCTTCCACGCCTACAACACCTACCGCAAGAGCCATCCGTGGGTCGGCGACCACCCGCTGTCGCCGAAGTCCGTCATCCGCGACATGTACGAACGGGCCATGTCCTTCACCGAGTTCGTCTCCTTCTACGAACTCGCCCGCACCGAGGGCATCGTCCTGCGCTACCTGGCCAGCGCCTACAAGGCCCTTGAGCACACCGTCCCGGACGACCTCAAGTCCGAGGACCTGGAGGACCTGATCGCCTGGCTCGGAGAGATGGTGCGACAGGTCGACTCCAGCCTCCTCGACGAATGGGAACAGCTCGCCAACCCCGAGGTGATGACGGCCGAGGAGGCCCAGGAGAAGGCCGACCAGGTCAAGCCGGTCACCTCGAACGCCCGCGCCTTCCGTGTCCTCGTCCGCAACGCGATGTTCCGCAGGGTCGAACTGGCCGCTCTGGACAACGTCGACGAACTCGGCGAGATGGACGGCGAGTCCGGCTGGGACGCCGACGCGTGGGGCGAGGCGATGGACAAGTACTGGGACGAGTACGAGGACCTCGGTACCGGTCCCGACGCCCGTGGCCCCAAGCTGCTCTCGATCGTGGAGGAGCCGCAGAACGGTCTGTGGCGCGTCCGGCAGACCTTCGCGGACCCGAACGGCGATCACGACTGGGGCATCAGCGCGGAGGTCGACCTCACGGCCTCGGACGCCGAGGGCCGTGCCGTCGTCAAGGTCACCGATGTCGGACAGCTGTGAGCACAGGAGAATCCCACCGATGACGAACCCGGCCGAGAGGCTCGTCGATCTGCTCGACCTGGAGCAGATCGAGGTCAACATCTTCCGCGGGCGCAGCCCGGAGGAGTCGCTGCAGCGGGTCTTCGGCGGCCAGGTGGCGGGCCAGGCGCTGGTCGCCGCGGGCCGCACCACCGAGGGCGACCGGCCGGTGCACTCGTTGCACGCGTACTTCCTGCGTCCGGGCCGGCCGGGCGTCCCGATCGTGTACCAGGTCGAGCGGGTGCGGGACGGGCGGTCGTTCACCACGCGCCGGGTCACCGCGGTGCAGCAGGGCCGCACGATCTTCAATCTGACCGCCTCCTTTCACAAGCCCGAGGAAGGGAGCTTCGAGCACCAGCTGCCGCCGGCCCGCGAGGTGCCGTCCCCCGAGTCCCTGCCGACGGTGACGCAGGAGATCAAGGAGCATCTGGGCGCTCTGCCCGAAGCGCTGGAGCGCATGGCGCGGCGTCAGCCGTTCGACATCCGCTATGTGGACCGGCTGCGCTGGACGCCCGAGGAGACCAAGGACGCCGAGCCACGCAGCGCCGTGTGGATGCGCGCCGTCGGACCGCTGGGCGACGATCCGCTCGTGCACACCTGCGCTCTCACCTACGCGAGCGACATGACTCTCCTGGACGCGGTCCGCATCCCGGTGGAACCTCTGTGGGGACCGCGCGGCTTCGACATGGCCTCGCTGGACCACGCCATGTGGTTCCACCGGCCGTTCCGCGCGGACGAGTGGTTCCTGTACGACCAGGAGTCTCCGATCGCGACCGGCGGCCGGGGTCTGGCCCGCGGGCGCATCTACGACCTCGAAGGACGCCTGCTCGTCTCGGTCGTTCAGGAGGGGTTGTTCAGGGCGCTGTAGGCGGACGCGCGTCCGGGCTCCTTCGGCGCAGCCATGTGAGCAGCCTCCGTGGCCGCGCGGACTCCGGGGAGGTGAGCAGACCGCCCGCGGCGGGGAGGCGTTCCCGCGCGGCGCGCGGAGGGCCGCCCGGTGACGGCCGGACCACTGATGGCGGAGCCCCCGTCGGTCGGCCGGCCGACGGCACGGGCGCCGGAGCCGGAACGGCCGGGATGTCCGGTGCCGGGCGGGGCGCGGGGTGATCCTCCCTGGCTTCCAGAACGCTCTGCCCCAGGTCCGCCCTGAGCCAGCCGATCTCGTCCGGGTCGTCCGCCGTCGTGATGCGTTCGACGATCAGGGCTCCGGGCGAGTCCGGCGCGGCCTGTGAAACAGGCGCGGGCCGAAGGCGGTTGAGGTGGGAGCGCTCGTAGGGATCCTTGACGATCTCGGCCACCTGGACGGGGTCGAGCAGGGACGCCACCACCGCGGCACGGGCCCAGGGATCCTCGGTCCGCCTCAGCAGGAACCCCATGTGGCGGCCACGCCAGTTGCGGGGACGAAGGTCCAGGCCTTCGCCCAGCTGGTCCCGGAGACTTTCGGGTGTCCGGCCGCTCAGCAGCGGTGCGTTCTGCTCGTCGGCCGCGAACTGCCTTAGTTCCTCGGCGAGGTAGAGCCAGACGACGACCCGATAGCGGTTCAGATAAAATTTGACCGGCACCACCAGCCCCAGGCGGGCGAGGCGGGTGAACCGAGTGGTCGTGACGCCCATGAGAGCGGCGCCCTCCGTGGTGCCGACGGCCTTCACCCGTGCACGCAGCGTCTCCGGGAAGCCGGCTTCCGTCCGCACCCGGTCGATCTCCTCGCGGGTGATCCGGCGTCCCCCGCCCCCCTCGTCGGGGACCGAGCGCACCCACCCGAGGTGCAGGGCCAGATCGAACTCGCCTCGCCCGAGCTCCAGTTCCCGCGCGGCCCGGCTGAGCGAGAAGGTGGCGGACTGCGTGACGGTGGTCCCGGACATGACGGTCTCCCCTGTGATGTGGAGGGTTCGCGCCGGTGTGCGCTCGCCCAGGGAAAAACCGTATCCGGCTTGTCGGACATCGTGGCGGGCCTGTGGAAAACCCCAGCCGCCACGGCGTATCAGCAGGTCAGAACTCTGAAGCCGGCTTACCTTCCGGCTGACGCGCGTCCACGCGAAGGTGTTCGCCCACGCGGTTCACCAGCAACGTCATCTCGTAGGCGACCTGGCCGATGTCCGCTTCCGCCCCGCTGAGCACGGACAGGCAGCTGCCCGTGCCGGCCGCGGTGACGAAGAGCACCGCGTCGTCGAACTCGACCATCGTCTGCCGTACCTGCCCGGCGCCGAAATGGCGGCCGGAGCCCTTGGCCAGGCTGTGCAGTCCCGACGACACCGCGGCGAGATGTTCCGCGTCCTCGCGCCGCAGTCCCGTGCTCGCGCCCGTCACCAGCCCGTCGTTGGACAGCACCAGCGCGTGCCGAACGTGCTCGACGCGGCCGGTGAGGTCGTCCAGCAGCCAGCCGAGTCCCGTGTTCTGCTCCATGATCCGGTCTCCCCGTGTGCCGTTCCCCCTGGCCGGAGGATTCGACCAGCAAGCCTTCCCCACAGCCGCCGTCCGGGCAAGGCGGACGGGAGGCATGGCAGAGAAGATGGCCGACGAGCGGGCGCACTCCGGGAAAGCCGTGCGACGGCTCCGTGGCGCCGGAAGACCGGAAGAGCCGACGCGGATGGCAGGCGGCCTCAGCCGACGGATTCGAGCAGCCGGGCAGTGTACACCCTCCCCGCGTATTCGACGAGCCGGATCAGCACTTCCTTCCCGGAGTCGCGGTCACGGGCGTCACAGAGGACGACCGGCGTCCCGCCGTCGAGGTCGAGGGCGCGAGAGACGTCCCGGGCCTCATAAGCGCGAGCGTCCGGAAAGCGGTTGACGGCCACCACGAAGGGGATCCGACGGTGCTCGAAGTAGTCCACCGCCGGGAAGCAGTCCTCGAGCCGTCGGGTGTCGGCGAGGACGACGGCGCCCAGAGCTCCCGTCGACAACTCGTCCCACAGGAACCAGAAGCGGTCCTGGCCGGGTGTTCCGAAGAGATAGAGCGAGAGGCCGGATCGGATGGTGATGCGCCCGAAGTCCATGGCCACTGTCGTGGTGATCTTCTGGCCCACGCCGCCGGTGTCGTCGACCGACTGCCCGGCCTCGCTCAGCAGTTCCTCGGTACGCAGCGGCCGGATCTCGCTGACCGCGCCCACCAGGGTGGTCTTCCCCACCCCGAACCCGCCGGCGACCAGTATCTTCAGCGCCAGGGCGGTCGGGTCGCCACCCGTGGCGTCGGAGTTCTCGAAGACCATCGATCACTTCTCTCGGGAGTGCCGGCGACTGCCGGCATCGGTGCGTCGGTGCGGGTGCGCGAAGCCAGCATCATGACAACCAGGTCCGCGTCGGGCGCGGTTGGACCGCACATCGCCCCTTGCGGGCGGAACGCGCCCGTTCCGTGCTCAGGAGTGAGCGTGAAAGGCCGTGGCTCCGACCGGTACGGATCGCCTAGAGCGCCCTCAGCCCCTCGATCACCTCGCGGAGGATTCGCTCGTCGGGCAGGTGCGCGGGCGGTACCGGGCGGCTGACGGTGACACGGCCGCGTTCCAGGAGGTCGCCCAGGAGCACCCTGACCACACCCACAGGAAGACCGGTGCCCGCGGCCAGCTCGGCGACCGACAGGGTCTCCGCACGGCACAGTTCGATCAGGGTCCGGTGCTCCGGGCCGAGCGAGGTGTCCTCGTCGGCTCCCGCCACCGCCCTGTCCAACATGACCAGGGCGATCAGGTCCAAGTGCGTCCCGGCCGGACCGGCTCTGGTGCGGCCGCCCGTCACGGCGTAGGGGCGGACGAGCGGTCCCGCCTCCTGGTCGTACCACTGGCTGCCCGGCCGTGGCGGGGTGCCCGGTGTGTCCTCGGTCATCGGTGCGGGCCGTCCTCGGTCATCCTGCCGCGGGCGACTGTGCGGTACCCCGGGGCGGGGCATGGAGATGCTCGCCGACCCGCTTGACCAGAAGCGCCATCTCGTACGCCACGAGCCCGATGTCGGCGGTGACGGCGGTCAGGACGGCAAGGCACGAACCGTTCCCCGCCGCCGCCACGAACAGGAAGCCCTCGTCCATCTCCACCATCGTCTGGCGCACCCCGCCCGCACCGAAATGGCGTCCCGCTCCCTTGGCCAGACTGTGGAATCCGGAGGCGACGGCCGCGAGGTGTTCGGCGTCCTCGCGCCGCAGACCGGTGGACGCGCCCACCGCCAGTCCGTCGTTCGACAGGACCACGGCGTGCCGTACTTCGGTCACGCGCAGCACCATGTCGTCCAACAGCCAGTCGAGTTCGCCGGACCTCCGGCCGCTGTCCGTGCTCGGGTCCTGGATCATGAGGGATCTCCTTCGCTGCTGTCGCTGCCCTTTTCGGGGCCGGGAGTTGCGCCGGTACCGGGTGACCGGCCGCCGCCGCGTGCCCAGCCGGCCCGGTACGCGGCCATGCGCGCCCGCACGAGTTCGGGTGTGCGCTCGTCCTCCGCCGGGGGTGCCGGGAGTTCCGCCGGCTCCTCGGCGTGCTGTTCCCGCAGTTGGGGGGCGAGGTTCGCCTGGCGGACCCGACGCGGAAGCCCGTCGGAGCCCGCGGTGTCCTCCTGGGGACGGTGCGGGCGGAGCGGCGTGGCCCCCGAAGGCGCGGTATCCTCCGGACCGTTCACCGGGGGTGGTGTCCTCCGCGATCCGTTCGTCCGTTCCCCGGAAGCCCTCGGCCGCGGTGGGACCAGTGCGGGCCGCTCCTCGACGGCCAGGACGGCGTCGGGCTCGACGGTCACCGGCACGCGCGTGTACTCCCTTTCCAGCGGCGCGTCCGCGTCGGCCTCGCGAAGGGAACGTTCCTCCGGGCCGTCGTGCAGCAGTGCCGTGGGCAGCAGCACGACCGCGGTCGTCCCCCCGTAGGGCGACGGCTGCAGGCGCACCTTGACGCCGTGCCGGGCCGAGAGTCTGCTGACCACGAAGAGGCCCAGCCGGTCGCTGTCGTACAGATCGAGCGCCGCGGACCGCTCGATGCGCAGGTTGGCCTCGGCGATCCTTTCCTTTCCCATGCCCAGTCCCCGGTCCTCGACCTCGATCGCGTAGCCGTTCGCGACCGGTTCACCGGTGATCCGCACCTTGGTGTGCGGGGGCGAGAACTGGGCGGCGTTCTCGACGAGTTCCGCCAGGAGATGGGTGATGTCGGCGACCGCTCCGCCGGCCACGGCCGTCTCGGGGAGTCGCCGTACCTCCACGCGCGCGTAGTCCTCGATCTCGGAGACCGCCGCCCGGACCACGTTCGTGAGCGGGACGGGACTCCGCCACGCCCGTCCGGGCGCGGCTCCGGAAAGAATGATGAGGCTCTCCGCGTGACGCCGCATCCGCGTGGTGAGGTGGTCGAGCCGGAACAGGTCGCTCAGCTCGTCCGGATCCTCGGACCTGCGCTCCATGGCGTCCAGCAGATTCAGCTGGCGGTGCACGAGTACCTGGCTGCGCCGGGCGAGGTTGACGAAGACCCCGGAAATCCCGTCGGCCAGCTCCGCGCGCTCGACCGCTGCGTGCAGGGCTGCTCTGTGCACGGTGTTCAGCGCCTGGGCGACCTGCCCGGTCTCGTCCTCCGAGGGCAGTCCCCGCGGGGCCTCGTCGTCCACGTCGACCGTCTCGCCGGCGCGCAGTCTGCGCATGGCCTCGGGGAGTTTTCGGCGGGCGACGTCCAGGGCTCCGTCGCGCAGTCCCACGAGTTCGACGACGAGGTCGCGTCCGATGCGTACGGAGATCATCAGCGAGGCGACGACGGCGGCGAGGCCGAGGAGGACCGCGGCACCGGCCGGGGTGAGCAGGGCCCGCCCGAGCGGGCCGGTCGCGTCCGGGGCATCACGGCCCGCGTCGGCCTCGACCGTCCGCATTCCGTCGCTCACCCGCTCGTGAGCGATGCTCCAGACGGCTTCCGGCGCGGCGTCGAGGGCTTTGGCTCCGGGACGCGAGAGAAGCACCTTGTCCTCGACGGCGCGCACGTCGTCGTACGCGCTCCCTTCCACGAGGTCGTTCCACGCGGTTCGTCCGGGCCCGCCGAGGTCCGGTGCCGCGGCGTCCGTCAGGGCGCGGCGGGTGTTCACGGCTCCCGTGAACAGGCGTAGCCGCTCACCGTCGAGGGTCCCGGCGAGCCGGGCCCCGCCGAGCACGGCGTCCTCCCGGGCGAGCGCCTCCCCCGCCCGGGAGAACTCGAGCAGGACGCGTGCGTCGGAGCGCATGCCCGCGCCGGAGACACCGGTGAGCGCTCCGTCGACACCGAACGCCGTGGAGATGGTCCTGGTGTACTCCTCGTACGCCTCGCCCCATCCCGTCCTGCGGTCCAGCAGACCGGTGCGCAGCGACCGCAGTCGCTCCGCGTCGGCGACGAAGGCGGCGAGGCGGCCGGCGACCCCGGCGGGCAGGTCCGCGCCGTCGGCGACGGTGTGGTGGTCTCCGAGTCGGAGCTTCGCCACGGCACGGTCGGTGAGTCGTGAGAGGTCCTTGAGGTCGCCCGGTGACACGGTGGCGGGACGGGTCGCGTAGCGGACGGCTTCCGCCCGTTCGGCCTGGAGTGCTGCGACCGCGGCGTCGACGGGGGCACGGACCGTCGAGTCCACGCGCTGCGACTGCCGCAGCCGCGCGACGTCCTGCGCCGTGCTCACGGTGGCGTGGGCCCACAGCGCGAGCAAGGAGACGATGGGCACCATCAGCAGGCTGACGATCTTGGCCCGGACGGTACGGGGCCGGACGCGCCACCGTCCCGTGTGCGCTCCCGGAGAAGGTCCGGTGAGGAGGTCTCCGACGTCCGCGCTCTCGTCGGCCGGCGGACCCGCGTGCGCGCGACGGCCGCGCGGCGGGAGCGACGGCTGGGCGCCGGCTGTGGTCCTGCGGGGTGTACGCATGGCCTCCTCGATCGGGAGAGGTTCGGGGCGTGCCGTCCGGGCCGCACGGCGGCGTCAGCGGGCGACGCCCCCGGCCGGCCGCCGGACCGGGACGGACGCTTCGGTTCGGCCGGGCATCGGGGACAGTGCGACGAACGCCGCCGTCAGGAAGAGGTAGGACCCGAGACCGACGGCGAGGGGGAAGATGAACTGCATCGCCGTGGCGCCGGACAGCGCGTCGCCCGAGGGGCTGACCCTCACGCTCACGGCCGCCATTCCGGTGTAGTGCATGCTGCTCACCGCGCCGCCCATGACGAGCGAGGCGACGGCGACCGCCGCGGGGGACCTGATGGAGAGCGCGGCCCACAGGGCGGCGGTCGCCGCGATCACTCCGATCACGACGGAGAGGGTGACGAGTGCCGGATCGTAGTGCACTCGGCCGTGCAGTCGCAGCGCCGCCATGCCCAGGTAGTGCATGCTCACGATGCCGAACCCGGCGGTGAGCCCGCCGAGGACGAGCGCGCGGCGCCGGTCACGGCCGTAGGCGACGGCGAAGAGACCCGCGCCGACGACGGCCATGGCGACCAGCAGGCTGAAGATCGTCCAGGGTACGTCGTAGCGGATCTCCGTGCCGGTGACGCCGAAGCCCAGCATCGCCACGAAGTGCATCGTCCAGATGCCCGTGCCGATCGCGGAGGCCGCCGTGAGCAGCCAGTTGCGGCGCGACCGTCCGGTGGCGTCGAGTGCGCGGACCGTGCAGCGCAGCCCCAGTGCGGAGCCCGTGCAGGCCATCGCGTACGAGAGTACGGGGGTCAGCCAGCCGAAGGCGGCGTGGTCCAGGTGTCCCATGGCCCCGGGACGCTAGTGCGCACCGGGGCGCACGACGGGGGCGCGTTTCGAAAGCTGTTGCAAAGTGACGGAGAGGTGCGCCCGAGCGATCGCGTCAGGCTCGAACGTGTGCACCGCGCCGTCCTTCGTGTCGGTGAGAGATCATGCGGCACATGAGCGACGACCACACACACGTCCAGGAGTTCTTCGGCGCGCGCGCCGCCGGCTGGGACGGCCGTTTCCCCGACGACGGGCCCGCGTACACGGCCGCCGTGGCGCACATGCGACTGCGCGCGGGCGACCGCGTACTGGACGCCGGTTGTGGCACCGGGCGCGCCCTGCCTCCGCTGCGAGCGGCAGTCGGCGGCACCGGCGTGGTCGTCGGAGCCGATCTGACCCCGGCCATGCTGGAGGCCGCGGTCCGGGCCGGACGGGGCGGCGAAGGACAGCTGCTGCTGACCGATGTCACCGCGCTGCCGCTGCGCACGGAGTCACTGGACGCGGTGTTCGCGGCCGGGCTCGTCGCGCACCTGCCGAACCCGGCCGAGAATCTGAGGGAGTTGGCCCGGGTGGTGCGGCCCGGCGGCACGCTGGCCCTCTTCCACCCGATCGGCCGGGCGGCGCTCGCGGCCCGCCAGGGCCGGCAGCTCACTCCGGACGACCTGCGCGCCGAGCACAACCTGGGCCCCCTGCTGGCCGCTTCGGGCTGGGACATGAACTCGTACGCGGACGAGGACGCCCGCTTCCTCGCGCTGGCCGTACGCCGGGGATGACCGTCGGCCGGATCCGGCGGCCGGCCGTCAGGCCGTTCCCGCGACGGCCGCCGCGAACGCGTCGGCGTTGTCGAACATGATGTTGTGTCCGGCTCCCGGCACTGTCACGACACGCACCCCTGCCGCCTCCAGGGCTTCGGCGCCCGGCAGTTCGCCGCTGAGTTCGCCCTGGAGGTAGACGCGCTCCACCGTCAGCCCGACGAGCATCTGGCGCATCGTCGGGGTGGTGCCCTGGACGAGCCCCGTCGCCGAGCGGTGCAGGGCGCGCGGATCGGCCAGACGCATGGTCGCGGCCCAGGGGTGGCCGACCTTTTCGAGCACGCGCGCGTGACCGCCGTTCTCGACGTAGTCGTCCTCCCCGTAGGAGGCGATGCCGCTGCTGCCCGCCGTGATCGCGGGGTGCGGATCGAGGTTGGCCTCCACGAGGACGAGCCGGGAGACGAGTTCGGGGCGGCGGTGGGCGAGCACGACGGCGACGGAGCCGCCCATGCTGTGCGCGACCAGTTCCGCCCCGACGACGTGGGCCGCGTCCAGGGCGGCCGCCAGAGCCGTGGCGTGGTCCTCCAGGGTGTAGCCGAAGCCGACGGGCCGGTCGCTGATGCCGTGGCCGGGCAGGTCGACGAACAGGGTGCGTCGGCCCGCCAGTTCGGGCCGGGCCGCGATGTGGGCGTTGTAGACCGTCGAGGCCGACCCCAGACCGTGCACGTACACGCGCGCGGGTCCACCGCCCGCCGCCTCCGTCCAGCGGATCATGCTTCCCCTGCCGTCGAACTCGGCCTGCCGCATACCGCTCTCCCCTGCCGCCGTTCCTTCGTTCCCCACAGCACAGGACAATACATCGGTTTCGAGGTATAAGCGAAGCGATGTACAGCGTCGGTGCGCCAGAATGTGGACATGCTGGAACTGGCCATCCTCGGATTTCTGCACGACGCCCCTCTGCACGGTTACGAGCTGCGCAAGCGCATCACCGCGCTGACGGGGCACGTGAAGCCGGTGGCGGAGAGCACGCTGTACCCCGCGATCAAGCGGCTGGAGAACGCGCGGCTGCTGGAACGGGCCACACAGCCCGGCTCCGTGGCCGCCCCTCGCCATGTCCTGACACTCACGGAAGAGGGCGGGCGCGAGCTGCGCCGCAGGCTCGCGCAGCCGCCACAGCGGGACATCACGGACGAGAACCGCTGGTTCACGGTGCTCGCCTTCCTCCGGCACCTGCCGGACCCCGGGGCGCAGGCCGCCGTGCTGCGCCGCAGACTGGCCTTCCTGGAGGAGCCCGCGAGCTTCTTCTACGACGGCGACCGGCCGCTGCGGGCCGAGGAGCTGGACGACCCCTTCCGGCGCGGCATCCTCACCGTCGCGCGGGCCACGAGCCAGGCCGAACTGACCTGGCTGCGGACCACTCTCGACTCGCTCGACGCGGCCGGCCGCTGAGACGGGGGGTTCCGCTTCACCGGGCCGCCCCTCTTCTGTCCCCGCGACTCCATCTCTACGTTGAGTAGCAGCAACCGCACGATCAGCGATCACGAGGGGATGGTGACCGGATGTCCGGCATATTCGGCAGGCTCCGTTCGATCGGGCGCAGGACCGCGGCCGAACAGCCCGGGAACCCCTCGCGGGAGACGGCCCGGAAGGAGAGAAAGCGCACATACAACCTGTTCGAGGCGGCCGCGGTGTACGTGGCCGCGTGCGCGGAGGACGATCAGGAACAGATCGACGAGGCAGCCGCCTGGGTGTCGCCGGAAGCGCTGTCGTTCGGGGTGAACGAGCTGGCCTGCCGGGCCGTTGTCGCTCTCGCCCGGGAACGCGACGAGTCACCGCAGGCGGTCGCCCGCACCCTGCTCGGACTGCCCGCGGCCTGACCGGGTGGACCCGCGAGGGCGTTTCGCCCCTGTCCAGCCTGGTAGCTGCAGCTCCGCACGGGTTTAGGGCCCGTGACAAGTGCCTTCCGGTCGCTTAGGGTGCGCCGACAGATGAAGCGATCGGGAGGCTGGAATGGCCGGGACGGACGAAGACGCCGTCGCCACCGGGGACGAGGACGCGCTGTACGTGCTGACGGCGGTACTGCTGACGCCGGCGAAGTTCCCCAGCGTGCTCGGTGACGACTACCCGGAGGCCTGCGCGACGCTCGACCTGGCGCCCCTCGCGGAGGGGTACGGGCTGGTGCTCGGCCAGGACGGGGAAGGCGCGCGCTGGACCGTCGTCATCGACGACGTCTCCCTGGTCGCCGTCGCCATCGCGTCCTGGGACTGCGGGATGGAACACGAGCTGTCGCCGGACGAGCGGACGGTCGTCGCCGCGCTGCCCGGCTGGCCTCTCGATGTGGCCGTCTCGACCCCAGGGGTGCCGGCTCCGCACGATCCGTCGGCCGAGCTCACCGACCGGCCTCCGCTCAGCCCGCCGGACACCACCACCTGGGGACCGGCCCAGCGGCGCCTCGGCGCGGACGAGATCGCGCTCCAGTGGGCGGTGTGGCGCGAGCAGATCGACGACAGCGGGTTCGCGCCCTCCGAGGGTGCCGAGGACGCCTCCGGCGACGCTCAGGACTCCCGGGGCGAGGACGAGAAGGAGGGCGGGGACGAGAAGGCCGTGAACCGTGCCGGCATCCGCCGGGTTCTCGCCGAGGCCCGCTCGTACGTGGACGCGCCGCCCCCGCTGGGCCGTGTCCGCTCGTCCTTCGCCACGGGCGACGCCCGTACCCTGCGCGCCGACGGTCCCGGCTGGTCGCTCGTCGCCAGGACCGACGACATCGCGTTCATCCTGCTCGACGAGGAGCCCGGCGAGGTCCTGCCCGTCGGTCGCGGGCCGGAGCTGCCCGGCCTCCTGGAGGCCCTGGACAAGATGGCGGTGCGCCCCAGCTGAGCGGCCGCGCCACGCGGAATCCCGGTGACGCGGCCCTTGACCGGTCCCGTGTCGGTTCCTCCGGTCACCGGTCACGGCGAGCGGAGTGGCGGACGGCGGACGGATCGCCGTCGGCCGCCACTCCTCAGCGACCGAGTTCCTTGCGGGTGACGCGGCGCAGCCTGCGCCGCTGCGAGGGGTCCAGCGCCAGATACGCGGCCGCCGGAACTCCCAGCACGATCAGGAAGGCGGCCCACCAGGGCAGCCAGATCCACAGAATCAGGCCGACCGCCACACCTCCTGCGGCGATCTTCGCGTTCTTCGACATGTGTCGCCTCCTCCGCGGCTGCTGCCGCTCTCTGTCCTGAGAACGGGTCCCCGTGCCCCACGGTTCCGGACCGCGACCCTGATACATCCCTGATGCTCGCCCCTCAGCCGACCCCGAGGAACCCCCGGCGGCCTCGCGCACCGGGCACGAGCCCCGGACGCGGAACACCGGCCCCGCGAAGCCGACGGCGACGCCCCGCCGACCGTCCTCGCCGCGGCCGCGGAAGACTCGATGACCGGTCGACGCGCGGCGTTCACCCGTACGTCGCAATCCGTTGGGCGACGGGGCCAACTCTGTGCGCTGTCAACGAACTTGTGCCTCAGGAGGCCTGATGTCCCCGCACGTCGACGGCAAGCGCCGCATCCACCGGTCCGTCACCCTGGGCGTGCCGCTCGCCGTGCTGGCCGCCTTCGCGATGGCCGGCACGGCGGACGCGACGTCCGGACCCGCGCAGCCGCGGGTGACGCACACCGCGACGCTCGGAGACATCCCCCTCGGCACGTTCAGCAACGCGCTGCTGCCCGGCACGGTGACCGACGACCGTGGTGTCGATCTCGGCGGGATCGGCAGCGACATCTACCCGGCCGGACGCAAGGGCGAGTTCTGGACGGTCACCGACCGGGGACCCAACGGCCAGATCAAGGTGGACGGCAAGAAGCGCCGTACGTTCCCGGTTCCCGGCTTCGATCCGGCGATCGTGAAGATCCGGGTGTGCGGTGACACCGTCAAGGTGATCGATTCGATCCCGATCACCACATCGTCGGGGAAGCCGGTCACCGGACTGTCCGACCAGGCGGGGCGCGACGAGGCACCGTACTCCTACGACGCGCGGACCCCCCTCGCGTACAACCCGAACGGTCTGGACACCGAGGGCATCGTGCGGGCGAAGGACGGCTCGTTCTGGCTCGTCGACGAGTACAGCCCGTCGCTGGTCCACGTCTCCGCGCGCGGGAAGGTCCTCGCGCGCTACGTGCCCAAGGGGCTCGATCTGACCGGCGCGGACTACCCGGTCGTCGAGGCGCTGCCCGCCGTCCTGCTCCACCGCAAGACCAACCGAGGTCTCGAAGGACTCGCCCAGCTCCCCGACGGCGACCTGGTGATGGCGTTGCAGAGCCCTCTCTCGCTGCCCGACGCGGACGCGGGCGACGCGTCGCGGAACACGCGACTGCTGCGCTTCTCCCCCAGGGAGCGCGCCGTGACCGCGGAGTACGCGTACCGGTTCGACCCGGTGAACGTGGTCGACCCGAGCGAGGACGACACGTCCGAGCTGAAGATCTCCTCCGTGGTGGCTGTCGGCGGCGACCGGCTGCTCGTCGAGGAGCGCACCGACAAGGCGGCCCGCCTGCAATCCGTACGGCTCACCCGGGACGCGAACATCCTTGGCGGCCCGTGGGACAGCGACACCACGTCGCCCTCGCTGGAGCA
>NZ_KZ626939.1 GCF_002911015.1 Streptomyces populi
TGTCGCTGTGTGCGTGTGCGTCGGCCGCTCAGAGGTGCGGCAGGATGGCGGGCATCAGGTCCTGGAACGTGCGGCCGTTGGCCGGCGTGCCGAGGGCCGTCATCTGCCAGCCGCTTCCGGAGCGGTGCACCTTCGCCATGATCTGCGCCGTGTACTGGCCGCCACCCGCCAGGGTGTAGCGGGCGAGTTCCTGGCCGTTGGTCTCGTCGACCAGGCGGCAGAACGCGTTCTGCACCTCCTGGAAGGTCTGGCCCGTGAAGGAGTTCACGGTGAAGACGATCTGGTCGATGTGGACCGGGACGCGCTGCAGGTCGACGAGGATGGACTCG
This sequence comes from Streptomyces populi, assembly GCF_002911015.1. Taxonomy (GTDB): domain Bacteria; phylum Actinomycetota; class Actinomycetes; order Streptomycetales; family Streptomycetaceae; genus Streptomyces; species Streptomyces populi. The sequence continues at coordinate 330 of NZ_KZ626939.1, forward strand.
TCGTCACCGCCCTGGCCCGCGCCGCCCACGAGGTTGTCACCGGTGTGCCGAACCGAGCCGTCGTCGCTGACGAGGTGACGGAAGAACACCACGTCGACGGGCTGCTTGTCCGCGAAGAGCACGGCGGACGCGTCGAGGTCGATCTCCCGGGTGCGCGAGCCGAACAGGCCGCGCCGGGGGGCCGCCTGCCAGCCGAGACCCATACGGACCGCGGTCAGCGTGCCCCCGTCGTTCTTCTGCAGACTGATGGCCTGACCCTTGGTCATGTTGACCGTCACGCGCTGTTCCCCTCTCGAACTGTCCCCTGTTGCCGCGGGATCCGCGGATGAACAGAACCCTACGCAGCGGCACTGACAGCGCCGAACCCTGGGGCGGACTTTGTGTCGGTCTTGCAACACACTGCGCGTCGTCCGGGGTCCGGCGCCATCGGCGTGACCTCAGGCGATTCCCGCCTCTTTCATCTGCCGCAGTTCCTTCTTCATCTCGGACACCTCGTCGCGCAGGCGGGCCGCGATCTCGAACTGGAGGTCCGCCGCCGCGGCGCGCATCCGTTCCGTCAGGTCCTCGATCTGCTGGGCGAGTTCGGCCGCGGGGCGGTCGGTCGGCGTGGCGTCCTTGCCCTTGGCGGACTTGGCGGCACGGGCCGCCTTGCCGCCCAGCGCGGGCACGGGAGCCTTGGCGCCCTTGCCGTCCTTCGTCTTGCGGTAGCCGGAGCCGAGCAGCTGCTCGGTGTCGACGTCCTCGCGGGCGATCTGCGCCACGATGTCGTTGATCTTCTTGCGGAGGGGCTGCGGGTCGATACCCCGCTCCTTGTTGTAGGCGATCTGCTTCTCCCGGCGGCGGTTGGTCTCCTCGATGGCCTTCTCCATCGCCGGGGTGATCTTGTCCGCGTACATGTGGACCTGGCCGGAGACGTTGCGCGCCGCACGGCCGATGGTCTGGATCAGGGAGGTCCCCGAGCGCAGGAAGCCCTCCTTGTCGGCGTCGAGGATCGCCACCAGGGAGACCTCGGGAAGGTCGAGCCCCTCGCGCAGCAGGTTGATGCCGACCAGGACGTCGAACTCACCGGCACGCAGTTCGCGCAGCAGCTCGACGCGGCGCAGCGTGTCGACGTCGCTGTGCAGGTAGCGCACCTGGATGCCCAGTTCCAGGAAGTAGTCGGTGAGGTCCTCGGCCATCTTCTTGGTGAGCGTGGTGACCAGGACGCGCTCGTCCTTCTCGGTGCGCTGCCGGATCTCGTGCACCAGGTCGTCGATCTGGCCCTCGGTGGACTTGACGATCACCTGGGGGTCGATCAGGCCGGTGGGGCGGATGATCTGCTCGACGTGGCCGTCCGAGCGGGACAGCTCGTAGTTCCCCGGGGTCGCCGAGAGGTAGACGGTCTGGCCGATGCGCTGCTGGAACTCCTCCCACTTCAAAGGACGGTTGTCCAGGGCCGAGGGCAGCCGGAAGCCGTGGTCGACGAGGGTGCGCTTGCGGGAGGCGTCGCCCTCGTACATCGCGCCGATCTGCGGGACGGTGACGTGCGACTCGTCGATGACGAGCAGGAAGTCGTCCGGGAAGTAGTCGATCAGCGTGTTCGGCGGAGAGCCGGGTTCACGGCCGTCGAAGTGCATCGAGTAGTTCTCGACGCCGGAGCAGGAGCCGATCTGGCGGAGCATCTCGATGTCGTACGTCGTCCGCATCCGCAGGCGCTGGGCCTCCAGGAGCTTGTTCTGCTTCTCCAGCTCGGCGAGGCGTTCCCCCAGCTCCTTCTCGATGTCGTTGACGGCGCGCTCCATGCGCTCGGGACCCGCCACGTAGTGGGACGCGGGAAAGACGTAGACCTGGTTGTCGTCGCTGATGACCTCGCCGGTCAGCGGGTGCAGCGTGGACAGCGCCTCGATCTCGTCGCCGAACATCTCGATGCGGACCGCGAGCTCCTCGTAGACCGGGAAGATCTCGATGGTGTCGCCGCGGACCCGGAAGGTGCCGCGCGCGAAGGCCACGTCGTTGCGGGTGTACTGGATGTCGACGAAGCGGCGCAGCAGGTCGTCACGGTCGATCTCGTCGCCGACCTTGAGGCTGACCATCCGGTCCACGTACTCCTGCGGCGTGCCGAGGCCGTAGATGCAGGACACCGAGGCGACCACGACGACATCGCGGCGGGTCAGCAGCGAGTTGGTCGCGGAGTGACGCAGGCGCTCCACCTCCTCGTTGATCGAGGAGTCCTTCTCGATGTAGGTGTCCGACTGCGGGACGTAGGCTTCGGGCTGGTAGTAGTCGTAGTACGAGACGAAGTATTCGACCGCGTTGTTCGGCAGCAGCTCGCGGAACTCGTTGGCCAGCTGGGCGGCCAGCGTCTTGTTCGGCGCCATGACGAGCGTGGGGCGCTGGAGCTTCTCGATCATCCAGGCGGTGGTGGCGGACTTGCCGGTGCCGGTCGCGCCCAGCAGGACGACGTCCTTCTCACCTGCGCGGATGCGCTTCTCGAGGTCGGCGATGGCCGTGGGCTGGTCACCGCTCGGCTGGAAGTGACTGACGACCTCGAAGGGCGCCACCGAACGTTCGATCTTGGATACGGGCCGCATGGATCCACCGTACGACCCCGCACCGACAACCGGGCCCGGTCACCTGTTCTGCGGGGTCCGCGGGCGGCGGTACGCGCGCTCCCGCACGGGGTGGGCGGCCGGACGGCGAGGGGGGTGCGCGAAGCCGGGACGGGCCGGGACGCCCGGCCGTCCGATCTCCGCGGGGCGCCGGTCGGGCTTGCCGGCGACCATCCGCGGATCGAACATCACCACGACGCCCGCCAGGCAGAGCAGGGCCAGGGGGCCGATCATCATGGGGGCGAGCAGCGCGGCCGCCGAGTCCCCGGCGGGGGTGCCGCCGACCGGGCCGTGCAGATGCACGCTGAGCGCCGCCATACCCGTGTAGTGCATGCCGCTGACGGCCAGCCCCATGACGAGGCTCGCCCCCACGCTCCAGAGGAACCCACGCACTTGCCCGGCTGCCCAGAGGGCGGCGATGGCGGCCACGACGGCGATGACGACCGAGGCGGAGACGGTGAGGGTGTTGTAGGCGAGTTTTCCGTTGAGCCGCATCCCGGCCATGCCCAGGTAGTGCATCGAGGCGATGCCCAGGCCGGTGACGGTCCCTCCGGTGAAGAGCGCCGACCCCGTGGCCCCCCGGTAACCGACGATGAAGATCCCCGCGCCGACCATCAGGACGGCGACGCCCAGGCTCGCGAACGTCGTCGGCCTGTCGTAGTGGACGGGGCTCTCCTCGACGGTGAATCCCATCATCGCGATGAAGTGCATCGTCCAGATGCCGGAGGCGATCGCGATCGAGCCGAGCACGAGCCAGCCGGCCCGCCAGGAGCCGGCGGCCAGCATGGACCTGGTGGTGCAGCGAAGGCCCAGCGCTCCGCCCAGGCAGGCCATGAAATACGCCACCAGCGGTGTGACGAGTCCGTAGGTGAAGCCGTCGACCGTGCCTTGCATGCGCGGCTGCCTTTCCCGCCCTGTTGCTCCTGGAACCGTCCGAAATGCCCCCGGCGGCCCGAACCGCCGGAGCGGACCGGGTTGAGGCAGAGATTACGACCCCCACCGGAATGGTCGAACGATAATCCTGCAAACAATCACGACCTCTCCCCAGTTGTGCGGTGACAGCGAACGGACTTGAGCAACTCCATTCAATCCACGGCCATCCAGCCTCCCCCCTCCGTCGACTCTCTGCTGTCAGTCTTGTACTTTCAGTGATCGCTCGACGCGAGGAGAACGCATGCACGCGCGCGTTGCCGCCGCCACGACCGCCGCGCTTCTCGGGGGAGCCGTTTCGATAGTGCCCAGCCCTCACGCCAAGGCCGGCGACCGGATCACGACACCGCTGGTCGTCGCCCACCGCGGTGCCTCGGCCTACGCTCCGGAGAACACTCTGGCCGCCGTCGACCGCGCGGCCCGGCTGGGGTTCGACTGGGTCGAGAACGACGTCCAGCGCACCCGTGACGGCCGGCTGGTCGTCCTCCACGACGCCTCACTGGCGCGCACGACCGACGTCGAGACGGTCTATCCCGGCCGAAGCCCCTGGAAGGTCAAGGACTTCACCGCGGCCGAGATCGCCCGCCTGGACGCCGGGAGCTGGTTCGGCCCGCGGTTCGCGGGCGCGAAGGTTCCGACGTTGCGGGAGTACATGGAACGTGTCTCGCACAACCACCAGAAGCTCGTCCTGGAGATCAAGAACCCCGAGCTGTACCCGGGCATCGAACGGCAGACGCTCAGGCTCCTGGGCAACGAGGGCTGGCTCGACCCGGTGCACCTGCGGGACCGACTGATCGTCCAGAGCTTCAGCGCGGACAGTGTCCGCACCGTGCACCGGCTGCGGCCCGGCATCACGACGGCCTTCCTGGGGACGCCTCCGGTCACGCGGCTGCCCCGGTACGCGGAGTTCACCGACCGGATCAACCCCGATCACCGGTCACTGTCGTCCGACTACGTCTCGGCGGTCCACGCGCTCCGCGGTCCGCACGGTCCGATGAAGGTCTTCGCCTGGACCGTGGACGACGCGGCCACCGCGCGGCGCCTGGCGGGCTTCGGCACGGACGGCATCATCACGAACAAGCCCGACGTGATCCGCGCGGCTCTGCGCTAGCGCGCCGTCGTCCGGGGCGCGCACGGATTCCGGATTCGCCCCGGACGTTGTCGGTGGCGGGCCGTACGGTGGATCGCATGGACAGCCACGGGCGGTACGAGCAGCGGATCGTGTGGTCCGTCGTCGGGACGGACATCGGTCCGCTGCTCCTTGCCGCGACGCCCCACGGCCTGGTCAACGTCGTCTTCCACGCTTCGGACACGGTGCGCGACAGGGCGCTCGGCCGACTCGCGTCCCGTCTGGGCGGCGAGCCGGTCGAGGCGCCCGGGTCCCCGCTGCTGGCCGAGGCGATACGCCAGGTCGAGGCGTACTTCGCGGGAGAACGGCACGCTTTCGACCTGCCGCTCGACTGGTCGCTGATCTCGGGGTTCAACCGCCAGGTGCTGCGGGAGCTGAACTCGGGCGTGCCGTTCGGTTCCGTCGTGGCCTACGGCGACCTGGCCGAACGGGTCGGCGCGCCCGGGGCGGCCCAGGCCGTGGGGGTGGCCATGGGCTCGAATCCGCTACCGGTCGTGGTGCCCTGTCACCGGGTGGTCGAGAGCGACGGCGGCATCGGCGGTTTCGGGGGCGGCCTGGAGACCAAGCGGAAGCTGCTGGCGCTCGAAGGCGTGCTCCCTGAGCCGCTGTTCTGAGAGCGCGGCAAGGACCGACCGGTCCGTGCGTGCGTGCGGTGAAGTGTCCGCGCCGCGGATCCGCCAGAGACTACGGGTCCGTCAGAGACTGATGTGGTACGCCTTGCGCAGCGTCTCGTGGACGGTCCATGTCGTGCGGTCGCCCTCGCGCAGGAACGCCGCGTCACCGGGGCCCACCTCGATGACGTCGCCGCCCTCCACCTCGATGGTGGCACGGCCGCTGACGACGACGAAGAGTTCGTCGGCCTCGGTGTCGGTCACCACGCCGGGCGTGATCTGCCAGATGCCCCGCAGCTGCTTGCCGTCGGCCGACTCCCACAGGACCTTGCCGGTCACGACGGGTTCGCCGGAGACGATCTGAGCCGGGTCCAGAGGCTCGGGATCGAGCTCGGCGTCGGGAATGTGCACGGCGAATGAGGGCGCGGGCCGGGGGTACACGGTCATGAGCGGACACCTTAAGGGCTCGCCCTCCGCCAGGGGCGCCGGGGGTCGCTCCCGTGGCCCTGCCGGAGCCACTTCGAGGAAGTCCCTCCGTGGAGGGCGGCCGTGACGCGCGGCCGGCAGCGGACTCCGCCGCGCGAACAGCCGCTGGCATCCGAATCACGGGGCCGAAGGGACGGCGATCACGCATGAGCGGAAGCGGAAACAGGGCAGTCGCGTACCTCGAGCCGGGTGCGGTAGAGGTGAGGACCATCGACTACCCGACGCTCGAACTGCGGGACGGACCGGGTGTGGCTCGCGAGAACGTCGGCCGGAAGTGCCGGCACGGAGTCGTCCTCAAAGTGCTCGCCAGCAACATCTGCGGCAGTGACCAGCACATGGTGCGGGGCCGTACGACCGCGCCCGCGGGTCTGATCCTCGGACACGAGATCACCGGAGAAGTGGTGGAACGCGGTCCGGACGTCGAGTTCGTCGAGGTCGGGGACATCGTCTCGGTGCCGTTCAACATCGCCTGCGGGCGGTGCCGGAACTGCAAGGAGCGCGACACCGGCATCTGCCTGAACGTGAACCCGGCGCGTCCGGGGGCGGCGTACGGCTATGTCGACATGGGCGGCTGGGTCGGCGGCCAGGCCGAGTACGCCATGGTCCCGTACGCGGACTTCAACCTGCTGAAGTTCCCGGACCGCGACCAGGCGCGCGAGAAGCTCCTGGACCTGACCATGCTGTCGGACATCTTCCCGACCGGATTCCACGGCGCGGTCACCGCCGGCGCCGGGGTCGGCTCGACGGTGTACGTCGCCGGAGCGGGCCCGGTCGGCCTGGCCACGGCGGCGTCGGCGCAGCTGCTGGGCGCCGCCGTCGTCATCGTCGGGGACCTCAACGCCGAACGCCTCGCCCAGGCTCGGAGTTTCGGCTGCGAGACCGTCGACGTCTCCGAGGGCGCCGTGGAGGACCAGATCGCGCAGATCCTCGGTGAGCCCGAGGTCGACGCCGCCGTCGACGCGGTGGGCTTCGAGGCGCGGGCGCACGGCCGGGACGCCCAGGAGGCGCCCGCGACCGTCCTCAACTCGCTGATGGGGCTCACGCGCGCGGGCGGCGCCCTGGGCATTCCCGGGCTCTACGTCACGGACGATCCCGGAGGGATCGACCAGGACGCGAGGACCGGGACGCTGAAGGTGCGCCTGGGCCTGGGATGGGCCAAGAGCCACCGGTTCACCACGGGGCAGTGCCCGGTGATGCGGTACCACCGGGGGCTGATGAAGGCGATCCTGCACGGCCGGGTCCACATCGCCGAGGCGGTCAACGCGACCGTGATCGGCCTGGACGACGCGCCGCGCGGATACGCCGACTTCGACCAGGGCGCCAGCCGCAAGTACGTCCTCGATCCCCACGGGGCACTGGCCGGCGTACGGCCTGTCTGACCCGGGCTGTCGAAGGGGTGCTCCCGCGCGCGTGGAGCGCCTCTTCTCCCTGTGGAGGAGGGGACATCTCCGCCCGGCCGTTCCGCGGAAGCCGGCCGGGGCGTCCGGAACGCGGCCCGCACGAGGGCACGGCCGAGTCGTGGCGGGTTGTCCGTCATGCCCCGGGCCGCTGTTCGTACGCCGGGGGCCGCGAGGGTTTGGCCGGGTGCGCCGCTCGCCAGAGATCCAGGGACGGCAGACGTCGACCGGCGACAGGAGGCAGGCGCGTGATCGTGACGTCCGAAGAGGTGCGGGAGGCGCTCGACGCGCGCCGGCCGGTGGTGGCCCTGGAATCCACGATCATCGCCCATGGGCTGCCCCGTCCGCGCAATCTGCAGGTCGCCCTCGAACTGGAGGAGACCGTCCGGGAGGAGGGGGCCGTACCCGCGACGATCGCCGTGCTCGACGGCCGGCCTCACGTCGGCCTGGACAAGGGCCAGCTGGAGCGGGTCGCGAACGAGGACGGCATCCGCAAACTGGGCCACCGTGACCTGCCGCTCGCGGTGGCCGCGGGGGCGAGCGGGGCGACGACCGTGTCCGCGACCGCCCTGCTGGCGGCCCGCGCGGGGGTGCGGGTGTTCGCCACGGGAGGGCTCGGCGGGGTGCACCGCGAGTGGACGGTGACCCAGGACGAGTCCGCCGATCTGGGCCTGCTGGCGCGCACCCGGATCACGGTGGTGTGCGCCGGCGTCAAGTCGATCCTGGACGTGCCCGCCACGCTCCAGCGGCTGGAGACGCTGGGTGTGGCGGTGGCCGGGTACGGCACGGACCGGTTCCCCGGCTTCTACCTGTCCGACTCGGGGCACCCCGTGGACTGGACCCTCGACTCCCCCGAACAGGTGGCGGAGGTGATGCGTGCCCAGGACGCCCTGCACGCCCCCGACTCCTCGCTCGTCGTCGCGAACCCCGTCCCCGAGGAGGAGCAGCTCGATCCGGCGCTGCACGCGCGCGTGCTCGCCGAGGCCCTGCACGCGTGCGAGTCGGAGGGGGTGACCGGACAGGCGGTGACACCGTTCCTGCTCGCCTATCTGGTCCGGCACACGGACGGTGCCTCGCTCGCCGCCAACCTGGCTGCGGTACGCGGCAACGTGCGCCTCGCGGGACGGATCGCGGCCGCCTGGACGGGGGCGTGAGCGACGCGGACCGGGGGGCCCGGGCCGGCGGGGCCGGACCGGCGGGTGTCGGCGGACCCGCCGAAGGCGCTCTGCTCGTCGTCGGGGACGTGGTCACGGATGTCGTCGCCCGGCACCGCGGACCGCTGGCGGCCGGTACCGACACGGTCGCCGCCGTCCGGACCGTACCGGGCGGCGCGGGCGCCAACGTCGCGTGCTGGGCCGTGCACGAGGGCTGCGCCGACGTGCGGCTGCTCGGCCGGGTGGGGCGCGACGCCGCGGCGTGGCACGAGGGCGAACTCACGGCGAGCGGCGTACGGCCCCTCCTGGTGACCGATCCGCAGGCACCGACCGGGACGGTGGTCTGCCTGGTGGACAGCGACGCGTCGGCGGAGCGTACGTTCCTCACCGACAGCGGGGCCTCGCTGCGGCTGGCACCGGACGACTGGTCGCCCGCGCTGCTCGACGGGGTCGCGCGGCTGCACCTGTCGGGCTACCTGTTCTTCTCCGGGCCGAGCCGGGCGCTGGTGTCGGTGGTGCTCGAGTCGACGCGCGCGCGTGGGGTCCCGGTGAGCCTCGATCCGGCGTCGGCGGGGTTCCTCACCGCACTGGGCGTGGACCGCTTCCTCGGACTCTGCGCGGGCGTGGACGTCCTGCTGCCCAGCCGTGACGAAGCGTGCCTGCTGACCGGGCTGCCCGGTCCGGCCGACGCGTCCGCCGAGCTGAGCCGCCGTTTCCCCCTGGTCGTCACCAAGCTGGGGGGTGACGGAGCCCTGATCGCCCGTGCCGGATCCGTCCGGGCCCATGTCCCGGCGCTGCGGGCGACGCCACGCGACACGACGGGCGCCGGTGACGCGTTCACCGGCGCGTTCCTCGCCGCGCTGCTCGGGGGAGCCGAGCCCGAGAAGGCGGCGAGGGCAGGATGCGCGGCCGGGGCGAAGGCGGTGGAGCGGGTCGGCGGAAGACCTCCCGCGAAAGATCCACGGTAAGGTGGAGAGGAGACGCGGGACCGCTGAACGCCTCGACCACGCGAGGACGTGCCCGCGGCTCCCGGCTCCCCGCCCTCACCGTCGCTCAGTTCTTGCGCCCCCATACCGAGATCATCGGCGCGGTCGCCAGGTCCATGGATCCCTCGGCGACGTTCGCGAGGTGCTGGTCGATCTCCTCCTGGGTGGCCAGGCCGGCGGTGACGAGCTGGTCGCGGATCTGACGGACCGTGGCGGATTCCAGTGCCGCGCAGGCGGGTGAGGCGACGGGGAAGTACGCGTCGGCCTCCACGCCCCGCAGTCCCGCCTCCCGGAGCAGCCGCGGGAGTTTGCGTCCGTAGGCGAGATCGGCACCTCGCTCGGCGAGCAGTGCGCGGAAGCCCTGGCGCAGCCGGTTCGCGAGCCGCTGCTCGGGGCCGTGCTCCTCGGGGCAGAGCAGCGGCTGCAGGGCGGGGTCGGCGTCCTCCACGAGGAGCCGGCCACCGGGCCTCAAGGCCTTGATCATCGACTGCAACGCACGCTCCCGGTCAGGCACATGGACCAGGACGAGCCGGGCGTGCACGAGGTCGAAACCCTCCCCCGGCGGCTCCTCGGCACCCACGTCGTGGACGCGGACCTCGACCGGTGAGCGTGCCACGGAAGCCGCCCACGAGGTGTCGATGTCGGTCGCGACGACCTTCCCCGTCGGGCCCACCTTCTTGGCGAGCCAGGACACGACGGACGTGCCGCCCGCCCCGACCTCCCAGCAGCGCCAGCCGGACCCGACGCCGAAGCGCTCCATGTGCCGGAACGTCGTGGGGTCGAAGAGAGTGGCGAGGGCCTCGAAACGCCGGCCCGCCTCCGTCTGCTGGTTGTCGAGGAGATACCCGTCGGCTCGCGTCATAGACAGATCATCCCAGTCGAGTGGCTTGTCGCGAATCGTCGACGCTCCCGTGGCCGCACCCGGGTCATGTGAGGGATCCGTCCCGGCGATGCCGGACGCCGCCGCCGGTGAAACGGGTGGCGCCGAGGCGTCCCGGCCCCCGAACCACCCGGGCGGCCCCAGCCGTCCGAGTCACCGAGTCGCCCGCACAGCGGAACGGAATCTTCCGTTCCCACAGTCTTTTCCGGCGTCCGATCAGGCCTGGCAGACTGGCGTGCCAGGCGCAAAGTGCGGCCCGGGGAGATCCACGCGAGGAGATCCAGATGTCCATGGCAGGGAATTTGCGGAGGGTGACGGCTCTCGGCGCGGTCGACGGCCTCCGCAGAGTGGCACGGCTGACACGGCGGAGTCGTCGTGTCGACCTGAGTCACCCCGCCCGGTCTCCGCTGGGCTCCGCGGTGGTGAACTGTGTGGCGTACCGGGACGGCGTGCGGATCCCCGAGGGCCGCGATCTGGTCGACACCGTGCGGCGGATCCGCAAGCGCGACGAGGGATTCGTGTGGCTCGGCCTGCACGAACCGACCGACGTGGAGTTCGCGGACATCGCGGAACTCTTCGACCTGCACCCCCTGGCCGTCGAGGACGCGGTGGAGGCGCATCAGCGCCCGAAGCTGGAATGGTACGGCGACACGCTGTTCGCGGTGTTCAAGACGGTCTGCTACGTGGAGCACAAGGAGTTGACGTCGACCAGCGAGGTGGTGAACACCGGCGAGATCATGGTGTTCGTCGGTCCGGACTTCGTCATCACCGTGCGGCACGGACGGCACGGCTCCCTGGGTCCGCTGCGCGAGGAACTGGAGTCCGACAAGCAGCAGTTGTCCAAGGGACCGGCCGCGGTCCTGCACGCGATCGCGGACCATGTGGTCGACGAGTTCGTGAGCGTCGCGGACTCCGTCCAGGCGGACATCGACCAGGTCGAGGCCGACGTGTTCGCCGAGAACGGCGCTCGCGTCGACGCGGGCCGCATCTACCAGCTCAAGCGTGAACTCCTCGAACTGAAGCGGGCCGTGGTCCCGCTCGCCCGGCCCGTCCAGGAGCTGACGACCCGGCCGACCCGTGTGATCGCCCCGGAGATACAGACGTACTTCCGTGACGTCTCCGACCATCTGCTGCGCGTCACCGAACAGATAGCCGCCTTCGACGAACTGCTCAACTCGATCCTGCAGGCTCATCTCGCTCAGGTGACGGTGGCCCAGAACGAGGACATGCGGAAGATCACTGCGTGGGCGGCGGTCATCGCCGTCCCCACGATGGTCTGCGGTGTGTACGGCATGAACTTCGACAACATGCCCGAACTGCACTGGAGGTTCGGCTACCCCATCGTCATCGGTGTCATATCCGTCGGCTGCCTCGTCCTCTACCGGGGATTCCGGCGCAATGGCTGGCTCTGACACGGCCCTCGCCCTGCGCGTCCGGCCGGACAGCCGGACAAAGCTGCCGGCATGGCGGACCAGAACGCGCCACGTACGACGTGGGGTCCGGAACGCGTTCCGATGGGGCCGGATCGGACCGCGTTCCGGTAGGGCCGGGTGGGCAGGGGGACCGGCGGGTCAGCCCGTCGCGCCGCTCCCGCCCCTCGCGTAGACGCTCTCGACCCAGCCGGCGAGCTGCTCGTCGCTGAGATGCCGGGCGAGGTCGGCCTCGCTGATCATGCCGACCAGCCGCTTGTCCTCGATCACCGGAAGCCGGCGGATCTGGTGCCCCTTCATCTCCTGGAGCACTTCGCCGACATCGGCACCGGCATCGATCCAACGCGGTGTGCCCTGGGCCATCTCTCCCGCGGTGACCCGTGCGGGGTCATGGCCCATGGCCACGCAGCCGACGACGATGTCGCGGTCCGTGAGGATGCCGCAGAGGCGTTCGTTCTGGTCGCTGATGGGCAGCGCGCCCACGTTGAGGTCACGCATCAGCTGGGCGGCGCGGTCCAGGGTCTCGTGGGCGGGGATCCACTGGGCACCACGGTGCATGATGTCTCCGGCGGTGGTCATGGAGTACCTCCCGGTGCCGGACGGCCGGCGCGGCGCGGAACACACCGCTAGTCCCGGCGCCCTATATTCTCGCCGCGCCCCAGGGGCCACGCACCTGGAGGTCCGTGAATCCGGGCGGCCCACGGACCGTGTCGAGAGCGGGCGGGCCGAGGCGGGGCGAAGGGACCGGCGCGAGGGCCGGGAGGACGGGGGACGGCCCCGCCGCGCCCGGCCGTTTCGTGCCCCGGGTCAGCCGTTCCACGCCGGGTGGCGGGGGTCGTCGGCCCGCACCAGCACGTCGGCGGCGGTGTCCGGACCCGTCTCGCTCTCGTAGCGGGCGAACGCGGGGAGGGTCCAGTGCTCCGCCTCGGGAGTACGGCGGCGGAGGGCGTTCGGGGAGAGGAGCACGTGGACGCTGAGGTCGAACGGGAACCAGTGACGCAGGAGGAGGGGGCCGTGGAGCAACAGGATCCCGCCGGGCGGGAGTCGGACGTACGGACTGCGGGTGGCCCGGTCGGTGGCGGGGTCCCGGAGGTCGGGCAGGACCCTGCCGTCGCCGCCGGGTTCGAGCGGGCCGAAGACCTCGCGCCACAGAGCTCCGGTGTCGAACCAGCCGTCGTAGTACGCCTCGACGTCCTGGTGACCGTGTTCGAGCCGCAGCGAGGCGGGACGCAGGAAGCCCTCCGTGCCGACGACCAGCGAGGGACGGCCGCGTACGCGCAGTGCCTCGGAGACCCGGTGCGCGAGTTCGCCGGGGCGGGCGGCCGGTGCTCCGTCGAAGGCGACACGCGGCCAGGGGCCGCCGTCCTGCGGCTTCAGGTCGAGCAGACGATCGGCGAGGAGGTCGCCGAGCCGTTCCCAGGTGATCGCTTCGAGTCGCACAGAACCCATGATGCCGCGCGCCCGAAGGGACCCGGGCGGCGCGGCGGGCCGCGAACGGACGCGGCGGACGCCGGCCCGCCGGAGGGCGGATCGTGCGGGGCATCATCCGACGACGTAGATGTGGTGCCGCTCCGGGGAAGAAACCGCGTATGGCACCGATCGCTGACCCCCCGCACCGGAACGGACTCCTCGTCGTCCAGCCGCTCAAGAAGCGGCACTGTGTCGAGTGCCGGAGCGGGCCGCTCCCGCTGCTGGTGCTGGAGGAGGGGGCACCTCGGTGTCTGGACTGCGCGGATCTCGGGCATCTGGTGTTCCTGCCGCGCGGCGACACCGCGCTGACGCGCAGATCACGGGAGGGCAGCACGCTGTCGACCGTGGTGGTGCGGTTCAACCGGCGGCGGGGGCGCTACGAGCGGCAGGGTGTCATGGTCGAGGAGACGGCGCTCGCCCTGGCCGAGGAACGCTGTCTGGCCGACGCGGAGGCACGGCGGCGGCGCCGGGCGCGGGACGCGCGGCGCCGGGAGGCGGAGGACGTCCGCTTCACGGAGGCGTTCGCACGGGAGATATCCCGGCTGTTCCCGCACTGTCCCGCGGACCGGGCACGAGCGATCGCCGCACACGCCTCGGTGCGCGGCAGCGGACGGGTCGGGCGGAGCCCGGCGGGCCGCGCGCTGTCCGAGACGGCGGTGACCGCGGCGGTCCGTGCGTCGGTACGGCACACGGAGACCCCGTACGACCAGTTGCTGATGAGCGGTGTGCCGCGGTACGAGGCGCGCCGCCGGATCACGGCCGCGGTGGACACGAGGCTCTGGGAGTGGCGCGACGGCGTCACCGCACAGGCGTGAGGGGTCACCGTGCAGGCGTGAGGGGTCACCGTGCAGGTGCGAGTGAAGGGGCACGGGGGTGCGGGCGCGAGGGTGAGTGACCGGGCGCGCGGATGCTCGGGCGGGTGCGGACGGACGCCCCGCCGATGTCACGGGACCGTCGGCGGGGCGTGACGGGCGGGCCGGTGCGGGGGGGGCGGGCGCCCGGCCGGGGCCGCTGTCGGCACAGCGGATTTCGCTTGTGGTGGCGGTCGACGCTGTGCAGGATCCTGGGTTCGGCCGGTTCGACGCGGGAGTGGACATGATCGATGGACCGTATTTCGTGCTGACTCTGCTGGGGGTGCTCGGCTGCGGGCTGGTGGCCGGGGTGTTCTGCGGGTTCTCGACCTTCGTGATGAGAGCGCTCGCCCAGTTGCCTCCGGCGCAGGGAGTCGCCGCGATGAACGCGATCAACGTCGCCGCGGTCCGTCCCCCGTTCATGCTGGTGTTCATCGGGTCCGCGGTGCTGTGCTCGGTGCTGGCGGTGGTCACGTTCGTGCTGCTGCCGGCCGACGGGACGGTGGAGCTGCTGCTCGGCAGCGCACTGTATCTGTTCGGGGCGTTCGGAGTGACCATCGCGGCGAACGTCCCCCGCAATGACGCGCTGCTGAAGCTGGACCCCGGGACACCGGAGGCCGCCGCCTACTGGCCCACGTTCGTGCGCCAGTGGACGATGTGGAATCACGTCCGCGCCGCCGCGTCGGCCGCGGCGGCGGTGTCGTACGCGCTCGCCCTCACCTGAGCCGTACGGCGCGCTCCCTCTCGCCACGTGTGGCCGTGCCCATCCGGCCGGGTGGGCGGATGCCCCTCCCCCGGCGGTACCGCCGGCTCCCCCGGCCCCGCTCATGGCCGCCCTCGTCCGGGCCCCGGCCCGTCGTCGTCCGGGGCGGCGGCGTGTGCGCGGGCGACGTATCGTGGCGGGAAAGGAGTGCCGCCCGGTTTCGCGGCCGATGAGGGCCGGCAGTCGTGCGGCTCCGCCCCCCGTACGCGTACATGAGGGAGACGGCCATGGCCGATCCCAAGGGTTTCATGACCACACCGCGCCAGGAGTACCCGCGTCGGCCCGTCCGGGAGCGGATACGGGACTGGAACGAGGTGTACGTTCCCGGAGCCCTGCTGCCGATCATCGAGAAACAGGCCGACCGCTGCATGGACTGCGGCATCCCCTTCTGCCACGACGCGTGTCCCCTGGGCAATCTGATCCCCGAGTGGAACGACCTCGTCTCGCGCGACGACTGGAGGGCGGCGAGCGACCGGCTGCACGCCACGAACAACTTCCCCGAGTTCACCGGGCGCCTGTGTCCCGCCCCGTGCGAGGCGGGCTGTGTACTGGCGATCAACCAGCCGGCCGTCACCATCAAGAACGTCGAGGTCGCCATCGCCGACCGCGCCTGGGAGGACGGGTTCGCGCCGCCGCGTCCACCGGACCGCCTCTCGGGAAGGACGGTCGCGGTCGTCGGGTCGGGGCCCGCCGGCCTCGCCGCGGCACAGCAGCTGACCCGGGCCGGTCACACGGTGGCCGTGTACGAACGGGCCGACCGGATCGGCGGTCTGCTGCGGTACGGAATCCCCGCGTTCAAGATGGAGAAGCGGCATCTGGACCGCAGGCTGGCCCAGATGCGCGCGGAGGGAACCAAGTTCCGCACGTCGACGACGATCGGCACCGACATCGGGGCGGCCGAGCTCAAAGCCCGCTATGACGCCGTGATCCTGGCGCTCGGCGCCACCGCCTGGCGCGAACTGGACGTACCGGGAAGGCGGTTGTCCGGCATCCACCAGGCGATGGAGTACCTTCCGCTGGCCGACCGGGTGTGCGAGGGGGACCTGGAGGTCTCCCCGTTGTCCGCGGCGGGCCGGCACGTGGTGATCGTCGGCGGTGGTGACACCGGTGCCGACTGTCTGGGGACGGCGGTGCGCGAGGGAGCCGCTTCCGTGACCCAGCTCGACATCTACGCGCAGCCGGGGACCGAGCGCGACGAGGACGCCGACCCGTGGCCGACGTACCCGAAGATCTACCGGCTCTCCGCCGCGCACGAGGAGGCGGGCGCGCTGGGCACGGCGCCCGCCGCGGACGCGGACGCCCGGCTCTTCGCCGCGTCCACGCTCCGGTTCGACGGTGACGCGGACGGCCGGGTGCGCTCGCTGCATCTCGTCGAGGTCGACGAGCGGCGCCGCCCGGTACCCGACTCCGGGCGGACCCTGCCCGCCGACCTCGTCCTGCTCGCCCTCGGCTTCTCGGGCCCCGACCCGCACGACGGCCTGATCGACCAGCTGGGGCTGGAACTCGAGCCGCGCGGCACGATCGCCCGCGGCACCGACTTCGGCACGAACGTTCCCGGTGTGTACGCCGCCGGGGACGCCGCGCGCGGGCAGTCGCTCGTCGTGTGGGCGATCGCCGAGGGCCGGGCGGTCGCCGCGGCGGTGGACCGGGCGCTCAGCGGAGCGGCCCGCTCGCGCCTGCCGGCACCGATCGGACCGTACGACCGCCCCATGACCGCGTAGAACCACCTTTCATGACCACGTAGACCACCGCCCCATGGCCGGAGAGCCCGCCTCGTACGACTCTCGTAAGAAACCTACGGTTTGCGTCCCACCGCCCCGTAGCCGGGGACGACCCCGTCGTCCTGTCCCGGGACGGGTTCGCCGAGTTCCGGGTGCCGCTCGTGGACCACCGCGGCACCCGGCTCGACGAGGTCGAGGCCGTCGAAGAAGCGGCTGAACTCCGCGCGGGAGCGCAGCGCCAGGGTGACACCCGCCGCCTTGAGCTTCTCGGTCGCCGCCGACTCCTCCGGGGTGAAGTCACATCCGCGCGGGATGCGGTCTGCTCATGTCGATTCCGGTCGGGGGCTGTCCGGTCATGCCGGTCTCCGTAAGTCCGCGCCGAAGTAAGTGATCAACTAAGAACCAAATTCAGGAAAGTCGGGAAAAAGAGAAAGCAAGTCGCTCAGGAGAGAAGGAAGTCCGCCTCTCCCGCTTTCGCACCCTGGATGAACGCGGTCATCTCGCCGGGCGTGTAGATGAGGGCCGGACCGTCCGGGTCCGCCGACTGACGTACGGCGATACGGCCGTCGGCGAGTTTCATCGCCTCCAGGCAGTTGCCGCCGTTGCCACCGCTCCACGGCTTGTGCCAGCCCTCGCTGCCCAGTTCACGGGCGGGCATTCCGTTGTAGATGCGCACGTCGCCTATTCGCGGGTTGATGCGTTCCGGCGTGATGCGTTCCATTCACAGCTCCTTGCGGAGATCCCGGAGGATCTCCTTCGTGCGATGTGCCGTGGCGGCTTGGGCCGCCATGCGGTCCATGACCTCCAGGTGGGTCGCCACCTCGGAGCGCGCGTCCAGGTAGACGGCGCCGGTCAGGTACTCGCTGTAGACCATGTCCGGGAGTTCCGGCATGGCGAATCGGAACAGCACGAAGGGCCCGTACGTGCCGGGGTGCGGACCCGAGGAGTACGGGATCACCTGCAACGTCACATGGGGCAGCTTCGTGGCCTGGAGCAACTTGTCGATCTGGGCGCGCATCACCTCGGGGCCGCCGATGGTGCGGCGCAGCACCGTCTCGTCCATCACGGCCCAGATCCGGGGCGCGTCCTCGCGCGTGAGCAGGTCCTGGCGCTGCATGCGCAGTGCCACGTGACGCTCGATGTCCTCGGGCCTGGTCTGCCCGATGGCCCCCGCCTCCAGGACACCGCGGGCGTAGTCCTCGGTCTGCAGCAGGCCGGGAACGAAGTGCGGTTCGTAGGAGCGCAGCAGGGAGGCGGCGCCCTCAAGGCTGACGTGCATGGAGAACCAGTCGGGCAGGATGTCGTGGAACCGCTGCCACCAGCCGGGCTTGTTGGCGTCCTCCGCGAGCTGGACGAAGGCCTCGGCCTCCTGGTCGCCGACGCCGTACGACTTCAACAGGAGCTGGAGGTACGGGATCTTGAGGGAGACCTCCGCCGTCTCCATCCGGCGGACCGTCGCGGGGGCGACCCGCAGGATCCGCGCGGCCTCCTCACGCTTGAGACCCGCGCGCTCCCGCAGGTCCAGCAGTCGCCGTCCGAGAACGACCTGACCGACCGTCGGCGCGGACCGCGGTTCGCTCACGCCCCACCTCCACTGAGTCCGGGCAGCCCGGTCGGCGCCGTCCGGGGTCTTCCTCGTCCGCCTCGACGATCCCAACTGGCGCCGCTCGGCTTGCTGTTGTCAGCAGTGTGCCACGCACCCCCACGGCGTCACACGGCACTCTGCATTTTTCAGAGTGAGTCTTGCCAAGTGTTCACGGCGGCGCGATAGTGGCAAGCGTGATTCCGTCCGCGCCGTTAGGAACAGACGCCGTCGAAGACCGGTCCGGTCTCCGCGCCACCATGGGGCAGCACCCCGGTGCCGCCGAGCGCCGGTTCCGCTTCGAGCTGGCCGCACACCCGGGTTCCGTGGCCCGGGCGAGACGCCTGACCCGGGCCCGCCTGTCCGGCTGGGCGGTGTGCGAGGACACCTGCGACGCGGCGACCCTCGTGGTGTCGGAACTGGTCACCAACGCGATCGTGCATGCCGCCGGGCAACGCGTCGTCTGCGAACTGCAGGACGTCGGCGACCTGGTGCGCATAGCCGTGTGTGACGAGGGGTGCGCTCCTGGCGAGCCGCACCCCTCCCCGCGGCGGCCCGACGAGGAGCACGGGAGGGGATTGCTTCTCGTCGAGGCAGTGTCCAGGGCATGGGGGGCCCAGGACACCGGGCCCGGCCTGCTGGTGTGGGCGGAGATCGCGCGCCCGGCGGGCCGGGCCGAAAGCACCGCCGAGACCGTCCGGGCGACCCGGCCGGACCCGGCCACCCCGGACGGCCGGCACGAGCCGGGCCACCGGCACGAACCGGACGCGCTCGACGCCGGGTTCGGGGCCGGGCCGGAGCCGTCACCGCGCGGTCGGCTCCGTGAGGCCCGGCACGACCCGGGCTCTCCCCACGTGGACAACGGTCCGCGGGCGGACCTCGGCTGGAGCGCGAAGAAGCCCCCGAACGACGGTCGGGGTACGGGGGCGGAGGGATCCTGGGGGGCGGGAACCGTGGGGAACCCCCAGCCTTCCTCCGCCCGGAGCGGGAGCCAGGACCGGGTCCCGGGTCCGCGTCGGGAGCAGGACCCGGGCCAGGACCGCGGCCCGCGTCGGGAACAGGACCGGGAACGGATTCGGGAGAGCCTGTGAGCCGTACGTCTGCGGCGGGTCCTGCGACGCAGGTCCTGAGCCTGGACACGCTGGTCCGCATCAACCGCGGCCGGCGACAGCCCGGGCCGCCGAGGCGTCTCCCCGTCCCCGAGGGGATGAAAGTGCCGCTGGGCTGCGACGCGGTGTCGGTGCCCGCCCGATTCGGACCGCTGCTGCTGTCACGGCTGCCTCGCGCGGGCTGCGTCTACGCCGAACCGGGGCGCTGGTGGTGGATCGTTCCTTCCGACTCCGACGTCGCCCTGGAGTGGCCGGCGCCCGCCCACTACGTCACGGGAGCGGTCGTGCCGGACTCACCTCGGATTCCTGGGCTCATCCACAAACCGGATGGCATGCTTCCGTACACTCCGCCGATCCCCCTGTATCTGGCCCTGTGCCGGATCACGGGGACGACACCCTCCTGGTCACGTCCGATCAGCGCGTGAGGCCCGTCCCGCGGCCGGAGCGGACGCGCCGGGACCATCGGGCGCCGTGGTCGGCGGGGTTCGCCGTGACGGCGCCCGTGTCCGGGTGCGGCCGGTCCCGCACGCCCTCACTCGACGCCGTCGGCCCCGCCCACGACGACCAGGAACGCGTCGGAGGCGAGGTCCATGACGACCTCCGCCGCCTGCCCCTCCTGACGGCGCGCCTGCGCGAACTCCTCCGCGGGCCACGACCCACGGGGTCCACCGGCGGGAAACCGCTCCAGCACCGTTCGCCCGTTCACCCTCTACCTCCCTGTCGCACCGCTGTGGAGAGTTAAACGCCCGCCGCGGGGTGAACGGCTCTGGCAGTGACGGTACTGAGACGAAGCCGACACGAGGCGGTACCGCGGCGGACCGGGTTCCGTGGAGCCGCGGACGGACCAAGGACCTGGTCCCGGTGGCTCCGCAGGGGGCTCGTTCCGGAAGCCGTACGGGCGCCGCCCGGCCCCGGTGTCACACCGCGGCGGGACGCGTGGGCGCCGCCCCGAGTCCCGCCCGCTCGCACCGCTCGGCCAGTTCGCCGAGGAGCTCGTCGATCCGCTCGGTGTGCCGGGGCGTGAGCCGGCCGGTGCCGTCGAGCTGCACGGCACACGCCGTGGTCGTGTCGACGAGCCGTTCCAGCGTGGCCGCGACCGCGGCCGTGCCCTCGGAGTGGCGTGCCAGGGCGGGGAGCTCGGCCGCGGCGACGTCGATCGCGGCACGGGCCTCGGCGAGCGCGCGATACGCCTCCCGGCGCAGGACCCAGCGGCCCGTACGGTCACGGGCCGTACCGTCGCCCAGCACATGGGTGAGATAGACGTCCGCCGCCTCGCCGGCCCGGGTGAGCCTCGCCCGCACGGTCCCGCCGCGCTGTCCGAGTGTCGGCAGATGTCCGACGAGCAGCACGATCGCGCAGGCCAGCAGGGTCTCCACGATCCGGTTCCAGGAGGCCTGAGGCTCACCGCCGACCATCACGAGGGCGAGGACGAGGACCGTGACGACGGCGGTCTGCGCGGCGAAGTGCCGGGTGGCGACGGGGATGAGCGCGCCGCTGACCGCCACCAGGGCGACGAACCCCTCCGGCCGCGGCAGCAGGAGGGCGAGCCCCGCGAAGGCGACCGCGCCGAGGACCGTCCCCGCCGCCCGGCACAGCACGCGCGAGGCGAGCGGTCCGAGATCGGGCTTGACGAGGAAGACGGCGGTCGCGGGGAGCCAGTACCAGTGCGGGTGGCTGCCGTACCAGCGCGCCTGGTGCAGGGCCTGGGCCACGGCGACGCTGGCGCCGAAGCAGAGGGCGACCCGGATGCCGTACTCGCGCCCGGCGGAACCGAACACGGTGCGGACGAGGGAGACGGCGGTGCGCCGCCGGTTGTGCAGAACGTTCCCGGAGCCCCGGTCGAAGGTCTCGGCGGCGTGCAGCAGAGCGTCGTGGAGAGCGTGCAGCGCGGGAACGACGGAGGTTCTCCCGGGCGGGCCGGACCGGGGGCCGGGGACAGCGGGCGCCGGCAGCGGCCCGGTGGGGGCACCCGTGCGGACGGCGGCCGCGAGCCGCCGGGGGCCTTCCGCCGCCCGCGCGGGCACGGCCTCGCCCGCCCAGGCGAGCGCCGTCGCGGCCTCGGCGAGCGGCAGGGCGGCGGCGTACTGCGCGTGCAGTCGCCGCTCGGCCGCGGAACTGGCGTACCGCCGCAGCCGGGGCCCGTCGAGCGCGTCCTGCGCGTGGTCGAGGGCCGCGGTCAGCGCGACGCGCCGCCGGGTCGCGTCGGGTCCGCCCACGGCGAGCAGCAGCAGGGCGACGGCGTCGTACACACCGCCGACGGCCTCCCGCTCCCCGTCGAAGCGGTAGTCACCGGGGTTCACCGTGGCCGTCGGCAGTGCCAGCCGCAGTGCGAGCAGCCAGCCGGCCCCGCCCAGGAAGAGCAGTGCGCGCACCCACCCCGGTTCGGGCGACGGCATCCCGGCCCCGATCGCCGAGGCGACCAGCAGCTGGGTCCCGGCCCCGGAGGCCACGGGTCCGACGGCGCTGACGGCTCCGGCGAGCAGTCCGAGCCCGGTGAGGACGACGGTGAGCGCCACGGCGCCGGTGTGCCGCCCGGCGTACGATCCGACGAGCAGACCGGCGGCCCCGGCGAGGGCCGGTGCCCCGAGCCGCTCGACGGCGACCCTGCGGCTGCCCGGCCGGTCGTTGATCCCCGCCAGCATGGCGCCGAGGGCCGCGATCACCCCGAGCGAGGTACGACCGTTCAGTACGGCCACGAGCAGCAGCGGCCCGGCGGCCAGCGCACCCCGGACGACCGCGTTCCAGGGGACCGGTCCGCGCTGGGCGCGCAGGGTGTGGGCGAGCCAGGGAGGTGCGGCGGGGCGGGGGAGGCGCACGGGGCTCCTGTCGGGCGAGGGCGGGGTGCCTTCGGGCGACGTCGGCCGGGCTCGTGTCGTTCTCAGGGTAGTGCGCGCTGCCCGCGGAGAACGAACGCGATGATTTCCGCGATGTGACATCTCACGGGAGACGGGCGTGACGTTCCGCGGGGGACGGACGAGGAGCGCCGCGCGCGAGACGGGTCGGATCGGATCGGGAGAGACACGCGCGGGAGCGGCTCGGAGGAGGAGGCGGGAACCGCCGCTCCGGGAGGGAGGAGGAGCGGGTCCGAGGGCGTAGCCGGCCCCCGGACCCTGGAATGCCGCCATGTCGCACGCCGGCACGCTTGAGAACCCAGGTCAGTCGTTATGTCGCCGCGTCCTGCCTTTGGACCACCACGCATCGAGCTGCGCGGGCTGGACTTGAACCAGCATTTCGGCGTACTGGGGCCTGGGCCCGGTCGATCCGGCGATCGGCGGCGAATACTGAGTCTGGAGCAATAGTCTGAGATTGATCACGGTCTGCCTCTTCCGATTGGGCTACCGCGGCGCGTGAACACTCCCTCGGCCGGAGTTCCCGGCCGGAGTGTTCTGTGGTGCCGCGGGGAGGACTCGAACCTCCACTGGAACCGTGCATTCACGACAAGCCTCAGCTTCAGCTTGCGCTCCTCGCGCACCCCGGCCGCAGTGCGTCGCGGCCGGGGAGTTCAGAGGCTACCCCTGTGCGAACAGGTAGCCGAAAACGGCGTCGCCGACGCGCTGGTCGACGACGTCCACGCCGTTGGCCTCCTCGCGGGCGAACTTGACCGCCTGCTGCAGCTTCTCCACGCGGTCGAGGAGTTCGTTCACGCGCCGCGCGGGCAGGGCACCGGAGAACTTGACGGTCGTCCAGTAGCCGACGGGGACGTCCTCGTAGTACACCTCGACCTGGGCCGGGTGCTTCTCGGTGGCCTCGGCCTTGACGTGGTTCCGGGGGACCTTCTTCGTACGGAGGGTCCGCACCGGCTCGGTCTTCCAGGCGTCGGTGGACGGATCCCGCACCCAGGACTCGGAGGCGTCGAGGACGGGCAGCTTGCGTACGAAGGTGTTGAGATCGGTGAGCTGCTTCTCGAGGAAGAGCAGGTAGGACACCGGCACCTCGGCGACGAGCACGCGCCCGTCCACCACCACGTCGGCCCTCGCCGCGCAGTTGGCCCAGTCCTTGGTGGCGGTCACGTCGAACAGTCGCGTCAGGGTCGCCGCCGTGTCCCTCAGCACGTCCTCGGCCTGCACCTGGACCCGGGTCGACTCGGGCGGCAGTTGTTCGCCCTCCTCGTCCTTGGGCTGGTACGTCCGCGAGATGCCCGCGAGCAACGCAGGCTTCTGCAGGCCATGATGAGCGGCCGTCAGGTCCTGGTGGGACTTGGACTTGACGCCCTTCTCGACTGCGATGATCTGATTGAGTTTCGCCACGTCGGTGACCGTAGCAGTGCCGACGGGGATCATTCGAAGGATTATTCGCCCGGGACGGGGACGGCGTCCCGCGGGTCCGTCCCGCACGCCCCGCGTGCCGTCGGCGGTAATCGGGGTGCGTGAACCCGCGTCGGACCCGCATCATCGGCAGGTTGTCCCTCACTCCGCCGACGACCCCGCCCACAGGGAGCCCCCATGATCCGACGCGTCACCGTTCCCGGTCTCTTCACCCCGCCCGTCTACGCGCACGCGTCCGTCGTCGAGGCGGGGACGAAGCTGGCCTTCCTCGCCGGATCCGTGCCGCTCGACGCCGACGGGAAGCTGGTCGGCCCGGACGATCCCGTACGCCAGGCCGAGCAGGTACTGGCCAACCTCGACGAGCAGCTGCGTGCCGTGGGGAGCGACATGGCCCATGTCGTGTCGACCGACGTGTACGTCGTCAGTGATGAGACCGCAGTCCTGTCCGCGGTCTGGAACGTCGTGGAGGCCTCCGGGCTGAGCATCGGCCCGCACTCCTCGACCCTGCTCGGCGTGGCCTGTCTCGGGTACACCGGGCAGCTCGTGGAGATCACGGCGACCGCGGTCGTCCCCGAGGCGTGACCGGCGGGCGTCCCGGGGCGTGATCCGGGACCGGGCCCGCCCCGCCCGGCACCCTCATGACGTCCACGGGGAGCGCGTCGGCAGTCCCGCGGACTCCGCCGCCGTGGCCAGGACCTGTCGCAGCATCGCGGGGGTGAGCCGCCCGGTGAAGGTGTTCCGCTGACTGACGTGGAAGCACCCGAAGAGCTCGGCGGAGGCGGGGCCGGTACCGGGGGCGTCCGGTTCCGGCCGCCGTACGAGCGTCACCCGGGCCCCGTGCGCGAACGCCGGACGAGGCCGCGGCACCGCCCACCCCGCCTCCGTGAGGGCGGGCAGGGCGGCCTGCCAGCCGAAGGCCCCGAGGACGACCACCGCGCGCAGCGTGGGCCGCAGCAGCCCCAGCTCCCTGACCAGCCAGGGCCGGCAGGTGTCCCGCTCGCCGGGCGTCGGCTTGTTCGCGGGCGGCGCGCAGTGCACGGGAGAGGTGACGCGCACGCCGTACAGCTCCAGTCCGTCGTCGGCCCTCACCGAGGTGCCCCGCGAGGCGAGCCCGATGTCGTGCAGCGCCGCGTACAGCACGTCACCCGACCGGTCCCCGGTGAACATCCGTCCGGTCCGGTTGCCGCCGTGCGCGGCGGGTGCGAGCCCGACGACGAGGAGAGGGGCGTCGGGCGGCCCGAAACCGGGCACCGGACGCCCCCAGTACGTCTGGTCGGCGAAGGCGGCACGCTTGGTGGCGGCCACCTCTTCGCGCCACGCGACGAGCCGCGGACAGGCCCGACAGCCGGTGATCCGCACGTCGAGCGCGGCGAGGTCGGCGGAGCGGGCCGCGCCCTGCGCCGGAGAGCTGCTGTCCACATCACCACCGTACGACCGGCCCGCCCGCGCCCGGGGACCGCGCGTCCGGTGCGGTCCGTGCGACGGAAAAGGCGTGCGGTGTGCCGGGTCGCGGGCGTTAGAGTCGGGCCATGGCTTCTCAGCGTGCTGACGGGGAGATGAAGGGCGCGGGTACCGGAGGCGGGCGCGGCTCGGACGGCGGGAAGGCCGCCACGGCCGACGCCAGGACCGGCTCCGGAACCGGCTCCGAGGCCGCTTCCACGGCGGCTTCCGCGACCACTGCCGCCGTCGGGGCCGCTGTCGCCGCCGGGCCCGCCGGTGGCGAGAGCGTGCGGGTCGACGCCTGGATCTGGTCCGTCCGTCTCGTCAAGACCCGTTCGATCGGCACCACGGCCTGCAAGGGCGGCCATGTCCGGGTCAACGGGGAACGCGTCAAGCCCGCGTACTCGGTCCGCGTGGGCGACGAGGTCCGTGTGTGGCACGAGGGCCGTGAACGGGTCGTCGTCGTGAAGCGCGTGATCCGCAAGCGGGTCGGCGCTCCCGTCGCCGCCGAGTGCTACGTCGACAACAGCCCCCCGCCCCCGCCGCGCGAGGCCTTGGCTCCGGCGGGCGTCCGGGACCGGGGCGCGGGACGCCCGACCAAGCGGGACCGCCGCGAGATGGAACGTCTGCGGGGCATGCAGACGGGCTCGTCCGGCCCCGTCCGGTCCTCGGGTCCCTCCACGGGACCGACCGGCTCGTCCGGTTCCACGGGCACGACCGGGTCCGGGGGCTCCCCCCGCCGCTGAGCCGCTCCCTCTCCCCCGCCCGCCCTTCCGCCCCGCTCGTCCGGTTCCCCGGGCCGCTCCGCCGGTGTCCCGGCTTCCCGACCGTACGGAACACGGCGACACGGGCACACCGGCGGGCACACGGCCGTGCGGCATCGAGGACTCCCCCGTTCCCGGAGGAGCCCCGCGCCCTTGCTCCGCCGTCACACCCGGCGTCATCCCCGGCGCCCCGCCCGCCGTCGTACCAGGCGGAGCAGTTCGGTCGTGTGGCCGCGCCTGACCCAGGCGATCAGACCGAGCGGCAGCATCAGGACGAGCGGGGTCGCCACGTACGGGCCGTGGACGACGGTGACGTTGACGATGAACGCACCGACCATCAGCGCGCCGAGCGCCACCGCGGCCACCCCGTCCAGCAACGGGACCAACAGGGCGAGGCCCCCGGCGAGTTCGAGCGCGCCGATGACGTACATACCGGTGTGACCCCAGCCCAGCTTGTCGAACGACTCCGTGGCCGAGGGGTGGGCGATCAGCTTGGGAAGAGCGCTCGCGAACGCGTAGAACAGGCCGAGGACGATCTGCAGGGCGGTCAGGGAGACACGGGCGGCGCGGGAGCGGGGGGTGACGGCGGCCCGGGTGGCGGTGAGGGGGAGAGCGGTCTCGGACATGGGGTCTCCTGTGGGAAGCGGTGGCTGCTTTCACAGAGGTAGACCTGGGCACTGCCGGTAACTCATCGGTGCCGAACGGGATTTGTTCCGCCCGGCGACCGCGGCTCACCGCTTTCGGCGCCGAACGGGGCGGTTCCCGTCCGGCGGCCGCCGCTCACCCCTTCACCGCCCTCACCCATATTCCGTCGTCCGTCAGATACCGGTCCACCTTGAGCCCCGCCTCCGCCAGCGCCTCCTCGAAGGCGTCCTTCGTCAAAGGGCGGGACAGGAACGTCTGGGTCCAGGTGGCGTCCGGGAACACGTACTCCGCGCGGACCGAGGAGGACCCGTCGCCGACGGGTTCGGCGGACAGGATCCGTACGACGAATCCGGACGGGTCGGCGCGCTCGCGGGGCACGTCGGTGTGGTAGTCCTCTCCCTCGCGCTGGATCAGCACACAACCGTCGTCCGCGACATGGCGGGCGCAGGTGTCCAGGAGAGCCCGCCGCACTCTGACGTCCCCGGCGTGCACGAGGAACGACGCCAGCAGCACGACGTCGAACGTCTCACCGAGGTCGAGATCCTCGATGCTGCTGCGTATCCGGCGCGCCCCTCGGACGTGTTCCAGCATGTCGGCGGACTCGTCCACCGCCGTGACCGCGAAGCCGAGGTCCAGGAGCGGGTGGGTCATCCGGCCGACCCCGCTGCCCAGTTCCAGGATGTGCGCGGCGGCGGGCACCGCAGCGGTGATGATGTCCGGTTCGGTTCCGACGGGCAGACGGGTGTAGAGCTCGACCGCGCAGCCGTCCGGTGTGATGGCACCGGGTCCCGTGCCCTCGTACCCCTGACGCATTTCGATTCTCATACCCGCCCAACGAACGGCTTCCGCAAGCCCGTTCCCCTCCCCCCTTCGCCCGTTCGAGTGAGGTGCTGGAGGGGCGTCGGCCCGAGCCTGGGGTCCGGCGGTCCGGCGGTCCGGCGGTCCGGCGGGACGTACTACAGCGCGAACCATCCCCGTCCGCCGTACCAATGTCCGCCCCCGCGCAGGTGGTCGGCCACCGCGCGCTCGACGCTGTTGCGCCGCGGGAGTTCGTCGAGCGGGAGGTCCGGATCGCCGAAGACGAAGCCGACGGGCGCCGTGTCGTCCGGGGTCTTCTCCTCGTGCAGCGGACGGAAGCGGTCCTGGAAGCGAATGATGTTGGAGTCGGCCGGCAGATACCGCTTGAGCTGCGGGTCGAGCAGCCAGGAGTCGCAGAGGGCTATCCCGTGGCGCTCCTCGGGGTAGTGACGGGCGAAGAACTCCCGGGCCAGGGCGAGCGAACGGTCGCACGCGGCCGGGGAGAGGGGGCCGCGGAAGTCGGTGATGTGCAGGCTCAGGCAGGGGGCGCCGGGGTCCAGGTCCAGCCCCGCCGCCTCGACGGCGTCGGCCGTGCGCCGCCCGGGCAGGACCCGCTGGAACTGGAGCCGTCCCAGCTGGAACAGCTCGCCGTGGAAGTGCAGGGCGATCCACCAGGGGAACAGCAGTCCGGGGCCGCCGGCTCTTCGGTGGTGCACGGACACGTGACGGCCGAGGTCGGCGAGCGTGCGCCGGGAGACGTCCTCCGGCACCCCGCGCTCCCGGTGGTGGGCGCGGACGTACGGAAGCGACGCTATGAAGACGTACAGATGGAAGCAGCGCCCGAGTCGTCCCGCCGTCTCGGGGAAGGCGGGCGGCTCCCAGCCCTTCCCTATGCCGCCCATGTCCCGCACGAAGCGGGTGACGCAGCGCGCGAGAAGGGCCATCGCCTCCGGGTCTGTGGCCAGCCGGGCGCGCAGCGCGACGAGTTCATTGATGTGTTCATGGGGCACGGACAGGTCGAGCAGGATGTCGGGCAACGCGTCGGCGTCCGGGAGCGGCACTTCCCGCGGGCCGGGGCTCTCGCTCTCCAGGTCCCTCAGCCACTCGGCGGTCCTCGCGTCCGCCCGCAGAGCCTTCAGCAGCACCGTCGCCTCCCCCGGCGGCCGTCGCGCGACCGCTCTCCCTTGGTGAACGTGCACCACGAAGAGTACGTTTCCTCATAGGAGTGGTGATCCTGATGCGTACGGGCAGTGAACCGGTGACAGCGCGCAGCGCTCTGCGGATGCGCTTCTGGCTGAGCGTCTGGGGCCTGGTCTGGGCCGTCTTCGGAACGGTCGCGTTCATCCTGGTGGGACGGCCGGGGTGGGCGGCGGCGTGCGCCGCGCTGTGGGTGATCGTCACGGTCGACATGACCATGATCCTTCGGCACATCAGAGAGGGCCCGCACTACCAGCCGGGCCGTGACGTCCCGCCGTACGAGCCCGTGGACGACCGGCGCGCGTACCGGCCGCCCGAGCGACGCCGGCCGTCGAGGCCGTCGCATCCCTGAGACGGCCGGACGGTCACGAAAGCGCCGGGCGGTCGAACCGTCCGGCGCGGACGCGCTACGAGTCGAAGCGTGCGGCCCGCAGGTACTGGGGCTTCGGGTCGAGCGCGGCCGCCAGTCTGAAGTGCCGCTTCGCCTGCTCGGGGCGCCGCTGGCGTTCGTAGGTCCGGGCGAGCGCGAAGTGCGCGAACGCGTTGTCCGGCTCGCGCTCCAGGACGATCGTGAACTCCAGCTCGGCGGGCCGCAGTTGCGCGGCGGCGAAGAAGGCACGCGCGCGCAGCAGCCGGGCCGCGGTGTTCTCCGGGTGGGCGGCGATGACCGGGTCGAGCAGCTTCACCGCGCCCCGGGGGTCGCGCGCGGCGAGCAGTTGCTCGGCGGCGCGGAAGTCGATGACGTGCGTCTCGGGAGTTCGTCCGATCGATCCGCTGGTCTCGGGCACGGCAGAGTCCTTCCCTCGCTGCAAGGGTTCAACGCCCCTTCCGAGGGGCGCTATTCCTGGGGCGTGCGGGCTCTGCGCACGAGATCGGCCCATACGTCCCGTACGCGCCGCTCCAGTTCCTCCAGGGGGACGTCGTTGTCGATCACGACGTCCGCGATCTCCAGCCGCTTGTCGCGCGAGGCCTGCGCGGCCATGCGCGCGCGGGCGTCCTCCTCGGTCATGCCGCGCAGGCGGACGAGGCGGTCGAGCTGGGTCTCGGGGCGGGCGTCCACGACGATCACGAGGTCGTACAGCGCGGCCAGACCGTTCTCCGTGAGCAGGGGCACGTCGTGGACGACGACGGCGTCCTCGGGCGCGGCGTCCTCGAGGGTGCGCGAGCGCTCGCCGACCAAGGGGTGGACGATCGAGTTCAGGACGGCGAGTTTCCCCGGGTCGGAGAAGACGATCGAGCCGAGCTTCGGCCGGTCCAGGCCTCCGTCGGGAGCGAGGACGCCCTCGCCGAAGGCGTCGACGACCGCCGCCAGCCCGGGAGTTCCGGGTGCGACGACCTCCCGCGCGATCCTGTCCGCGTCGATCAGCACCGCGCCGTGCTCGACGAGCAGCCGTGACACTTCGCTCTTGCCGGCGCCGATACCACCGGTCAGGCCCACCTTCAGCATGTCTGGCAGCTTAGGCCCTGCCACTGACGGACTCTCCGTCCGGGAGCCCGGGAGTCCAGGGACCCGGGAGGAGAGGTCAAGCGTCGCCTTCGCGTTCCGCCAGGAAACGCTCGAACTCCTGGCCGATCTCGTCCGCCGAGGGGATGTCCACCGGTTCCGCGAGCATGTTGCCACGGGTCTCGGCGCCCGCGGCGGCGTCGTACTGGTGCTCAAGGCCCTGGACGAGGGCGACGAGTTCCTCGTCCCCCTCCTGGATCTGACGGTCGATCTCGGTCTGGGTGCGGTGCGCCTCGGTCCGCAGGGCGTGCGCTATCCCGGGAAGCACCAGTCCGGTCGCGGCCGTGATGGACTCCAGGACGGTCAGCGCCGCGTCCGGGTACGGGGAGCGCGCGATGTAGTGGGGCACGTGCGCGGCGACACCGAGGACGTCGTGGCCGGCCTCCGCGAGGCGGTACTCGATGAGGGACTCGGCGCTTCCGGGGACCTGCGCCTCGTCGAAGGGGCTGCGGTGGCCGGGCACCAGGTCGGTGCGGTTGCCGTGCGGGGTGAGGCCCACGGGGCGGGTGTGCGGGACGCCCATGGGGATGCCGTGGAAGTTCACGCAGAGGCGGACCCCGAGCCGTTCCACGATCTGCTGGACGGCGGCGGCGAAGCGCTCCCACTCGGTGTCCGGTTCGGGCCCCGACAGCAGCAGGAAGGGCGCGCCGGTCGCGTCCTGCACGAGCCGGACCTCCAGGGTCGGCTCCTCGTACTCGGCCCAGTGGTCGCGCTTGAACGTCAGCAGCGGACGGCGGGCGCGGTAGTCCACGAGCCGGTCGTGGTCGAAACGGGCCACGACCTGGTGGGGCAGCGAGTCGAGCACCCGGTCGACGATCTGCTCGCCGGTTTCGCCCGCGTCGATGTATCCGTCGAAGTGGTAGAGCATGACAAGACCGGCCGACTCCTGGGCGAGCGCCGTGTCGACCACGGCCAGGCCCTTCGGCTCCCATGCGTACAAACCCTGCGGATCAAGCACTGTGACCGCTCCTCCTCGTGTTCGTAGTGCACAACGTGGCATGGAGCACGGACAGTCCCGTCCCGTGCCGGGTCCGCACGGCAGGCTCCGGAGGGCGCACCAGGCTCGGGACCGCAGGCTCCGGAGGGCACACCGGCCCCGGGAACCGCACCGCGAGCCCGGAGGCCACCGGAC
>NZ_KZ626940.1 GCF_002911015.1 Streptomyces populi
CCCGCGAAGGCGTTTCCAGGGGCGTCCCTTCCCGGGTCGTCCCTGCTTCCCTTCTCAGACACGTACGGCAGGATGTGCGGCATGCCCAGTGCAGAGACGACGCGAGCGAGCGTTCACGAGCCGGAGCCGGTGCGGCCGACCAGGGATGACGAGATCGCCACCGCCGGCAGTGAGCTGATCGGCGGCCCCATCGGGCGGCGCGCCCTGCTCGGGACGTCCTGGTGGACGCCCGTGCGGGTCGTCGCGCTGGTGATGATCGGCATGTTCGCCCTCGGTATGGTCCAGAAACTGCCCTGCTACGACGGCGGCTGGTTCTTCGGCGCCAGCTCGCAGTACACGCACGCGTGCTACTCGGACATCCCGCACCTCTATCAGGGGCGGGGTTTCGCCGACGGTCTCGTGCCGTACTTCGACAAGCTCCCCGGCGACATGGACTACCTCGAGTACCCGGTGCTGACCGGTGTGTTCATGGAGGTCGCGGCCTGGCTCACTCCCGGCGGCGGGAGCATCCAGCACCAGGAGCAGGTCTACTGGATGGTCAACGCGGGGATGCTGATGGCGTGCGCGGCCGTCATCGCCGTGTGCACCGCGCGCACCCACCGCCGTCGCCCCTGGGACGGCCTCATGGTCGCCCTGGCGCCCGCCTTCGCGCTCACGGCCACGATCAACTGGGACCTCCTCGCCGTGGCCCTGCTGGCCGCCGCGATGCTCATGTGGTCCCGCGGACGGGTGCTCGCCTTCGGCGTCCTGATCGGGCTCGCCACGGCCGCCAAGTTCTACCCGTTCCTGATCCTCGGGCCGCTCTTCCTGCTGTGCTGGCGCGTCGGCAGGTGGCGCGAGTTCGGTACGGCGCTGCTCGGTGCCGTCGGCGCCTGGCTGGTCGTGAACCTTCCCGTCATGTACCTCGCGCCCGAGGGGTGGTCGAAGTTCTACAGCTTCAGCCACGACCGCGGCGTCGACTTCGGCTCGGTCTTCCTGTTCGTCTCGCAGTGGATGAAGATCGCGATCACACCGGACACGGCCAACACGTGGGCCCTGGTGATGATGGTGATCATCTGTGCGGGTCTGGCCGCCGTCACGCTCACCGCCCCCCGTCGCCCCCGCCTCGCCCAGCTCGCCTTCCTGATCGTCGCGGCCTTCATCCTCACGAACAAGGTCTACTCGCCGCAGTACGTGCTCTGGCTGGTCCCCCTCGCGGTGCTGGCCCGGCCGCGCTGGCGGGACTTCCTCGTCTGGCAGGCGTGCGAGGTCGCGTACTTCCTCGGTATCTGGATGTACCTCGCGTACACGACCAGCGGGGACGCCCACAAGGGCCTGCCGACCGACGGGTACCAGGTCGCCATCGCCGTCCACCTGCTGGGGACGCTGTACCTGTGCGCGATGGTCGTACGGGACATCTTCCTGCCGGAGCACGACGTGGTGCGCCGTGAGGGCGACGACGACCCGTCGGGCGGGATCCTCGACGGCGCGGAGGACGTCTTCGTCCTCGGCCCGGCCGGACACCCGCGGCGGCACGCGGCGCACTTCGACGGGGTCCCCGGGGCCGATTGGCGTGAGGACCCTGTACCCGGAGACCGTTCGCTCTGAGCGAACGGGACACGGAAGAGCCACGCGAAAGGCCGTACACGGACACCGTGTACGGCCTTTTCGCTGTGCCGGAGCGCGCCGGATCCCCGGTCAGCGCTCGACGACGCGGTCGAACTGCGTGGTGGTGTGCCGCAGATGGGCCACCAGTTCGTCGCCGACCTTGGGCTCCGTGGCGTCGTGGGGCACGAAGAGGATCGAGACCTGCATGTGCGGGGGTTCGGCGAACCAGCGCTGCTTGCCCGCCCAGACGAACGGAGAAAGGTTCCGGTTGACCGTCGCGAGACCGGCGCGCGCGACGCCCTTGGCGCGCGGCATGACGCCGTGCAGGGCCTTGGGGGCCTCCAGGCCCACCCCGTGCGACGTACCGCCCGCCACGACCACGAGCCAGCCGTCGGAGGCGGCCTTCTGCTGTCGGTAGCCGAAGCGGTCGCCCTTGGAGACGCGCGTGACGTCCAGGACGGCCCCGCGGTACTCCGTGGCCTCGTGGTCCCCCAGCCACAGCCGCGTCCCGATGCGGGCGCGGAAGTGGGTCTGCGGGAACTGCCGCTGGAGCCGCGCGAGTTCCTCGGCCTTGAGGTGGCTGACGAACATCGTGTGCAGGGGCAGCCGGGCCGCGCGGAGGCGGTCCATCCAGCCGATGACCTCCTCGACGGCGTCCGAGCCGTCCGTGCGGTCCAGCGGCAGGTGGATCGCGAAGCCCTCCAGCCGGACGTTCTCGATGGCGGAGTGCAGGTGCGGCAGTTCCTGCTCGCTCACGCCGTGCCGCTTCATCGAGGACATCACCTCGATGACGACGCGGGCGCCCACGAGGCCGTACACGCCGTCGACGGACGACACGGAGCGGATGACGCGGTCGGGCAGCGGTACGGGCTCCTCGCCGCGCCTGAACGGCGTCAGGACCAGCAGGTCGCCGCCGAACCAGTCCTTGATCCGGGCGGCCTCGTACGTGGTGCCGACGGCGAGGATGTCCGAGCCCAGACGGGTGGCCTCGTCCGCGAGCCGTTCGTGGCCGAAGCCGTAACCGTTGCCCTTGCAGACGGGTACGAGCCCCGGAAACTGCTCGGACACCTGCTTGTGGTGTGCCCGCCAGCGCGCGGTGTCGACGTAGAGCGTGAGCGCCATGGCCGGTCCCGGAACCTTTCTCGTGGCTGCGGTGTATCAGGGGTATGAAAAGGAATTGTCGCCGATTCGCGGGGCCGATGGGGCTGTCCCGGGCCGGTTCGGCGGCCCGGGCTGCGATTCGGGGCGTTCCGGTGGCCCGGGACGCGGTTCCGGACGGCTCAGCGACGGGACATGTACATGTCGAGAGCCTTGTGGAGCAGCTTGTTGAGCGGGAAGTCCCACTCGCCGAGGTACTCCGCGGCCTCTCCGCCCGTGCCCACCTTGAACTGGATCAGACCGAAGAGGTGATCGGTCTCGTCCAGCGAGTCGGAGATGCCGCGCAGGTCGTAGACCGTGGCTCCCAGGGCGTACGCGTCGCGCAGCATGCGCCACTGCATCGCGTTCGAGGGCCGGACCTCGCGCCCGATGTTGTCCGAGGCGCCGTAGGAGTACCAGACGTGTCCGCCGACGACGAGCATCGTCGCCGCCGAAAGGTTCACTCCGTTGTGGCGAGCGAAGTAGAGCCGCATGCGGTTGGGGTCCTCGGTGTTGAGGGCCGTCCACATGCGCTGGAAGTACGAGAGCGGGCGCGGCCGGAAGTGGTCGCGGATCGCGGTGATCTCGTAGAGCCGCTGCCACTCCTCCAGGTCCTGGTAACCGCCCTGGACGACCTCGACGCCGGCCTTCTCGGCCTTCTTGATGTTGCGGCGCCACAGCTGGTTGAAGTTCCTGTGGACCTCTTCGAGGGAACGGTTGGCCAGCGGCACCTGGAAGACGTAGCGGGGCTGGACGTCGCCGAAGCCGGCACCGCCGTCCTCGCCCTGCTGCCAGCCCATGCGGCGCAGCTTGTCGGCGACCTCGAAGGCGCGCGGCTCGATGAAGTCGGCCTCGATGTCGCGCAGACGCTTCACATCCGGGTTCTGGATGCCGCCCTTGATGGACGTGGCCTCCCAGCGCCGGATGATCACCGGCGGGCCCATCTTCACGGAGAAGGCGCCCTGGTGCTTGAGGTGCGCGAGCATCGGCTGCAGCCAGTCGTCGAGGTTCGGCGCGAACCAGTTGATGACCGGGCCCTCGGGCAGGTAGGCGAGATAGCGCTTGATCTTGGGCAGCTGGCGGTACAGCACCAGGCCCGCGCCGACCATCTGGCCGGTCTTGTCGTCGAACCATCCGAGGTTCTCGGAGCGCCATTCGGCCTTCACGTCCGCCCACGCGGGGACCTGCATGTGGCTGGCCGCGGGCAGGCTCTGGATGTATGCCAGATGCTGCTCTCGGCTGATGGTCCTCAGGGTCAGGCTCATTAGGGGCGCTCCTCGGGCTGGTGTGTCCCCATGGGTACAAGGGCTCCGGCTCTCGCGCCGAAGCCTACTGCGCCCCGCGAGCACCCCGAATGGCCGTATGGGACCTGGATCCCCGGGACGCGGTGCGAGGCGTCCCGAGGTCAGGGGAAAACGGACGTTCGACTCAGATCACACCGCCGAAGAGGCCGCCGTGGGCCAGCCCGAGATAGAAACCGACGCCCGAGAGGCCGAGGCCGACGATCAGCCCGAAGCGTTCCCGGGTCGTCTCGGAGATGAACTGGCCGTAGGCACCGGCGAGGATCCCGACCAGACCGGACCACGAGCTCAGCAGATGGAGGCTGTGGAACATCGACGTGACGAACGCCAGGACTCCGCACACCAGGGTCACCGCGAGCAGGGTGTCCTGGAGGGGATGAGGCTTGCCGTCCGTGGCGAAGAGTGAGCCGGTGGTACTGGGACGCATTGTCTGTGCCATGAGGCACCTCCTGCGGAAGGCGGCGCATCGTAGCGCCATACACACCCGATGTGTACAGATTGACGGCCAACCCGGTCGGATTTCAACCGGAAGCAGGTGTGCAGGTAGTCTGTACCGTCTGCACCGGTGTCTGCCCAGGCTCAAGGCCAGGTCACGACAGGGATCGCCGCTCGGTTCACCGATCGGCGGCCCGATTGTCAGTGGCGGCCGATACCGTTGCGTACGCATCACAACCCTCCTGCCACGGAACGACCGTGGCCGCTGAGTCCAAAGGAGGTGGGTTCCACATGCGTCACTACGAAGTGATGGTCATCCTCGACCCCGATCTGGAGGAGCGCGCTGTCGCCCCCCTGATCGAGAACTTCCTCTCCGTCGTCCGTGAGGGCGCCGGAAAGGTCGAGAAGGTCGACACCTGGGGCCGTCGTCGTCTCTCGTACGAGATCAAGAAGAAGCCCGAGGGCATCTACTCGGTCATCGACCTGCAGGCCGAGCCTGCGGTCGTCAAGGAGCTCGACCGCCAGATGAACCTGAACGAGTCGGTCCTCCGGACCAAGGTCCTCCGCCCCGAGACCCACTGAGCTCTCCAGCTCAGCTGATCTCGGGCATCGAGTAGTACCAGCAGCCAGCAGCAAACCCGCCGAGAGGTTCCCCCATGGCAGGCGAGACCGTCATCACGGTCGTCGGCAATCTTGTCGACGACCCCGAGCTGCGCTTCACCCCTTCCGGTGCGGCGGTCGCGAAGTTCCGTGTCGCGTCCACTCCCCGCACCTTCGACCGTCAGACCAATGAGTGGAAGGACGGCGAGAGCCTGTTCCTGACCTGCTCGGTCTGGCGTCAGGCGGCGGAGAACGTCGCCGAGTCGCTCCAGCGCGGCATGCGCGTCATCGTGCAGGGCCGGTTGAAGCAGCGGTCCTACGAGGACAACCAGGGCGTCAAGCGCACGGTCTACGAACTGGACGTAGAGGAAGTCGGCGCCAGCCTGAAGAACGCCACGGCCAAGGTCACCAAGACCACGGGCCGGGGCGGTCAGGGCGGTTACGGCGGCGGCGGTGGCGGCGGCCAGCAGGGCGGCGGCTGGGGCGGAGGCCCCGGCGGCGGTCAGCAGGGCGGCGGCGCCCCGGACAACGACCCCTGGGCGACCGGCGCTCCCGCCGGTGGCAACCAGGGCGGCGGCGGTGGCGGTGGCTGGGGCGGAAGCTCCGGCGGCTCCGGCGGCGGCTACTCGGACGAGCCCCCCTTCTAGGCCTCAGGGCCGAGGGTGGGCCGTACCCCCACTTCTTGATCACACAGGAGATACACCATGGCGAAGCCGCCTGTGCGCAAGCCGAAGAAGAAGGTCTGCGCGTTCTGCAAGGACAAGGTCACGTACGTGGACTACAAGGACACGAACATGCTGCGGAAGTTCATTTCCGACCGCGGCAAGATCCGTGCCCGCCGCGTGACCGGCAACTGCACGCAGCACCAGCGTGACGTCGCCACGGCTGTGAAGAACAGCCGTGAGATGGCGCTGCTGCCCTACACGTCCACCGCGCGATAAAGGAAGGGTGACCGACACATGAAGATCATCCTTACCCACGAGGTCTCCGGCCTCGGTGCCGCCGGCGACGTCGTCGACGTCAAGGACGGCTACGCTCGCAACTACCTGATCCCGCGGAACTTCGCGATCCGCTGGACCAAGGGCGGCGAGAAGGACGTCGAGCAGATCCGTCGTGCTCGCAAGATCCACGAGATCGCGACCATCGAGCAGGCCAACGAGATCAAGGCCCGCCTCGAGGGTGTCAAGGTCCGCCTGGCCGTTCGCTCCGGCGACGCCGGCCGTCTCTTCGGTTCCGTCACCCCGGCCGACGTCGCTTCGGCGATCAAGGCTTCCGGTGGCCCCGAGGTCGACAAGCGCCGCGTCGAGCTGGGCTCGCCCATCAAGACCCTGGGCTCTCACGAGACGTCCGTGCGTCTGCACCCCGAGGTTGCCGCCAAGGTCACCATCGAGGTCGTCGCTGCCTGAACGCAGCACTCGGCATAGCTGAGAGGAAGGGCCGCACCCCTCGGGGCGCGGCCCTTCCGCTTTCCCTGAGCGCGTCCGTATGGCTTTCCTCAGATGCCGGGGACCGTCGTTTCACGTGAAACTGCCGTCGGCGTCCCGGGACCGTCCGGCGTACGTCATCGAGTCACTCCCCGGGACCGTCCGGCGTATGTCAACGAGCCACTCCCCGGGAGTGTGCCCGTCGGATGTACGTCAGCGGGTCGCACCCGTGACGATCCAGCGGCCCGAGCGGGAGCGCAGCCACAGGGTCAGCATCCGCATCGTCATCATCAGCGTCATCGCTCCCCAGAGCGCGGCCAGCCCGCCGCCGAGGACGGGAACGAGCAGGGCGGCGGGTGTGAACACCGCCAGGGTGAGCAGCATGGCCCGGGCCAGGTACGGTCCGTCGCCCGCGCCCATCAGTACGCCGTCCAGGACGAAGACGATCCCGCAGATCGGCTGGGAGACAGCCACCACCACCAGTGCGGGCAGTGCCGCGTCCTGTACGCCGGAGTCGCCGCTGAACAGGGGAAGGAACAGCGGGCGAGCCGCGATGACCAGCAGACCGAGGACGAGACCGGTGGCGAGCCCCCACTGCACCATGCGGCGGCATGCCTCACGGGCACCACGGGCGTCGTCCGCACCGAGGTAGCGCCCGATGATGGCCTGTCCAGCGATGGCGATGGCGTCGAGGGCGAAGGCGAGCAGGCTCCACAGCGACAGGACGATCTGGTGTGCCGCCATGTCGGCGTCCCCGAGGCGGGCGGCGACAGCCGTGGCGATCAGGAGGATCGCGCGGAGCGACAGCGTTCGGACGAGCAGAGGGGTGCCGGCCTGGGCGCAGGCTCGTATGCCGGCGGTGTCGGGCCGCAGGGAGGCACCGTGCTTCCGTGCTCCGCGGATGACGACGCAGAGATAGACGGCAGCCATGCCGCACTGAGCGATGACCGTTCCCCAGGCGGATCCGGCGATGCCCATACCGGTGCCGTAGACGAGGGCGGCGTTGAGAACCGCATTGGCGACGAAGCCTCCGACGGCGACGTACAGCGGGGTCTTCGTGTCCTGGAGTCCGCGCAGTATTCCGGTGGCGGCCAGCACGACGAGCATGGCGGGGATGCCGAGCACCGAGATCCGCAGATAGGTCGTCGCGTACGGGGCGACGGAGTCGGAGGCGCCGAACAACTCCATGAGGGAGGGGGCGGCGGGCAGGGCGACGGCGATCACGGCCACGCCGATGAGCAGGGCGAGCCAGATGCCGTCCATGCCCTGGCGGATCGCGGCCCGCAGATCGCCGGCACCGACCCTGCGGGCGACCGCGGCCGTCGTGGCATAGGCGAGAAAGACGAAGACTCCGACAGCCGTCATGAGGAGGGCCGAGGCGACGCCGAGTCCGGCCAGCTGTGCGGTGCCGAGATGGCCGACGACGGCACTGTCGGCCAGCACGAAGAGAGGCTCGGCCACGAGTGCGCCGAACGCCGGGACGGCCAGCGCGACGATCTCTCGGTCGTGCCGTCGCCGGGCGGCCTTGGGTATCGCGGGAGCCTGTGTCATGGGCATCAATCTAATCTTCCACAGGTAAGAGATGCAAAGGAGTATGGACCCTTACTTTGTGTCGTGTCGGGTGTGTCGTGGCGCACTGCTTGGGACGATCTTGATCCGGGTGGGAAAGTTTTTCTTCTGCACAGCCGGTGGACGGGAAAACGCCAGGTCAGAGCCTGTTCTTCAGAAAGGCTGAGGGCTTGTTCACAGGGCTGTCCACCGGGTCGTACACAGGTTTCGCGGAGTTCTCCACAGCATCGGGGCCGTCGTCCACATGCCCTGTGGATAACCGGATTGGCTGAGGCTGCCCGCGGGCCTAACGTGGTGCGGCGCCTGTTCTCTCCTCGGTCCTCGGAAAGCACGTAAAACCGACGCGCGAGATCCGGAGTCGGGCACCTCGGTTGTCAGTGCCGTGCCGTAGGAATTGAAGGCGTTGCTAGGTCCGCTCCGCGGACGGGAGGAGGTGGCTCGGTGACTGTTTCCGAGCCCTTGGACGACCCCTGGGCGGACAGTGGTCCCAGTGATCGTCTGCCCTCCCGCCGACGTGGGAACGGTGGCCGAGGCCGCGACGAGCAGCACGACCGGGACAACGGATCATGGGAGAGCGGCGGCTCGTCCTTCGAACGGGTACCGCCCCAGGACCTCGACGCCGAGCAGTCCGTCCTCGGCGGCATGCTCCTGTCGAAGGACGCCATCGCCGACGTCGTCGAGGTGCTCAAGGGCCACGACTTCTACCGGCCGGCGCACGAGACCATCTACGGAGCGATCCTCGACCTGTACGCGAAGGGCGAACCGGCCGACCCCATCACGGTCGCGGCCGAGCTCACCAGACGCGGCGAGATCACCAAGGTCGGCGGCG
The DNA here is from genome assembly GCF_002911015.1 of Streptomyces populi. Classification (GTDB taxonomy): domain Bacteria; phylum Actinomycetota; class Actinomycetes; order Streptomycetales; family Streptomycetaceae; genus Streptomyces; species Streptomyces populi. The sequence continues at coordinate 8,883 of NZ_KZ626940.1, forward strand.
CACCTTATCTGCACACGCTGGTCCAGACGGTCCCGACCGCGGCGAACGCCGAGTACTACGCGGAGATCGTGCACGAGCGCGCGGTCCTGCGCCGCCTGGTCGAGGCCGGCACGCGCATCACGCAGATGGGGTACGCGGCCGACGGCGACGTCGATGAGATCGTCAACAGCGCCCAGGCCGAGATCTACGCGGTCACCGAGCAGCGCACCACCGAGGACTATCTGCCGCTCGGCGACATCATGGAGGGCGCGCTCGACGAGATCGAGGCGATCGGATCGCGTTCGGGGGAGATGACCGGCGTACCGACCGGCTTCACCGACCTCGACTCCCTCACCAACGGTCTGCACCCCGGTCAGATGATCATCATCGCGGCCCGTCCCGCCATGGGTAAGTCGACGCTGGCCCTGGACTTCGCCCGTGCCTGCTCGATCAAGCACAACATGCCCAGCGTGATCTTCTCGCTCGAAATGGGCCGCAACGAGATCGCGATGCGCCTGCTGTCCGCCGAGGCGCGTGTGGCACTGCACCACATGCGGTCCGGCACCATGACGGACGAGGACTGGACCCGGCTCGCCCGCCGTATGCCGGACGTCTCGGCCGCCCCTCTCTACATCGACGACTCCCCGAACCTGTCGATGATGGAGATCCGTGCCAAGTGCCGCCGCCTCAAGCAGCGTGCCGACCTCAAGCTCGTGGTCATCGACTACCTCCAGCTGATGCAGTCCGGCGGCAAGCGCTCCGAGAGCCGCCAGCAGGAGGTCTCCGACATGTCGCGAAACCTGAAGCTGCTGGCCAAGGAGCTGGAACTGCCGGTGATCGCGCTGTCGCAGCTCAACCGTGGCCCCGAGCAGCGGACGGACAAGAAACCCATGGTCTCCGACCTGCGTGAGTCCGGGTCGATCGAGCAGGACGCCGACATGGTCATCCTGCTCCACCGCGAGGACGCCTACGAGAAGGAGTCACCCCGCGCCGGCGAGGCCGACATCATCGTCGGCAAGCACCGTAACGGTCCGACGGCGACGATCACGGTGGCTTTCCAGGGTCACTACTCGCGCTTCGTGGACATGGCACAGACCTGATCCGGAGGTCCCGCGAGGCCGCTCCGGTCCAATCCGCTCGACGTCCGGCGCCCGGGCGGGTGGACTGGTGTCATGACGACATCCCACGATGATCTGCTTCCCGGCACACGCCGGGCCCTGCTGCACCGTATCGCCGTCGCGCAGAGCGAGGGGCGGACGCCGTCGCTCGTCGCGACGGTGGTCCGCGGCGGGAAGGCGGTATGGACCGGTGCGCGGACCTCGGTGCCCGGTCACGGCCCGGACGAGAACGTGCAGTACCGGATCGGCTCCATCACCAAGACCTTCACCGCCGTTCTGGTGCTGAGGCTGCGCGACGAGGGTGTCCTGGATCTCGGTGACCCGCTGGAGAAGCACGTGCCCGGCACCGGCGCGGGGGAGGTCACCATCTCCCAACTGCTCGCCCACACCGGAGGGTTGGCCGCCGAGTCGCCGGAGCCGTGGTGGGAGCGCACATCCGGCTCGCTGCGTCCCGAGCTGGCCGACGTACTGGGCGAGCAGCCCTTCAGACATCCGGTCGGACGCCGGTACCACTACTCGAACCCCGGCTACACGTTGCTCGGAGCGCTGGTCGAGGAGTTGCGGGGCGCGCCCTGGGAAGAAGTGCTGCGCCGCGAGATCCTCGAACCGCTCGGCCTGCACCGTACGAGCGCCCGTCCGCAGGCGCCGCACGCCGGGGGATGGGCGGTGCACCCCTGGGCGGACGCGATGATGCCCGAACCCGCGGAGGACCTCGGACGCATGGCTCCTGCCGGACAACTGTGGTCCACCACACGGGATTTGGCCCGCTTCGCCGTCTTTCTCGCTCATGGTGACGACCGGGTGCTGAGCGCGGAGTCCGTCAAGGAGATGCGTGCGCCTGCCGCTCCGCCCGAGACCGCCGAGCTGGCGGCGGGATCTTCGTACGGGCTTGCCCTGCAGATCGTGCATCGTGACGGCCGGACCCTCGTAGGACACTCCGGTTCCCTGCCGGGATTCCTCGCCGGATTGGTGATCGGTGTGGAGGACGACGTGGCCGCGGTGGTGCTGTCCAACTGCACTTCGGGGCCGCCCGTGTTCACCGTGGCCACCGATCTGGTCCGGATCGTCGCCGAGGCGGAGCCGCGGATCCCCGACCCCTGGAGCCCGATGGCCGAAGTCGACCAGAGCGCCTTGGAGTTGGCGGGGCAGTGGTACTGGGGGACTCAGGCTTACGGCCTGCGGCTGCCGGCCGACGGAGGGCTGGTGCTGGGCCCGCTCTCGGGTGTCGGCTGGGGAGCCCGCTTCAGGGCGAACGGTGACGGGACGTGGACGGGACTCGAGGGCTACTACGCGGGCGAGCTTCTGCGGCCCCTGCGACGGCCCGACGGCTCCGTGAGCCACCTGGACCTCGGGTCGTTCGTGTTCACGCGCCGGCCGTACGACGAGAGCGCTCCGGTGCCCGGCGGAGTGGACCCGGAGGGCTGGCGAGGAGTTCGGTAGACGCCCACGGGATGCGGGGGGCCTGTTTCACGTGAAACAGGCCCCCCGCATCCCGTGGGCGGCGGGCTTCTCAGAGCGGTAGCTTGAAGCCGATGTGGGAGGCCTCGAATCCGAGCTGCTCGTAGAAGCGATGGGCGTCGGTGCGGGAGACGTCGGAGGTCAGCTGGACCAATCGGCAGTCCTGGCGGCGGGATTCCTCGATGGCCCACTCGATGAGCTTTGTCCCGAGACCGCTGCCGCGCTCGTCGGCGTGGATGCGCACGGCCTCGATGACGGAGCGCGTCGCCCCTCTGCGGGACAGTCCGGGGATCACGGTGAGCTGTAGCGTGCCGATGACGCGGCCTTCGCGGACGGCGACGACCAGATGCTGGTTCGGGTCGCTGCTCAGCCGCCGCAGGGCGGCCAGGTATGGAGTCAGATCGTCGGGTGATTCACGTCGGGCGCCCAGTGGGTCGTCGGCCAGCATCGCGACGATGGCGGGTACGTCGTCGGCGACCGCGGTCCGTATCTCAAGATCTGCCATGAGTGCACCCTACGAGGGCACGCTCGGGGAAGGGGCGGGACGGGCCGGCGTGCTCGCCGACTCCGCGACCCGGACCGGAGGGCCAGGTCGCGGGGTTCTCGGCCGTCCCTACCGTTCGTCGCGGGTGGTGTTCCGGTCCACCGTGACGGCCGTCCGATCGGCCGTCCGGATGTGCCGGTCTTCCCTTGCGCACGGGAGGACCGGCACATGCTGTGTCCGCAGCCGTCGGATCCCTAGCCGGCGGCCACGGTCAGCGGTGCGAAGCGACGGGTCCAGTCACCGGGGAGCTCGGGGATCCCGTGCGCCATGACCGCGTTGAAGCCGACGGAGGCCAGCCCGCGTTCCTTCAGCCAGCTCAGCAGGTCTTCGTGCCTCGTGTCGATGTCGGTGCGCAACGGGCGGTCGGTGCGGGCGGCGAGCGAGGAAACGAGAGCCTTCGCCGTCGTCGTGTCCCGGGCCACCAGCGGACCCACGACCTGGGTGGCCATGTTGGGCCAGGCGGCCGCGTAGCCGGTGATCCGGCCGTTCTCCTCGGCCACGCGCAGCTGGTCCGCGAAGGCGGGCAGCCGAGTGATCATGTGGGTGCGGTCGGTACCGAAGACCTCTTCGTCCAGCCGGAGGACGGGGGCGAGGTCCTCCGCCGTGGCCGGACGGGTGAAGACTCCGGACTCGGTGTCGTCAGGAGTGAACGCCCCACGGACCATCTCCGCCCGGCCGATGACCTTGAATCCCAGCTCCTCGTAGAGCGGGCGCCCGTACACGGTGGCGTGCAGGGTCAACGGGGTAGGGCCCATCCTCTCGATGACGTGCCGCATCAGGCGACGGCCGACGCCCTGGCGTGCGTGCCGCTCGGCGACGAGGACCATGCCGATCGCGGCCAGTTCGGGACGCTCGTGCGGTCCGTATTCCGTCACCACGCACGCGGTGACGAGACCGCCGACGGGGTCGTCGATCCCGTATCCGGTCCCCCCGGCGAGTAGCAGACCCCACTTGTGCTCCTCACGGGGCCAGCCCCGGTCCTCGGACAAGTCGGCGCAGGCGACGAGGTCGCGGGGCGTCAGACGGCGAATGGGCAGGGCGGCGAGGGAAGGAGTCGACACGCAGGTCAGGCTGTCCGACAAGGGCCCATGCCGTCCACCGCTTTCCCGACAGTTCTACCGGCTTTTGGCCATACTCCGCTCAGCGGCGGCGAGTGCACAGCCGATCATGTGAGACACCGGCTCATGGAGGCCGGTTGCCCCAGTAGCCTCGACGGACATGGCGAGACTTCATCTCTTCGACCTCGACGGAACGTTGCTCCATGGCAGCACCGCGCCGTTGGAGCTTTCCCGGCAACTCGGTCTGGAGGCTGAGACCGTCGCACTCGAAAGAGCCATCTCCGAGGGGCGTATAGGACCTCCGGAGTATGCGGCACAGGTGCATGCTCTGTGGGCGGATCTCACCGAGGCGCATGTGACGGCGGCTTTCGAGGGTGCGCCGTGGATGTCGGGGATCGAGGAGGTCTGGAGGGAGATCCGGCGGAACGGCGACTACTGCGCCGTCGTCTCGTTGTCGCCCTCCTTCTTCGTGGAGCGCCTGCTGTCGTGGGGAGCGCACGCGACCCACGGCTCCCGTTTTCCCGCCGTGCCGTTCGCGGAGCCGCTGGATCCGACGGGCATTCTCAGCGCCGCGGCGAAGGTGCGGATCGCGGACCTGCTCTGTGAGGAGTTCGGGGTGAGCCGAGCCGACTGTGTCGCCTACGGAGACTCCGGCTCGGACAAGGATCTCTTCGGCGCTGTACCGGTGTCCGTCGCGGTCAACGCGGACCGGCATCTGCGGGACCTCGCCACGCACTCCTACGTGGGACGGGACCTGGGCGCCGCCTATCGACTGGTGTGCCGAACCGGGTGATCGAGGACGGTCGCCCCGTCGGTGTCTTTCCCTGTCAGCCCAGATCGGGTGCGTGCATGGCTCGGACACCTTCGATGTTTCCGTCGAGATAGTGCCTCAGTGAAAGCGGCACGAGGTGTACGGAGGCGATGCCGACCCGGGTGAACGGGACGCGGACGATCTCGTACTCACCGCTGGGTTCGTCCACCTCGGGACCGTGCCGCAGGGCCGGGTCCATGGACTCCAGCCGGCAGACGAAGAAGTGCTGGACCTTCACACCGGTCGCGCCGCCGTCGTCGCCGATGTGCTCGACCGTGTCGACGAAGCAGGGAACCACATCGACGATCTTGGCGCCGAGTTCCTCGTGCACCTCGCGATGGAGCGCTTCGACGACAGTCGTGTCCTCCGGTTCGACCCCGCCACCCGGTGTGAGCCAGTAGGGATCGACGCCGGGCTTGGTGCGCTTGATCAGGATCAGGTCGTCGCCGTCGAGCAGGACGGCACGTGCGGTGCGCTTGACCACGGGTCGGACGGTCATGGGAGAAATGTGGCCCGGCTGGTTCCACGTGAAACATCGCGGGGCCGATTCCGCGGGAAACGCCCTGAAGACCTCCCTGGGCGCCGGGGAATCGGGTGACGGGTGGTTTCCCGCGCTGCCGCGCCCCGGGCCTCGACGGCGGCTTCTCCGCCACGTGTCCCGGCTTCCCGGGCCGTGCCGGCCTCAGCTCCATCCGGAGGCCGCGCGCAGCAGCCATTCGTGTGCTCGGGCGATGTGGGGCATCGCCAGTGTTCCGGTCCGCACGACCAGGAAGTACGTACGCAGCGGGGGTACCGCGGGATCGAGGAGCGCCACGACGTCTCCGCGCTCGATGGCGTCGGAGCAGAGGTATTTGGGCAGGACGGCGAGACCGGCGCCCGCGGAGGCACAGGCGAGGACCGCCCGTAGGTCCGGGACGATCACCGTGCCGGAGGCGGCCGGGCGGCAGTCGAAGACAGAGGCCCAGTACCGGGCGACGAGCGGCAGCGACTCGTGGACTTCGACAACGGGGAAGCCCTCGAGCGCGTGGGCGCCCTTGCGGCGGAGCTTGCCCGGACCGATTTCGGCGGCCCAGCGAGGAGAGGCCACCAGGACGTGCTCTTCGTCGCAGAGAGGAGTCGCGGTGAGAAGCGCACCACGTGGTCGGGCCGTCGTCAGGGCCAGATCGTGATGTCCGGCGGCGAGCCCCTCCATCGTCTCCTCCGCGTTGCCGAAGGCGGCGCGCAGTGCGAAGCCCTGGCCGCCGACGCCGGTCATTTCCATGAGAGCGGGTAACGCGCGTTCTGCGGTGAACTCGGGCGGTCCCGCGAGATGCAGCGTGCGAAAGGACGAGTCCTCGTCGAGACCGGTCTCGGCGATCTCCACGAGGGCATCGAGATGCGGTGCCGCCTTGTGGGCGAGTTCGTCGCCCATGGTCGTGGGCGTCACCCCACGCGCCTGTCGCAGGAACAGGGGGCGTCCCAACTGGCGCTCCAGCGTGCGGATCTGCGAGGTGACGGCAGGCTGGGACAGGCCGAGCAGCGCGGCGGCACGAGTGAAGGAACCGGCCCGGTGCACAGTCACGAACGTGCGCAGCAAGGCCAAGTCCATGGTGCCCCTCCCCTTTCAGCACCCCCGCGCGAACCTCAACTATAAATAAGTCGATAGGTCGCTGTCGCTATCGTGATTGGACACTGACACAGAGTCAACTAGCCTTGTTCGCGCGGTTCTTCGCGCGCAGAACCGGGACGGTCCGAGCCACGAGGGGGGAGGCTCGGACCGTCCGTCGTACGTAGGGGAACACTGGTCCCGTGGTGGCGGACGCTTACTCCGCGGACGCGTCGAGGGCCCGCAGGATGTCCGTCACCAGGTCCTCGGGATCCTCGGCGCCGGCGGAGAAGCGGATGAAGCCTTCCGGGACGGCGTCGCCGCCCCACCGGCCGCGCCGCTCGGCCGTGGACCGCACCCCGCCGAAGCTGGTGGCGTCGTCCACCAGGCGCAGCGCCCCGAGGAAACGCTCCGCACGCTCGCGCGAGGGCAGCGTGAAGGAGACCACGCATCCGAAGCGGCGCATCTGCTGCGAGGCGATCTTGTACGAGGGGTCGTCGGGCAGCCCCGGGTAGCGCAGCCCCGTCACCTCGGGGCGGTCCCGCAGGGCCTCGGCGACCGTCCTCGCGGTGGCGGTCTGCCGGTCGGCCCTCAACTGGAGCGTGGCGAGCGAGCGGTGGGCCAGCCAGGCTTCCATGGGCCCGGGGATGGCGCCGACGATCTTGCGCCAGCGCCGTACGGGAGCCATCAGACCGGCGTCCCTGCCGGTGACGTACCCGAGGAGGACGTCACCGTGCCCGGTGAGCATCTTCGTGCCGCTGGCCACGGAGAAGTCGGCGCCCAGTTCCAGCGGGCGCTGTCCGAGCGGGGTGGCCAGCGTGTTGTCGACGGCGACGAGGGTGCCCTGCGCGTGTGCGGCGGCGACGAGGCGTCGCAGGTCGCAGACGTCGAGCCCCGGATTGGAGGGCGTCTCGATCCACAGCAGCTTCGCACCGTCCAGCACCTCCAGCTGGGCGTCTCCGGCCGTGGGGGCGGTGCGCACCTCGATGCCGTACGCGGTCAGCTGTTCGCGGACCAGTGGCAGCACCTGGTAGCCGTCGTCGGGCAGGACGACGATGTCACCGGCCCGCAGCTGCGAGAAGAGCACGGCGGAGATGGCGGCCATGCCGGAGGGGAAGGAGAGCGTTTCGGCGGAGTCCAGCCCGGGCGCCTCCAGCTCGCCGATGGCGCGTTCCAGGAGCGTCCAGGTCGGGTTCTCGTCGCGGCCGTAGGTGTAGGGGCCGGTGGGGTCGCCGGGCAGATGGAAGTGCGCGGCGAAGACCGGACCGGGAAGGGTCGGCTCGTACTTGACGGGCTCGGGCAGCCCGGCGCGCACCGCTCGTGTGCCGTCGCCCGGCACCGTCGCCCGCGTGTCCCCGCTCTCTCCCGCGGAGCCCGTACCCTCGCCGTTCGCCGTGACGAAATCCCCTGACGTCATGCCGTTCGTTCCTCCAGTCGTTCTTGTACAGCGGCGAGCAGCCCGGGGCTCGCCGCCTCCACCATCTCAAGACATTCCTCGAAGCCGTCCATATGTCCGTAATACGGATCAGGGACGTCCAGGGCGCCGCCCGCGGCGGGGTCGTACGAGCGCAGCAGCCGGACCTTCTCGGCGTCGCCGGGACTGTTCGCGAGGCGGCGCAGTGTCTTGAGGTGGCCCGTGTCGAGGGCGATGACGAGATCGAGACGGGAGAACCACGAGGCCCGGAACTGCCGGGCCGAGTGGTCGCTCTCGTAGCCGCCCGCCTCCAGCACGGCGACGGTGCGCTCGTCGGCGCCGTCGCCCTCGTGCCAGCCGTCCGTACCCGCGCTGTCGACCTCGACCAGCCCGTCGAGTCCGGCTCGTGCCACGTGGGCGCGGAAGACGGACTCGGCCATCGGTGAGCGGCAGATGTTGCCGGTGCAGACGAAGCAGACACGGTAGGTCATGGGACTCTCCCGGCCGTTTCAGTCGCCGTCGGGCAGCACGACGTTGAGCGCCCAGGACACGACGGAGATGATCAGGCCGCCCAGGACGGCGGTCCAGAAGCCCTCCACGTGGAAGCTCAGGTCGAGTTTGTCGGCGAGCCACGAGGTGAGCAGCAGCATCAAGGCGTTCACCACAAGGGTGATCAGGCCGAGGGTGAGGATGAAGAGGGGGAAGGTCAGTACCTTCACGATCGGCTTGACCAGAGAGTTCACCAGCCCGAAGACCAGCGCGACGAGGAGGAGCGTGCCTATCTTCTTGCCCGTGCTGTCGCCCGTCAGGGTGATCTTGTCGAGCAGCCAGACGGCGACGGCCAGGGCCCCCGCGTTGGCGAGCGTCTTGACTACGAAATTCTTCATGTGTCTGATCGTGGCAGAGAGATCGACTGGCCAGAAGAGGCTGTGGACACAGCCTGCGGTGCACAGGAGCGGACGAGGGCGATGAAGGCATTCCGGCTGGATGAACTGGAGGCGGAACGTGCCGCCAACGACGGTGCGTACCTGCAGTTTCTGCGTGAGCGGAACATGTCGGTCGGGCTGTACGCGCTCGACGCCGGCGCCCTCGATCCGCAGAAGCCGCACGCCCAGGACGAGGTGTACTTCGTGGTCAGCGGGCGCGCGTCGATCACGGTCGGTCTGGAGACCACCCAGGTGGCCCGGGGCAGCGTCGTCTACGTACCCGCCGGGGTCGCCCACAAGTTCCACCACATCACGGAGGACCTGCGGGTCCTGGTGGTGTTCTCTCCGCCCGAGAGCTGACAGGCGTCTCAGGGTTCCCTAGGGGGACGGTCAGGGGAGGACAAGGGATGCGAGGCCACCGCACGGCCCCCTCCCCGGCCTAGCATCGGATGCGAGACATCGGAGAACCCGGAATCGGTGTCCCGGAGTCGGGACCACGGGCGAGGAGAGGTAAGGACAGGGCGATGCAGGAGATCTTCAGCGGTATGCCGTGGTGGGTGAAGTGGGTCGCGGTGCCGGTCATCGCCCTGGTGGTGTTCGGCGGTCTGATAGCGAGCGTCGTCGGGTTCGTCATCGGCCTGCTCTTCAAGCTGCTCGTCTTCGTCGCGCTGGTCGGCGGGCTGATCTTCATCGTGCGGAAGTTCATGGCGGGTTCCTCCTCGCGCAGCGACTGGTGAGGCGCGAGAGGGTGAGCGGCAGGTAACGGCGAAGGGGCAAAGGGAACCCAAGGTTCCCTCGGCCGGGGGAAGTTTTCCGGTGAGGCCGCGTGGGAGCGGTGACGGGCCGTTAGAGTCCGGAACTCGCGGGGCCGATCCCGCGGGCAGCGCACAGCCCCTCCCGTGAACCCCCGCACGGGCGGTCCTCCTCGCTCTTCGGAGTGCCCCTTGGCCACGGTCGACACCGCACCCGCACCATCCGTCGCTCCACCCTTCCGGCGACCGGGCACGCCCGTGGCGGCACGTGTTCCACCGGTCCAGCCACGTACCTCGCCGGGGGAGCCGATCCTCCCGCACACTCCGTCGGCTCCGCCCAGGGAGCCGGCGCCGTCCGGGACTCCGGCGGCGGAGGCAACCGCCCGGCGGACCGCGCCGACGGACGGGCGCACCAGGCCGCCGGTGACGCACGCTTCGCCCGCACCGGTCGCAGGGTCGGCACGGCTCGCCCGTACCCCCTCCGCGGGGCCCGAAGCCGCTCCCCTGGACTCTCACACCACCACGTTGATCGGCTCGGTCCAGCGCGCGATGCGTCTGCTGGAGGCCGTCGCCTCGCGTGAGCAGGGAGCCCCCGCCAAGCAGCTCGCCCGGGAGGCGGGACTGGCGTTGCCGACCGCCTACCACCTGCTGCGCACCCTGGTCCACGAGGGCTACCTCCGGCGGGACAGAGGGCTGTTCTTCCTCGGCGAGGCCGTCGAGCGGCTGAGCGGCAGCGGGGCCCGGCAGAAACGTCGCAGCACGATGAAGGACACGCTCGTGCACTGGCGCGACGCGATCGACGCACCCGTGTACTACGCGGTCTACCGCGAGGGTGAGATCGAGGTCGTCTGCGTCGCCGACACCCCGGCGAACCCCGCGGCCGAGGAGTGGGCCGACTTCCGTGAGACCGGGCACGCCCACGCGCTCGGCCAGTGTCTGCTGGCCCAGCTGGACGACAGGTCCCGGCGCGACCACCTCGACCGCCACCCGGTGCAGCCGATCACTCCGTACACGGTGCGTGACGAGGACCGTCTGCTGCGACGCCTGGAACGGGCGGGGCGTATGGAACCGGTGATCGAGCGGCAGGAGTACGCGCTGGGCACGGTCTGCGCCGCGATCCCGGTCACCGCGGGCAGTTCGGCCGCGGCCGTGGCCTTCTCCCTCCCGTCCCACCAGGCCGACCGGCTGGTGCCCGTGGCACGGAAGCTGCAGAGCGAGGTCGGCGGGCTGCTAGGAACACTCGCTCTCTCTATCAGTATCTGAAAAATCACTCCTTGTGATCCGGCATACACATTGAGCAAGATTTCCAGCAGTGTCAGGTGTGACGATTCCTGGCCAGTCGACGGCAAACGACGGGGTAGGCGATGCGCGAGTCGGTGCAGGCAGAGGTCATGATGAGCTTCCTCGTGTCCGAGGAGCTGTCCTTCCGCATTCCTGTCGAACTGCGGTACGAGACCTGTGATCCGTACGCCGTGCGATTGACCTTCCACTTGCCCGGTGATGCGCCTGTGACCTGGGTGTTCGGGCGGGAGCTGCTGATCGACGGGGTGGGCAGGCCCTGTGGCGACGGCGATGTGCACATCGCTCCGGCCGATCCGGAGGCACTCGGCGAGGTGCTGATCCGGCTTCAGGTCGGCGGCGATCACGCGCTGTTCCGGTCCGGGACCGCGCCGCTCGTCGCGTTCCTCGACCGGACGGACAGGCTTGTGCCGCTCGGACAGGAACGCTCCCTCGAGGGTTTCGACACGTCCCTCGACGCGGTGCTCGACCGCATCCTCACGGAGGAGCAGAGCGCGGGCTGAAGCCCCGTCGGTACCGGGGCGGAGTAACGCTTCCTCACAAGGGGCGCCGCAGCAGGATGGTTTCGGCGTTCCGAGGAACGGCTCAGTGCTTGCGGCGTCGGCCCTTGCCGCTCCGTGCAGGTGTCCTGGCGGCCGCCGGCTGCGCGGGGACGGCCACGCCGCCTTCACGGTCCGCGGCGACCACGAGGGCGGCCAGTGCGGTCGTCACCGGTACGGCGGCGACCAGGCCGATCGAGCCGACCAGCGTGCGCACGATCTCCTCGGCGACCAGTTCGCTGTTGGCGACGGTGTCCACGCTGCTCTGCGCGATCGAGAAGAGCAGCAACAACGGCAGCGCGGCGCCCGCGTAGGCCAGGACGAGCGTGTTGACGACCGACGCGATGTGATCGCGGCCGATACGGATACCCGCGCGGTACAGGCCGCGCCAGCCCATCGTGGGGTTCGCCTCGTGCAGTTCCCAGACCGCGGACGTCTGTGTCACCGTCACGTCGTCCAGGACACCGAGCGAACCGATGATGACGCCGGCCAGCAGCAGGCCGCTCATGTCGATGGACGGATACAGACCGTGGATCAGGCCGGTGCTGTCGTCGGTGTTGCCGGTCAGTACGGCCCAGTCGATGAAGACCGAGCCGAGGAGGCCGATCAGCACCAGTGAGAGCAGGGTGCCGACCACCGCCACGGAGGTCCGGGCCGAGGGGCCGTGACACATGTAGAGAGCGATCAGCATGATCGCGCTGGATCCGACGACGGCCACGAGCAGCGGGTTCGAGCCCTGCAGGATCGCGGGCAGGATGAAGAAGTTGAGGATCAGGAAGCTGATGGCCAGGGCGACCAGCGCCATGACACCGCGCATCCGGCCGATCACCACGACGACCACCGCGAAGATCACGGCGAGCAATGTCAGGGGCAGCTTCCGGTTCGCGTCCGTGACCGAGTACTGGAGCTCCTTGGGGGCGGAGGGCTCGTAAGCGACGACGACCTTCTCGCTCTGGTGCAACTGCCGTGTCTGATCCGGCTGGACGATCTCGGTGAACGTGCGGCCCTTGTCCTTTCCGGTGTCGATGCGGACCGTCGCCTTCTTGCATTCCCCCGCCGCCCGGCGCTGGGCGGTGGAACCCCCGGCGGCGGAGGTGCCGCCCGCCGGAGTTCCCGAAGAGGCGTTGACGGACTTGCAGTCCACCTGGTCGATCTTCGTGACCGTCGCCTGCTGGGTCTGCCGGTCGAAGCCGACACCGGTGCGCTCGTGGGCGGGCGCGCCGCCGGGCCACAGCACCACGAGACCCACCGCCACCGCGGCCGCGAAGGGGATCAGTACCGCGGCGATGACCTTGCGCAGCTGCTTGGAGACCGGAGCGGCGGGACCGTGGCTGTGGGAATGCCCGTGTCCGGTGCTCGCGGGCGTGCTGTGCCCACGGCCAGGACCCGGACCGTGCTCGTCGTCGGAACCGTGATGGTCGCCGCCCCGTCCGTGCTCGTGCCCGGAGCCGTGTCCACGGTGGTCTTCGGAGCCGGGACGACGCGGTGGCTCGGACGAGGGGAACGGGTGCTGCCGGGTCGTTGTCACCGCCCGATCATCGCAAGAACGTCAAGGGCCCTCTGTTCACCGCGCCAGACATGACGCTAGCGTGGAGGCACCTTTGCACACGCGGGAGCTCGGAGCACCGGGCTGAGAGGGCGCTGACCTCCGTCTTCGCGATGTTTCACATGAAACATCGACGATCGGAAGCCGCTGCGTCGACCGCTGAACCTGTTACCGGGTAATGCCGGCGTAGGGAGTAGGTCTCATGACCGACAAGGATGTACGCACGCCTGCCTCCAGCCGGACGGACGGGGCTTCCCCGCCGTCCCCGAACGGCGAGGACAAGCAGTCCATCGGCTGGCACAAGGCATACATCGGGGGCACACGCCCCGATCTGCGGGTGCCGGTTCGCCAGGTGCACCTCACCAACGGGCAGTCCGTGACGTTGTACGACACCTCCGGCCCGTACACCGATCCGGCCGTCGACACCGATGTGCGCAGGGGGCTGGCGCCGCTGCGCGAGAGCTGGATCATCGCTCGGGGAGACACCGAGGAGTACGCGGGCCGTCCCGTCCGCCCCGAGGACGACGGGATCAAGCACACGTCCCCGCGCGGGGGGCTGCGCAATCTCGACGCGGTCTTCCCCGGCCGGCCGCGTCAGCCGCGCCGGGGGCGCCCCGGACAGGCGGTCACCCAGCTCGCCTACGCGCGACGCGGTGAGATCACGCCCGAGATGGAGTTCGTGGCGGTCCGGGAGAACGTCGACCCCGAGGTGGTGCGGGAGGAGATCGCCGCGGGCCGGGCGGTGCTGCCTGTGAACGTCAACCATCCGGAGATCGAGCCGATGATCATCGGCAAGCGGTTCCTGGTGAAGGTCAACGCCAACATCGGCAATTCCGCGGTCACTTCCTCCATCGAGGAGGAGGTGGAGAAGATGACCTGGGCGACCCGGTGGGGCGCCGACACGGTCATGGACCTGTCCACCGGTCGCAACATCCACACCACGCGTGAATGGGTGCTGCGCAACTCCCCCGTACCCATCGGCACGGTGCCGCTCTATCAGGCGCTGGAGAAGGTCGACGGCCGTGCCGAGGAGCTGACCTGGGAGATCTACAAGGACACCGTCATCGAGCAGGCCGAGCAGGGCGTGGACTACATGACGGTCCACGCGGGCGTGCGACTGGCGTACGTGCCGCTCACGGCGAACCGCAAGACCGGCATCGTCTCCCGCGGCGGCTCGATCATGGCGGCCTGGTGCCTCGCACACCACAAGGAGTCGTTCCTGTACGAGAACTTCGAGGAACTCTGCGAGATCCTCGCCGCGTACGACGTGACCTACTCGCTCGGCGACGGGCTGCGGCCGGGTTCCATCGCGGACGCCAACGACGCCGCGCAGTTCGCGGAGTTGAGGACGCTCGGGGAACTCAACAAGGTCGCGAAGCGTTTTCAGGTACAGACGATGATCGAAGGCCCGGGGCACGTCCCGATGCACAAGATCAAGGAGAACATCGACCTTCAGCAGGAGATCTGTGATGAAGCTCCGTTCTATACCCTCGGCCCGCTGACGACGGACGTCGCGCCGGCGTACGACCACATCACCTCCGGCATCGGTGCCGCGATGATCGCCTGGTGGGGCACGGCCATGCTCTGCTACGTCACGCCCAAGGAGCACTTGGGCCTGCCCGATCGTGACGACGTCAAGACCGGCGTCATCACCTACAAGATCGCCGCCCACGCAGCCGACCTCGCCAAGGGGCACCCAGGTGCGCAGGAATGGGATGACGCGCTCTCCGACGCCCGCTTCGAGTTCCGGTGGGAGGACCAGTTCAACCTGGCCCTCGATCCGGACACGGCACGGGAGTTCCACGACCAGACACTGCCGGCCGAACCCGCCAAGACGGCCCACTTCTGTTCCATGTGCGGTCCGAAGTTCTGCTCGATGAAGATCAGCCAGAACATCAACGAACGGTTCGGCGGTGAGGTGGCCGACGGCGCCTCCGCCGAGGAGATCTCCGAGGGCATGCTCCAGAAGTCCCGGGAGTTCGCGGAAGCGGGCAACCGCGTGTACCTGCCGCTGGCCGACTGATCCACCGCGCGGGGGCGGCGGTCCGGGGCGGACTCCCGGACCGCCGCCCCGGTGTGGTCACGACGTGACGTCCTGCGGGTACCAGCGCAGTTCGACGGTGTTGCCGTCCGGGTCCTGGACGTAGACCGAAGTGGCGTCGCCCCGCGCGCCGTAGCGCTCCACGGGACCCTCGAGCACGGTGAAGGACCCCGACGCGATGACCTGGTCCCAGTCCAGCGGCTCCACGGTGAGGCAGATGTGGTCGACGTTGGACCCCTCAGGGGCATGGGCGACCAGGTCGATGATGGTCTCCGAGGTGACCCGCACCGACGGGAACGGGGCCCGGCCGCGCCGCCATTCGGCGACGCGTACGGGTTCCAGGCCGAGAAGTCCGGTGTAGAAGCCGAGGGACCGTTCGACGTCCTCGACCTTGAGGACCAGGTGGTCGAAGGCCTTCACGCGCAGGGTGGTCATGTCGTCTCCAGGGCGACGGCGTGGCGAAGCCACGCGCTGAACAGGGCGGGATCGATCTCGTCGGCGCGGCCGAGCTTCACCGAGGCCATCCGGCGTGCTCCGGCGACCAGCCGGCCCGATGGGTCGGGCACGTCCTGGCCGCGCCACAGGCCGAAGGTGACGTAGGACGTGTAGGCCTTGATCAGGCAGACCGGGGTCCGGCCCGGTTTGTCCCCGAGGCTCCAGGCGGGGTGGCCGTGCCACACCGCGCCGGAGCCTTCGGGAAGGACCGAGTCGATGACGTGCCTGGCCCGCTCCCCGATGTCGCGCAGTGGGCCGTCGAGCTCGTTCAGATAGGCGGTGATGTCCGCGGAAATCATGGGGTCCCCGTTCGGAAAGGGTGT
This sequence comes from Streptomyces populi, assembly GCF_002911015.1. Taxonomy (GTDB): domain Bacteria; phylum Actinomycetota; class Actinomycetes; order Streptomycetales; family Streptomycetaceae; genus Streptomyces; species Streptomyces populi. The sequence goes on from NZ_KZ626940.1 coordinate 24,771, forward strand.
GACAGGTGTGGTGGACCTGGCCGGCGGAGCCGGATACGGAGGTGTCGTGCGCTCGGTCGGCCGGGGACTGTTCGGCTTCTTCCCGCGGCCGGGTGGACGCCTTCCACGATCCGCCTCGGGGCGGACGCCATCAAGGCATGATTGCTGCACGGCCGTTGAGCAAGATTTAACGACGGGGGTTTCATGCTGGAACGACTGGAGATCGAGACGTTTCTGACGCTGGCCGAGGAACTGCACTTCGGCCGGACCGCCGCACGGCTGCAGATCACGACCGGGCGGGTCAGCCAGGTGATCAAGGCGCTGGAGCGCAGAATCGGCGGCCTGCTGTTCGAACGCACCAGCCGTTCCGTCCGGCTCACTCCGATCGGCCGGAGGCTGGCGGACGATCTGAGGCCCTTGGTCGCGGGGATGGAAGAGGCGCTGCGCAGGGCGGCCGACGCCGGCCGGGGGGTCACCGGAGAACTGCGGGTCGCTTTCCTCGGTGAGTGGACGGCGCCCGCGCTTCTCAGGGCGGTCGCACTGTTCGGCGAGCGGCACCCCGACTGCCGGGTCGACGTGCGGGAGGTACAGCTGTCCAACTCCCGGGCGAGTCTGCTGGACGGGTCGATCGACGTGCTGCTCGCCTCGTTCCCCTTCGACGGAATGGCCTGCGGACCCGCCCTGCTGCGGGAGCGACGGGTGCTGGCCGTCGCGGCGGGTCATCCGCTGGCCGGCGAGGAGCGGCTGTCCGTCGAGGTCCTCGCGGAGCATCCCGTGGTGCAGTACCCCCAGGTGACCTCGGCGGGGTTCAAGCAGGACCGCACACCGGACCGCACCCCCTCGGGCCGGCCCGTGCCGAAGGGACCGGTCGGCGGCTCGTTCTCCGAAATGCTGACCCTGGTCGCGATGGGCCGGGGCGTCCTCCCGGTCGGTGAACACTCACGGCAGTACTACCCCCGGCCCGATGTCGCCTACGTATCCCTTCACGACGCGCAGCCGATCGAACGGGGGCTGGTGTGGAGGGAGGGAAACACCACCGAGCGGCTGCGCGAGTTCGTGCGGGCGGCGACGGACGCGGCCGGCTCTTTCCACCCGTAGGCGTATCTGCCGGATCCACCGGCGGTTTCTCCAGGAAGACTGGGCGTATGACACCGACATCGATGAGCAAGGGCGCCAACCTTCCCGTCGACGCGCAGGAGGTGCGGGTCGTGCTCGGCTGGTCCGGAGGCCCCGGCGCACCGGACGCCGATGCATCGGCGCTGCTCCTCCGCGCGGACGGGCGGGTGCGCGACGACGGTGACTTCGTCTTCTACAACCAGCCCGAGCATGCCTCCGGTGCCGTGCGTCACCTGGGGAAGCGGCGGGAGGGAGAGAGGACGACGGACACCGTCGGGGTGGACCTGCGGGCCCTGGAGCCGGAGATCCAGCGGGTGGTCCTGGGCGCCTCCGCCGACGGGGGCACCTTCGGCCGGCTGGCGGATCTGCGACTGAGGCTGCTCGATGCCGGAACCGGTGAGGAGCTGGCGTTCTTCGAGATGGAGGCGACGACGGAGACGGCGTTCATCGGGGGCGAGCTGTATCTGCGGGGCGGTCGGTGGAAGTTCCGCGCGGTGGGCCAGGGATACGCCTCCGGGCTCGCGGGTCTGGCCACCGACTTCGGGATCAGTGTGGACGAGGAGCCGGGTACCTCCGGGAGCACGGACGCGAGAAGCACGGCCGCCGGGGCCACCTCGTCGGCACCGGCGCCCCCGCCGGTTCCCACGTTCCCGGCCGCGTCCGTACCCCCGGCACCGCCATCGGCACCGGTGCCCCAGTGGGCCCCCGCGCCCCCGTCTGCTCCGATCCCCCCGGCCATGCCCGTCCCCTCGGCGCCGCCCGTGCCCCCGGCCCCCGGAGGGGCTCCTCGTCTCGTCAAGGGCGAGGAGCGGCTACCTGTGGACATGCGCAAGCGGCTCTCCCTGCGCAAGGAGCAGGTGGCGGTCAGCCTGCGCAAGCACGGGGCGGTGGGCATCAGAGCCCGCGTCGTCCTGGTTCTGGACGCCTCCGGGTCGATGTCGTTCCTGTACTCCAAGGGCGTCGTGGCCGATGTGGTGGAGCGGATGGCCGCGGTGGCGGCCCAGATGGACGACGACGGAGAGATGCAGGCGTGGACTTTCGCGTCGAACCCGGCCCGGCTGCCGGACCTCTCCCTGGGGGATCTGCCGGAATGGCTGGAGCGGCACGTCCGGGTCGGTGAACTGACCCTGTTCCGGCGGAAGAAGCCGAAGAAGGGTCTGCTGCCGGGCCAGGTGGACATGCGGGCGGTCGGGATCCAGAACGAGGAGCAGAAGGTGATCGCCGAGGTCCGGGCGTATGTCCGCGAGCACCCGGCCGCCGATCCCACGCTGGTGCTCTTCTTCTCCGACGGGGGTGTCTACCGCAACAAGGAGATCGAGAAGGAGCTGCGGGAGGCGGTGGAGGAGCCGGTCTTCTGGCAGTTCGTCGGACTGGGGCGCTCCGACTACGGCGTGCTGGAGCGGTTCGACACCCTGCCGGGCCGACGCGTCGACAACGTGGGCTTCTTCGCGGTCGACGACATCGCCGACGTACCGGATCCGGAACTCTACGACCGGTTGCTGTCCGAGTTCCCGTCGTGGACGAGGGAGGCACGGCGGCTGGGCATCGTCTGAGGACGGCCCGAGGACGGTCGACGACGTCCGCAGGACGCTCCGGCGGCCGTTCACAGGACCGGCCGCACCGCGACCGTGCCGCGACGGACCGGCGGTTCCCGCGGGCAGCCTCGCGCCGTGACCGTACGGGACCTGCCCGTGGCCGCCGGCAAGGCCGCACCGGCAGCGGTGTACGGGCCCGCGCACCCGCGCGGGCCCTCTCCCGCCGAGAGCCCGGCCGTCGGCCGGCCGGGTCACTCGGGCTGGTGTTCAGGTCCCCCGAAGTCCGGACTGGTGAAGTCCGGGCTGGAGAAGCTCGGGCGCGGGCCGGCCGCGGGTCCGCCCTCGGGGCTGCTGAACCCCGGGCGGCCGTAACCGAGGTGGGGTATGCGGCTGGGGGCCGGTGCGGGGCGGTCCAGTGCCGCCGAGTCCGGGTCCGAGAGGGCTTCCCGGAGGAACGGCAGGATGCCGCGCTCCAGCAGGGCATCACGCCAGGCTTCCTTGGCCCGGGTGACCTGTTCGGCCAGCTCGTCGCCCGCTCCGGCCCGCAGGGAGGACGAACTGTTGCGCAGCGCGGTCAGCAGGAGTCCCGCCGCGGCGACCAGGATGGCGGCCGCCGTGACCGCGCCGAAGACCCATCCGGTGGTCAGGAGGGTTCGGGCGATGGTCGGCTCGGGGTCGAGCATCCTCAGGACGTAGCCCACGAGCAGGAATATCGCCGCTGCCGTCCCGGCGAGGACGGGGGCGAGCACCGCGACGACGGCGACCGCGCCGGCACCGGCGGTCTCGGTGACCTCCCCCACGGTGGTGGCGAGCCCCATCGCGGTCGTGCCCGGTTCCGTGGAACCGGTCTCCTCGCTCATGACCGGGGCGGGCCGCACCGGTCGGCGCAGTTCGCTGCGGACCTTCACATAGTGCGTGTACTCGTCCGACGCGGCCGTCGTGATGAGGGCCGTGGCGTTGAGCGCCATGGTGCGCAGTTGTTCGAGATTGAGCCGCTGGCCGACAGCGGCGAGTTCCGGGCGGTGTGGTGCGGAGCGCAGCGCCTCGTCGAGGATCCGCTCGTACTCCTGGCGGTCCTCGCTCAACAGGTGCTGCGGAACGCTGTTCATCTGCATCCCCCGATGCTCCGTAGGGCTGATGGCTCGCACGCTGACGAGCCGTTGGGCAGAAACGGAGGGGAGCCTGCTACGGATAAGCCGATGGTAGAGCGGTGACGGCACGCCGTGACAGGGGGTTTCCAGAAATTGGCCCCCTGTCCGGAGCGGTCCGCCCGTCGGACGCCTGCCCGGCGAACGCTCAGATGTCCAGCGGAAGTTGTTGGACCAGCAGCTTTCCGGCCATGGTCACTCCGCCGTCCATCGCGATGGCCAGCCCGTCGGCGTAGACGTGCGGTCCTTCGATCACCGGACCCGCTCCGGCCTCACCGTCCTCCGGGAGCACTTCGCCCAGCAGGTACGGGATGGGGCTGTGGCCGTGGACGACGCGCGTGCCGCCGTACGCGCCGAGCAGTTCGCGGACCGCCTCCGCGCCCTCGTCGCGGAACGCGAAGCGCCGGGTGAACTTGCGGAAGAGGTCCCAGCAGTCCTCGGCGTCGTTGCGGGTGAGGGTTTCGCGGACGGTGTCGTTGACCGCTTCGATGGAGTCGCCGTAGTCGAGGTAGGCGGTGGTGTCGGAGTGCACCAGGAGGTGTCCGTCCACCAGCTCCATGGCGTCCAGGCGGGCCATCCACTGCAGGTGGTGGTCCTGGAGGCGGTCCATGTCCGTCTTCTGGCCGCCGTTGAGCAGCCAGGCGGCCTGGAAGGTGGCGGTGCCCGCGCCGGAGCTGACGGGGGTGTCGCCGAACCGCTTGGCGCCGAGCAGCAGCAGCTCGTGGTTGCCCATGAGCGCCTTGCAGTAGCCGCCGGCCGCGGCCGCCTCCGCGGACAGCCGCATCACGAGATCGATCACGCCGATGCCGTCCGGGCCGCGGTCGGTGAAGTCGCCGAGGAACCACAGGCGCGAGGTGCCGGCCGACCAGCTGCCCGCGGCGTCGACCAGGCCCTTGGCCTGGAGCGCGGCGAGGAGCTGGTCGAGGTAGCCGTGCACGTCCCCGACGACGTACAGGGCGCCGGGGCCGGCGCCGGGTGCCGGGGCGGGCGCTCCCGAGGGGTCGACGACGACCTGCTGGGTGTCGCCCCGGTTGATGACCGGCAGATCACGCTGCGTGGGCGTGTACCCCTCGGAGAACTCTCCCGGGAACTCCGACGGAGACTCCCCGGACATGTACGGGTTGGGCTCCCCCGACGCGTACCGTTCAGTCCCCCCGACGGGTCCGGCGCCCTCGCCGTGAGGCGTGTTCTGCGCATACGGACCGGTCTCGTGGACGTACCCGGGTACTCGGAAGTCGCGCAACGTCGCCGTCCGCACCACCTCGGGTCCCTGACCGGCCCCCTGAGTCATCGACCCCTCCACCACCATCGCGCCGCATCTGCACCGGTTCGGACTGCCTGGTCGCAGCGGCCCGCGGTGTCGTCCGCCCATCATAGGAATGCGGATCGCGCCATGTGATGACCCAGGGGTGGTGAATCGGAACAGGAGTCCAGTTCACCGCGGCTTTCGCCCGA
>NZ_KZ626941.1 GCF_002911015.1 Streptomyces populi
TCCCTCGATGTCGCTGGTCATCGTGTACGACACCGCCTCGTCACCGAGAGCGGGGGCCTTCGCGGGCTTGACCCCGGTGTACTGGTAGTCGGTGTGCTCGTAGGAGTCGCACGTCCCGCTCTGGGCACGCAGATCCGCGACCACCTTCTTGGCGTCCGATTCCTTGTGCGCGAGCAGACCGACCCGCAGCACCGTGCCGTCGGTCTGCTTCAGGCTCGTCAGCGAGCGGGACACACGGGCCGTGGCGTCGGGCTCGGTGCCCAGCAGGAACATGTCGGCCAGGGCCTGGCAGGCGGCCGGCTTCGCGGGCACGCTCACCTCCGGGATCTCGTCGTCGGGGGTGTCGTCGACGCGGTAGCCCTTGACGTCCGCCTTGGTGATCACGGCCTTCGTCAGCTGCGCCTGGGTGAGGGGCTTCAGGCCCTCCTGGACGGTGGGTGTCGCCTTGGCGGCGGGCTTCTTCGGGTCACTGCCACCGCCGCTGCCGCCGGTGTCCTGTCCGCCGCACGCGGCCGTAGCGGCGAGCGCCGCCGTCACGCCGATGCCCACCAGGACGCGCCCCCGGACTGACTTCACGTTCGCTCCCACCCTCGTTCCTTCATGGACGCGTCCACGACAACGGCTGCGTCGAGTCGCATTCAAGCCCACAACCAGCGGACTTTGCCAGCTCGTTAGAGTCGCCTGGCGTAACGATCGGAGATCGGCGGGCGACTCGGCCGTACGCCGAGCGTCTTCGCCGTGTGCTCCCGTGGACCCGAGGCCTCCGCGGTTCCCGGCCCGGCCGCCGCGGACGCTGTGCGCTTGGTGGCATCAAGCCGGTCGAATCGGGAGGATGGCCTCATGGCACCGGAACCCAGTGAATCGAACGGCGGGAGCGACCGCGTCTTCGAGCTCGAGGCGGAAGTGCAGCAGCTGAAGGAGGCCGTCACCTCGCACGCCGTCGTGGACCAGGCCATCGGGATGGTGGTCGCTCTCGGCCGGGTGTCTCCGGACCAGGGATGGGCCGTACTGAAGGAGATCTCTCAGCACACCAACATCAAGCTGCGCAACGTCGCCGAGCTGATCCTGGTGTGGGGGCGCGACGGCGAGATGCCTCCGGACATCCGCGCCGAACTGGAAGACGCCCTCGACCGCCACGGTCCGACCCAGATCCCCGAAGCGCCCCCGGAATGACGTCCCGGCGGCGCGACCTCGTCCGTCGCACCACGCACCACGCACCAGGCATCACGCATCACGCACCAGGCATCCCGTCATCGCGCAGCGGTCGGCTGAACCGGGTCGACCGGTTCCGTATGTTTCCAGCCGATTGCGGACGGGATGGGCGAGTGTGGATCGAGAACCGCGTGGAAGTGATCTCGAACACGGCGATCGTCCCCTTTGCTGCTGCTCGCTGCGGGATTCGCCCGCGCCGGCCGCTTCGTTGCCGCCTGTCGGCAGATGTCCGGGCGGCCTCCCGCCCACGCCGCGAGGCAACGATTTCTGCCAATCCTTCCGGTGCGGCGCCGGGTGTGTGAAGCTGCTGCATCGAACGGACCGTGGACCATGGACCGGCCGGGGTGCGCCCGCACGAACCGGCGGTGCCGGAGAGGATGGCTGTATGTCGACCAGGGAACGCCGCTACAGCTTGACGTGGACCGACCCGGACGGTGCGCCCCAGGCTTCCGCCGGCCGCTACGACAAGCGCTCCGCCACCCGGCGCCGGCGAGCGCTGGAAGCGGTCGGCTGCACCCGTGTCGAGGTCGTCGTGGTCGAGCCCGGAGAGCTTCCCGAACCCGCGCTCTGACCCGCCCACGGACCCACGCGGGCCGTTCCGGGGCGCTCGGTGATCCTTCGGTCGCCGGGCCTCCAGGTGTTTCGGGCGAACTCGTGGTCGAGGAGGACCGGACCGCCGCCGATGGTCCTCGCCTCGACGGACGCAGGGGCCTCTCGCCGCGGGCCTCGCCGAAGAACCGCTCGCCGGCCCCGGACACGACCGGGAAGCCGTCCGGCCGCACCTCGTCGACGAGGTCGGACTCGATCGGGCTGCGGCCGATCCGGTGGCCGGCAGGGACGACGATCTCTCCGTCCAGCTCCCGCTTCGGCCCCGAGGCCCGGCCGTCACGTCGCCCCTCGGGACCCTCGAGTCGTTCCGGTTTCACCGAGACCGGACGCGAACCCCTCCTGAACGCCCTGGCGAAGGCCCACGGAGCGGCGAGCGAACCGCTCAGCGGGCCCGTCGGCCACGGCGACCCGGCCGACGTCCGACGCCCCCACATTCTCTGCCCGGCCGGACCCGGCGAGACGCCGGGCCGCGGTCGTAGCACCTGGACCGCCGTCCGCCCGGTGAACCTGGACTTCCTCACCCCTCGGGGCCGTGATCGCCTGCATAATTTGGCACCCCGTACGGAGAGAGGGGATCCGGTGACCCGTCGCACCGACACGTCCTGCCTGGGCGTGGCCGTCAAGGGCTATCTGCTGCTGAACCTGTGGGTCGTCATCGGCTACGTCCTGGCGTTACCGGTCACCGTGCCCGACCTGATGGCGTCACAGGAACCACCCCTGCACCTGCAGGGACCGGGCCAGTACGCGGTCGTCCACGGCGTGCCCGTCGTCGCCGCCGCGGGTGTGGCCCTGTTCGCCGGCCGCCGCAGGCCCTGCGCCCGATGGGTCCTCCTCGCCCGCACGGCAGCGGTGCTCGTGCTCGGTCAGAGCGCCGCCCACTGGGCCGCGGCCCGGTTCGACGCGCCCGGGTGGAGCGCCCGCGCCATGGCGCAGTGCGGTGCCGCGGGTCTCACCGCGTACCTCTGCCTGCTGGCGATGCGCTGGTGGGACAACGGCGGCCTCACCTCGGGAAACCGGCGCCCGGGTCCGGGCGAGATCTGGCACGCGATGGTTCCGTTCCGGGACACCGAGGGCGGCAAGGAACGCTACTGCGTGGTCATGAGAAACCGTCTCCATCACGCGGAAGTCCTCAAGATCACCAGTCAGAACAAGGACGACCGTGACGACCACATCCGTATGCCCAACGACGGCTGGGACTTCACCTCGGGCAAGGACCACTGGGTGGAGATCGGTCTCCAGCCGCTCAGGGTGCCCTACCAGGACTTCACCGACGGCCGCCCCAAGGGCCGCTGTCCCCGGCCGGTCTGGCGTCGGCTGCGGGACCGGCGCCCCGTACCCACCGCGTCCGGTACGCCGACCGCGTGGTCCCGGGTCACGCAGTACCTCGGCTGACGCGGTCGGGTCACCGGCCCGGCGAGGGCCGCACTCCCGTGGTGGTGGCGTGGGCGAAAGACCTGCCGTCCGGCGCGGTCGGACGGCGGGCAGCCGCATGGCCTCCCGTGGGGAGCCGGGAGGCGCGGCGCTGCCTCCGCGAGCGGACGGCGGAGTCCAGCGAGGGTTCTCCGTCCGGGGGAGCGGAGAGAACCCGCACGCACACCATGCATCATGAATCAGCCATCGGCATAGATCGCGGCCGGAATTGATTGCCCGATCGATGCCGATGCCACCAGGGACGATGCGCGCACGAAGTGCCGTCCCGCCGTGGATCAGGCCGTGGCTCGTGACGACCGTGGCCGCGGCGGCCCGTCGCGCCCGCGCGATGCCGGTCCGTGGCGTCGGCGGGCGCCGCGCCGGGCTCACCGGACACGGTGACGACGCCGTTCACGGGGTGCCGCGGTCACCGGCGCACAGTGCGTGGTCGACCAGGGCACTGGCCGCGTTCTCCTGCTCCTTCACGTGTTCCAGGGTGTCGCCGCGTGCCTCGGACATGGAGACCACCACACTCCACCCGCCGTCGTCGGTGACGCCGTTGAGAGTGATGTAGCCGCCGTCCCCGCCCTCGTGGCTCCAGTAGGTTCCCCCGCAGCTCAGGGGACGTTCGGCCAGGCCGAGTCCGTACCGTCCGCCGGGCCAGAGCTGCTGGACCTCCGCGCTCACGGGGACGGTCCGTTTCATCTCGGCCAGCTGCCGCGCAGGCAGCAGGCGCCCCGCGAGCAGCGCGCGGAGGAGGACGTTCTCGTCCCGTGTGGTCGTGACGTACGAAAGGTTCTCGAGGTCCACCGGTATCTGGTCGGTGACGTCCACCCGGGAGCCGGGGCCGTAGAACTGGTAGGCCCGGGCGTGCGGCGACGGCAGGGTGGGTGAGGTGCCCGTCCACCGGGTCCGGTCGAGGCCGAGCGGGCGCAGGACGCGGTCCTGGATCTGCTGGTGGGAGGGGCGCCCGGTGGCCTGTTGAATGATCATGCCGAGCAGGACGTAGCCGGTGTTGGAGTACCCCCAGCCCCCGCCGGGCGGAAAGTCCGGCGCGTGGGCCATGGCGCGGGCGACCAGCTGATCGGCGCTGTGGACGTCGTGGCGCTGCTGGTAGTACTCCTCGGGCGTGGTGTATCCGGGCAGGTCGTCGTGGATGCCGCTGGTGTGCTGGAGCAGTTGGCGGACGGTGATCCGGCTGCCGTCATTGCCGTTGCCCCGTACCACTCCCGGCAGCCAGTGATCGACGGTGTCGTCCAGGGACAGCCTGCCTTCGGCCTCCAGTTGGAGGACCACGACGGCGACCAGTGTCTTGGACGTGCTGGCCATGCGGAAGTAGCCGTCGGAAGGGACCGGCCGGCCGGTCCCCAGATCGGCGGTACCGCTGGTGGCGACCGACTGCCGGCCGTCAGGGGCGATCAGACGGGCCTGCACACCGCTGACACCGAGGGCGTGGATCGCCTCGGTGTCCTGGCGTAATCGCCTCGCATGAGGGGGCCCGGCAGGCCCGGTGGCGGCGGAGGCCGTCCCGGCGGTGAGCAGCGTGGCGGCAACGAGTGCCATGGCGAGGCGATTTCGCAGGGGCGGTGTCATGGCTGAACGCTAGTTCCGGCCTCCGGGCGGACACGATCCGGCGCACCCCAGGCCCGGAGGGGGGATATCCCCCGGCACGGACCGTCCGCCGGTCCGGCCGGGGCGGGTCAGATGCCGCCGGTGTTGAGCAGCCGGTTGGGAGTGTCGGAGCGGACGCCGTGCAGGACACCGCGGGTGGCCGTGCGGTCGAGCCAGACGTGGACCTCGCGGGCCGTGGCGTGGGGGTGCGCCGACAGGTACAGCGCGATCACGCCGGTCGCGTGCGGCGCGGCCCAGGACGTCGCGCCCTCGTCCACCGTGGCCGTACCGCCGCCGGAGAGGGCGGCGGTCACCTTCTGGCCGGGGGCGTACAGGTCCACGCACCGTCCGTAGCCCGATCCGTAGGAGCCGCCGTCGCTCCACGGGCGGTCGTTCGGGGTGGAGGCGGCCACGACGATCGTGCCGGGGACGCCGGCCGGGGAGTGCTTGCAGGCGTCGTCATGGAAGTTGCCGGCCGACACCACCGTCGGGATCCCCGCGTCGACCATCTTCTTCACCGCGGACTCCACGGCCGCCGACCGGTAGCCGAAGTTGAGCGACATGTTCACCACCGCGGGCTTCTGCGCGTGCGCGGTGACCCACTTGACCGACTTCACCACGGCCGCCTCGGCCGCCGCCCGGGAACCGCCGCCCCCGCTCTCGCACAGGACGCCCTGGACCCGTACGAGGTCCGCCTTGGGCGCCACCCCGTACTTCTTCCCGCCGATGACGCCCGCGACGAACGTGCCGTGGCCGATCCCCGACTCGCTGAAGCAGTCACCGGAGTCCCTCGGGCCCACGAAATCGGCGCCGAGGCGGGCGCGTCCGCCGAACTCGCTATGGGCGATGTCCATCCCGGTGTCGATCACGTAGACGTGAACGCCCTTGCCCGTGGCGGTGGTGGTGAACTTCCCGTTCAGCGGCCGCGACCGCTGGTCCAGGACGTCCAGGTTCCACGGCACGTGCCGTGTGACGGGAGCCGCCGCGGGTCGCGCGACCCCGGACAACGACCCCACGGCGCCGGGAGAAGCCGACGCCCCGCCGGCGAAGGGCGCCACGGCTTCCCCCTTGCGCGCGGGGGGAGTTCCCCCGGCCGCCGCACCGGCTTTCCCGCCGCAGGCCGAGGCCCCGAGCACCGTCGCCATGGCCACCATGAGGAGACCGGCCTTCGTCACGTTCCGCTTCACAACACCCCCGCTTTCCCTGCCGCGTACACAGTCAGCGCACAAGACGACCACGGCGGACGGGCGGTTCCGGCCGGGTGCGGGGCGGTTCGGTCCACGCGCCCGACGGGAGTCCGGCCCGGCCCTGCGGGCGGCGCTGTCGGTGGTGGCTGGCAGCATGTCCGCATGACGCGCGACGATCTCGACACGCTGTTCGCCTCTCCCGCGGCCCTGCTCGACGCCGGTCCGGAGTTCCCTCGGGACCTGCCCGCCACGGGTGGGGGAGCGGGTCGCGAGGCCTGGGCCCAGGCCGTCACGATCCTCGACGGAGCCGAGGTGTCGCGGGCGGAGTTCGCCTCGTGGCTGCACTTCGGAGCGAAGGCCCTGGGGCACGACGCCTACGCCGACCTGGTCGCAAAAGCCGAGCCGGGCATGCCGTGGCGGACCGTCTGGGCCTGGTGGCGGCCGGTCGGCGCGTACCGGGCCGGGCCGAACCTGAGCGGGGACGCGAACGTCGAGGTCCACGAGGCACCGGACGGCCGTCTGCTGCTGAAGGTGTGGTCGCAGTGGACCCGGGAGCACTGGCTCGACCCGGCCACCGGCGAACGGGTCCCCGCCCCCGCGGACGGCGAGTTCACCGAGCGGCCGTACGACGCCGTCGTCGAGGGGCCCGTCCCCTTCGACCCGGACGAGGACCACGGCCTCCACCAGCCCTACACCTGGGAGGAGCCCGCACCCCTCGGAGGCGGTCGCGTCATGTTCTTCGAGCCGCGCGGCGTCGTGGTCCTGGAGCGCAACGACGCCGCGGCCGACGGGCCGACGGCCTCCGAAACCGTCTCCTGGGGCGAGGGCGTGCCGTGGTTCGCGGGGCCGACGGCGGCCGAAGTCCCCCTGGACGCCGCCCGGTTGGAGGAGGCGTTCGGCACGGACGGGACGGTGCTGCTGACGCGGGACCAACTGCCCGCCGCGCTGACGCACGAGCCCACCCGGGAGCTGGCCGTCACGGCGGGACTGCCGACCTGGTTCGCCGCGGGAGTCGCCTCGTTCACCCTCGCCTGGAGGGACGGGAAGGCGCACGGACTGGAACCCGACGAGAACGGCCTGCTGCACCTGGGCACCTTCGAGCTGGCGTACGGCGACACCGGCCGGGTGCTCGTCCACCCCGTGACGGGCGCGGTGTCGATGGTCCGCAACGGTCAGGGCCCGTTCCCCTTCGCCCGGGACACGGAGACCTTCGTGCGGCTGCTGGAGGCCGTGTACCGGTTCATGAGCGCCTGCTGGAACTCGTACCCGGGCGAGTACGGCAAGCGGGACTTCCTGAGCGAGGCCGCCGCCCTCGAACCGCTCTCGGTGAACGAGGGAACGCCCGCGGGGGACGTCTGGGGGCACTTGTTCGCGGCCGTCGTCGAACTCAGCCCGTGGGGCTTCTGACGGAGGACGGGACGAGGGTCAGGGCCGGTCGTGCCAGGCGAACGCCGTGATCCGCCAGCCCTGTGGGGTGCGGACGAACTGGATGGTCTTGGTCCCGCCTCCCTCGAACGGCTCACCGTCCAGGATCCCGGACTTGCGGTACTCGCAGAACCGGGACGCGATGTCGTCCGCGATCTCCGTGCGTTCGGAGGTCTCCCACTCGGAGAACTCGACCAGCCGGCCGTCGGTCAGCAGCCGCCGACGGGGCTCGATGAACTCGTCCACGGTGTAGACCGTGAACTCCGGGCCGGTCTTGACGATCACGCCGCCCGGAAGGACCAGCCGGCGGATCCGGGCCACGTCGGCGGCCTCGCCTCCCCGGTTGTCGAAGGCGGCGAAGAACTCGGCGGTCACGGCGTCTATCTCGGTCTTGGACATGGCGCGACGGTAACAGCGGGCGGCGTCCCGGCTCGGAGTCCCCGGCCGGCGGCCGACTCGCTCCTCGTCCGTCCCCGCGGCTTCGGGAGCGGACCCCCGCGGAGGCGTCCGGCCGGAGACTCAGCCCCGGCCGATCCGCTCGGCGGCGAACCGGGCCCCTTGCTCGACACTGCCGTTGAGGTGGTAGGTCAGGTGCGCGGCGCCGTTGCGGCCGTTTCCGCAGACCGGGTCGCCGGTGTTGCAGAACTCCTTGGCCCTGGACCCGAACGTGTCGCTGGCCGATGTGATGGTGCGGCCCGACAGCCGCAGGGGATTGCCGAAGACGACGACCGCCTTGACGCGGCCGACGAGCCCCGCGGGGATGGCACGGCCGGTGCCGAGCCGCGTACGGATCCCGAGGGCGATGTCGGTGACACTGCCGCCCTGGGAGTAACCACCCAGCACGAAGGACGTGTCGGGACAATCGGCCGCGGTGGACCTGACGCGGTTCGTCATGTCGGTGGCGCCGGGGCCGGCGCTCGTCTGCGAGAAGTTCGCCGCGTAGTCGACGGCGTACGACGACACGGTCCTGCCCGGCAGCGCACTCTTGATGTCCTTCACGAGCGGGGTCCCCGTGATGCCGAGCCCCGGGGCCTCCCCGGTGCCGCGGGCGAAGACGACCTCGACGTCGGGGCACGGGGCCGCGGACGCCGTGGAGGGCAGCAGGGAAAGGCCTGCCGCGCCGAGGGCGCCGACACCTGCGAGGGACACGAGAGCGAGACGACGCCGTGACGCATGACGGGACATGGGGTTCCTCTTTCTCGAGCGACGGTACGAGCGCTCGGGACGGGAGCCGTTCGCCGAGCGCAACAGCACCGTAGGAAGCGCCGCGCCCCTCACGTATCGGTGGAATCACCAGTCGGCCACCGGTGCACCCCTGTTGGACGGGCAGTCAGCAATGCCGTGGAACCGGGCCCGCGCCGGTGGGCCGCTCGTTACCATCGGCACAGCGAGAGCACGGAGAACGGTGGTGCGCGTGGGGCACGAGGCGACTGGCACGGATCCCGGCCAACGGGACGCTTCTTCCGCGCGAGTCGGGCAACCGCCGCCCGCGCACGAGGAGATGACGCTCGGCCTTCGTCTGTTGCGTGACGGTCCCGTCTCCGACGCCCACAACCTTCTGCTCCTCGCCGCCGGCGCCCTGCGGACCACCGACGTGGCCCGCTCGCGCGAGGCGGGTGTCCACGCCTCCCTGGCGGCCTGGTCGGGAGGCGACCGGGACGGCTATCTCGCGGCACTCGACGCGCTGTGCCCCCCGGCCGTTCCCCTCGACGGGGGACCTCCCGCGGAAGGCGGCGACGATCCGGCCGAGGCCTTCTGGCGCGCCTACCGCGACGGCATGCACAGCGTCCTGCACGGCGACTTCGAACGCGCCAACGCCCTGCTCGGCCCCGTACTGAACGTGCTGAAGGCGCAACAGGAGGCCTCGCGGCTCCTGTCCGCGGGCACGATCGCGCTCATGCTGGGCGATCTCGCGGCGGCACGGCAGGTCCTCGGTCTCGCGCTGGCCACCGCCCGTTCCGAAGCGGCACCGACGCTCCTTCCCCGCGTCCTGGAACACCTCGCCTACGCCGAACTGCGGGAGGGCAGGTACCACCAGGCCCGCGTGCACGCGGAGGCCGGTCTGGAGGCCGCGGGCGGGCAACCGCAACGCAACGTGACGGCCGGCCTGTCGGCGGTCCTCGCCCTGGCCGCCTCCGTCGCGGGCGACCCTGCCGCGGTCGCCACGCACGCGCAGTCGGCCCTGCACATCGCCCACGCCCATGGACTCAGCCAGGCGGGAACGCTCGCCGAGTGGGCCCGGGCCCGCGTGGACCTGGGCCACGGCAACGCCGAACACGCCGCCGCGCGGCTGGCCCCGCTCGTCCACGCGGGACCGAGGCAAGGCCATTTCGGTCTGTGGACGATGGCCGTCCCCTGCTACATCGAGGCCGCGGTCCTCGCCGGCCACGGCGTGGACGCGGACGTGGAGCATCTGATCGACCAATACGCCCGGTGGGCCTCGCTGGGCGCGGATCCGCAGGCTCCGGCGGTCGTGCTGCGCTGCCGGGCCCTGGTGGCGGGCGACGAGCACAGCGAGGACCTCTTCACCGCGGCCCTGGCGCGGCACGAGAAGGTCGACAGCCCCTACGAGCACGCCCGGACCCATCTCGCGTACGGGATGTGGCTGCGGCGCCGACGCCGTCCCGTGGAGGCACGCACCCAATTGCGCAGCGCTGTCATGGGGTTCGACCAGTGCGGCGCCGACATATGGACCGAGCAGGCCGACGCCGAGCTCAGAGCGGCCGGAGAGGCGCCCACCGCCGTGCCTTCCCCAGGGACCGGGGTGGGGCCGCTGACGCTTCTCACTCCGCAGCAGCTGCGCATCGCCCACTCGGTGGCCCAGGGGGCCACCAATCGCGAAGTGGCACGTCGGCTGTCGATCAGCACCCGTACCGTCGAATACCACCTGCGCAACATCTTCACCCAGCTCGGAGTGCGCTCCCGGGTGGCCCTCGCACGCCGTCTCGACCACGAGCTTCCCCCTGTCCGTACCGGCGGACGACTCTCCTGACGGCCGGCCCTCGGGAGAACCCGTTCGTTCGTCGGACAGCCGGATCGGTCGTGATGCCGAGCCTGTGCGGTCGCCCGGCGTTCCCCGTGTGGTCCGGCGCAGGTCCGGCACAGTTCCTGGCCCCGTGAGCCCCGGGTGGTCAGAAGCGCCTCACCCTGCGTCCGGGGCGCCGGACCAAGCGCGCGGCGCGGTCGCCCAGCACCTACCCGCCACGAGTTGCGGCCTTCCGGCCCTTCCCGCAGTCCGGAAAGCTCCGATTCGGCCAGTCGTGGCTTCGGGCAACGGACCCGGCGTCGAGGACGAGTCTCCATGCCCAGACTCAGGGCTGCTCTTGCCCTTCTTCCAGGGCCTTGCAGGCCGAAGAGCGATGGAGGACCTCGCCTCCGGCCGTGATGCATACGAACTTGACCAGACCCTCGGGAGCAGGAGCGCAGTCCACGCACTGTTGGACGACCAAATCGTGTATGCATCGCTCATCCATGTCGCCAGGTTGGTCAGGAGGTCTGACAAGATCACGAGAGCCGCATCCGGGTCTCGTCGCCGACCGCTCTCGATGCCCACCCCCGGATCGCCATGCAGCTCCTTCGCCACTCAGAACGGCGGGCGCCTCCGGTCGGGTTGCGTGTACCTCAGCCGTCGGCAGTCAGCCACGACGACGGGTGCGCCGATCGACGGGCGCACGTATGTCCCGCTGCGTCCCAACCGGCCCCTTCCTCGGTGCCTGCTCCACCGTGATTTCCCGCCGGCCCCCGCTCGATCCGGTGCGTGTGTGGTGCGGCGCAGGCTCGAGGAGTCACGTCCCGGAGTAGAGGGTGCCGATTCCGTAGGGTGTGCCGCTGTCCGGGTGCTGTTCTGGCAGCGGAGGGCGTGAGAACTGGACACCGCGCTCGTCGCATGCGCCGAACTCGTCGAAGTTCCGGCGAGCTTGGCGCAGGCTGAGGCCGCGATTGGGGCCGCCGTGCACGTCGCCGGCGTCGTGCTCGTCCTGGCCGTCGTCCTCCCAGCGGCAGACGGTGCAGATCTCGTACGCCCCACGCTCGGCCAAGGTGATGAAGCCGCAGCAGGGGCAGCGGTACGGCCCGTGCTCGGCACTTCCGCGAACCATCATGAAGGTCACGTCCGCATCTTGATGTGCAGACACCATGCGATCAAGGGCTTTTGACCCTGCTGCGCACGCTTCCCGGTCCGCCGTCTCGGGCGACCGCGCGTTGACGGCGGTCACGGCGACGACGGGGGCGGCAGTTCGGTGCGCTCATTCACCCGGGCGGACGGTTCCGCGGGCGGCGGCCGCGAGGACGGCGTCGGCGACCTCCGTCACGGAGCGGGTGCCGTCGAGGATCGTCGCGCCGAAGCGTCGGTAGGTGGACTCCATGCCCTCATTGCATTCGAGTGCCGCCGCCAGTTCCTCCGGGTGCTTGCCGAAGGAGTTCGTGGTGCGGGTCAGCAGACGGTTCCTGAGCGTCTGGTCGTCGACCACCACACAGACCACGATGTCGAACAGATCCCACACGTCCACCTCGTTCTCGACAGTGCCGAAGAGGAAGGTGGCCTTCTCGCGCGATCCCGCCGCAAGGGCCTCGACACGTGCGCGGCCGATCCTCCAGGCGAAGCGGTCGAGCCAGCCGGCCGGGACCGGATACGGAGGGTCGGTGACGACCCGTCCGCTCGTCCGGTCCACCCAGTGGTTGTAGCCCTCCCAGTCGGCATCGACGGCCGACTCTCCGCGCTCCTTCAGCAGATCGCAGACCGTCGACTTGCCGACCCCCGAGTTGCCGGTGACCCACACCAGTGGCATTGACGAAGTGTGGCACAGGCACAGGCGCCGGGAACCGAGGGACCGAACCACCGTGAGCACCGTCCCGAACGACTCGTGGGCACGTCGAACGTCCGTGGTGCTGCCTCGACGCGTGCGGCCGCGTCGGTGTCATTTTTCCTGGGGTGTGCTCGACGTGGCCGATGCCATCGGCGGCTGTCTCACCGGGACCGTACTCACCCCGACGGCACCACCTCCGCGACCTCAGGGGTGTTCACTCCCCGCCGGCCAGTTCCGGCACTTCGTGCTCGGGGAACAGGCCGCTGGCTCGCATCGCCCCGACGGCCCGCGGGTCCATCAGGAGGACGAGTCCCTCGTTCACGCCGGTGTAGAGGGTGTGAGCACGCAGCGTGCTGCGCCCGGCAGCGGCGAGCAGCCGGTTGACGACAGCCAGGGGGCGGACGGTCGACAAGGCCCACGGACTTCCGCTCTC
This sequence comes from Streptomyces populi, assembly GCF_002911015.1. GTDB lineage: Bacteria > Actinomycetota > Actinomycetes > Streptomycetales > Streptomycetaceae > Streptomyces > Streptomyces populi. The sequence goes on from NZ_KZ626941.1 coordinate 12,693, forward strand.
CCAGTCCTGGGGCCTCAGGACCACGCAACGGGTTCCGTTGATCGAGACCGTGTAGTCGTCGGTGTCCCGGACCGTCTCGACCTCCAGCACCACGCCGTACCGCACCAGGGCCGGTGCCAGTTCTCGGAGGAACCTCTCGACCCCGCCCTCGGCCAGTTCCTCCCCGTCCGCGAAGAACTCGACCTGCTCGAGGAGAAAGTCGAACCGCAGTGGATAGCAGCCGGTCGCGGCCTCGGTCATCGCCGACTCACGCAGCTCCGCCGACAGGTGGTCCCACAACCCGTAGCGGTTCAGAGCCTCGGCCAGCACGCGATGACGCTCGTCACCCCGCCACGGATCGTCGTCCGCGTCCCTGGACCGAAACTGCCGGACCGCTTCGCCGTCCGATGTCATGGGCCGACGGTACCGCGATGCTCTGACATTGCCGCCGGTGCCGAGCGGGCAGGCCAACCGGTACCGGGCCTGAAGTCCCATCTGATCCGGACCCCAGGTCAGGCGCCCGAGCGCAGGCGATCAGACCTTCCGGGCCTTGTCGGGGGCTCGACATCCGATCAGTGATCGATGGTGCCGCCGAGGACGAGGAGGAACGGGAGTGCCAGGACCAGGATGCCGTGGAGGACGAGCAGCGTCACCAGGCCGATCATCAGGGTCGCCATGAGGGTCCACCACAGGCTGCTGCCCGTGATTCTCCGGAGCCGGCCCTGGCCCGAGTCTTCTTCAGTCACTGCCCCTCCTTGCCCGGACTGTACAGCGTGGTGGACGGGGAGGCCCTGGGGGAGGCGGAGGCGGTCATGGGGCGAGTGACCACGGCGCACGGCCGAGGTCTCAGGCGCGCGGGCGGCTTTCGAGGGGTCCGGCACGTCCTTCGGTGCCCTGGTGACGGCCGGGCCGAACACCGAAGGATGTCTTGCCCGTTGGATGGTCCAAAGTGCTGGGCAACGGGTTCTCCCGCGGGGGAGGATGGTCGCCATGACGAGCGAAGGCACCTCGATCGACTCCACAAGGCCCAGCATCGCGCGCGTTTACGACTATCTGCTGGGCGGCAAGGACAACTACGCCGTGGACCGGGAGATCGGCGATGTGTTCAAACGCGATCTTCCCGGCTCGGTGGCGATCGCTTTCGCCAACCGCTCGGCTCTGACCCGGGCGGTCGCGGAGATCGCGACGACCACCGACGTGTCCCAGTTCATCGACCTGGGAAGTGGTCTGCCGACCGCCGACAACGTGCACCAGGTCGCGCAGCGGCACGTCCCGGAGTCCCGCGTGGTGTACGTCGACATAGACCCCCAGGTGCTCGTCCACGGACGGGCCCTGCTGGAGGAGAACGACCGGACCCGGGTCGTCGAAGCCGATGTCCGTGACCCCGAGGCCGTCTACCGCCACCCCGAAACCCGGGAGATGATCGACTTCGAGCGCCCGGTGGCCGTGATGTTCAGCGCCATCCTCCATCACGTCAACGACGAGGAGGACCCCGCCGGGATCGTGCGCTACTGGCGCGACCGCGTGCCCTCCGGAAGCTACTTCTTCGTCAGTCACTTCCGTTCCGGCAACAACCCGGAGACGGTCGAGGCGGAGAGGGTCCTCCAGCAGACCTTCGGCCGCGGCCGCTGGCGCACCGACGAGCAGATAGCGTCCCTGCTGGACGGTCTGGAGATCCTCGACCCCGGAGTGGTCCCCGCCTCCCTGTGGCGGCCCCGAGCGGTCGGCGAGCTGTGGAACGGCGGCGGCGAGAGGGAACTCACCGTCTGGGAACACCTCATCGCCGCGGGGCTGGCCCGCAAGGCCTGACCGCGGGCGGGCGTCGGCCGGTTCCGTGGCCGCGCCGGCGCCCCTTGGCTCGGGCGGACGAGAAGGACCCGACGCGCGGGCACCGGACGGGGGGCGTGGGACCCACCCGCCACCGTCCGCGCCGAACGGCCGTGTCGCACCGGCAGGGGCCGGGGGAGAGGGCTTCTGCGCGGGCGTTCGTCCCGACGACGGCGGTTCAGGCGTAGCGGTCGAAGAGGGATTCCAAGTATCCCTCCAGCCTCTGGGCCATGACGCTTGCCGTCAGATCGACGCGGCCCAGCTCACGCCAGGGAACAGCGACCTTCTCCGCGTCCGGGGCGAACCCCAGCGCGTCCAGCAGCCGCCAGTAGAGGTGGTCGGTGCCGTCTTCGGCCAGGGTTCCTCCCGCGGTGACGTAGCGATCGGCGAAGCGCATGCCCGCGGGGACCCCGTGCAGCAGGGCGAGGTTCGTCGAGCAATGGGCCACGTCCAGGTCGGCGGGTCCCCAAGAGGTCTCCACCCAGTCGACGACCCCACTGATCCGAGGACCGTCGTCGGTGTCCGTGAAGAGGACGTTGCCGGGATGGAAGTCCCGGTGCAGAAAGCACCCCTGATGGGCCGGGGGATCCCGGCGGATGACGTCCACGGCCCGCTGCCAGAGGCCGGGCCGCCCGGTGGCCGCGGGCGGGGTCACTCGCCCGGCGGAGGCCCAGGCCTGATAGACGCGGGGCCGTTGTCGCGCGGTCACCGGCAGCCGGTGGATGCGCACCAGTTGCCGGGCCAGCAGTTCGGCACGGCCGTCGGCACCCTGATCGTCCAGACGGACGGTTCCCGGCAGCAGGGACATCAGCAGGGAGGGGTGATCGCAGTACCGCGCCGTCGCGTCCACCGCCACGAGGGCGGCCGCGGGTACGGCGGTGTCACCGAGCAGGCGCAGGACGGACGCCTCACGGGTCAGCAGGCCCTCCGCGTGCCGGACGAAGAAGGGTTTGACGAAGGACCGCAGGACCAGCGAGCGCCGACCACCCGGACCGTGGAGGTCCAGGCGGCGCATCTCCGACGTCCAGCCGCCACGCAGCCGTACGGCCTTCTCGATGTGCTCCGCCCCGGACAGTTCCCTCTCCACCCAGGAGCGTGTGGCACCCCAGCCCCGACCGTCGAGATCCGTACGGATGCTCTCGGTGTCCTCATCCGAACCCATCCCTCGATCTTCGCAGGGAATCCCGTTCTTCAGACCGGGCGGGAAGGCGATTCCCGGCCCGGAGGCGCGAAGCGACCGGAGGGCCTTCCGGCCCTTGCGCGCGCCTCGGCGCCCGGCCGCCGACGACCGGCAGCCGGGCGGACACGGCTCAGATCAGCACGTTCTTGTAGAAGATGCTGGAGCGGCGGTCGCCTTCTTTACCGGTGGCGAAGCCGAGGAAGAGACGGGCCTCTCCGGCATCGGTGCGGTAGACGGCCATCCCCTCGGGCTCGCGCCACCAGAGCGTGGAGCCGGCCGTGCTGGGCTCGCTCTGCTTCACAACGCCAGTGTTGATGTCGATGCTGTAGAGCATGGTGTCGCCGTCGCCGACGGGTTCGCCGTCGCCGGGGTAGTGGTCACCCGTCATGAAGTACACGTACGAGCCGTAGAGGGCGTAGCCCTGCGCTTTGCCGGGTATCGACGGCTGCGCGAAGTCGACCAGTGGCGACCCGATGTTGCGCGTCTGGAAGTCGGAGAGGGGGTACACGGCGAAGCGCTTGCCGGCGGTGGTGTTGTAGCGCACGATCATGCGCTCGTAGACCGGGTCGACGTTGCAGGTGTACTCGTTGGCCCCGGAGATCGGCCGATAGGCAGCCGAGGCGGCCGGCGAGCTCAGGGTGGTGCCGGCGGTGTAACGGACGGGGGTGAGCGCGATGCCGTAGCCATTGCTGTTCGCGGCGCACTCGATCCACAGGTCGGTGCCGGAACCGTTCGGCAGTGCGGCGAAGGAGACGCCGTGGCCGAAGCCGTCGAGGTGCATGTACGAGATGTAGTTCCCGTCGAAGTCCATCTTGTTGATGCACAGGTCACCGGCGGAATCGGAACTGTCGGTCCGCTTGGTCGCCACGAACAGGAACTTGTTCTCCCAGTCGAAGGCGAAGCTCTGCTGGACCCGTGCACCGTGCGTGTCCTTGGACCGGAACAGGTCGTACGAAGGCTTCGAGAGATCGAACCGCTTGGTGGTGGCCACAGCGGCGGAGGCGGTCTGCGCGCCGGCGCCGAGACCGAGTGCCGCGAGCGTGGCGCCGGCGCCCGTGCGTATGAGGCCGCGGCGGGAGAGGGGAAAACCATGTGTGTGGTTCATGGGGGACTCCAGAGGCGCATGTGGGGGACGAAGAAGCGTTGATGCTACCTGTCGCGAAGTCAGGGGCTGAGGAAGGTGCCAGGTTCCGGTGGCCGGTTGAGCGTCCGGTCTCCTGGCGGAGGCGAACGAGAGCGACCGGCTGCCCCGTCCCTCCGGAATTGCTGCCGTGCCGCTCCGGAACCGCTGCCGTGCACCTGCGGCCCCGCCGGTTCCTGGCACTCCTCCGGGCGCTCCTCAAGCCTCGGCGGGCTTCCCGCGCCATCGCCGGTGCGGCCCGAACTCGGTTTCGGGGAAAGGGTGTCGGGCCCGCCGGCCATCGGCCGTCATGGCGCGGTGCAGGCCCAGGTCCGCCGCCCCCTCTCCGGTGGGACGCCGCCCCCTCTCCGGCAGGACGCCGTTCCCGGTCATGCGGAGGGCGGGAGTTGTCCGCGTACCCATTCAGGATCGGGGTTGGTGTGCGGGCGGCCCGCCACGACGACGGTCGGCACGGTCTCGTCGCCGCCGTTGGCCTCCCTCACCGCCGCCGCTCCTGCCGGGTCGCGCCAGATGTTCACCCAGTACAACCGGCGGGCGCTACGGCCCAGCCGGACGCGCAATCGCAGGCAGTACGTACAGCCCGGCCGCCAGTAGACGACCGGCCGACCGTCGGTCGCGCTGCGGCGTCGTGCTTCCAGCGCGTCGATCGACCTGGGGAAGACCAGGGGCGAGTTCACGGCTGCGAGCAGGGAGAACATCATTAGGAGCGCTGCGGCTTCGCCGGGGCTCCCGCTGAGGATCAGCCCGGTCGCGACGAGCGAGCCACAGAGTACGAGCAGTATCGGCAGGATCCAGATGCGCGTCATGGTGACGCAGGTTATCGATGCCGTTCCGGGGCCGGGCCTCCCGCCGCCACTCCCGAGTTGCTCGTTCCGCTCTCAGGGGACCAGGACGACCTTGCCGAGATTGCGGCGGGACTCGATGATCTCGTGCGCGCGTGGTGCTTCGGCGAGCGGGATCCGGGCGAATATCCGGGGGCGCAGCGTGCGGTCGCGGTGGAGTTCCCACAACTCGTCGAGCCAGCGCGTGTACACCTCGGGTCGGGTCCGGGCGACGGCCGCCATCTGGAAGCCGATGACCGAGGCGCTCCGGACGAGCAGTTCGTAGGCGTCGACCGTGCCGCCGCCCGAGCTGAAGGCGACCAGTCGGCCGCCGGGGGCCAGGGCGCGCACGGCGGGGCCCAGCAGTTCTCCGCCGACTCCGTCGAGGACGATGTCGACCGGATCGCCCCAGGACTCGTCCCCGTACAGCACGACCTCGTCGGCGCCGAGGGCACGGACGAAGTCCGCCTTGTCCGCGCTGCTGACGGCCGCGACCACGCGGGAGGCCCCGCCCGCCTTCGCGTACTGAAGGGCCAGCGTGCCGACGGCGCTGGCCGCGGCGGTGACCAGGACCGCGTCGCCGGGGCCGGGGCGGCCGGCCTCGTAGGCTCCGCGTGCCACCAGGCCGCTCCGGACCAGCGCCACGGCCTCGGCGCTGGTGGCCCGTTCGGGAACCGTGGAGGCCATCGCCTCGTGGACGAGGGCCAGTTCGGCGTAGGCGTGGGAGAAGCAGAGTCCTATGACGCGGTCGCCCACCGTGAAACGGGTGACGCCCTCGCCGACGGCGGTGACGGTACCCGCCACCTCGCCGCCGAGGGGGACGGGCCCGGTGCCCTCGCGCACCTTCCGCACGGTCGGCAGCGTGACGCCGATCGCCTCGGTACGGATGAGCAGTTCACAGGGGCCGGGCTCCGGAGCGGGCACCTCCTCGGTGAAGAGGACCCGGGCACTTCCGCCGGCTTCGTGGCGGACACGACGCATGGACACCTCCGGTGTGTGGCAGGGCTCGTAAACGTTGGGATTCCCAACGGATTTGTAGCGTACGGCGAGATCGTTGGGAAGTCCAATGAATTCGGGATAGCCTGCTCCCATGACATCCGCCGAGCGCCCGTCCGCCCTGACGCACATCCAGTCCTTGCCGAGTTGGCTGGCCGGCCGGGTGGCGGCGCGCGGCCGGAGCCTGGTCGCCGACGCGATCGCCGGGGAAGGGTTGAGGCTGTCGCATCACGCCGTGCTCGCGACGGTGTCCGAGTACGGGCCGGTCGCCCAGGCGGACGTGGTGCGACGGCTGGGATTCGACGCCAAGGACGTGGTCCTCCTCCTCAACGACCTGGAGGAAGCGGGGCTGGCGGTACGGGAACCCGATCCACGGGACCGGCGCAAGAACGCGGTGACGGTGACGCCGAAGGGTGTGCGGACCCTGGAGCGGTGCGCGGAGTCGGCGGAGCGGGCCAACGCCGTGCTCCTGGCGCCGCTCGACGCGGCGGAGAGCGAACAACTGGTGGCGTTGCTGACCCGGGTGTACGAGGCGTAGCGCCGCCGAGCGCTGTCGGCGGGAGGGCCATGGGGCGGGGGGCGCGTACCGGCGGTGGAGGCTTGCGGCTCAGAGGTGTTGCAGCTGGTCGGGCATGCGGTGTGCGAGGGCGAGCTGGCGATGACCGGGCTCCGGCACCTGCTGCGCGTCGTCGATGATCTGCGCCGGCCGGCGAGAACGTGGGGCTGTCGGAGCCCTCCAGTCGCGTCCGGTCCCCCAGGAGGACCGTGAGCTGTTGAACGGCGGATCGTGTGTCCCCGGTTTCCCCGGCTTCCCCGGTGAAGCAGGCGCACTGGTGCCGGGCGGTGGTGAACGCTGCCGCCCAGGGCCGGGTGCGGTCGATGCGTGGGGTGTGCCCGCGGGCGCGCACGGGGCGCGCCCGCGGCGGGGTCAGCAGGTCGCGCTGCTGGAGATCTTGATGCCGTTGATGGTGATGCCGGGGCTCATCACGGTGGTCGTGTTCGGCCCGACGCAGAGCGTGCCCGCGTTGCTGCGCAGGTAGGCCACGTCGTCGTTACGGGTGTTGAGGACGATGTAGCCGTCGCGGGACGTGACGTCCTGGAATCCGCTGGTGACGACCTGGAACTTGGCGGCGGGGTGGCCGGCCGTGACGGCCGCCCGGTTCACGTAGAAGCAGACGTACGGGTACGCGCAACCGTGCTGGACCGGCTCCGCGTTCGCGGCCGGGGCACCGGCCATGGACGCGGCCGCGACCGCACCGGCGACGACGGCGAGATGGGCTGCCTTGCGGATGACGGAGTTCATCAATTCCCCCTGGGGTTCGGTTCGGGCTCATGGGAAGGCGGTGCTCGACCGCGGGGACGGCGCACGCCGCACCGGGTACAGGTCAGGGTGTCGGAGGCGATCGCCGTCTTCCGCGGCGGCAGGCCCGCGCACGGCAGGGTCTCATACGGTCGCACAGGTGATCGACGGTCAGGGTGCTTACGGCTGGCGGGACTTCATGTACGAGCCGGGGAACGGCGGATCCGCCCGAAGTGCCCCGCGGGCCTTTCCTCCGGGCCGTTCGATCCCGGACGTGCCCAACCGGGTTCGAACGCGGGGGCGAAAGCCGCTATGATCCACCGCGGCAAGGCTGTAGCGCAGAGGTCGTCGCGCCCAAGCATCGAGCTGGAGGACGTCGGTTCGAATCCGACCGGTCTTGCCACCTTTGTCGTGGAGGAATGTCGATTGGCGTCGGTTCACCCCGGGCGGGCGGAGGGCGATGCCGCTCTCACCGCGCCGGGCACCGGCGATGGACCGGTGGAGTGGTGATGACGCAGCCGACGCCCGTACGCTGCCCCGCGATCGAGCACCCCGACATCCCGATCAGCGAACCCGCCGCGCTGGAGCCGCTGCTCGCCCGGCTGCGGTCCGCCCGGCCGGTCGAGGCCGACGAGACCTTCCCGCTCGGCACCGTACGCGCGGACGGACGCGTCGACCTGTGCAAGCAGGGACTCGGAGCGGGCGGCGCCGCCCGGCTGATGCCCGTGGCCGCCGCCTCCCCGCACGCCGCTCACGTCCTGCTCGGCACCAACGCCATCGGCGACGAAGGAGCCCGCACGGTCGCCGACGCGCTCGCCGGGGACCACGGCCTGCACACGCTCTACCTCGGCTGCAACCGCATCGGCCGCGAGGGCGTCACCGCGCTCGCCGACGCGCTGACGACGGACGTGACGGTCCACGCCCTGTGGCTCAAGCGCAACCCGGTGGGCGACCACGGCGCCCGCGCGCTCGCCGCGACGCTCCGCCGCAACACCACGCTGCGCACCCTCGACCTGGTCAACACCGGCCTGACCACCGACGGTCTTCGGGCCCTGCGCGACACCCTCGTCGACCGGCCCGCCCCGGTGGAACGGCTCTTCCTCGGCGGCAACGGCCTGACCGCCGAAGCGGCCCCGATCCTGGCCGAGTTGATCCGTGACGCGGGCGTGCGCGAGCTGTACCTCCCCGCCAACCACCTCGGGGACGAGGGCGTCGCGGTCCTCGCCGGAGCCGTCGACCCCGGGCGCCCCGTACGCCTCGGCCTGGGCGGAAACGGCATCGGCCCCGCCGGTGCCCGGGCCCTCGCCGACTCCCTCGGCGGCATCGAGGCACTCGACCTGGGCCGGCCGCTGTCGGCGCGCAGCCTCGGCGCGCCCGCCAACACCACCGGCGACGAAGGCGTCCACGCGCTGGCCGCCGCCCTGCCCGGCAGCCCGCTGCGCCGGCTGGAGCTGTGCCACACCGGCCTGACCGGCCGCGGCGCGAAGACACTGCTGGCCGCGGTGCCCGACGGCTCACCCCTGGAGTACGTCGGTCTGGGGCCCGGTCTGCCCCGCAAGGTGAAGCGGTCCTTCACCCAACGCCTTCGGCCCGTCGGCAGGGCGCACCCCGACCTGCGCGCGATAGGGAGTGTCTACCGTTGAGCTCTCGTGGCGAACTCCGCTGCTTCCCCCCGGACGAGGTGTCGAGCCGGCGCCGGATCCGCCGGTACGCGGTGCCCCGCTGGATGATCGAACGCGCGACCGCGTCCCGGCTGGCCGGTGACTGGCGGGGGGCCTGCGCGGCGGCGAACGTCGACATCGGCTTCGACCTGTCCGAGGTCGCCGCCCGCTGCGGCGACGACGTCGCCACGGCCCTGGAGGACGACCTCCGTCACTTCGTCCCCGACCTGCTGCGCTGGCATCTGCCGCGCTCGCTCGGCGGGCAGACCACGCTCGCCACGGACCGGACGGTCGTCCTCGCGCGCTACCGCCCGAAGACGGCCGACGAGGACCGTCTGGCCACGTGCTACCTGCACGTCACCACACCCGCGATGATCGCCGGACCGCAGCGGATCGCCCTGCGGTTCGGCACGGTCAAGGACGAACGGGCCGCGGGGGTCTTCGGGCCGGACACGGAGGACTGGCGGTCCGCGCGGTACCTGTGGGACGCACGGCACACCACCGAGCTGCTCGAACGCTGCGGCGGCGGTACGGACCGGCCGCCGTTCTTCCACGCCGACGCCACGGCGCGCGGCACGGACGAACTGCCCACGGCCGATCCCGGCGCGGACGACCCGGTGGCGCGGGCCGAGTGGGCCACGCTGCTGCACCAGAGGGGCGAGACACCGGCCGCCCTCGCCGCCCTCGGCATCGAGGCGGACCTGACACGCCCGCAGAACCAGAACTGGTACCGGGTGGCGCTGGAAGAGCTCCTGGGCGGGATCGCGCTCGCCCACACCCGCCTGGAGCCGGAGGTCCGCCGGCAGATCGCCGAGGGCGTCGGCGACCGCTTCGTCATCGCCGCGCACTGGCGGACCTACGTCCTGCTGGAGCCCGCGGACACGGGCGGACTGCTGGTACGAGCCGTCGACCGGGACGAGGTCAAGGGCGAGCCCGTACTCGCCGAGGCCCTGTGGCGCAGACTCCCCGACCTCGACCTGATGCGCGCCGGGGGAGTCGTGGCGGAACATCTGCACCCCCTCGTCCGCGAGGCGCTGTTCCCCGCCCTCCCCGCCCCGGCCGGCCCGGCCGGCCCCCCGGGACCGACGCCTCCCGGACCGGTGCGGGTCAGGTGCCGCGGGGAATGGCACGAGGTGGCCTTCCGCCCCGGCGTCCTGCTGCGCATGCCGCACAGCGACGAGGAACAACAGCGCGAGCGCGCCCTGCGGGCCTTCGGCGGTGCCGTCGCCGGATGCTTCGCCGTGCAGCAGACCCTGACGTCCGGAGACGGCCGCCTGCCCAAAGCGCTGCGGGCGCAGCGCAACGAACTGTTCCTGCGCGCCCAGCACGGCGACACCCCCGGGGTGCTCGAACTCCTCGACGCCGGTGTCGACCCCCGCGTACGGGACGCGGGCGGCCGTACCCTGCTGCACGTACTGAACCTCCTCGACCACGAGATGATCCTGCCGCGGCTGCTGGCGGAGGGGTTGGACCTCGAGGCCCGCGACCAGCGGGACCGCACACCGCTGTTCGTCGCGGCCAACGACCTGGGTTCGAAGGCGCTGGTGGAGGCGCTCGTCGCCGCCGGGGCGCGGCTCGACGTGGTCGACCAGTCCGAACTGTCGCTCGCCCAGGTCGTCCGCCGCTACAAGCGGCCCGACCTGGCCTTCCTCCAGAAGCGCGTCCAGGCGGAGCACCCCGGCGTCGGAGCCGAGTGGTGGGACGAGTGGATGGACGAGCGAGCGGAGTACTACGCCGAGGAGTCCGACGACGAGGACGAGCCCGACGAGCTCGACGACCAGGAAGAGCAGCCCTCTTGAGCATCGACGGCACCATGTCCACCGCGTCCGCGGCGTCCGTCGCGGACGCCGCGCCCGCCGGCCCGCTGGCGGCCGCGGACGACCTCAACCGCAGGCTGCGCACGCACCGCACCGAACCCGCCGCGAACCCGCAACTGGAGGCGCTGGCCCTCGCCGTGACGGCCAATCAGCCCGTCCTGCTGTGGGGGGAACCGGGGATCGGCAAGTCGGCTGCCCTGGAGCAGCTCGCCGCCGGGCTCGGCCTGCCGCTGGAGACGGTCATCGCCAGCGTGCACGAACCCTCCGACTTCGCCGGACTGCCCATCGTCGGTGACGACCCGGCCACGACCGGCGTCCCGATGGCCCCGCCCGACTGGGCGGTCCGCCTCGCCAAGGCCGGACAGGGCCTGCTCTTCTTCGACGAACTCTCCTCCGCTCCGCCCGCCGTGCAGGCGGCCCTGCTGCGCGTGGTGCTCGAACGACGGGTGGGCAGCCTGGTCCTGCCGGAGGCGGTACGGATCGTCGCCGCCGCCAATCCGCCCTCCAGCGCGGCCGACGGCTGGCACCTCAGCCCGCCGCTCGCCAACCGGTTCGTCCACCTCGAATGGACCCACGACTCCCGGACCGTCGCCCGCGGCATGGCCGGCACGTGGCCGGAGGTGGCCGTGCCCGTCGTCGGCGCCGCCAAGGTGCCCGGCGCGGTCGCCCGCGCCCGCGGCGCGATCTCCGGCTTCCTCACCGCCCGGCCCGGCCTGGTCCACCACATTCCCGGCGATGCCGAGAGCCGGGGTCGGTCCTGGCCGTCCCCCCGGACCTGGGAGATGGCGCTCAGACTGCTCGCCACCGGTTACGCGGCCGGTGTCGGCCGCGAGGCGCTGGCCGCCGCGCTCACCGGTGCCCTCGGGGACGGCGCGGGCCTGGAGCTGCTGTCCTACCTCGAACACCTCGACCTCCCCGACCCCGACCGTGTCCTCGCCGACCCGGACGCCTTCGCCCTGCCCGACCGCGGGGACCGGCAACTGGCGTTCCTCATCGCGGTGGTCGCCGCCATCCAGAGCGACCTCACCCGGCCCCGCTGGGAGGCGGGCTGGGCGGTCCTGGCGAAGGCCGTGGACGCGGGCGTACCCGACGTGGCCGCCCGGGCCGCCACCGACCTCGCGTCGATGCGGCAGCTCGACTGGCCCGTACCGCCGGGCATCGACGGGTTCCTCGACCTGCTCCAGATGTCCGGGGCGCTGGGCCGGTGAGGTCCGCGGGGAAGACGGACGGTTCCCGTCCCGCCCTGGACATGACCAAACTGCTCGCCGCCCGCTACCGCGCGGCGAGCGACCGGCCCTACCTGGCGGCCGCGCTCTACTCCCTGACCGTCGTCCCGAGCACCGACGTGCCGACGATGGGCGTGGACCGGTACTGGCGCTGCTACGTGTCTCCCGCCTTCGTCGACGCGACACCGGTGCCCGAACTCGCGGGCGTGTGGGTGCACGAGGCGGCACACCTGCTGCGCGACCACCACGGCCGCGCGGACCGGCTGCCCGCCGCCGCCCAGCGCGACTGGCACCGCGTCAACGTCGCCCAGGACTGCGAGATCAACGACGACCTGCTCGCCGACGGCCTGCACCTCCCCGAAGGCCGCGTGGAACCCCGCCTCTTCGGCCTCCCCGAAGGCGGGTTCTTCGAGGCGTACCTCGACCTGCTGCCGCCCCACGTGCGGACACCGGACTGCGGATCGGGCGCCCACGGCCGGCCCGCGCCCTGGGAACTCTCCGACTCCGGCGGACCCGCACGGCTCGGCGACGTCGAGGCGCAGGCCCTGCGGCGACAGACCGCCGAGGCGATGCGCGCCCACCTGCGCGGCCGTGGCACCCTGCCCGGGGGCTGGCAGCGCTGGGCCGAGGAGGTCCTGGAACCCACGGTGGACTGGCGGCAGGCGCTGTCCGGCGCGGTCCGGGAGGCCGCCGCATGGGCGGGCGGAGCCGTCGACTACACCTACCGCCGCCCCTCGCGCCGCACCCCCGCGCTGCGCGGCGTCGTCCTGCCGAGCCTGCGCCGGCCGCTGCCGCGGGTGGCCGTCGTCATCGACACCTCCGGCTCCATGGGCGACGCCGAACTGGCCGCGGCCCTCGGGGAGGTGACGGGCGTCCTGCGCGAGGTGGGCATACGGGGCAACCGCGTGACCGTGCTCGCCTGCGACGCCGACGTCCAGGCCGTGTCCCGGGTGACGGCCACCGAGCAGATCACCCTGGGAGGCGGTGGCGGCACGGACATGCGCGTCGGCATCGAGGCGGCGCTCGCGGCGCCGGAGCGCCCGAACATCGTCGTGGTCCTCACCGACGGGCTCACCCCCTGGCCCGCCGAGAACCTGCCCTGCCGCGTCATCGCGGCCCTGATCGGCTCCAGCGCACCGCAGCCCCCGGGCTGGGTGGAGACGGTACGCATTCCCACCTGACGCACGGCCCGGTGCGCTCGGTCACGTGCGTTCCACGTCCGCGAGGGCCTGTTCGACCAGGGCGCGCAGCTCCTGGTCCTGGAGGACCATCGGGTATCCCCCCTCCGCGCTCAGCCGGCGGTCCGACCGCCGGACGGTCAGCAGCGCGGCCCGGATCGCCGGGCTGGTCCCGCCCAGACGGACGAGGGCCCGGAGCGCGTCATGGAAGAAGCCGAAGCCGTCGCCGCCCTCGGCGACCGGCGTGATGAACTCCTCGAGGACGCGCAGGCTCGGTTCGGCCCGTCCCGTGATCGACCAGAGCGTGATCGCGGCGGTGAGACGTGTCCAGTGCGTGCTGTTCTCCATGACGCGCCGGACCCGGTCCGCGTAGGGGGCGGCGTCGAGGCCGAAGCCGGCCAGGGCGTCGATCGGCCCGTGTCCGGGTTCCTGCGCCGTCGTGACCGCGTCGCCGATGAGCCGCAGCGCCGCGGCACGGTCCTCGTCGATGTACGCGGCGGTCCAGGCCACGAACGAGTGGTTGCCGGGATCGTGCAGCACCTGGCAGGCGCGCAGGGCTGGTCCGGCCGACGCGGCGGCCGGACCCAGGGCTCTCAGTACGCGCATCACGTCGAACGACGTCCGGGTGTCGGCGAGCAGCGGCAGGAGATCGGGCAGGGCCGGCAACGCGGCCTCGCCCCATGCCTCCAGCACCGGCAGGAACGCGCGGGTCACGTCACGCCGGGTCCCGTCCGGCCGGAGCGCCTCGCGCATCTCGGGCAGCAGCACGTCCGCGTACGCCGACAGCGGGATCAGCACGTCCTTGACGTCCGGCCGTCTCGGATCGCCGGCGATGTACGAGCGGCCCTGCTCCTCCTCCTGCGCGCGGAGCTGGTCGACCAGGCCCGGCAGGGCGCGCGGGTCACCGATCCGGGCCAGTGCCCAACGGGCGATCTCGCAGATCCTTCCGTCGAGGTACAGGTCGCTTCCCTCGTCGTCGACCAGTTCGGCGAGCCGGTCCGCGTAGGGGGCCGCCGCCGGGCCCAGTACCGCGAGTATGTGTACGGCCCGCAGCCGTACGGCGTCGTCCGGACTGGCCAGCAGAGCGCCGGCCGGTGCCAGCAGGGCCGCTTCCGCGGAACGCCGCCGGGTGAGGAGCTGCCACGCCAGGTCCAGTGTCTCCCGGTTCAGCGCGGTGTCCCCGGTGCGGTCCGCCGTCTCGAACAGCCGCAGCACGAAGCGGAGTTCGGCGTCGGGGTCGTGCTCGAGCGTCCACGCCGTCGACCGGACCACCTCCTCGCGGGTCCAGGGACCGTCGACCGCCGGGGTGTACCAGACCTCTTCGAACCGTGGCCGCAGCGCGGGGTCGCAGAGCACGTCGACCAGCCGGGTCATCTCCCGGGCCGGGAGTCCCCGGTCGCGTTCCGCCGAGGCGTGAACGGCCGCGAGCCACAGCAGCGGATCGTCCCCGGCGAGCAGCTCCGCCAGTACCGCCTGTACGTCGGCGGCGCCGTCGGCCGGACCCGCTCCGGTCTCCCGCGGCGCGGCCTCGCCGAGTGCGTGCAGGAGCGGGATCCGTACCGCGGGGTCCGTCTCCGCCCGCCAGCGCTCCAGCAGCCCCGGGATCCCGTCCGCCAGGGGGATCGCCGCCCGCCGCACGGCCGGTTCGGGGTCCGCGAGCAGAGCCCGCGCTCCCGTCCAGTCCTCGTCCTCCAGGGCCGGCGCCCGCATGTCCGCCAGCAACTCGACGAGGGTCACCCGCGCGCCCATGGCCGGGTCGGCGGCGAGCGCGATGACGAACGGCAGGGCGACCGCCGCCGCGGACGGCGTCCCGCCCTCCTTCTCCGTCACGAGGCAGTACAGCGGGTGGCAGTCCTCCTCCGTCGCCCGCGCACCCGCGCGGGCGAGCCGGCGCAGCGCCCGCGGCACACTCCTGACCGGTTCGTCCGGACGCCTCGTCCCGAGTCCGTCCCACACCACGGCGTCCAGCGCCTCCAGCGACATTCCCGTCAATGCCGTCCCGTCCGTATCGCGTCGTCCCGTTCGTCACCGGCCGCCATCGTCCAGGAATCCAGCGGTCCTGTCGCCCGATTTCTCAGCCTTGAGGAGAGGCCGTCCGGGGCGTCTGTGGTGGGGCACCGCCATGCCGCAGTTGAGACAGGCGCCGTCGCCCAGCACGGTCACTTCCTGGCAGTGCCGGTTCAGCCCGGACGCCCGCCAGGCATGGGCATCCGCGGTGGTGCCCGACACCGACCGGGCGGCCGCGACCACCAGCCGGGGCGGGGTCTGTCAAACGAGCGGCTGGCTTCGATCACTTCTTACGACAGCGTTTGTTGACGAGTTCTGGGCTCTGTCACAGATCTTGGGGAGCGAACGCGGAGGGTGACCGTTGCAGGGCCTTACAAGATCTCGACAGTCCCGGGCGGGACGGTCCCTCGCCCGCGTAGGTGGCGCCCAGTGGCGCCGACGGCGCGTCGTCCTCGGCGAGCGTCAGGCTGGGCCAGGGCCCGGCGAGGGTGGCGTCGTCCAGGGTGATGCCGAGGTGGTCGAGTACGAGGGCCACTACCGGCGCCATCCCGGCACCCTCGCCCTCGTGCAGGGCGAGTGCCGCCTCCACCCGGTCCCACCAGTGGCCGAGTGGTCCGAACCGGGTGTGCTCCATAGTTATGCCCCATGCAGTTGCCGCCAGCGGGTGAGGGCCTCGTAGGCCACCTTGCCTTGCCCAAATCCGAAGGTACTGGGCGCCGGTGGTGAGCTGAGCTCAAAGGTGTGGAACGAGAGTGCCTCTCCCGCTGCGCGGGGCTCCCCTTCGATGATCCCTGCGTAGGTGATCGACACGGCGTTCTTCCGTGGATCGTGCAGTTCACCTGGTCGAGGTTGACGGTAGTACTGATATACGCCGACCCAAGCCAGACTCGCCGTGTCGACGCTTACGGCCGAACCCAGCGTTGCATCAACGTGCCGATCCACCGCCTCGACTAGGGATTCATCGAGCAACACCCTGCCACCAACGAGGTTCAGACCCCGGTCTCCATCGTATGTGTCCCGCTTGATGAGTCCGAACCTGCTTGTTCCTGCGATCACAGGGAGCAAATCGACGCACAGAATTGGCACTCGCGCGCAGACGAACTGGTAGTCCTCCTCCGGGATCCAGCGGTCTCCGGCGTTAGTGTGCTCCTGCACAATCCCTCCAAGGCTTCGGCTTCAGTCCACCAGTTCCTTCAACCACCCATCTCGTCTTGCGTACTGCATGGTGCGAACCAGTTCCCCAACTTCTTTGAGCAATCCCGAGAGTCGGCCCTTCAACGCTTCTCTCTCTGCATCGGTCATCATTCTCGTGAACTCACGGTAGGAGGCGGCCCGCTCGAGCAGGATGTCGGCGCGCAGTAGGTCCATCTGTCCCCGTTCCGCTTCCGAAGACGCCCTGTCTAGATCCTCTTGCGCTCGAATGTAGTCGTCGTCTTCAATCTGATGGCGGAGTCGGTAGAAACGCGCCCGTTCCAAGAGCCCGCGCACGCTGTAGTCGGCATAGCCTGCGGTCCGGAACATCGCTACAGCGTCGTCCAAAATTTCTTGTGTCCCGTGGACGAAGTCGGTGCTCCGGACTTCTCGCTCCATCAGGCTCAGCCGGGCCGCACCTAGTACGAGCAATCGGATGGCCCTGGAGAGGAGAGAGCTGTCCTGGCCATTGGTGCCCCACTCCTGGTCGCGCTCCGCCTCATCCAGGACCTGATCTGCATGGCCGGTCTCGATCAGGAAGTACCCGTAGCGGAAGAGGCTCTGCGAGTACAGGAACGGCGGACGCGGCCGATCCTCGCGATCAATCTTTCTGGCCTCCTCAAAAAGTTTCCCCGCCTCCGAATTCTGCCCAAGCATGAAGTGCACCTCGGCGAGCGAGGA
>NZ_KZ626942.1 GCF_002911015.1 Streptomyces populi
TTAGCTGAAGGAGTCGCCGCAGGCGCAGGAGCCCGTCGCGTTCGGGTTGTCGATCGTGAAGCCCTGCTTCTCGATGGTGTCGACGAAGTCGATCGAGGCGCCGCCCAGGTACGGGGCGCTCATGCGGTCGGTGACGACCTTCACACCGTCGAAGTCCTTGACGACGTCGCCGTCGAGCGAGCGCTCGTCGAAGAAGAGCTGGTACCGCAGGCCGGAGCAGCCGCCGGGCTGAACGGCGACGCGCAGCGCCAGGTCCTCGCGGCCTTCCTGGTCGAGCAGGGCCTTGACCTTGGCGGCGGCGGCGTCGGACAGGATGATGCCGTCGTTCACGGTGGTGGTCTCGTCCGATACGGACATCTGCTTCTCTCCCGGGTTGTACGGAGACTGCTTGCCGCAGGTTGCAACCGGCGGGGCCGCGGATTCATTCCGGGCCGAGCTCATGTCTTACTGCCTTCTCTCTTCATGCTCGCACACGCGCCCCTGCGCGAACACCGTCCTGTGGACAACCCCACGTACACCTCGGTGTCGCCCGCCGGAGAGGCGACCGGGATTCACGTCACATGGACGCTATGGCCATCGTCAACGTGACGTGAAGCGGTTATGATAGATAGCGTCAAAGAGACGAAAAGGCATCGTACCGCCGGACCGCTCCCCTGGGAGCCCGGCGACCCGCAGAACAGAAAGGGTGCGTGTCGTGACCACCGCCCAGACCCAGGAGCTCGACGTACAGCCGACGCCCCTCGCCCTGCTGCTGCTCGGCCGCCAGGCCGACCCGAAGAGCGAGCGGGGCGTCGAGTGCCCCGGCGACCTGCCCTCGCCGTCCGACCCGGACCTGGTCGAGCGCGCGCGGGCGGCCAAGGAGAAGCTCGGCGACAAGGTCTTCGTGCTCGGCCACCACTACCAGCGCGACGAGGTCATCCAGTTCGCTGACGTCACGGGTGACTCCTTCAAGCTGGCCCGTGACGCGGCGGCCCGTCCGGAGGCCGAGTACATCGTCTTCTGCGGTGTGCACTTCATGGCCGAGTCCGCCGACATCCTCACCGGCGACGCCCAGAAGGTCGTCCTGCCGGACCTCGCCGCGGGCTGCTCGATGGCCGACATGGCCACCGCCGAGCAGGTCGCCGAGTGCTGGGACGTCCTGACCGAGGCCGGCATCGCCGAGCGGGTCGTGCCCGTCTCGTACATGAACTCGTCCGCGGACATCAAGGCCTTCACCGGCAAGCACGGCGGCACGATCTGCACGTCCTCGAACGCCCAGCGGGCCCTGGAGTGGGCCTTCGAGCAGGGTTCGCAGGTGCTGTTCCTGCCCGACCAGCACCTCGGCCGCAACACCGCCGTCCGCGACATGGGCATGTCCCTGGACGACTGCGTGGTCTACAACCCGCACAAGCCGAACGGCGGGCTGACCGCGGAGGAGCTGCGCGGCGCGAAGATGATCCTGTGGCGCGGCCACTGCTCGGTGCACGGCCGCTTCAGCGTGGACTCGGTGAACGACGTGCGCGAGCGCATCCCGGGCGTCAACGTCCTCGTGCACCCCGAGTGCAAGCACGAGGTCGTCGCGGCGGCGGACTACGTCGGCTCGACCGAGTACATCATCAAGGCCCTGGAGGCCGCCCCGGCCGGCTCGAAGTGGGCGATCGGCACGGAGCTGAACCTCGTGCGGCGGCTGGCGAACCGGTTCGCGCCCGAGGGCAAGGAGATCGTCTTCCTCGACAAGACGGTCTGCTTCTGCTCGACGATGAACCGCATCGACCTGCCCCACCTGGTGTGGACCCTGGAGTCCCTCGCCGAGGGCAACCTCGTCAACCGCATCGAGGTCGACAAGGAGACCGAGGCGTTCGCGAAGCTGGCGCTGGAGCGGATGCTGGCGCTGCCGTAACCACGGACGGCTCCGAAGAGCGACACCGAAGAGGCGCCTCCCGGTCACCGGGGGGCGCCTCTTCGTCGTACGTCGCCCCGCACGGCCGGAGAACGACGGGCCCCCGCCCCGGCGCGTGAACGCCGGGGCGGGGGCCGCTCCCTGGAACCGGCTCAGACTCCGGCCGGCTCCGGGGACTTGTCCTCGTCGTCCACGGAGTCCTCGCCGGAACCGGCCGACCCGGTCTCCTTCTTCGACTCCCGCTTCGCCGCCCGCTTCGCCGCGCGGCGCTCCTTGCGCAGTTCGAGCATCGCGTAGAGCGTCGGGACGAGCAGCAGCGTCAGCAGCGTCGACGTGATGAGGCCGCCGATCACGACCACCGCGAGCGGCTGCGCGATGAAGCCGCCCTCACCGGTGACGCCCAGCGCCATCGGCAGCAGCGCGAAGATCGTCGCCAGGGCCGTCATCAGGATCGGGCGGAGCCGGTGCCGGCCGCCCTCGATGACGGCCTCGACCACACCGTGGCCCTGCGCCCGGTACTGGTTGACGAGGTCGATCAGCACGATCGCGTTCGTCACCACGATGCCGATGAGCATCAGCATGCCGATCATCGCGGGGACACCCATCGGGGTGCCCGTGACGACGAGCAGGCCGATCGCGCCGGTCGCCGCGAACGGGATCGACACCAGCAGGATCAGCGGCTGGACCAGCGAACGGAACGTCGCCACCAGCAGCATGAAGACGATCGCGATCGCCGCGAGCATCGCCAGGCCGAGGTTCTTGAACGCGTCGTCCTGGTCCGAGGAGACACCGCCGATCGACGCCGTGGCACCGGCGGGCAGCTTCAGCTCCTTGAGCTTCGCCGTGAGGTCCGCGCTGACCGCGCCGGTGTTGTCGCCGGCCGGCTTGGCGGTGATCGTGGCGGCTCGCTGGCCGTCGATCCGGGTCATCGAGACCGGTCCGTCGACCAGCTCCACGTCCGCGATGTCACCGAGCTTCACCGCGCCGAGCCGCAGCGCGCGCAGTTCCGCGATCGTGGTGACCGGCTTCGCGGACCTGATGACGACGTCACGCTCGGCGTCGTCCAGGACCGCCTTGCCGGTGGTCGTGCCGCGGACGGCCTGGGTGACGGCCGCGCCGAGGGTGGCGTCGTCGAAACCGGCCGCCGCGGCCTTGGAGTTGGCCCGCACCGAGATGCGCGGCACGCTCTGGGAGAGGTCGCTGCTGACGTCGGTGACGTCGTCGAGCTTCGCGACCGCGCCACGGACCTGCTCGGCCGCCTTGCGCAGCACGTCCGCGTCCGCCGCCTTCACGACGACCTTGAGGTCCTGGCTGCCGAAGGCGTCGCCGGCCGCCACCGTGGTGGTGCCGAGACCGGAGAGCCCGCCGAGCCCCTTCTCGATGCGCTTCTTGACGTCCTCGGAGGAGGCGGAGTCCTCCAGCATGACCTGGTACGACGCCTGGTTGGTGTCCGTGCCGCCGCCGAAGGCCGCCATGAAGCCGGAGGAACCGATGGTGACCTGGTAGTCCTTGACGCCCTCGACGCCGTCGAGGAGCTTCTCGACCTTCTTCGCCTGCGCGTCGGTCGCGGCCAGGCTGGTGCCCGGCTTCAGCGCCTGCTTGACGGTGAGGACCTCCTGCTCGCCCTGGTCGAAGAAGTTCGTCTTCAGCAGGGGCGCCATGCCGAACGTGCCGACGAGGACCGCGGCCGCGATCAGCAGGCTGGTGAGCCGGCGACGGGTCGCGAAGCGCAGGACGGGGACGTAGAAACGCTGGAGGCGGCTGTTCTCCTCCTTCTCCTCGGCCTTGCGGCGGGCCTCCTCGGCGTCCGCCGGGGTGCCCTTGGGCGCGCGCAGGAACCAGTACGAGAGCACGGGGACGACCGTCAGCGAGACGAGCAGGGACGCGAGGAGCGCCGCCGTGACCGTCAGGCTGAAGGAGCCGAACAGCTCGCCGACCATGCCGCCGGTGAGCCCGATCGGCAGGAAGACGGCGACCGTGGTGAGCGTCGAGGAGGTGACCGCCCCGGCCACCTCGCGGACCGCGGTGAGGATCGCCTCCTCGCGCTCCTCGCCGTATCCGAGGTGCCGCTTGATGTTCTCCAGGACGACGATCGAGTCGTCGACGACCCGGCCGATCGCGATGGTGAGCGCGCCCAGCGTCAGCATGTTGAGCGACAGGTCACGGGTCCACAGCACGATCAGCGCCAGCACCACGGACAGCGGGATGGACACCGCGGTGACCAGCGTCGAGCGGACCGAGGCGAGGAAGAGCAGGATGACCAGGACCGCGAAGAGCAGACCGAGGGCGCCCTCGGTGGTCAGTCCGTGGATGGACTTGGAGACCGCCGGGCCCTGGTCGCTGACGACGGTGATCGCCGCCCCCTTGCCCAGGTCGGCGCGCAGGCCGGGCAGCTTGTCCTTGACCGCGTCGGAGATGGCGACGGCGCTGCCGTCGTGGGCCATGGTGACGGTCACGGCGAGGCTCGGGCGGCCGTCGGTGCGCGTGATGGAGTCGGCCGCGGCCTGCGTCTGCGCGACGGTGGCGACGCTTCCGAGGCGCACCGGCTTCTTGCCGGGCGCTCCGGTGACCATCAGGTCCTGGATCTGGCGCAGCGAGGTGAAGCCGCCGCCGACCCGTACGGTGCGGTTGCTGCCGTCCTCGTCGAAGGAACCGGCCGGGACGGTCGCGCCGCCCGCCTGGAGCGCCTGGCCGAGGGCGGCCGGGGTGAGGCCGGCCCTGGCGAGCTTCTTGTCGTCGGGCGTGACGGTGACCTGGAGGTCCCGTACACCGGCGACGTCGACCCGGCCGACGCCGTCGATGCCCTCGAGGGCGGGGACGACGGTGCGGTCGAGCCGGTCGGCGAGCGCCTGCTGGTCCTGGCCGGAGGTGACGGCGAGGACGACGGTCGGCATGTCGTCGGTGGAACCGGCGATGACCTGCGGGTCGACCGAGTCGGGCAGCTGGGCGCGGGCCCGGTTGACGGCCTGCTGGACGTCGGCGACGAGCTGCTTGGTGTCGTTGCCGTAGTCGAAGGACGCCATGATCACGGCGTTGCCCTCGCTCGCGGTGGAGGTGACACCGGTGATGCCGTCGACGGCCTGGAGGCTGTTCTCGACGGGCTCGACGACCTGCTTCTCGACCACGTCGGGAGACGCACCCTGGTACGGCGCGAGCACCGACACCACGGGCAGTTCGATGGTGGGCAGCAACTGCTGCTTGAGCTGGGGGATCGCTATCGCCCCGAAGACGAGCGCGATGATCGACATCAGCCCTATGAGGGCCCGTTGCGCGAGGCTGAATCTGGACAGCCAGGACATGGGTGGTGGGTCTCTCTTCCATGGTTCGAGCGGAACGCGGGGGACGGGGGATTCCCCCACGCCACACCCTGGGCCATGGACGGGCGGTGATCCGTAACCCCTGGGTCCATTTCCTTGCCCGGAACCTACTCCAGACGCAGTACGCGCAGGTGACGCTCAGTCCACCCGGGGGCGGACCAGTCCCGACTCGTACGCGATGACCACCAGCTGGGCCCGGTCGCGGGCGCCGAGCTTGGCCATGGCCCGGTTGACGTGCGTCTTCACCGTGAGCGGACTCACTTCGAGGCGCTCGGCGATCTCGTCGTTGGAGTGGCCGGCGGCGACCTGGACGAGCACCTCGCGCTCGCGCCCGGTGAGGGCGTCGAGCCGCTCGGAGCGGGCGGCACCGGGCCCGTCGTCGTCACCCTGCGCGAGGAACCGGGCGATGAGGCCCTTGGTCGCGGCCGGGGACAGCAGCGCCTCGCCGCCCGCGGCGATGCGGATGGCGTTCAGCAGTTCCTCGGGTTCGGCGCCCTTGCCGAGGAACCCGGACGCCCCGGCCCGCAAGGACTGCACCACGTACTCGTCGACCTCGAAGGTCGTCAGCATCACGACCCGCACGTGCGCGAGGGCCGGGTCGGCGGTGATCATCCGGGTGGCGGCGAGGCCGTCGGTGCCCGGCATCCTGATGTCCATCAGCACCACGTCGGCCCGCTCGTCCCGGGTCACCGCCACGGCCTGGGCCCCGTCGGACGCCTCGCCCACGACCTCCATGTCCGGTTCCGAGTCGACCAGCACGCGAAAGGCGCTGCGCAGCAGCGCCTGGTCGTCGGCGAGCACGACACGGATCGTCATACGGGGTCTCCCAGGGCGGACGCGTGGTTCTTGACCGGAAGGATCGCATGGACGCGGAAACCGCCTCCGTAGCGGGGACCGGCCGTGCAGCTCCCGCCGATCGCGGTGACGCGCTCGCGCATGCCGAGCAGTCCGTGGCCGCCGCCCTCCTGCGGTCCGGCGTCCTGTCCCGGATCATGCCCGTGCTCCGGGCCGTCCTCCGGTCCGGGGCCGGTGTCCCGTCCCGGGCCGTTGTCGAGGACCGTCACCTCCACCACCGGTCCGACCCGGACGACACTGACCTCCGCCTTCGCTCCCGGGCCCGCGTGCTTGCGCACATTGGTCAGCGCCTCCTGGATCACCCGGTACGCGGCGAGGTCGGCGGCCGCGGGCAGCACCGTGCCGGAGTCGGAGCGGGCCACCTCGACGGGGAGCCCCGCGTTGCGGAAGGTGTCCGCGAGCTCGTCGAGCCGGGCCAGCCCGGGGGCGGGCTCGGTCGGGGCCTCGGGGTCGCCGGACTGGCGCAGCAGCCCCACGGTGGCGCGCAGTTCGTTCAGCGCGGACCGGCTGGCCTCCCGCACGTGGGCGAGCGCCTCCTTGGCCTGGTCGGGGCGCTTGTCCATCACGTGGGACGCGACTCCGGCCTGCACGTTGACGAGGGCGATGTGGTGGGCGACGACGTCGTGCAGGTCGCGGGCGATCCGCAGCCGCTCCTCGGCGACGCGGCGGCGTGCCTCCTCCTCGCGGGTGCGCTCGGCCCGCAGCGCGCGTTCCTTGATCGCGTGCACGAAGGCGCGCCGACTGCGGACGGCGTCACCGGCCGCGGCGGCCATGCCGGTCCACGCGAAGACGCCGAGGTTGTCCTGGGCGTACCAGGGCAGCGGACCGGCGAGCATGGCGACCGCCGTCAGGACCGTCATGGTGAGGAGGCCCACGCGCCAGGTCGTGGGGCGGTCGGTGGACGAGGCCACGGTGTAGAGGGCGACGACGGCGGACATGGCCACCGGGGCGCGGGGGTCGGCGGTCACCAGCTCCACCAGGGAGACGGCGACGGTCGCCACGAGGACCTTCATCGGGGCGCGGCGGCGGAAGACCAGGGCCGCGGCCCCGAGGGCCATCAGCGCGAGGCTGAGGACGTCCGGGGTGCGGGCGCTCCAGGTCGTGCCGTCGGCGCCGTGCGAGTCGACGAAGGAGCCGGCCACCATGGCGACGAGGACGCCCGCGGCGATGGTGGCGTCCAGGGCGAGGCGGTGGTCCCGCAGCCAGTCCCGCATACGCTCCAGGGTGCTCATCCGGTCCACGGTACGGGTCCCTGCCGGGCTCGGGACCGGGTGGTGCGGCACGGGTGTGCGGGGCCGCCTCCCGCGGGGCGTGGGCCGGTGCCGCGTCCCGGGGGCACGATCGCGGAGCGGGGGCCGGGCCCTCCCCGGCGGGCGCGAGTCCCCGGCGCGAAGCCCTGCCGGGCCGGGGCCGGGTGGTACGGGGACGACCGCGCGCGGGGTGGTACCTCGTCCGGGGGCGCGCTCGAGGTGTGGGGGCCGGGTCGTGCCCTCCCCCACGGGTGTGGGTCCTCCGGTGCGAAACCCTGCCGGGCTCCGGCACGGGCGTGGGGACGGTCCGGTTCCCGG
The DNA here is from genome assembly GCF_002911015.1 of Streptomyces populi. Lineage (GTDB taxonomy): Bacteria > Actinomycetota > Actinomycetes > Streptomycetales > Streptomycetaceae > Streptomyces > Streptomyces populi. Next base: position 7,620 of record NZ_KZ626942.1, read on the forward strand.
CCGGGGTGGCACGGGTGGTGGCGGGCCCGGGGCGCCCGCTCGTTCTCGCGGGTCCCGGCCGCGGGCTTTCCCGGGCTCCGGGGCGCGGTGTCCGGGCTTCCGGGGTGGGGGTCCGGAAGCGCGGGAACCGTGCCGGCGGGGCGTCAGCCGGGGATCAGGCCGTCGTCGCTCAGCATCTCGCGGACCTCTTCGAGCGTGGCGTCCGGGGACGGGAGGATCAGCTCCGACGGCTCCAGCGAGTCGTCGGGGAGCGGCGTCCCGGCATCGCGCACCGCGTCCAGGAGAGCTCCCAGGGTGCGGCGGAAGCCGGCCTCGTCGCCCCTCTCCATCTCGGTGAGCAGTTCGTCGTCCAGCTTGTTCAGGGTGGTGAGCCGGCCGTCGTCCAGTCTCACCTGCCCCTCCCCCATGATCCGTACGATCATGTCGCCTCCTCGGGCACGGGCCCGTCAGGTCACTGCTTGTCGAAGCGCGGGGTGTCCTGGGTCTGCGACGGCTGGGCCTGGCCCGTGCCGCCCTCGATCGCCTGCTGCTGCGACGAGGAGCCGCCGGCCAGCTCGGCCTTCATGCGCTGTAGCTCCAGCTCCACGTCCGAACCACCGGAGATGCGGTCCAGCTCGCTCTGGATGTCGTCCTTCGCCAGCCCGGTGGGGTCGTCGAGGGCTCCGGAGGCGAGCAGCTCGTCGATCGCGCCGGCCCGCGCCTGGAGCTGCGCGGTCTTGTCCTCGGCGCGCTGGATGGCGAGCCCCACGTCGCCCATCTCCTCGGAGATGCCGGTGAAGGCCTCGCCGATCCGGGTCTGTGCCTGGGCCGCCGTGTAGGTCGCCTTGATCGTCTCCTTCTTCGTGCGGAAGGCGTCGACCTTGGCCTGCAGACGCTGGGCGGCGAGGGTGAGCTTCTCCTCCTCGCCCTGCAGGGTCTGGTGCTGCGTCTCCAGGTCGGTGACCTGCTGCTGGAGCGCGGCGCGGCGCGACAGCGCCTCACGGGCGAGGTCCTCGCGGCCGAGCGCGAGGGCCTTGCGGCCCTGGTCCTCCAGCTTGGAGGACTGGTTCTGGAGCTGGTTCAGCTGCAGTTCGAGGCGCTTGCGGCTGGTCGCCACGTCGGCGACACCGCGCCGGACCTTCTGGAGCAGCTCCAGCTGCTTCTGGTAGGAGTAATCGAGGGTCTCGCGCGGGTCCTCGGCCCGGTCAAGGGCCTTGTTCGCCTTCGCGCGGAAGATCATCCCCATACGCTTCATGACACCGCTCATGGGCTTCGCGCGCCCCCTTCTGACGGACTCCAGCTCCAGGTACTGCAACAGGACCCACAGTACGGGCCCCGCATCCATTACCGCACTGTTCGGGGACGGATGCGCTCATCCCCAAGGACGACTGCGCCCGCCACCGCTCCGGCGTAAGGAGTAGGTGGCACCCGGGGGTGCACCCCTGGGCGTCGCCCCCACTGTCCCCCTACAGACGCGCGGTGTTGCCGGATCGTTCCCCACTCGACCGACGTCCATGCTCGCGGACCCCGTACCCTTGGGTTTTGTGTTCCGTAGCCGTGCGAAGGAAGAGAAGGCCCCCGCCGACAAGGCGCCGGTGACCGACTCCAAAGTGACCCGTGACCCTCAGGCCCCCAAGGGCCGGCCCACGCCCAAGCGCAGTGAGGCCCAGACCCAGCGCCGCAGCGTCGCCCAGACGCCGACGACGCGCAAGGAGGCGGCCAAGCGCCAGCGCGACGACCGTCGCGCCGCGATGGAGCGCCAGCGCCAGGCGCTGGCCAGCGGTGACGAGCGCTACCTGCCCGTGCGCGACAAGGGCAAGGTGCGCCGGTTCGCGCGCGACTACGTGGACTCGCGGCTCTGCATCGCCGAGCTCTTCCTGCCGCTGGCCGTGATCATCCTGATGCTGAGCGTGGTGCCGTCCGCCGTTCTCAAGAACGTGGCCCTGCTGCTCTGGCTGGTCGTCATCGTGATGATCGTGGTCGACTCGGTCGTCATCGCGATCCGCCTGCGGAAGCAGCTCAACACGCGCTTCCCGGACGAGAACACCAAGGGTGCGGTCCGTTACGCGCTGATGCGCACGCTCCAGATGCGTCGACTCCGGCTGCCGAAGCCGCAGGTCAAGCGCGGAGAGCGGCCCTGAGCACTACGTCGTTCTCCGGGGGCGCGGCGGATGCCTGGCTGAGCAGGCTGGGCGGGCTGCGGGATGTCGTACGGCAGGAACTGGTGGCCCGGCAGCTCGATGAGCAGATAACCGGGCGGTATCCGGTGGGGCAGCGCCTGCGCGTGCTCGACGTCGGGGCGGGCCAGGGCACACAGGCCCTGCGCCTCGCGCGGGCCGGTCATCAGGTGACCGCGCTCGAACAGGACGCCACGATGCTGTCCGTGGCCCGTCAGGCGCTGGCCGCCGAGCCCGAGGGCATCCGGAGCCGGGTGCGCCTCGTCGAGGGCGACGGGCACGAGACCGGTGTGCACTTCCTGCCGGGCAGTTTCGACGTGGTGCTGTGCCACGGCGTCCTGATGTACGTCGAGGAGCCGGACGCCATGGTGGCGGGGCTGGCGCGGATGCTGGCCCCGGGCGGGCTGCTCTCGCTGCTGGTGCGCAACGCGGACGCGCTGGCCATGCGGCCCGGGATCGGCGGGGACTGGACGACGACGCTGGCCTCGTTCGACACGACCGCGTACACCAACCGGCTCGGTCTCGACGTCCGCGCCGACCGGCTCGCCACGCTGACCGCCACGCTCGCCGGGATCGGTGCTCCGCTGCACGCCTGGTACGGGGTGCGCGTCTTCACGGACACGGCGGCCGACGGCGCGCCGGTGCCGCCGGACGTGGAGACGCTGCTGGCCGCGGAGGAGCGGGCCGGCCGGACGGACCCCTACCGCCAGGTGGCGGCCCTTCTGCACCTGTGCGGTGTGCGGGGCTGAATCCCCCGGCCGCCGAGCGCCCGGACCGCCGGTGCGGCCGGACCGCCGGTGCGGCCGGACCGCCGATGTCGCCCGCACGGGTGCCGAGGCGGGCGGCGACGGGTTGCCGGGGAGGGTCCCCCGGCAACCCCTGCCGGCCTACTCCGACTCGGCGTGCAGGCTCATCGGGCCGTAGATCTGCGTGCTGTCCTCGAAGAGGAACACCTGGTCCGCACCACCCGCCACAAGGTCCTTCCACACCTCACCGATCCAGGACTCGGCATCGCCCTGGGTGGTGAACTCCTCGGGCTGCACCGCGGGTTCGACCTCTGTCCCGTCGGACTTCTCGAACCGCCACGTCCATGCCGCCATGTACGCCTCCAAGGTGTGAGCACACTGCACAGCGGAAGCCGGACAAGATCCGTCTCCCGTCCGAAGCCTAGCCGGACGCGCAAGACGTGCGGGGACACGGAAAAATCGGCGGCGTGGAACTGACTCTGCTCGGCACCGGTGCCCCCGCGGGCCTGCCCCGCCCCGAATGTCCCTGCGCCGCCTGCGCGACCGCGCTCGGCGAGAGGGCGCGGGCGGCCACCGCGCTGCTCGTGGACGGAACGCTGCTGCTCGACCTCACCCCCGGCGCCGCGTTCGCGGCGGCCCGCGCCGGACACTCACTGGGCGGCGTACGGCAGGTACTGCTCTCCCATCCGCACGACGGGCCCGCCCTGGAGGTGCCGGCCGGGCTGCCGGGGCCCGGCCGGGTGCCCGACGGACGGGAGTTGGCGCTGCTGACGGGGCACCGGGTGCGGGCGGTGCCGATGGACGCGCCCGGCACGGGGTACGCGGTGACCGGTCCGGCCGGGCAGCGGCTGCTGTACCTGCCGCCGGGCGCGGCACCGGCGGGCCTGGACGAGAACGGCGGGGCGTACCACATGGTGCTCCTGGACGTGGTGGGACGTCCCGACGCCCTGGCGAGGCTGCGCGCGGCCGGCGCGGTCGACCCGACGACGGACGTGATCGCGGTGCACCTCGACCACGACGTGCCCCCGGGGCCCGAACTGCGCAGACGGCTCGCCGCGGCGGGCGCGCGGGCCGTGCCCGACGGGACGACGCTCGACGTGGGCGTCTACGAGGACGTGCCCGACGTGCCGCGCCGGACGCTGGTGCTCGGCGGGGCGCGTTCGGGCAAGTCGGTGGAGGCGGAACGGCGGATGGAGTCCTTCCCCGACGTCCTGTACGTCGCCACGGGGGGCACCCGCGGCGGGGACTCCGAATGGGCGCAGCGCGTCAGCGCCCACCGCGAGCGGCGGCCCGGCTCCTGGCGGACCGTCGAGACCTGTGACCTGGTTCCCCTCCTCGCGGAGGAGGGACCGCCCCTGCTCGTCGACTGTCTCTCGCTGTGGCTGACGGACGCCATGGACGCGGTGAACGCCTGGGACGACGCCGAGTGGTCCGGGGGCGGCGAGCGTGCCCTGCGCGCCCGCGTGGAGGAGCTGGTCGCCGCGGTCCGGCGGACCCGCCGCACGCTCGTCGCCGTCTCCAACGAGGTCGGCTCGGGCATCGTGCCGGCCACCGCCTCCGGACGCCGCTACCGCGACGAACTCGGGCGGCTGAACGCGGCGTTCGCCGAGGAGTGCGAGCACGTGCTGCTGGTGGTGGCGGGACAGGCCCTGGCGCTGCGGGGGTGAACCCGGGCCCGCTCCCCGCCGGTGCGCGCGGGCTGCCGGACGCGGGGCGGGCGGGGTGCGGGGACCCGTGCGGGCCGCGGGGCGACGGGTTCAGGTCTCCTTGCGGGCGACGATGCGGTACGCGTTCGAGAAGCGGGTGCGGCGCAGCAGGGGGGCCAGGAGCCGGTCCAGCGCGACGGTCGAGGCGAGGAGCGGGGCCGCCGCCCGGCCGAGGGCCAGGCGCGCGGTGCGCTGGAGGGGGGTCGGGGGTGCCGGGCGCCAGGGGGCGTCGGGGCCGGGGAGGGCGCGCCCGAGCGCCAGGGCGAGGGCACCGGAGAGGTCGTGGGGGACGTGCGGTTCGCGCCGGTCCGTCGCGACGACCGCGCAGCCGAGGGACTCGAGTTCGCCGAGCAGGTTGGGCAGCGGCATGAGGTGCAGATGGCGCGGCTGGCCGTACGCGGGCCACCACTTGCCGAGCAGCGCCCCGAACGCGCAGTCGGGGTCGGGCACTTCGGCCAGGAGGTGCCCACCGGGTCTCAACACCTCCAGCGCGGCGCGCAGTTCCTCGCGCGGTTCGGGCGTGTGCTCCAGGTGGTGGAACATGCTCACCACGTCGTAGCGGGCGCGCAGCCGCTCACCGATCACCGGGTCGGTGAGCCGTCCGACGTGCGCCTCCTCCACGCGCCCGGCCGCCCGCGCCCTCTCCACCCGCCGCGTCGCGTCGAGGCCGTCGAAGGAGGTGTACGGGTGGACCTCCTTGGCCGCCGCCGGGAAGTGGCCGTGCCCGGTGCCGATGTCGAGCCAGCTCTCCGGCTCCGCGTAGGGCAGCACGGCGCGGGCCGCCGCGCGGTGGCGTCCGGCTCCGCCGTGGCCGCCGAGGAGCCGTTCGGCGAGGTCGTCGTGGGCGCCCTCGCACGGGTCCCGGTGGTAGAAGGCCAGCCCCTCGGGGGTGAGCCGGGGGTTCTGGAAGGCGTGGGCGCAGTCCCCGCATTCGTCGACGACGAACGTCCCCGGTTTGCGCTGCCTCAGGTCCGGCGTCCGCAGCCGGGTGCGCAGGCGCTTCGAGCCGCACCAGGGGCAGTCGGCGCGGCGCGGTTCGTGGAACCGGGCGGTGCCCCGGGCGAGTTCCGCCGCGTAGGCGGCACGGTGTGCGGTGGTCGGCTGCGGGATGGAGGGCATGGACGCTCCTGTCGGGGACGAGTAGTACGACAATCCGACACAAACGGTACGTAGGTGAAGAGGATCCGGAGCGCAACGACGTGGCGCGGGCGCGTTCGATCGGTGCCGGTACTGTTCGGCGAATGAGCTCGCTTAATCTCGACGACTTCACCGATCTGATCGAGCGTCCCGACGGAGGCGTACGCCGTGACGCCGAGGCGCACCGGGAGCGCCGGATCGTGCCGCCCGGGGCGCTGGGCCGACTCGACGACCTGGGTGAATGGCTGGCGGCGGCGCAGTCCGCGGTGCCGGTACGGCCGATCGAGCACCCGCGCGCCGTGCTGTTCGCGGGCGACCACGGGGTCGCCGCCCTCGACGTGTCGGCGCGCCCCGCGGGCGGTGCCGGCCGACTGGTGCGGGCGGCCCTCGAGGGCGCGAGCCCCGCATCGGTCCTGGCCCGCGGGTTCGGCGTGCCGGTGCGCGTGGTCGACATGTCGCTGGAGGCCGATCCCGGAGGGCTGCCCGACGAGGTCGTACGGCACCGGGTCCGGAGCGGTTCGGGGCGGATCGACGTCGAGGACGCGATGACCCTGGAGGAGGCGGAGGCCGCCTTCCGGGCCGGCATGGCCGTCGCGGACGAGGAGGCCGACTCCGGTACGGATCTGGTGGTGCTCGGCGACATCAGCGTGGGCGGGACCACGGCGGCGGCCGTCCTGGTCGCGGCGCTGTGCGGGACCGACGCGTCCGTCGTGACCGGGCGGGGCGGGCAGCCCATCGACGACCTCGCGTGGATGCGCAAGTGCGCCGCGGTGCGCGACGCCCTGCGGCGGGCCCGGCCCGTGCTCGGGGACCAGTTGCAGCTGCTCGCGACGGTGGGCGGGGCCGATCTGGCGGCGACGACCGGCTTCCTGCTGCAGAGCGCGGTGCGGAAGATGCCGGTGATCCTCGACGGGGTCGTGTCGGCCGCGTGCGCGCTGGTCGGCCAGCGGGTCGCCTTCCGGGCGCCGGACTGGTGGCTGGCGGGGCAGCGCAGCGGGGAGCCGGCGCAGGCGAAGGCGCTGGACCGGATGTCCCTCGAACCGCTGCTCGACCACGGGGTGACGGTGGGTGAGGGGGCGGGTGCGCTGCTCGCGCTGCCGCTGGTGCAGGCCGCTGCGCGTCTCGCGGCGGAGCTGCCGGAAGCCCCCGCTCCGGAGCCGGAGGAGACCCCGGCCGAGCCCGACGCCGACGCCGAGCCCGACTCCGAGGTGTAGCCCCGGGGCAGGTTCCCGGCCCGTGCCCGCCCGACCCTGGCTCGGGCCGGGCGGGCACGGGCTTTTTCGCCCCCTCCGCCCCTACCCTTCCCACCCCTGGGGCTCCGCCCCGGACCCCGCTCCTCAAACGCCGGAGGGGCTGGATCTCCACGCCCGCGAGGGACTGCACCCGAGCCACCGCTCACCCGCAGCCGGGTACGCACGCGAGGGGCCGTGCCGGTACATCGATGCCCGTCGCCACCGACGCCCACCCCTCACCCGACGGCGACGGGCTGATGCACCGGCACGGCCCCGACCCCCCACCGGAGCCGGACCCGCGAACGCCATGGCCCGGGTCACCCCTCCCCCGCAGCGGACCTCACGGGCCATATCATCCCGATTCATGGAATATGCCCGGATTGCCGTTGTCGATGGCCAGGAACGGGTGTCGGCCCGCCGGAGCGACGGGGACCGGCGGTCCACGGCTGCCTCGCGGCGGTCCGCCGCCTTCGCCGTGTGGTACCTGCGCGCGGTCACGTTCATCAACTTCCTGAGCGCCGCCTGGGTGTCGCTCGGACAGGACGTACGGCGGCACAACACCGAGAACTACTTCACGCCCTACCTGCTGACCGCGGGCTTCGCCTCCGGCGTGTTCACCATGTTCCTGGCCACCACGATGCGGCGGCGCAAGCGGGCCGCGTGGATCCTCAACTCCGTGCTCGGCGGACTGTTCCTGCTGCTGTTCGGCATCGCGATGGCGTTCCCCGAGATCCGCCAGTACGCGCAGAACTGGGTCTCGCTCGCGCTGACCGCCGCCTTCGTGGGCTCCCTGGCCGTCGGCCGCCGGGAGTTCTACGCCAAGGGCGACCGGTCGAACCCGAAGCTCGCCGCGGCCGTCGCGGCCGGGGGGCTGCTGGTCGCCTCGCTGCTCGCCACGCTGCTGGTCACCGTCACCAACGACGCGCACGACGCCCACCGTTCGACCTTCCTGGACCGCTGGCGCTACGGCACCCTGCGGCTCGTCTCGGTCGCCGCCGACGACTCCCACTACCCCGGCATCGCGACCCCGAACTGGGTCAACGTCTCGATCAACGTGCTCAGCACCCTGCTGGTGCTCGCCGTCCTCTACGCGGCCTTCCGCTCCCGGCGCGCCGTCGACCCGCTCACCGAGGACGACGAGAAGCGGCTGCGCGAACTGCTGGAGCGCAACGGCGACCGGGACTCGCTCGGCTACTTCTCGCTGCGCCGGGAGAAGAGCGTGGTCTGGTCGCCCACCGGCAAGGCGGCGGTGGCGTACCGGGTGGTGGGCGGGGTCTCCCTGGCGAGCGGCGACCCCATCGGCGACCCCGAGGCGTGGCCCGGCGCCATCGAGCCCTGGCTCGCCGAGGCCCGTGAGCACGGCTGGATCCCGGCGGTGATGGGTGCGGGCGAGGAGGCGGGCACGGTCTACTCCCGGCACGGCTTCGACGCCCTGGAGCTGGGCGACGAAGCCCTCGTCGAGACGGCCGAGTTCACCCTCGAGGGGCGGGCCATGCGGACCGTCCGGCAGGCCTACAACCGGGTCGGGCGGGCCGGGTACCGGGTGCGCATCCGGCGGCACGAGGACATCCCGGCCGCCGAGATGGCGTATCTGCTCCGGCGCGCGGACGACTGGCGCGACGGCGCGACCGAGCGCGGTTTCAGCATGGCGCTCGGACGGCTCGGCGACCCCGAGGACGGCCGGTGCGTGATGCTCGAGTGCACGGACGCCGAGGGCGGGCTGAGGGCGGTGCTGTCCTTCGTGCCGTGGGGGCCGAGCGGGCTCTCCCTCGATCTGATGCGGCGCGACCGTGACGCGGAGAACGGGCTCATGGAGTTCATGGTGATCGAGCTCCTGCGGCGCGCCCGGGAGATCGGGATCACCCAGGTCTCGCTCAACTTCGCGATGTTCCGTTCGGTCTTCGAACGTGGGGCGCGCCTCGGCGCGGGCCCGGTGCTGCGGCTGTGGCGGTCGCTGCTCAGCTTCTTCTCCCGCTGGTGGCAGATCGAGTCGCTGTACCGGGCCAACGCCAAGTACCGGCCCATCTGGGAACCGCGGTTCCTGCTCTTCGAGAAGAGCGCGGACCTGCTGCGCATCGGGGTCGCGTCCGCGCGCGCCGAGGGGTTCCTGGAGGCCCCGGGCCTGCCGAAGTGGCTGCACCGCAAGCACCTGGAGTCGCACAGACGAGACCAGCGGGGGCCGACGTGAGGAGAGCCGTGGGGACGACCGGATGAGCGCGCCCGCCCGCTGGGCCCGCGCCGAGTGGGGTCTGCTGTACGCCACCGTGCGCCGGGCCCTGCGGGCGAACGGGTGGCGGGCCGTCCCGATGACGCTCGGCGCGGTGTGTCTGACGGCCGCCCTCCAGTTCGTGCAGAACCAGTCCTGGGGCTACCGGCTGGTGCAGGACACGGGCTCCGTCCGGGCCGAGGACCCGCTGCGGCTCGCCCTGCTGCGCACCCCGCTCTCCTTGTTCGTCCCGGCGCTGGACCTGCCGGTGTGGGGCGCGCTCGCGCAGATCCTGGTCGTCTTCGGGATCGCCGAGATCTGTCTGGGCTGGTGGCGCACGCTCGTGATCGCGTACGTCGCCACGCTGGCCGGGACGCTGTACGCCCGCGTCGGCATCGCGCTCGGCCCGCACCGGCCGCTGGGGCTGCCCGGGGCGGACGCGCTGGTCGTCGACACCGGCCCGTCGGCGGCGGTGGTGGGCCTCGCCGTGTTCCTGGGCTGGCGCTACCGGGCGTACGCGACGGTGGGGATCGTGATCGGGGCCATGGTGGCCGAGGTGATCGTCAAGGACAACCTGGCGGGCAAGGAACACCTGGCGGCGATCGCCGCGGTGCTGGCGCTGTGCGCCCTGTCCGCGGCGCGTCACCGGCGGTCGGACAGGGAGCGGTCGGGCACCGGGTCGGGTTTGCCGCCGATCCACTCCTGAACCCTGCGGGCCCGGACCGCCCAGCGGCGGTCGTGACGGTAGGCGCGCAGCCTGGACCGGGCGCGGGCGCGCGGCCGGTGCCGGTAGAAGCGCCTGGCCCACGGCGAGGCGGGCTTGGCCAGTCTGACGGCGCCGACGAGGGCGATGAAGGGGACGATCACCCCGAAGACCGCCGTGCGGGCCTTGCCCTTGCTCAGGGCGAGCAGCACGAAGAGGAAGTTCAGGACGATGGTCCCGATCGCGCTCGCGCGGTTCTGCGCCTCCTGGTCGCTGAGGTCGTTGACGCCGAGCGGCGAGAAGCCGCTGAGCATCAGGCCGAGGAGGGCCGCCGTGACCACCACGACCTCGACGCTCTTGCGCCCGTCCTCGGTCCAGTAGACGTCGTCGAGGTGCAGGATCAGCGCGAACTCGTCGAGCACGAGGCCCGTTCCGACGCCGAAGACCACGGCGCTCACGCAGGGCCAGAATCCGTAGCGGCTGCCGGCGACCGCGCCGAAGCCGCCGATCACCGTGAGCACCACCCCGGGCACCACGTGGTGGATGTGCAGGTCACCGGCCTTGACGTTGCCGAAGGGGCCCTTGCCGGCGCGGATCAGCCGTACGACGACACGGGTGACCACGAAGGTCACGACGAACGAGGCGAGCGCCAGGAACAGGGGGAGCTTCCCCGGCTCGACGAGGTTCCGATACAGCCAATGACCCATATGTGAACTTTATCCAGCACCGCCGTATCCGCCTTCCGGACGTCCGGGTACCCTGCGCCGATGTCCAAGACCGCCTCCGGGGCCTCGCTGCCCGACAGCCTCCGCTTCGCCTTCGGCACCCTCACCGTGCTCCCGGTGAAGGTGACCCGCTGGGACCGTGACGCAGCGCGCGGCGGCATGCTGTGCGCCCCCCTGGCCGGCCTGGTGGTCGGGGCGGGCGCGGCGCTGACGGGCGTGGCGCTGCTGGCCATGGGATCGGGTCCGCTGCTCGCGGCCGTGGCCACCGCCGCCGTGCCGGCCGCGCTCACCCGGGGCCTGCACCTCGACGGTCTCGCCGACACCGCGGACGGGCTGGGCAGCGGCAAGCCGGCCGAGGACGCGCTGCGGATCATGAAGCAGTCGGACATCGGCCCGTTCGGCGTGATCACCCTCCTGTTCGTCCTGCTCGCCCAGGTGGCCGGACTCGCCCAGGCCTATGAGGCCTCGTGGGGCCGGGGCGTCCTCGCGGCCGTCGTCCCGGCGGCCGCGGCCCGCCTGGCCCTCACGCTCGCCGCCCGCACCTCGGTGCCCGCGGCCCGCCCCGGGGGGCTGGGCGCGGCGGTCGCGGGCACCGTGCCGGTACGCGGCGCCCTGCTGGTGGCGGCGGCCGTGACCGGCGTCGCGGCGGGCGCCGGGGCCCTCGTCGGGAGGTACGACACCGTGCGCGCCGCGGTGGCGGTGGGCCTCGCCCTGCTGGCCGCCGAACTGCTGCTGCGGCACTGCGTCCGGCGCTTCGGCGGTGTCACCGGCGATGTGTTCGGCGGTCTGGCGGAGACGGCGGCGACGACCGCGCTCGTGATTCTCTCGCTGGGCTGATCACCGCGTTCCCGGGGCGGGGGCGAGGCCGTTCGGCAGGGTGCCCCAGGGGTGGTCCCCCGTACCGGGGACCGCGCAGTGCAGCGCGGCCCCCCGTTCCCTGGCCGGTGCCGCCGCGTCGACGCCGGCCGGAGCCGCGTGGACGAGGTGGCACAGGACCGCGTCGGCTCCCGTCCACCGCGGCGGGGGCTTCCTCCGGTAGGTGGCCCAGGTGCCCTCGAAGGTGACGAGGACGTCGGCGATGCGGGCGTACGAGGGGTGCGGCACCGTGCCGTGGTTGAGGACGAGGGTGCCGCGGCCGAGGCCCCGGACCGCGGTCGCGAGCCGCCGGTAGTAGCCGAACTCGCCCTCCGTCGCGGCCACCTGGTCCAGGAACACGCCGTCGGTGCCGAACCAGTCCCGGTGCCGGGCCAGTTCGCCGAGGACGTCCGCGAGCGGCCTGCGCGCGTACGCCGTGTCGACGTACCCGAGGACCCGGACGTCCGCGGCGCGCAGCCGTCCGGCGACCGCCGCGAACCCCGCGTCGGGGTGCTCGCCCGGCCCGCTGGCGGGGTTCAGCACGACGCCGTACAGCCGGGGCGCCGCGGCGACGAGCGCGTCCCACTCGGCCGGACGGACGGCGGGGTGTTCGTAGTACGGGACGAGGAGGTCCTTCACCGGTGGGCCGTCGCCTTTCCGATCCGGGCGCGGGCGAGCACGGTCTGGGAGCCCGCCGCCGCGCCGTACACGATCAGGCCCACCCAGTGCGAGTCGCCCGTGTGCGTCGCCAGCGCCGCGGTCTGGGCGAGCGCGGCGGCGCAGACGACGGCGGCCGTGCCGGTGACGGCGCCGAAGGACTGGAGCAGCAGCCCGGTCCACATGACCACGCCCAGCAGGAGCAGTCCGCCGAGCCGGACCCCGTCCGCCGCCGCGGGCGCGTGCGGCCACAGCGCGGAGGCACCGAGTCCGAGCACGAGCAGCGCGGCGAGGTAACCGGTGAGGCACCTCAGGAGCGCGCCCGTGGCGGCCCGTCGGAATCCCCTCGCCGAGGTGCTGGAGCGCAGCCCTGCGAGGCTCCCGCTGCGGAACCGGAAGAGCAGCCACTCGGCGGGGCCCATGCTGAGGGTGAGCGCGACCGCGGCCGGTGCGGCGGCCGCCGTACGGGCCCCCGTCAGGACGTCTCCGAGCGCCGCGTACAGCACGAGGACACCGCTGCCGAGCCCGAAGAGGGCGTACGCGAGGGTTCCGGCGTGCCGGCGCGGGGCGGACCGGCGGGCGCGCAGCCGCGCGGCGAGCGCGCCGGAGCGGCCCGGAGCGGGCCCGGACTTCCCCGCGTCCGGCCGGCCCGCGGAGGCCGTCCGCGGCTCACCGGCCCGCCCGGACGGCCCGGCGCCGCCCCGCGGGTTCCTCCACGGCAGCAGCGCGAGCAGTCCCGCGCCCCAGCTCCCCTCCCCCAGCTCGCGTACGACGGGGGCCACCTCGAGGAACCCGAGCAGGGCGACCGCCGCCAGGGAGCCGAGGAGCAGGGCCACGCGCACCGGGTCGGGGACCGGGTGGAACACGGTCACGACCGCGCCCGCCGTCACGGGCGCCAGGGCGGCGAGCAGCGTGCGTTCCCTGCCCATGACCAGCAGGACGGTGGCCGCGCCCAGATAGCCGGACTGCCCGGCGGCGAAGGCGACGGCGCCCCGGCCGGCCGATCCCGCCGCGGCGAGGGCCACCAGGGAGCCGAGCAGGACACCGGCCGGGGTCCCGACGAGCAGCGCGCGGCGGGCGGCCGTGCGGTCACCGAGCCCCGTCCAGGTGTACGCGCGGTGCGCGAGCCCCTGGTTCCAGGTCCAGCCGCACAGCGCCCCGGCGAGCATCGGAACGGTGCCGGCCGGGAGTCCGAACGCGCCCCTCGGTCCCGCGAGGAGCGGTGCGGCGAGGACGTAGCCGAGACCGGGGAGGGCGAAGACCACGCCCCGCAGGAGGCAGCCGATCAGACCGATGCGCCAGGGGTCGTGGGCCGGGCCCTCCGGTTCGGGATAGCCCCGGTCGACCCGCTCGAACAGCGCCTCGGCGAGGGCGAAGGAGTCGGTGACGCCGTACCGTTCGCGGATCTGGTCGTCCGAGAGGCCGTCGGACTCCAGGAGCGCGGCCACCTCGTCGGGGTGGACGGCGGCGGTCACGGACTCCCCCAGCTCCGCGGCGAGTTCGTCGATCGGGTCGGGCTTCCCCCAGCTCGTCGAGCGGCGCTGGTTCGGCACCAGGGGACGGGTGGCCCCGTGGGCCCCGGGCTGCGTGCGCAGGGAGCCGCTCACCAGCCGGTCCCGTCCGTGGCGACGGCCCGGTACCAGGGGTCGCGCAGTTCGAGGGTCCAGTCGGCGACGGTCTCCACGGCGGGCTCGTACACCGCGGACCGGTCCGCCAGTTCCTGGTAGACCGTCCTGAACGCGTCGACGGAACGGCGCAGCGTGAACCGGTCGATGACCCGCCGGCGGGACAGCTCACCGAGGTCCAGCCGCCGTTCCTCGTCCCGCAGCAGGGCGAGGGCGGCGGCGGCCATCTTCTCCGGTTCGCGCGGCGGGACGACGATCCCGGTGTCTCCGACCGCCTCCCGGACCCCGCCCACGTCCGTGGAGACCGTCGTACGGCCGCAGGACATGGCCTCGATGATCGAGAACGGGAAGCCCTCCGAGATGGAGGACAGCATGACGACGTGGCCGGCCGCGTAGGCGCGCCACACCTCGGTGATCCGGCCCTCGAAGGTCAGCCCGTCGGTGACGCCCAGTTCGGCGGCGAGCTTCTCCAGACGGGTGCGGTACGCCTCCCCGCCGGGCGGCACGGGACCGAACAACCGCAGCCGGGTGTCGGGCAGTTCGGCGCGCACCATGGCGTACGCGCGAAGGAGCGTCTCCAGGTCCTTGATGGGGTCGATCCGGCCGCACCAGGTGAGGGTGGGCACGGCGGGTTCGGGTCCCGCGTGCGGGAAGGCGTGCGGGTCGACGCCGTTGTAGACCGTGCGGATCCGGTCCCCGTCGGCGCCGCCGCGCTCCTCCCAGCGGCGGTTGTACCGGTTGCAGGGGGTGATGAGGTCGGCGGCGCGGTAGCCGAGGGAGTTCAGCTCGCGGTAGAAGCCGAGCATGAACGCCTTGACGGGCCAGCGCTGTTCGGCGTCGCGGTAGCCGAGGTAGCGCTCGCGCAGATAGATGCCGTGCTCGGTGAGCAGGAACGGGACCCCGTCCAGGTGGCGCGCGACGAGGGCGGGCAGCGTGGCGAGGCCGCTGCTGACCGCGTGGGCGACGCAGTCCTCGGGGATCCGGACGCCGAGCGGGCGCAGCGCGTGCTCCAGCAGGTCCGTCGCCACGAGCGCGTCGTGCACGGTGGGCCGGGCGGCCGCCGTCGGCAGGTGCGGCATGGTCCAGATCCACATCAGCGAGCGCAGCGCCGCCTCGCCGCTCAGGGCGGCGGACAGGCGTCCGTCGCGGGCGAGCACGGCCAGCTCGTACAGGGCGTCGCCGAAGTCCTCGGGCGAGTCGGGATCGAGGAAGGAGAGCAGGAAGCGTTCGTAGATCTCGGCGAAGCGGCGCTGGGCGCGGCCGGTCGGCGGGCGGGAGCGGCCGGGGCGTGGTCCCCAGGTCGGCACCCGGGTGTGCCGGTAGACGTTGGGCGGCAGTTCCCAGGCCACGGGTTCGCGGCCGCTGCCGGTGAGCGAGACGATGTGGAAGTCGACCTCCGGCATGCCCTTGACCAGCTGGTCGCACCAGGTGCTGACCCCGCCGTGGACATGTGGGTAGGTGCCTTCGGTGAGCATGGTGACATGACGGCCGGTGCGCATCATGCGTGGTTCCCCCCTGGGACTGTTTCTTCCGGAGAGCCCCCCGGCTCCCCGCCGCACGGCTCACGAGCGCACCCCGGCCGGGACCGGCCGGGGTGCGCGTCTGCTGCCGCGGTGCCGCGCGCCTAGGCGGGCAGGTTCAGCTTGACCGCGGACTGGAGGAGCTCCGGCTTGGTCCAGTCGTTGCGCGCCCCCGCGTACGGCGTGCCGAACGCGGTGGTGCCGACCGTGAGCTGCTTGGTGGTCCCCTCCGGCACGGTCACCGGGGTCTGCGTCCCGTTCGGGGCGGTGATGGTGACCTTGTTGCCGATGCGGTAGGCCGTGACCCTGCCGCTCGCCAGGGCCGTCTGCCAGTCGGTACGGCGCTGCAACTCCGTGCCGATGGCGCTCTGGCGGGGGTTCTGCAGCGGGGCGTTGTCGGCGTAGATCGCCCTGTAGTCGGCGAGCACCTTGTCCAGGACCGGGTAGAGGATGCGGCCCTCGGCCAGGTTGGACTGGTGGACGTAGTGCGGACGCGGGTCGTTGCCGATCGCGTGCCCGAGCGCGGTGCGCGCCTCGGCCGGGACGATGTGGTCGGCGTAGCCGGTGGCCGTGTTCAGCGGGGCCGGCAGGCAGGTGGACGTCGCGTTGTTCTCGCACACCCCGCTGCCGCCGTCGGCCTTCGAGGTGTAGATGTAGTTGTACTCGTCGGCCATCTCCTCGGGCGTGCCGGTGTTGTAGTAGATGTTCATCGGGTAGCGCGGGACGGTCATCACGCCGTTGCCGACCGAACGCTGCTCGGGCTCGCGGGAGTTGTCGGACCCGGTCCACCTGACGCCGTTCGCGGACATGGCGCGCGCGAGGTTCGGGTTGTCGACGGGCTGCTGGGGCAGCGTCTTGAGTCCCGAGTGCTCGCCGGTCACCAGCTCGGTGCGGTCGGTGGCGAGCCCGTGCGAGGCCGCCCAGTCGTTGTTGTCCGAGATCTGCGCGGAGATCTCGGACCGGCTCACCCACTTCGTGGTGCCGTCGGTGTTCTTCGCGCAGGTCCAGGGGACGGTCGTGGTGTCCTGGACGCAGCCGAGGAACGGGTGCGTGTAGGTGTGGTTCATCCAGCGGAACTTGGCCTTGTCCGCGAGCAGTTGGTCCGTGAGGGCGTCGGTGCCGCCGTTCTCGTCCTTCCACTGCTCGCCCGCGCCCCCGTTGAAGACCATGTCGAGCGTGAACCCGTGGTCGGCCTCCCACTGGGCGGCGTAGGCGGCGTCGGCCGCGGTCATGCGGATCGGCGTGGTGGTGTCCTCGCCGTCGCCGCCCGCGCAGTCGATGTCGCCGGGGGTGCAGTTGCGCTCGGAGTCCCAGCGGGCGTCGGGCGCGAAGACGTCGTCGACGTGGACGGAGAAGTAGTTCCTGGCCTGTCCGAGGTGCACGCCCTGGGTGAGCCACTCGACGATGCCGCGCGCCAGGACCTTGAACTGCTTCTGGTACTGGTTGTACGCGAAGGTCACCACGAGTTCGCGGCGCCCGTCGTGCTCGTACTGCCCGAGCATCGAACCGCCGCTGGGCGCGTTCAGGTAGCTGGTGAACCCGTCCCTCGGGTGGGCCGCGTAGCCGTAGGTCTCCTGCACGGCCGGGTCGTTGTCCTCGAAGGTCAGCGGTCCGTCGAGGTAGCGGAACGGGCCGGCCGTGCCCGCCGCGGTGATCTGCGTGGTCGCTCCGTCCAGCACGCCGGACCAGCCGCCGTTCTGGTCGGTGTAGTCGAGACCGACCTCGGGGTGGGCCCAGGTGTAGGCGTCGACCTGCGGGATGCCGAACGTCTTCTCGTAGTCCTCCAGGGCGGTCTGTTCGGCCGAACCCGCGCCGAAGGGCAACTCGTTCGGCAGGACGACGCCCTGGTACTTGGCGCGCGGGACGCCGTTCACCGTGTCGCTCAGGAACGTCGCGTTGATGGTCGGGCGGTTCGCGTCGCCCAGGTTGACCGTGGTGTACGGGACACCGGAGTTCTTCAGCTCCGCGGTGATGGCTCCGACCTGGCCCGCGCCGTTGTCCACGACCAGGACCTTGAGGTCGATCCGCGGCGTGACCGCCGCGGACGCGCCGGGCGCCCCCATGCCCAGCGCCAGGAGTCCGGCGGCCCCCAGGACGGCGGCCGTCCCTCTCCACCGTTGCAGACTCTGTGCCATATGTGGCTTTCTCCCCCTCGAGCATTCCCCACGGGTGGAAACCATGGGGAATCTGTGGAAATCGTGCAAAGCAGTGGACGGCGTGCCCACTGACCACGATGAGTGTGTCTCAGCTCACCGGGAGTGAGGGGCGGGAATACGGGACGGCGCCACCTGTGGGTGAACGTCCGTAGAAATGAGCGAAACCCGGCCCCGAGCGTAGGCTCGTCCCGGGTACTCGCCCGGCCCGTCAGGGGCCCCGGCGAGGACCGCCCCCGAGGACGGATCTAGGGTCGGCCGTCGGGCCCGGTCGACCCACCCTTCTCGGCCAAAGAACTTCAATGGAAGCGGAGATCTCACCACCGTGACTGCTCTCACTCTCAGCACCGCCGCGGCGTCCGGTCTGCGGGCCGACGCGATCGTCGTCGGTGTCGCGAAGGGCCCCAAGGGTCCGGTCGTCGCACCGGGCGCCGAGGCCGTTGACAACGCGTACGACGGCGGGCTCGCCGGGATCCTGGAGACCCTCGGGGCCTCCGGGGCCGAGGGCGAGGTGACCAAGCTGCCCGCGCCGTCCGGATTCAAGGCCCCCGTCGTGGTGGCCGTCGGCCTGGGAGCGGTTCCCGCGGACGAGGCCGGCTTCGCCGCCGAGGCGCTGCGCCGCGCGGCCGGTGTCGCCGCCCGCGCGCTCGCCGGCGCCAAGAAGGCCGCGTTCGCGCTGCCGGTCTCGGACGCCGCCGACGCCGGTGCCGTCGCCGAGGGCGCCCGCATGGGCGCGTACGGCTTCGACGCCTACAAGGAGGCGGGCCGCAGCGAGGCCGCCAAGGACCGCAAGGGTCCGCTCGGCGAGGTGACCGTCCTCGGCGGCAAGCCCCGGGACGCGGCGTACAAGGCGGCCGTCGCGCGCGCCACCGCCGTGACCGAGGAGCTCAACCGCGCCCGCGACCTCGTCAACACCCCGCCGAACGACCTCAACCCGGAGTCCTTCGCCGCCGTCGCCACCGCGGCCGGCAAGGAGCACGGCATCAAGGTGCAGGTGTTCGACGAGAAGGCCCTCGTCAAGGGCGGCTTCGGCGGCATCCTCGGCGTCGGTGCCGGCTCGGCCGCCGGCCCCCGCCTGGTGAAGCTGTCGTACACCTCGTCGAAGGCGAAGAAGCACCTCGCCTTCGTCGGCAAGGGCATCACCTACGACTCGGGCGGCATCTCGCTCAAGCCCGCCGGGCACAACGAGACGATGAAGTGCGACATGGCCGGCGCCGCCGCGGTCTTCGCCGCCGTGGTCACCGCCGCGCGCCTGGGCCTCGAGGTCAACGTCACCGGCTGGCTCGCGCTCGCCGAGAACATGCCCTCCGGCTCCGCCACCCGTCCGGGTGACGTGCTGCGCATGTACAGCGGCAAGACCGTCGAGGTCCTGAACACCGACGCCGAGGGCCGGCTGGTCCTCGCGGACGCGCTGTGGAAGGCGTCCGAGGAGAAGCCGGACGCGATCGTCGACGTGGCGACGCTGACCGGCGCGATGGTGCTGGCGCTCGGCAACCGCACCTTCGGCGTGATGGCCAACGACGACGCGTTCCGTGCCGCGATCGTCGAGGCCGCCGAGGAGGTCGGCGAGGAGTCCTGGCCGATGCCGCTGCCCGAGCACCTGCGCAAGGGCATGGACTCCCCCACCGCCGACATCGCCAACATGGGCGAGCGCATGGGCGGCGGCCTGGTCGCCGGCCTGTTCCTGCGCGAGTTCGTGGGCGAGGGCATCACCTGGGCGCACCTGGACATCGCGGGCCCCGCGTTCAACGAGGCCGGCCCGTTCGGCTACACCCCCAAGGGCGGCACCGGTTCCGCGGTCCGCACCCTGGTCCGTCTCGCCGAGCTGACGGCGGCCGGCGACCTGGGCTGAGCCCCCCGTACGGCACACGGCCCCGGGCGTCCGCGCGCCCGGGGCCGCTCGTATGGCCGAACGGAGGTTTCGCCCTCGACGAAATCCGCAGGTTCACCCGGTTCCGCACCCCGTCGACGTGATGGATCAGACGCCCCACACACCGGCCCGGCGTCTCGCTCGCCCTCGACAAGTGCGAAGATGGGTTCTCGGCAGGACAGGGCCCCCACCACAGGGCCGTAGAAAGAGCGGCCGGACACCAGCCGACCGACCGGTCAACCACCCGTAAGGGACGAAGGTGCCCGGCGTAACGGCGCACATGCATGGAGGACGTGACGTGGCGAACGACGCCAGCACCGTTTTCGACCTAGTGATCCTCGGCGGCGGTAGCGGCGGTTACGCCGCGGCGCTGCGCGGAGCGCAGCTGGGCCTGGACGTCGCCCTGATCGAGAAGGACAAGGTCGGCGGTACCTGCCTGCACCGTGGGTGCATCCCCACGAAGGCCCTGCTGCACGCGGGCGAGATCGCCGACCAGGCCCGCGAGAGCGCGCAGTTCGGCGTCAAGGCCACCTTCGAGGGCATCGACGTACCCGCCGTCCACAAGTACAAGGACGGGGTCATCTCGGGCCTGTACAAGGGTCTTCAGGGTCTCATCGCGTCCCGCAAGGTGACGTACATCGAGGGTGAGGGCCGCCTGTCCTCCCCGACCTCCGTCGACGTGAACGGCTCGCGGATCCAGGGCCGCCACGTGCTCCTCGCGACCGGCTCCGTGCCGAAGTCGCTGCCGGGCCTGGAGATCGACGGCAACCGCATCATCTCCTCGGACCACGCGCTCGTCCTGGACCGCGTTCCGCAGTCCGCGATCATCCTGGGCGGCGGTGTCATCGGCGTCGAGTTCGCCTCGGCGTGGAAGTCCTTCGGTGCCGACGTGACCGTCATCGAGGGCCTCAAGCACCTCGTCCCGGTCGAGGACGAGAACTCCTCCAAGCTCCTCGAGCGCGCGTTCCGCAAGCGCGGCATCAAGTTCAACCTGGGCACCTTCTTCTCGAAGGCCGAGTACACCGAGACCGGTGTCAAGGTCACCCTCGCCGACGGCAAGGAGTTCGAGGCCGAGGTCCTGCTCGTCGCCGTCGGCCGCGGCCCGGTCTCGGCCGGCCTCGGCTACGAGGAGCAGGGCATCGCGATGGACCGCGGCTACGTCCTGGTCGACGAGTACATGCGCACGAACGTGCCGACCGTCTCCGCCGTCGGCGACCTCGTCCCCACGCTCCAGCTCGCGCACGTCGGCTTCGCCGAGGGCATGCTGGTCGCGGAGCGGCTGGCCGGTCTGAAGACCGTCCCGATCGACTACGACGGCGTCCCGCGCGTGACGTACTGCCACCCCGAGGTCGCCTCCGTGGGCATCACCGAGGCCAAGGCCAAGGAGATCTACGGCGCGGACAAGGTCGTCGCCCTGAAGTACAGCCTCGCGGGCAACGGCAAGAGCAAGATCCTCAACACCTCGGGCGAGATCAAGCTCGTCCAGGTGAAGGACGGTGCCGTGGTCGGCGTCCACATGGTCGGCGACCGCATGGGCGAGCAGGTCGGCGAAGCCCAGCTCATCTACAACTGGGAAGCGCTGCCGGCCGAGGTCGCCCAGCTCATCCACGCCCACCCGACGCAGAACGAGGCGCTCGGCGAGGCCCACCTCGCCCTCGCGGGCAAGCCGCTGCACGCGCACGACTGATCCGGTCCGGCCGGGGCCTTCCCCGGCCACCGGCCGTCCCAGTCACCGCGTCGAGCAGGGCTCGACGACGACCACAGACTTCCGCACTTCCCCGAGCCCTCGATCCCGGTCGGGCAGGGGAGACCCAATAAGGAGCAACAGAAACCATGCCGGTTTCCGTAACCCTTCCGGCACTCGGTGAGAGCGTCACCGAGGGCACTGTCACCCGCTGGCTGAAGGCCGAGGGCGAGCGCGTCGAGGCCGACGAGCCGCTGCTGGAGGTGTCGACGGACAAGGTCGACACCGAGATCCCCTCCCCCGCCGCCGGCATCCTGGCGTCCATCAAGGTCGCCGAGGACGAGACCGTCGAGGTCGGCGCCGAGCTGGCCGTCATCGACGACGGCACGGGCGCGGCCGCCGCCGCCCCGGCTCCCGCCGCCGCCGAGGCTCCGGCCCCGGCCGCCGCTCCGGCCGCCCCCGCCCCGGTCGCCGAGGCCCCCGCCGCTCCGGCCGGTGGCGCCTCCGGCACCGACGTCGTGCTGCCCGCCCTGGGCGAGTCGGTCACCGAGGGCACCGTCACCCGCTGGCTGAAGGAGGTCGGCGAGGAGGTCGCGGAGGACGAGCCGCTGCTCGAGGTCTCCACGGACAAGGTCGACACCGAGATCCCCGCGCCGGTCGCCGGCGTGCTGCTGGAGATCGTGGTCGGCGAGGACGAGACCGCCGAGGTCGGCGCGAAGCTGGCCGTCATCGGCGCTCCCGGTGCCGCTCCGGCCGCCGCCGCCCCCGCGGCTCCGGCCGCCCCGGCCGCGGCCCCCGCCGCGCCTGCCGCCCCCGCCGCGCCGGCCCCGGCTGCTCCGGCCG
>NZ_KZ626943.1 GCF_002911015.1 Streptomyces populi
TCTCGGCCGAGGTCGGGTCGCCGGTGCGGGTGTCGCCGACGCACACCGCCACGACCGCCATCATCGGCGAGCGCGCTCCGATGCCGTACGCCTGGGCCGCGGCCATCAGCGGACCGCGCGTCGGTGCCACCCCGGCCAGGAGCTGGTCCAGGAGATCGCGGCGCTCCCGGTCCGCGTCCGCCACCACGTGCTGCTGGTACTCGACGTAGGCCTGCGCGGCGTGGGTGCTGGCGTAGTCGACGTACCGCATCAGCGGGGTGACGAGGGACAGTGCGGCCTGCTGGGCCTCGGCGGACGTGCCCGCGCAGTCCAGCAGCGCGTCCCACAGCACCTGCCGGCCGACCCGGAAGGCACTGATCCAGTCCTCCAGGGCGAACCCGGCACGTGCTCGGCGCATCGCTGCCGCGCGGCTGAAGACCAGGTCCTCGGGGGCCATGTCGCGATCGCCGGCCAGCGCCGCCAACTGCATCCGGTAGTGCTCGAGCACCTGTTCCCGTACGTCGCCGAAGAACCGTTCGTCCTGCAGTGCGTACGACGGGATCTCCGTGCGCATCACCTCCACGGCTGTCTCCGCCACCTCCTCGACCCGGTCGTGGACGGCGTGCAGGATCCGCCGCCGCTCCCGGCGGAGCGGTTCGGAGAGTCGGGGAGTGCCCAGTGCGGGACCGCGCGGCATGGGGCCGATCGTCGCCGCCCTCCTCGTGCTTCGTCAACAGGTTCCACGTGAGACATCTCCCGGCACCTGTGCGCGGCGCACAGTTCGGCCACCGAGAAGTTGGGTGCTCACACCCAATGTGCGCCCGCAACGCCCCCACCTACTGTGACGCTCGCCCACCCCCCAGCACGTCGGAAGGGGCGTCACTCATGCTCGCGGTCGCAGACATCACCGTGCGCTTCGGCGGGATCACGGCATTGGACGGTGTCGCTTTCACCGTCGAGCCGGGCACCGCCGTAGGGCTCATCGGGCCGAACGGAGCCGGCAAGACCACCTTGTTCAACTGCCTCACCAGGCGCTGCGCTCCCGACGGGGGAGACGTGCGGTTCGAGGACGAGGACCTGCTCGCCCTCCCCCCGCACGCCGTGGCCGGGCGCGGCATCGCCCGCACCTTCCAGAACCTGGGCCTGTTCCCGCAGCTCACGGTCCGGGAGAACGTCATGGTCGGCGCCCACAGCCGGGGGCGCACCGGACACCTCGCCGCGGCGCTCCGGCTGCCCCGCGTCCGGCGGGAGGAGAGGGTACTGCGTGACCAGGCGGACGACCTGCTACGGCGGCTCGGTCTGGCGGACGTCGCCGACCATCCCGCCTCCGGACTGCCGTTCGGCACGCTCAAACGCGTCGAACTCGCCCGGGCGCTCGCGGTACGGCCCCGGCTGCTGTTGCTCGACGAACCCGTCAACGGGCTCAGCCACGGCGAGGTGGACCAATTCGCGGATCTGGTCCGCTCGGTGCGCCAGGAGTTCGACCTCACGCTCGTGGTGGTCGAACACCACATGGCCTTCGTGATGGGCCTGTGCGACAAGGTGATCTGCCTCGACTTCGGCCGCAAGATCGCCGAGGGCTCGCCGGAGGAGATCCAGCGCGACCCGGCGGTCGTCGAGGCGTACTTGGGGGTGGCCGCATGAGCGAGCCCGCCACCGACGGCACCGAGGCCGCGACGGGTGCGGAGCAGGACTTCCTGAAGGTCTCCGACCTGCACGCCGGATACGGTCAGGCCCGCGTGCTCCAAGGCCTCGACTTCTCCGTCGCCCGCGGCGAGGTGTGCGCGATCCTCGGACCCAACGGCGCGGGCAAGACCACGACGCTGCGGGTGCTGAGCGGCATGGTCCGCGGCCGCGGCTCGGTCACGCTGAACGGCACGGAACTCCTGGGCCGCTCGCCCGAGCAGGCCGCCAGGCTCGGCGTGGCGCATGTGCCCGAGGGCCGGGGCACCTTCAACGACCTGACCGTCGAGGAGAACCTGCGCATCGGCGCCCACCTGCGCACCGGCCCACGGCGGCGGGGCCGCGCCGAGCGTGCGGCCGTGGTGGCCGACCTGGAACGGATCTACGACTACTTCCCCAAGCTGCGCCGGCGGTCGCGGCAGGCCGCCGGCAGCCTCAGCGGCGGTGAGCAGCAGATGCTCGCCGTCGGCAGGGCGCTGATGCTGCGGCCCTCGCTGCTGCTCCTGGACGAGCCGTCCCTGGGGCTCGCGCCGCTGGTCACCCGCGAGTTGTTCGAGATCGTCCGTGCCGTCAACGAGGAGGAACGCACCACCGTGGTCGTCGTCGAGCAGAACGCCCAGCTCGCGCTGGATATCGCGCACCGGGCCCACGTACTGGAGGCCGGCCGCCTGGTGCTGTCCGGACCGGCCGCACGGATCCGCGAGGACGGACAGGTCGCCGAGGTGTACCTCGGGGTCTCCGTCCTCTCCCGGAAGGCCGGGGGAGCGCCGTGACCGATCTGCTTCAGCAAGTGGTGGAGGGGCTGGGCTCCGGCGCCGTGTACGCCAGCCTGGCGCTGGCCCTGGTGCTGATCCACCGGTTCACGGGGATCGTCAACTTCGCGCAGGGCGAGCTGGCCATGCTCTCGACGTACGTCGCCTGGCAGCTGGTGGCGTCCGGGATGCCGTACTGGCTGGCACTGCCGGCCACCCTCGCGGTGTCCTTCGTCGGCGGCATGCTGCTCGAGCGGATCGTCATCCGCCCCGTGCAGGGCGCGCCCGAGCTGACGGTGGTCATCGTCACGGTCGGTCTGTTCATCTTCGTCAACGCGCTGGCCGGCCTGATCTGGTCGTTCACCGTGAAGGACTTCCCGCAGCCCTTTCCCGACGGCGGACTCGACCTGAGCGGTGTGCGTATGGACTGGTCGACGCTCGGGATCATCGGTGTGGTGGCCGTCGTGATGGGTCTGCTGTACCTGCTGTTCCAGCACACCTCCATCGGTCTGGTCATGCGGGCGGTCGCCTGCAATCCGGCCTCCGCCCGGCTGTCGGGCATCAGGGTGGGCCGGGTGCTGATGTTCGGCTGGGGCCTGGCCGCGACGGTCGGCGCGGTGTCGGGCGTGCTCGTCGCCCCGGTGCTGTTCCTGGAGCCCAACATGATGGGCGGGGTGCTGATCTACGCGTTCGCCGCTGCCACCCTCGGGGGCTTCGACAGCCCGGTCGGCGCGGTCGTCGGCGGCCTGTTCGTGGGTGTCGCCGAGACCCTGACCGGGGCGTACGTGGACGTGATCGGCGCCGATCTGAAGGTGGGCGTCCCCTTGGTGATCATTCTGGCGGTGCTGCTGGTGCGGCCCCAGGGCCTCTTCGGACGGGCGGCGGTGGAGCGCGCATGAGCACCACCACAGCGTCACTCGGCACCGACCGGGTCCGGTGGCTGCGGCCCACGCTCACCGTCCTCGTCGCGGCGGCGGTCGCCGTCGGCGCACCGTTCTACTTCGCTCCCTTCCAGGTCTTCCAGTTGACCATGGTGCTCCTGTACGCCGTGGCGCTGTCCGGCCTGAACCTGCTGACCGGCTTCGGCGGGCAGATCTCGCTCGGGCACGGCGCGTTCTTCGCGGCGGGCGCCTACACGGCGGCGGTCATGCTCGACCGGTACGACACCGGCCACCTGGCCACGCTGCCGGCCGCGGCCGCCGGATGCTTCCTCCTGGGCCTCGGGTTCGGAGTACCCGCGCTGCGACTGCGCGGGCTGTACCTGGCCCTGGTCACCCTCTCCTTCGCGGTGTTCCTGCCGCCCCTGCTCAAGCGGCTCGAACCGGTGACGGGCGGCTCCATGGGGCTGACCGTGGACAAGCTTCAGCCGCCGGCGTGGAGCGGGTTGGCCGAGGACCAGTGGATGTACTTCGTCGTCCTCGCCGTCACCGCGGTGGCCCTGCTGCTCGCCCGCAACCTGCTGCGGTCCCGGGCCGGCCGGGCACTGCTGGCCGTGCGGGACAACGAGAGCGCCGCCGAGGTCATGGGCGTGCGGCTGTCGCTGCACAAGACCCTCGCCTTCGCGTGGAGCGCGATGTTCGCGGGCGTCGCGGGGTGTCTGTACACCTGGGTGATCGGCTTCGTCTCGCCCGACTCCTTCAGCTTCGTCCTGTCCATCACCCTGCTGGCCGGCCTGGTGGTCGGGGGTCTCGGCTCGCTGTACGGACCCCTGCTGGGGGCGGCGTTCGTGATGTACGTGCCGAGCGTGTCCCAGGACGTCAGCGAGGCGGCACCGGGAGTGGTGTTCGGCCTGCTGATCATCACGGTGATGTTCGTGGCCCCGACGGGACTGGCCGGTCTGCCGGGCCGTGTCCTGGGCGCGGTCGCCCGTCGCCCGCCTCGCACCACCGCTGCCCGCGACCGGACACCGGAGGCCGAATCCGCGCCCGGTGCGGAGCCGGAGTACCAGGCCCTGTCCGGACCCTCCGAGACCCACGCTCCTGCGGACCCCGCAGTTGTCGACGCCGAACCCGTGGGCGCACCGCCCCGCACGGAAAAGGAATGAACCACATGCGCAAGACGACCGCTCTGCGGGCGGCCGCGGCCGCGACCGCCGCCCTGCTCACCGCGACCGCCTGCGGCAGCCAGCGAGGCCAGGACGCCCAGGACACCGCCGCCGGTGGCGCGTGCAAGGGCCAGCAGACCACCGGCATCACCGACAAGACCATCAAGCTGGGTGGGATCTACCCGCTGTCGGGACCTGCCTCCGCGTACGGCACGATCAGCAAGGGCGTGGCCGCCTACTTCAGTCACGTCAACGACAAGGGCGGCATAGACGGCCGCAAGGTCGAGTTCGTCGTCCGCGACGACGGCTACCAGCCGCCCAAGGCGGTCGAGGAGGCCCGCAGACTCGTCGAGCAGGAAAAGGTCTTCGCGGTGTTCCAGACCCTGGGCACCCCGTCCACGGCAGCGGTGTGGGACTACCTCAACAAGCAGAAGGTGCCGCAGCCCTTCGTCGCGACGGGCGCCTCCGCCTGGGGCACGGGCGACCAGCACCCCTGGACCATCGGCTGGCAGCCCAACTACGTGGCCGAGGCACGCGTGTACGCCAAGTACCTCAAGGACGCGAGGCCCAAGGCCGAGGTCGCGGTCCTCTACCAGAACGACGACTTCGGCAAGGACCTGCTCGGCGGGTTCAAGAAGGCCGTCGCGGGCAGCGGCGTCAAGGTGGTCGCAGAGGAGAGCTACGAGGTCACCGACCCTTCGGTGTCGGCACAGATGGCGAGCCTCGCACGCTCCAAGGCGGACGTGCTGCTGGACGTCACCACCCCCAAGTTCGGCAGCCAGGCCCTCGCCGCCGACGCCAAGAACACCAAGTGGAACCCGCTGCACATCGTGAACAACGTGGCCTCGTCCGCCGCCGTGCTCGAGCCGGTCGGGTTCAAGAACGTCCAAGGCGTGGTCTCGGCCACCTACTTCAAGGACCCCGCCGACCCGCAGTGGGCCGCCGACCCGGAGATGAAGGCGTACAAGGACGCGCTGCACGAATACGCACCCGACGCCGACCCGGACAACCAGTTCAACGCCTATGGCTGGGCCGTCGCCTCCAGCCTGCACCAAGCCCTGGACGCGATGAAGTGCCCGACCAGGGAAGGACTGCGGGACGCGGTGCGCAGCCTGAAGGACGTGAAGGTGGGCATGCTGCTGCCCGGGGTCACCATGTCCACCGGCCACGGTGATGCCTTCCCGCTGGAGACGATGCGGCTGATGCGGTTCAAGGGCGAGCGGTGGCAGCTGTTCGGCAAGCCGGTCGACACACGCAAGGAGTTCGGCCCGACGGCGAAGTGAGCCGGCGGGGGCGGTCCCCAGGCGTCGATGCCCCGACGCCTGGGGACCGCCCCCGCCCCGTCACGGGAGCCCGGAGCCGTGCCGCCGCCGGTATGCGGACGACCCGAGGTCTGCCGTCTGCCGGGCACGGCGGTGCCGGACCGGGCCGTCGGCCGTGGAGGGGGCTCGCTGTCCGGCGGACACGCAGGAGCCACCAGGCTCGGTGTTCGCGGGCCGCTGACACCGGACCGGCGGGCCAGCCGTGATAACCCGCGCCGGCCGCGGTCGACGCGCGCGCGGCCCCACCGGGTTCACTAGGCTTAGGCGTATCAGCGGGTCAGCCAGCGGTGGAGATGCGGATGACGGAGCTCAGCGCAAGCTACGACGATCCGTTCGCCCCGCGCCTCGCCGTCCTGGCGGTGCTCGACGACCGGGGAGTCGTGGTCGGATGGAACGGGCGGGCCCAGGAACTGCTCGGCCATTCGGACGCGGCCGTGATCGGACGTCCGGCATTCGAGGTCCTTGTCGATCCTCGTGATCTGCCGACTGTCACGGAGGCCGCGGCAAACTGCAGGAGATCCGGCGGCTGGTTCGGCGTGCTCAAGGTGCGGCACCGCGACGGGCGACTCGTCGAGATGGGGCTCAGGGCCCATGCGCTCTCACGCCATGACCGGGTCCATGAGTGGATTCTTGCCGGGGCGCTGGCGGCCGACCTCCTGGAGTGGCAAAGAGACCGCGCGGTTCTCGACGGGTTGTACCGCCGGAGCCCGGTCGGCATGGTCGTCCACGGGCCCGACCTGACCCTTCTCCGGGTCAACCGGGCCATCGAACGCGTCACCGGCGTCCCGGCAGAGGACTTCCGGGGGCTGCCCACGGGCTGTTTCCTCGTCGCCGATGACGCACGCAAGGCCGTGGACCGTGTGCGCCAGGTGATGGAGACCGGAAGACCGTTGGTCTACTCGGAGCAGTTCGTTCGCCTGGAGCGGGACCCGGCACAGGAGCGGGTCGCGATGGTCTCGTCCTTCCGGTTGGAGGACCCCTCCGGCCGCATCCTGGGTGTGGCCGAGATGATCGAGGACATCACCGAACGCCATCGGGCCCAGCGTAGGCTCGCGCTCCTCGACCAGGCCGGCAGCCGTATCGGAACCACCCTCGACGTGGCAGAGACCGCCCGTGAACTCGCCGAGGTGATGGTGCCTCACCTCGCCGACCACGCGTCAGTGGACCTGCTTCAGCCGGTGACGCGCGGTGAGGAACTGGCGCAGGTCATGGCAGGGCCTGTGGTACGAGTGGGTGCCTGTAGCGTCGGCGCCCAGCAACCCGGCCCGCCTCATCCCGAGGGCGAGCCGGTGGAGTTCGGGCCCGACACACCCCAGGCCAGATGCCTGGCCGAAGGGCGACCCGTCCTGGAACCGGTTCTCCCGCCCGACTGGTTCTCAATGAAAGGCCGCCAGGGGGCCCACGCTCCGGACCTGGGCGTCCACTCGCTGATCGTGGTACCTCTTGCCGCGCGTGGCCTGGTGCTGGGTGTGATGACCCTGTGGCGTTCACTCCGCCCCGATCCCTTCGAGGCGGACGATCTCACCCTCGCCCAGGAACTCGCCTCGCGCGCCGCCGTTGCCGTCGACAACGCCCGGCGCTTCACCCAGCAGCAGCAGACCGCGTTCACCTTGCAGAGCAGCCTTCTGCCCCGGACGGTTCCGGACCAGTCGGCCGTCGAGGTGGCCCTACGCTACCTGCCGGCCAGCGCGGCACCGGGCCTGGGCGGCGACTGGTTCGACGTCATTCCGCTGTCCGGGGCCCGGGTCGCCCTCGTCGTCGGCGATGTGGTGGGCCGCGGCATCCACGCAGCCGCCACCATGGGCCGGCTGCGTACCGCCGTACATACGCTCGCCAGCCTCGACCTGGAAGCGGACGAGGTCCTCTCCCGCCTGGACGACCTGGTCAACCTGCTGGCGGCCGAACAGGAGAGGGCCGGCGAACGGTCCGTGGGAGAGCAGGTGGTCGGCGCAACCTGCCTGTACGCCGTATACGACCCGGTATCCCGGCGCTGCTCCGTGGCCCGCGCCGGCCACCCGCCGCCGGTGGTGACGGCTCCGGACGGACAGGCGGCACCGCTCGACCTGCCCGCCGGCCCACCGCTCGGCCTGGGCGGGCTGCCGTTCGAGGCCCGGGAGATCGAGCTGGCCGAGGGAAGCCTGCTGTGCCTGTACACCAACGGAGTCATCGGCGAACGCCACATCGATGCCGATGTCGGCCTGACCAAGCTGTGTGCGGCGCTCTCCCGACCTACGGACGCACTGGAACGGACATGCCAAGCGGTGGTCGACTCGCTCGTGCCATCGCGCCCCATCGACGACGTCGCTCTGCTGATCGCCCGCACCCATGTGCTGCCACCGGACGATGTCGCCTCCTGGAGTCTGACGCTGGAGCCCGCCGGCGCTGCCCGGGCCCGGGCGTTGACCTCGGCCAAGCTGACCGAATGGGGCCTGGAGCACTTGGCGTTCAGCACCGAGTTGATCGCCAGCGAACTGGTCACCAATGCCTACCGGTACGCCACCGGCCCCGCGACCCTGCGGCTGATCCGTGAACGGTTTCTCGTCTGCGAGGTCAGCGACACCAGCCACACCGCACCACACCTGCGCCGCGCCCGTACCACCGACGAGGGCGGGCGCGGCCTGTTCCTGGTGGCCCAGATGGCCGAACGCTGGGGTACTCGCTACACCCGCGAAGGCAAAACGGTGTGGACCGAGCAACCACTGGCCGGCACGCTCTCCTGACCGTCGCAGGCCGTCGCCGTCGACTCACACATCGGCGCGCGTGCAGGCATGCGGCTGTCACGGGGCTCCGCGCGGGGCCCTGGGCGGACTGCGACGGCGGGAGCGAGGCCGCCTGCTCGGTCCGCCCCCGCCACCTCGGTCATTCGGCTGCGGCGAGCAGACGTTCCTCGCTCTCCTCGTACAGCAGTCGGCTCTCCCGGCTGTCAGCGGCGCGGCGCCGGTGGTCCAGACGGCTGCCCAGCCAGCCCGCCAGGTAACCGAACGGGATGGAGACCAGTCCGGTGGACTGCATCGGGAACCAGTGGAAGTCGGCGGTCGGGAAGACGGCGGACGGCGTGCCCGAGACGGCCTTGGAGAAGACCATCAGCACCAGCGCGCAGGCCGCGCCGCCGTAGAGGGTGGCGAGCAGACCGGTGCGCGTGAATCCTCTCCAGAACAGGGAGTAGGTCAGCGCGGGAGCCACCGCGGATGCCCCGATGCAGACGGCCAGAGTGGTCAGCACGCCGACGTCCCAGCTCTGGACCAAGGTGGCGAGACCGATGGCCACGGTTCCCACGGCCACGCTCGTCCACGCCGCCACCGTCATCTCCGTACGCGGCTCCGCCTGTCCCCGCCGCGCCGCATGGGCGAACAGGTCGTGGGCGAGCGACGAGGCCGCGGCCAGGGTCATCCCCGCGACCGAGGACAGCAGGGTGATGAACACCATTCCCGCCACGGCCGAGTAGAGAATCGTCGCACCCGCGGAGGCGGGGGCCCCGCCGAGCACCTGCGACAGCATGAGCACCGACGTCCTGCCGTGCGGGTCGGCCGCAATGATGGACCGCGATCCCACCAGGGCTGCCGCGCCCGTACCCAAGATGATCACGAGCAGGCAGAAGGTGGTGACCGTGCCGACGGCCCACGACATGGAGCGCCGCACGGCCGGCACGTCCTGCGCGGAGAACAGACGCATGGTGATGTGGGGCAGGCAGGCCACGCCGAGGACCACGGTGATCTGGAGACCGACGAAGTCCAGCCGGTCGCCGGCCGAGGTGCCCAGCTGAAGGCCCTGTCGAAGGAAGGCCGGGCCCGTGCCGCTGCCGTGCTGGGCGGCCCTGAGCAGGTCTCCGGGGTTCCAGCCGAAGCGGTTCAGGACCAGGGCGGCGACGA
This sequence comes from Streptomyces populi, assembly GCF_002911015.1. GTDB lineage: Bacteria > Actinomycetota > Actinomycetes > Streptomycetales > Streptomycetaceae > Streptomyces > Streptomyces populi. Next base: position 9,650 of record NZ_KZ626943.1, read on the forward strand.
CGACGCTGGTGCCGAGCAGGATGACGATCTTGATCATCTGAAGGAGCGCGGTTCCCCGCATACCGCCGAGCGCCGCGTAAATGATCATCAGGCTGCCGACGATGACGATGCACGCCGTCCTGGCGCCCGCCCCGTGCTGGATGTTCAGGATGAAGGTGAGCAGCGACCCGGCCCCGGAGAGCTGGACGACCAGAAAGGGCAGGGTCGCCGAAAGCGTCACGACGCAGGAAGCGATTCGCACGGCCCGCCCGGGCATGGTGCGGGCCAGGACGTCGCCCATGGTGAACCTGCCGGCGTTGCGCAGAGGTTCGGCCAGCAGGAACATCAGCAGCACCAGAGACAAGGCGGTGCTGACCGTGAGGACATAGCCGTCGTATCCGGCGAGCGCGATGATGCCGCTGGTACTCAGCACCGTGGCCGCGGAGATGTAGTCGCCCGCGATGGCCAGGCCGTTCTTGAACGGGGTGAGCGAAAGGTAGCCGGTGTAGAAGTTCGTCAGGTCGTCGCGGTCCGGCCCCGTCATCACGCACATCAGCAGCGTGACGGTGACCAGGGCGGTGAAGAGGACGAGGACGGTGGCCTGCGACCCGGAGTCGAAGTCGGTCATCTCGCCACCCCCGCGGGCCGGTCGGCCGCCCGCTCCCTGACGGTGCGGGCCAACGGGTCCACCGAGCGTCGTGCGCTGCGCTCGTACGAGAAGACCGCCGCGAAGGTGACGACGAGCTGAAGGATCCCCAGGGCGATTCCAAGGCTCAGCTCCCCGGTGATCCTGGCCGCCATCAGCTCCGGTGCGTAGCAGGACAGCAGTACGTACACCACGAAGGAGCCGAGTGCGGTGATCGAGGAGACCCGGCGGAGCACGCGGTAGGCCGAGCGGAGGGCTGCCAGGTCGGCGCTGTGCCGATGCGTCTCGTGCGCGTACGGTTCCTGCCGGGCGGCTTGCCCGTACCAGTCGTACGCGGCGTCGTCGTATCCGGACGGGGAGGGCTCCTGCCCCGGACCCCGCCCGTACGACTCGTACCGAGGGGCACGGCCGTACGGCTCGGTCCGCGGCTGCGGCCGTTCTTGCTGCGGGTACCGCTGGTCATGGGGATATGTCATCGCGTGGCCTTCCGGCTCGGCTCGGCTCGGTTCCGTGGAGGGCTGGGGGGAGGCGTGGCGGCGCACGATACCGACTGGTTGGTACGCCGGACAGTCCGTGGGGCGTCACGTTTTGGGCTCGACGTGACATCCGGCCGGCGCTGTCGGTCGACGGCTTGACGGTCTGCGAACCATAGGTGCCCGCCGGGCGGGGCGGCCTGTGGCGTATGTCACGGTCGCCGACGCGCCTACTGGTCGGTATGGCCGAGGGGGCCGCAACGACAGGAGGCGCGATGTCCGCGGCCAACCGCCAGATCCGCCTGTCGGCCCGCCCCGTGGGCGAGGTGCGCCCCGATGGCTGGGAGCACTGCGCGGGGCCCGTCGAGGAACCGGGACCGGGCCGGTTCGCGGGCCGCACGCGCGTCATCTCCCTGGACCCGGCGATGCGGGGCCGGCTGGACGACCGTCCCTCCTGCCTGCCGCCGGTGGCCATCGGTGAGGTGATGCGCGCCGGATCGGTCATCGAGGTCGCCGCTTCCGACCACCCCGACTTCCAGCCGGGCGATCACGTGGAGGGCTGCCGGGTGGTGGGCATCGCCGGTGGGCCGGAGAAGTGTGCGTTGCTCACCGACGAACTGGGATTCGACGCGGCGATCGACTACCGCGCCGACGACGTCAGGAAGGCGCTGCACCGGCACGCCCCCGACGGCATCGACGTCCACTTCGACAACGTGGGCGGCGACACCCTCGACGCCACCCTGACCCGGCCGACGATGCACGCGCGCGTCGTGGCCTGCGGTGCGATCGGTCAGTACAGCAACGTCACCCCGGTCAAGGGCCCCTCGAACTACCTGACGCTGCTGGTGCGCCGCGCCCGGATGGAGGGATTCGTCGTCTTCGACCATGCCAAGCGCTACCCGCAGGCCGCACAGGACATCTCCGCCTGGATCGCCGACGGCCGCATCAAGGTCAGGGAACACGTCGTGGGAGGCGGCGTGGACGACTTCCCCGAGACGCTACAGACGCTCTTCCGTGGCGAGAACGTCGGCAAACTCGTCCTGGAGCCTGCACGACGGCCGCCTGGAGCGGGGCCGCGTTGTGAGGGCCGGCGGATCGGGCCGCTCGCCCTGGCCGGCCTCGGCCTGGCGGACCCATTGCGACCGGGCTTCCTTGCGGATGCCCAGGTCCCGGACGGCGTGCGAGACGGGGCGGCCTGAGGTCCTCACCTCGTGGACGGCTCGCTCACGCAACTCGTCGGGTACTTCCAAGGGCGCGTAGTCAAGGCGAGTTCACGGTTGTCGACGCCCCGGAGAGGGGTCGTGCCGGCGGCCGGACGTTCTCACTCGTCGTCAAGCCCGTGGACGCCGCGGGCGATCCTGCGGAGGATGCCCTCGTGGACCCATCGGCCGAGTTCGGCACGTAGTCCGCGTGCCTCGTCCGAGCCGACCCCCGGGTGATCTCGCAGGCGCCGGGAACGCGCCGGGTCGGTCCCCGTCAACTGCGGCGTCCGGTCATGTCGCCCCGCCAGGGCCGGTTGACCCTGGTCCATGGTGATGGTCACGTCGCTGATGGGGGCCGCGCCGAGGGACTTTGCCCCCCGTGGCCGCAAGGCCGGCCGCCAGTGGGTGGGGTCCGTGGGCTCATGACCCACGCGGCCGGTCGTCGGCCATTCCGTGCCCGGTCGGTCCGGTGGCCCGTGTGTGCCTGTCGTCGAAGCGGCAGGTGAGGTCGTCCACGACGTCGACGACACCGTCCGGCGGGCGCGTCGGACCCACCGCGACGGTGGCGCCGCGCAGCTTCCCAGCTGCCCGGTGAGCGTGACCGCACCGTCGTGGACGGCGACTTCGGAGATCTGGGGCCGAGCCGGAGCGCGTCGGCGAACACCTCACGTCGCACGGCCTGCCAGACCCCCTCGGCGGAGCGCAGGAAGACCTGGAGCAGGTCGCGACGGCTGACGATGTCGACGAGCCGGTCCTTTTCGTCGACCACCGGGAGTCGTTCGATGCCGTGTCGCGTCATCGGACGGGTGGCCTCCGGCAGGGCCGCCTCCGCGGGACCATCACGGCGGGCGCCGACACCAGGCCGTCGGCGGTGCGCGCCCGGACCTGACAAGCCCCCTGGCTGACGGTGGGTCAGGCAAGATCTGTGGAACCGGTCTGAGGGCCCCTCTGTTTCGGCGGTGTGTGCCGTATCACGCCTCCTAGAGTCGCCCGAGTTGTCTTAGTCACAGCGGAAATGCCCCTTTTGCGTCCATGCTCGACCCGGACAGCGACTCCCGAAGTGGAGCCCGTCGGCATGGGCGCGAAGTTCTGAAGCGGCCCATGACGCAGCCCTCGTGACGTTCCTCCTCGCTCCCCTGGAAAGGTGCCCATCATGGCCGCTTACCTCTGCCCTCCTGCCGTGATACACGGCGAGCACCCTGTGGAGACCAGCCGGATAGTGGCGGAGGTGCGCGACCGGCACCCGCATGCGGCGTGGGCGCCGCGGATCGACGGCATCGCGGCCAGTACGGGCATCGAGACCCGCGGGTGGATGCTGCCGCTGGAGACCGCCGTCGCGCCCGGCGACGGAGGCGGCCTGCGGGCTGTCGGCATCGGGACCGCCCAAGAGGCGCTGGCGCGCGACGGGTTCACCCAGCAGGACGTGGACCGCGTGATCGCCGCCCTCGAGGCGATACCCGCGCCGCAGAGCGTCCAGGAGCGCACCGCGCCGGCCTGGGAGGCCGTGCAGTCCTACGGGGAGCGTGCGGCGCGCGGGGCCCTGCAGATCGCCGGGCTGGACGCCGCGGACATCGACTGCCTGATCACCAGTCACTCCACCACCCCGGCGCTGCCCGGTCTGGACATCGCCCTGGCCAACAAGCTCGCGTTCCGCAACGACGTGATGCTGCTGCCGGCCACGCAGTGGGCCTGTGTCGCGGGGACCCGCTCCCTGGCCCTGGCGGCTGATCTCGTGGCCGCGGACCCCGATCGGGTGGTCCTGGTCGTGATCGCGGAGGCGCTGAGCACGACCTACCAGCCCGCGGACGACACCCTCGAGTCTCTGATCGTCCGGTTGCTGTTCGCGGACACCGCGGTCGCCGCGGTGGTCACGGGCCGCCCGAGGCGCGAGTCCGTGCTGCGGCTGGACGCGGCCTGGCACCACACCGTGCCCGACACCCAAGACCTGCACTGCCTGGAAACACGGGCGGACGGCACCCACTTCGTGATGGACCGGCGCGGGCCGCGCGCCGTACAGGAGACGGTCACCGCGATGTGGGAGTGGCTGCGCGTCCGTTACCAGGACGACCCCGACTCCTGGCACCCCGACGTGCTGCTCGCGCACCCCGGCGGGACCCGGGTGCTGGAGTACATGGAGCAGACGATGCCCGACGCATGGCCGTCCGGGTTGCTGGACTACAGCCGGGACAGCTACACCAGTGGCAACCGCGGAGGTGCCGCCGTGTTCGACATCCTGAGGCGGGCGCACGACGCCGGACAGAAGTCGGGCAGTCGCGCCGTCCTGTACGCGGCGGCACCGGGCCTCACCGCCACCGCCCTGGAAGGGGAGTGGCTGTAGTGCGAGCCCGCGCCACCCGTAGCGGCGAACGGGCCGCCCGTATCACCGGTCACGCCACCGGTACCGCTGAGGGCGCCGTCCGTACCGTCGGTGGCGCCGGCTGACGCTCGCGCCGCCCCTGCCCTCGCGGCGCTCGCGTACGCCCGGCCGCGTCCCGCCCCGCAGCCGCGTCATCTTGCGACTTCCGCCCAGACCACCTTGCCGGTGTCCGTCCACCGCACCCCCCACCGGGTGGTGAGCCGGTGCACGATGTGCAGACCACGCCCGCCGTCGTCGAGGAGGCGGCCCCGGCTCAGACGCGGCCTGCCGTTGCCGGTGTCGCCCACCTCGCACAGCAGGCCGTGACCACCGGCCCTGATCAGTCGTATCGTGATGGGACCGGCGGCGAAGCGCACCGCATTCGTGACCAGCTCGCTGACCAGCAGCGTCACGTCGTCCCGGGTGTCGCTCCTGGTGTGCCATTGCCGCAGCAGTGTGGAGACGTGCGCGCGGGCACGGGCGGGCGCGTCGTCGCGAGCGGGTAGCCGCCAGGTCGCGGTGTCCCCCTTGCGGTGGCCGATCATGCGCGCGAGCAGCAGGGTCACGTCGTCGCGCTGGCGCACGGGCGCCAGCACGGAGACGACGTGCCGTGCGGCCTGCTGAAGGGCATCCCAGGGGTGCACCGTGGAAACGGCATCCGCCAGCCTGCTGATGCCCTCGTCGATCGACAGGGTCGGATCCTCCACCAGACCGTCGGTGTAGAGGGCGAGCAGGGAGCCCGGGGGCACGCCGAACGTGTGCACGTCGAACGGCTCCCGCAGCGCGAACTCGGCGCCCAGGCCGGGGTGGGGGCGGACCGCGAGCGGGCCTGCGTGCCCGTTCGGAAGCACCAGGACCGGAGGGAGGTGGCCCGCGCTGGAGAGCGCCACGTGGTGGCTGACCGGGTCGTAGAGGGCGATGCAGCAGGTGGAGCCGAGGGCGCTGTAGCCGGCCGCCAGCCCGGACTCCGCGTCGTCCAGCAGCGTCACGGTCTCGTCCAGGTGCTCCAGCACCTCGTCGGGTGCCAGCCCCGCGGACAGCAGCGCGCGGGCCTCCATGCTCAGCTGGCCCATGGTTGCCGCGGCTCCCAGGCCGTGCCCGACGACGTCACCGACCACCAGCGCGGTACGGCCGTCCGGCAGCGGAAAGCTGTTCACCCAGTCGCCGCCGACGCCCGCGCTGTCGGGGGTGGCGGGCTGGTAGACGCTGGCGATCTCAATGGTGTGGCCGCCGGTCCGGGGCAGCAGCCGGCGCTGCAACGCCAGCACCTGCGTGTGCTCGCGCTGGTGCTGACGGGCCAGGTCGACGTGATGGGAGGTCCTGGCCACCAGTTCTTGCAGGTCGAACAACTCGCTGTCGCGGAAGGGGCGGTCCGCCCGCCGCCAGACCTCCGCCAGGCCCAGCACGACGGGTGGCGCGCCGTCCAGGACCAGCGGTACGCACGCCACACTCGCCGACCGGTCACCGGGCACCAGGGCACGGATCACTCGGGGACTGCCGAGCAGCCGTTCGACCGCCTCCCGGTCGGGTATGACGATGGGCTGCGGGGCATCGTCCCGCCGTACTGCCTGTGCCAGCAGGCGACTCGCGTCGCTCGGAAGATCGACGCCCGGAGTCACGTAACCCTCGGGCCACGCCCGGTCCGGCACCAGGGCTGCCCGCCGTAGCCGGATGCGCCCCTGCGCGTGCTCGGTGACTCCCTCGCCCGTCCACACGGCGAAGTCGAGGTCGACGGCGGCCACGTCTCCCCAAGCCAGCAGGGACTCCGCCAGCGACTGCGCGGTCTCGCCGATGTCCAGCGAGGTGCCGATCGCGGTCTCGGCGGCGTACAGGTGCAGCCTCCTGGCCATGGCGATCACGGAGACGGTCAAGCCCTCCTGAGGCGCCGCGGCGGGCAGGATGCTCAGCGAGACCACCAGCTCCGACCCGTCGCCGCGCCGCAGGCGCTGGATCCGGGCGACGTGCGCCTCACCGATCTCCAGGACCTGCCGCAACCGCCGTGTGACCGTCGGTACGTCCCCGGCGGGCAGGAGATCGGCGAACGGACTCCCGGCCTCGGCGTCCAGACCCGCGAATACGGGGGCGTCCAGATTGCAGCCGGTGACTCTCAGGTCCCTGTCCAGGTTGACCACGCCGAGAATCTGATCCTGACGGTCGGCTGCCGGGTTGTCGGGTACGCGTTGGCGGGTGGCGCGGTCACCCTGCGCGTTCGCGGGACCGCCCGCCGCTGCCGCTCCGCCGCGCGGGACGTAGCGCCCCAGGGCGCTGCTGACCAGGTCGAACGGCGAAGAGGACGAGGAGGAGGGTGTGGAGTCCATGCGGCTCTCTCGCAATCCCCGGCGCAGCGCCGGGGCTGTACTCGGACCCATGCGTCGGGGCACCGAGATCCCTGACCGCACACCTCATTGAATACCACCGGGGGCCGCTTCGCCCACACCAGCGGATCGCGCGGTGAACGCCGACCATGAGGGAATGCCGCGGTCGGCGGGGCCGTGCTCACCTTGCCGGGGGCGTCACCCGCCAGGATGCGACGACCGCCGCAGGACCACCGGGCGCCGGCGCCGACGGTGATGGCCGGTCCGAGTTCGCTGTAGAGGCGCGCACAGGAGCAGCACGATCAGGACGCCCCCACGTCACGCAGACCTGCCGCCCGCGGGATGCCGGGCCTTGCGCTCGGCGGGCGGTGGCCGGACCCCCCGTCAGCGTCTCCGACAGCGCCTCTCGAGACCGGTGACACCACCTCCCGGGTCATCCGCCCCAATGCCGTTGCTTTTGGGGTGCCGGTGGTGTTGAACCATTCGATGGTGGTGCCGATGAGGCTCGCGGCGACGATGCGCTTGAGGCTGCCGGGTGTCGGGGGAGCGGATGCTGCGGAGGCCATGTGCGCCACTTCCTCGTGTGCGGTGGGGACGGGCACGTGTCGGCACACCGTAGAAACAGGCACTTCAGGCGCACATGTGGCGGGACACCATAGTTCAGGGGGCGGCTGTGCGTGCGGCCACCATGCCGACCCAGGGGAGGGTGCTTCAGGGGCTCGAACTCGGCCACAGGGGGATGTCGGTGGAACATGTGCCGGTCGATGAGCAGCGCGTGGACGAGCCGACGGTCGGATGGGTGGACACGACGGCCGGCGATCGCGGCCTGAAGTTCCGTGGATACGAACCCTTCCGGGCGGGCCACGACGGACTCCGCGACCGTGACGACGTCCGTCCCCGTCGACACGGAGTCCTTCCGTTCCTTCCTGCGCCGGCAAGGAACGCCCGGCGGGCTTTCGGGCGGTGCGGTACCCGCGCCTCCTCCTCACGGCCCCTGACGGCTCGGCCCGTTCGCGCAAGCCTGCGCACACCCGGCGCACCCGGCGCACCGGCGGCAGGCCGTCCGAAGGCCGTCCCGCCCATCCGGCCGACCGGCGTGACGGCCTCCCCGCAAGGACGGTCCGGGAAGGCGGGAACCGTGTGGCCGGAAAAGCTCGTCACTGACCGTGGTTGCCGCCCGGGGCGGCGATGGACATCGTGAGTCGAGCAGCAGGGAATTCCATGAAGCGTGCATCCGCGACGAGAGCGGGCCTGACGGCCGTTGTGGCGCTGGCGATCCTGACGGTCGGTGGCTGCAAGTCGGAGGAGGCGGGCCTGCCCGCCGCTTCTCCGAGCGGGCAGGCCTCCGACTCCCCGACCGGGCACGCCTCCGACTCCCCGACCGGACGCGCCTCCGAGTCCGTGTCGCCGACGCCCACCGCGGAACCCGGTGGCCCGCGCACCTTGGTGGACGCGTCCACGGCGGGCGGTCTGGACAAGCTGACGGGCGACAAGGCCCTGACGGACGTGCCTGTCGACCCGGGCGAGATGCGGGACGGCATGAAACTGGTCACCGGCAACTACGGCGACGCCGACGGGAAGGGCACACCGGTGCTGTTCGAGGGCGTCGATCACGTGCCCGAGGACACCAACAAGCGCCGTGAGCACCTGTTCCGGGGCATGCTCGAGCACATCCAGTGGGATCCGGAGCTGGGGAACCCCCAGGCGGAGCCGGTGGAGGCGGGACCGCTCGGCGGCTCGGTGGAGTGTCTGCTCGCCTCGCTCAGCGAGGACGGCAACGTCATCTGCGGCTGGGCCGACGAGGGCACGGCAGCCGTCGCGCTCTTCGAGAACAGCACCCTCGCCGACGCGGGGAAACTCTTCGTCGCGATGCGCGCGGATCTGGAGCACTGACCCCTTTCGCGCCATGGCCAAGTCCACGGGCCTGCGCCGCCGCACGGGCTCTTCCAAGTCGACGGAACGGCTTTTCCCGGTCCCGGCCGGCCGAGACCTCGGGGAGCCGGTCGGCGAAGACCTCCGGGAGGCGGCCCAGGTCCTCGGCCGTGAGGGTGACGAGACGCAGGCCGTGGTGGCGGGCCGGTTCCCGCTCGCGCGCGGCCTTCGTCGCGTACGCCTCCTGCGCCATGAGGCCCAGGGCTTCGACGAACGTGCCGTCCGCCGTCCGCCGTCCGTCAGACGCCAGTCCGCCCGCAGGCCGGTCGTGTCGAGTTCCGGGTGCCGCGGATGCCGCGGGCACGGAAATCGCGTAGCTGTCGAGTTCGCGGTGCCGGTATGGTCCGGTCTCCCGGCCTGCCGTACCGGCGGCCTACGTTCAGAGAGTGATGCAGATGACCAGCCGGCAGGCGACGACGACCTTGTGGCGCCCCACCGGTCCCAAGGAGCTGGATCTGGTTCGGGAGCTGAACTGGCGTGCGTGGCCGCCCCGGCTGCCCGAGCAGCCGATCTTCTACCCGGTCCTCAACTTTACCGACCGGGGGTAGCGCTGCCCGTGATGTCTGCCTGGGCCTGTGACCAAGGCGTCATGGGCTCGTTTACCGACCGGGACCGGGACGTCTGTCATGTTCCGGGGTCGGTACGGAGGATAAGTGGCACGGCGAGTGGTGGTCGGGGACCTGCGGGTCCAGCAGATCGAGCGCAAGGACGGGCGGCGGTCGTGGACGATCATCTGGCCCGAAGGGGCGGTGCATGCGGAGGCGGACCGGTTCCTTCGCACGCACGACGGTTCGGGTACACAGAAGACGTACGCGTATTACCTGGTGGACCATCTGCGGTGGCTGGAGCGTGAGTGCCTGGGCTTCGGCACGGTGGTGTTGCGGGATCTTGAGCGGTACATGGGGATTGTCGGCGCCGAGGTCCGCATGCCGCTCGGTGAGCCGTGGCGGGTCGGCAAGCGCCCCTACGGCCGGGCGGCGCTGTCGACCGCCGCAGCCTGCCTGAAGGGCTTCTACCTGCATCAGGCCTCACTCGGCATTAACGGCGAGCTCGGCAAGAAGCTCGGCGTGACTCGGCTGCCGTCCCAGGCGGACCGCCGCCGCTCGTTCCTCGGGCACGTGAAGAGTGCGATGCCCGCCAACCCGCTGGCGCCGAGCGGGCCACAGCGGCGACACCCGAAGATGCTCCCGGACGGCGCTCGCGAGAAGCTGCTGGCGACGGTGAACTCGGCCCGGGACCGGCTGGTGGTGACCTGGCTTGCTGACGGCGGGCTTCGGATCGGCGAGCTCTGCGGGCTGCATATGGTCGACCTGCACCTGCGCGAGAACGCGGCCTGCGGCGAGTGCCGCAGCCCTCACCTGCACGTCTGCCACCGGCCCGGCAACCCGAATCGGGCGGAGGCGAAGACCAAGCACCCGTGGCGGCTCGAGGACGGCACGGTCACCGGTGGGCTGATCAAGCGGGTCAGCCCGGCGATGGTGCACACCTACTTCGAGTACGTCACCGGCGGCGAGTATCCACGCGGCGGGTCCGGGCACGGGATGCTGCTGGTCCAACTGCACGGCGCGGGTGCCGGGGAGCCGTGGGCACCGGTCGGAGCCCGCAGGATGCTGGGTCGGGCAGGGAAACGCGCCGGCCTGGGGCTCGTGAAACCCCATGCCTTCCGCCATTCCTTCACCTCGGCGGTCCTCGACGCATCGGACGGCAACCTTCTGATCGCCCGGGACGCGGGCGGCTGGGCCTCGGCCACGATGGTGGACGAGGTCTACGGGCACGTCGACGTCCACGACCCGGCGTTCGACGCGGCACTCCGTACGGTCTGGGGTGAGCCGAAGTGAGCGAGAGGTCCCTGCTGCCGGTCCACACCGACCGGCCCGACCGTCAGGGCCGGGACAGGATGGAGATCCTCACGGCCCTGATCCACAGCCCGTCATTCGACCCGGTTTTCCGGGAACCGATCATCCGGATCCCTCGCGGTCACGCTGTCTATCGGTGGGAATGCCTCATCAACCAGTGCGAACGCGTCCGTGACGGCGGAACGGATCTGTGCTCGGTGCACCGCCGGGAGTGGAACGAGGCCAAGGAGCGTGGGGTCGGCAAGGCGGCCTTTGTCGCGGCGGCGGAACCGCTCGGTCCGTCGGAGTGGATCCGCGAGGAATCCTGCCGTATCTGCCCCCAACGGCCCGCGGCGCACACCGCGACACGGCTGTGCGTCCGGCACCAGACTCGGTGGCTGTATCTGTGCAGGTCCGGAGCCACTGAGGAGTCAGACTTCGCCCAGTGGCTGGGAGAACAGGAACCACTGAACGGCTATGGAGAGTGCCAGGCGGCGGTCTGCGCCAGCCTGGCCTACTCCCCGCTGGGGCTGTGCTCGGGACACCGCCATCGCTACCGGCTGCACGGACGTCCTGGCGGCGCTTCGCTCCCGGACCACTGGTGGCATTCCTACGAGCGCATCGGTCAACCCGTCCCGGTGGTGATGGAGAATCGGAAGGAGTTCCGGGCCTGGTGCACATCGGTGGCAGCGGTGACCTGGCCGGGGCAGATCAACCTGCGCGGGCTCAGGCCGCTGCTGCGGGCCGAGATCCAGTGGGGAATGTTCCGCCACGCCGAGCAGCCCGAGCCCGGCCGCTGGGACCTCGAGTGGATTCAGCGCATGGTCAACACCTGCCGGGAGAGCCACGTCGACTCGCTAGTCGATCTCGACCTGGGCGCCCTGGGTGGCTTCTCGTCCAGCATCGTCAGGGAGATGCGGCGAGAGCTGCAGTTGATCTACTTCACCCCAGACGACTGCCGCGAGGCAGGCTTCTTGGAGACGGACCACTTCGGCATCCGGTTCGACAAGCGGGCCAGCCACATCGACCTCACCGCCGTCCCGCAGCGCTGGCTGCGGGACCTGCTCTGGGACCACCTCGCCGATCTGCTGCGGTCTCCACGCTGCCCGAGAACCGCCACCGCAGTCGACTCGCTCCGCCGGGCATGCACCGAGTTGGGCGCGTTCCTGGAGGTCGACGCTCCAGGTGGAGGCCACGATCCCGGTGCGTTGCGCGGCGAGCACATGCAGCGCTTCGTGGCCGACCAGCGGCGTCGGGAACGTGACGGCCTGCCGTCGATCGCGCTGACCAGCTCGACCGGGAAACCGCCGACGGTGACCACGCATACGCGCCGGACGGTCTTCAACAGCGTCCGGAGGGTCCTGCGGGACGCTCTGGAGGACGGCACCGCCGAACGGCTCGGTCTGGACCGGGAGTTCATCACGTCCATGCCCGCCGGAGGCGGAGCGCCGCTTCGAGCCCGGCGGCCGTTCCCGGACGAGGCGGCCCGCGCACTGGCCGACGGGGCGAACCTTCAGCGCCTCGCTGACACCTACGATCCCAGCGACCACGGCCTGCGCGATATCTGGGAAGCGATCGTCACGACCGGGCGCCGCACCAGCGAGGTCTTGAAGCTGCGGTGGGAATGCATCGGCCGCTACGGCGGCCTGCCCATGTTCTGGCACGACCAGACCAAGGTCGGCAACTACGATGCCGCGATCCGCATTCCCGAGAGTCTCTACGAACTCCTCGCGGAGCGGCAGCGCAAGACTTTGGAGAAGTTCACGGCCCGGCACGGCCACGCCCCTTCGCCACAGCAACGCGCGGCGATGGTTCTCTTCCCCCGGACCACACGCAACTCGCAGATGACGACATCGCTGTCCTATACCTGGTTCATCCGGGGTTTCCGGCTGTGGGTGGACGAACTCGATCTCGGCCGCCTCGTCCCGCACCAGGCACGGCACACGCTGGCCACGAACCTCCTGCGGCACGGCGCGACCCTGACGCACATCCGCCGCTACCTCGGCCAGGTCTCCGACCGCATGGCCGAGCACTACGTCCACCTGACCAGCTCCGACCTGGACAACGTCCTCCAGCACGTCTGGGTCGCCGGCCCCGGCACCGCACAGCCCGGCGAGCTCTTGGCAGGGGACGCCACTCCGCTCACCCGGGAGCAGGCGCAGGCCCTCGCGATCGACCTGTCCCGCCGCAGCACCCCGGCCGAGGGCGGGTTCTGCACCTTCCAGCCCGTCGTCGACGGCGGCGCCTGCCCCTGGAACCTGGACTGCCACAACTGCGACAAGTTCGTCATGTCCGGCGCCGACCTCCTCTACTGGCGTCGCAAGCGCGAGCAGTGGCGGCTGTTGGCCGAAGGCGCACCCGACGATGCCACCGCCGACTACCTCCACCACTACTTCGAGCCCACCGCCCGCGCCATCGACGGCCTGGAGAAGGCGTTGGCCGGTCTGGGTCTCCTCGACGACGCCCTCGCCCTGGACCTGCGCAAACCCCAGGACTACTTCCACCGCGTGTGGTCCACCGCCTTCCGCGCCGCCGACCTCGCCGAGGCAGCCGAGGCTCAAGACGCCCAGGGAGACGAGTTCGCGGCCGAGTTCTACGCTACCGACGGAGAAGCACAGACATGAGCACCACCGTTGTTCCCAGCCCCCGCACAGCAGCCGCCCTGGCGTCCCGCCGCCGCCGAACCGAGGCCGCGATCCAGCGGGTCCACGACGCGATCGCCCGGCTCCGGCGAGAGAAGGCCCCGGTCAACGTCGCCGCCGTCGCCCGCAGCGCGGACGTCTCCCGCACCTTCCTCTACGACAACCCCGAGGCCAGGACTGCAGTCGCCACGGCCATGGCCGAGTCCTGCGAGCGGCGCGGTCAGCTGCTCGCCGACCAGACAGACGAGCGTGAGGCAACCTGGCGCGAACGGGCCCTGAACGCCGAGGACGCCCTCAAAGCCGCCCACACCGAGATCGTCGCCCAGCGCACCCGCATCGGTGCACTCCTCGGCCAGGTACGCGACTTGGAAGCCGAGTGGACCGAGGAAGCCATCCAGCGAATCACCACCGAGAACACCACCCTCAAGCAGCGCGTCCGACAACTCACCACTGACAACCGCACTCTCGACGAGCGGCTGAAGGCTGCCCGCTCCAACCTCCGCTTCCAAGATCGACGCGTCGCCGACCTCGAAGCCCAGATCGCCGACTCAACGGTGCACTGAATCGCCCCGGCCGAGTTCAGACGGTGGTCCCACCGGCCAAGGCCGGTGGGACGACGTCGGAGAGGCGGATGCTGAGCTGGGAACCCAGTTCCCGGAAGCCCAGCGCAAGTGCCACACGCTTTGATGGATGAGGCCGTGCTCTCCATTGCGGAAGCAGCCCGGCGTCCAGTGCATGCGCCACCGCCGCAGACGCCACGACCCGCGCCAGCCCCCGGCCTCGATGGCCCGGCGCAACCAGCACGCTCAGGTGAGCCACCGACCGCGGCCAAGCTTGATAGCCGGCCGCGGCAACCACCTCGTCCCTCTCGCGGAGGACGAATGCGGGAGAGGTGATGTCCTCCAAGCCGCTTTCACCGGCGTCCTCTTCACCAGCACGGGCCACGAGTACGGCCAGCCCATCGCCGCCGCACACCACCTCCTCGACAACGGCGCCTCCTTGCACAGGCAGGAAGTCCGCGCGGTCGAGATAGAAGAGGGACGCAGGACCAAGAACGTCGAGGAGGGGCAACAACTCACGCAAGCGGTCCTCGTCGACGAGCTCCTCATCGGACAGCGTGCCTGAAGCGCCCGCCATCAGCTGGGCGACCTGCGCGCTCGGCACGGTGACGATGCCGGCACCGCCGAGGACCACGATCCCTGTCCACAACGGCGGACACAACTGCGAGCCAGGAGAGACCACTACGTTCGCCCCGTCCGAGGAGGAGAACTCCACCGGCTTCACCGCCAGCTCTGTCCATAACTCTCGGGCCCGGTCAAGCAAGAGATCGCTAGTCATGACCGTATCGTGTCGCGCCCCACGCCCCTGAACGACTGATTTACAACGAGCCAGAGGGTCCAGGCGACCTCGCGCTGCGACGCCACGCCCACCACGCTTCCGCTCGCGGCACGACGGCCACACGAACGAGCGACAACAACGCCCCCAACTCGCCGTCGCAGACATGTAGTCTATGAATCGTCGCAGTTCAGAGTCGGTGTCCGAGCTCCTGCGGTCGGTAAACTCAACGAGGACTACGCGATCAGGATCGCACGGGACTGGAACGTGAAGCACGACGGCGCCGGCTTCGTCACCCGTTTCGAGGTCGAGTCGGAGTTCTTGAGCCGCTATCCCGTCCAGCAGGCCGGTGGGCGGACGATCCTCGAACTCTGGGTCCCGGCCGAGGAGCTGGACGACTTCAACGCCCATGTCGTCGGCGAGATCCAGGTGGTCCACGAGTTCCGCTGAGGACACCGTGCTCGTCGTGGACGGCATCCTGGAACCCTGGTGCCCACCCGTGACCGCGTCATCGCCGAGCAGTCGGAGAACTGTCGGTACTCCATTGACCACCGGGTCCTGGCCAGGGTGCGGGTCCGCGGTCCGGGTGGCCGTCGCCCGGGCCGCTCAATGATCACGACTCTGTCGTTGCTCCGCCGGTGACCAGGGGGCGGAGCGCAAGTGTGTGACGCCGTGCCGGTCACGGCCTTCCGGAGGGCCGCCGGCCGCCTTGCCCACCGCGACCATGGAGACGATCGCCCAGCCCGGGTTCGGGTCCAGCTCCTTGGTGAGCCCTTCCAGGTCGAAGGCCCGGAACTGGTGCGCGGCCAATCCCATGGCCTGGGCCTGAACAGTCATGTGGGCGACGGCCTGGCCGAGGTCGTAGTCCGCGAACTCGGAGTAGAGCAACTGCGTGTCATCGACGTGCCGACGCGTGAGTGTGACGACGAGCAGACCCGCATCCGTCGCCCAGCGGGCCGAGCTCGGCGCGAGGTGAGGGAGCATCCGGCCGTGCTCCGGCTCACCGGGCCTGCCGGTGAAGAAGCCCCACGGCTGGGAGTTCCCCGCCGACGGTGCCCACCGCGCGGCCTCCAGCAGCAGTTCGAGGGCGTGGTCGTCGACGACCGCCGACGGATCGAAGCGATAGGGACTGAAGCGCTCGGCGAGCAGTGGGTGTATGCCGCTGGGCGGGTCCTGAGGACGGTGCATGTTCCGCTGCAACCGGCGACCGCGAGTGCGTATTCCGGCCGGTGCGAGGGCGATTACCGCCCGCACCGGACGATCCGTCAGGGGGAGTTCGACGGCTCGTCCGGTCGGCTCTCCGTCCGGAGCGGTGAGCACGGCACGAGCACCGTGCTCGAACGGCACCCGCGACTCGCGAGGGCGAGCGAGGAGCCGCCGACGGCCAAAGCCGTGGCCGGTACTGCTGCCGGGGGATACCAGCGCTGCCGGAGGCAGAAGGTAGGAAGGTAGGAAGCAGGAAGCAGGAAGCAGGAAGCAGGAAGCAGGAAGCAGGAAGCAGGAAGCAGGAAGCAGGAAGCGGGAGGCCGGAGACGGGAGACGAGAGGCGGGCGCACGAGCGGAAGAACGCGCTGACGTGCGGCGTTGGCGGGTTGTGCGGCTTTGGGCTTGTATTCTGACGGTTGTCTCAAGTCGCCCGCGCCTCACCTCGGCGGGGTGCGCTGCACGGGATGAGTAGCCGGGGGGCTCGTTGCAGTACGGAATTCTTGGCTCGCTGGAGCTGCGCGTCGAGGGGCGACGGGTCGAGCCGACCCGTCCCAGGGTCCGCGCGGCACTCGCCTTCTTCCTGCTGCACTCGGGCGAGCTGGTCACCGTCGACGCGTTGATCGACGGCCTGTGGGGTGAGAATCCGCCCAGGACGGCCCGGGCGCAGGTCCACACGGTCGTGTCCGCGCTCCGCCGTCTCCTGCCGGCGCCCGACCACGTGGCCTGGGAGTCGGCCGGCTACCGGCTGAACCTCCAGCAAGGAGTGCTGGACTCGGCGCGGTTCGAGCTGCTGGTGACCGAAGCGCAACGGCACCTCGGCTCCGCGGAGCGCGAGCGAGCCGTGGGACTGCTGCGCGAGGCCCTGGCCCTGTGGCGCGGTGAGGCCCTGTCGGGGATCGGCGCGCCCTTCGCGGACGCGGCCCGCGCCAGGCTGGGCGAACAGCGATTCCGGGCGCACATGATGGTTGCTGACGCGGAGCTGGCCGGAGGCGACTGCTCCGCCCTGATACCCGAACTGTCCGCCCTGTCCGCCGAGTTCCCGGAACGGGAGGACGTGGCCGAGCGGCTTGCCCGTGCCCTCTACTTCGCCGGCCGGCAGACGGAGGCGCTGGCCGTCCTGCGTGCCGTACGGGCCCTGCTGGCCGAGGAGTACGGGGTGGACCCCGGCCGGGAACTGGTCGCCCTGGAAGGTGCCATGCTCCGCGGTGACCTCCTCCGGGAGACGTCGTCCGGGCGGCGTCCGGCGTCCGGCGTCCGGCCGTCGTCCGGCGCGCACCAGTCGCCCCAGGCCGTCCTCCCGGCCGGCCCGGCGCCGTCCGGGACGGCCGCGGCACCGCCGTCCGCCCCGGCCGGACCCGTACCGTCCGGATCCGCACCCTCCGGTGCCGCAGCCGCGCCGGGAGACCCGCGGGCCGCTCTTGCGCCGTCCGATTCGGCGTCGCCCGCTCCAGCGGAGGACCAGGTCGCGTCGCCCCCGTCGCCGGGGAGTCCGGTGCCCCGCCAACTTCCCCACGATCTGCCCGACTTCATCGGCAGGGAGAAAGAGATGGCGACCCTCCTCGCGACAGCCGAACGGTCGCCGTGCCCGGCTCCGAGGGCCGTCGTCGTGTCGGGGATGGGCGGGGTCGGCAAGACGGCGCTCGTGCTGCACGCCGCCCACCGTCTCGCCGCCGCCTTCCCCGGCGGCCAGTTGTACGCCGACCTGCGCGGATTCGGTGCGGGCGAGCCCCGGACACCGTTCGACGTGCTGGGCCGTTTCCTGATGGACCTGGGCGTCAGCGGACGTTCGTTGCCGGAGGACGTGGACGACCGCGCGGCGCTCTACCGGGCCGCCCTCGCCGATCGGCAGGTCCTCATCGTCCTCGACAACGCGCGCGACACCCACCAGATCGGTCCTCTGCTGCCGGGAAACGGCAGCAGTGCGGTGCTGGTCACGAGCCGCCGAGCGCTGGCCGGTCCGCACGGAGCGACCCGCATCGTCCTGCACCCGATGGCCGAGGACGAGCAGCACCGGATGCTGGAACGGTTCTGCGGAGAGGACGCGCTGCGTACCGACCCCGAGTCGGCATCGCTCGTCCTCGATGCCTGCGCGGGCCTCCCGTTGGCCTTGCGCATCGCCGGGGCACAGCTTGCCACCCGGCCCACCTGGTCGCTGAACACGCTGGCCCGACGCCTCTCCCGCGGTGGCAGCCGCCTGCGAGCACTGGCCGTCGACCACCTCGCGGTGCACGACACCTTCGTGCTCAGCTACAACGGTCTGCGCGACAGCGGGCAGCCGATGGAACGAGAAGCCGCCCGGGCCTTCAGACTCCTGGGACTGTGGCCCTCCCACCCCGTGGCCCCCGAGGCCGCGGCGGCGTTGCTCGGCGAGCCCCTCGCCGACACCACCGACGTGCTCGATCTGCTGGCCGACACGCATCTGCTGCAGGCGACCGACACCGGCGGATACCGCTTTCACGACCTCGTCGGGGAATTCGCCGAGCAGTGTGTCCTGGCGGAGGAGCCCGAGGCCGAGCGCGAGGCCGCGCTTCTGCGACTGGTGACGTGGTACAGCGCTGCCGCTCACAAGGCGAACAGCCTGACGGCACCCGTTGTGCATCTCGGCCCTCCGCAGGCCGCCGCACCCTTGCCGGACTTCCATGACGGGCGTGACGCGCTCGCCTGGTTCGTGCGGGAGATGCCCGCTCTCAAGGCGGTCATCGAACTGGCGGGCCGCACCTCCCGACCGGAGCTGGCCTGGCGGACCGCGAACGCGATGCTCGGTTACGGACACGCCTACTGGTGGGTCGGTGAGTGGATGCAGTGCCTCACGAAGGCGATGGCCTGGGCCCGCAGGCACGACGACCTCATGGGCCAGGCGTACCTGCACAACGCCCTCGGAGCGGCCAACGGCATGGCCTACCGCAACGACGAATGTCTGGCTCACCTGCAGGCGGCCCTCGCTCTGCACAGGGAGACGGGAAACGGCGACGGGCAGGCGACCGTGCTGGGCAACCTCGCCATGGTGCACCATCAGGCGGGTCGGCTCCGGGAGGCGATCGCAGCTCTGGAGGAGTCGCGGCTGTTGCGCCTACAGCTCGGCCATACGCAGGACTCCGCCACCGTCCTGTCGGGCAAGGGGTTCCTGCTCCGTGCCGGCGGCGACGCCGCAGCAGCCCTGGAGGCTTACGCCCAGGCTCTGGAGACCTTCCGCAGCCAGGGGCTGGACAAATTCGTCGCCGGAGGACTTTTCAACATCGCGGAGTGCCTCCGTATCCTCGGACGCTCGACGGAGGCCTTCGCGGCCTACGCCGAATCGTTGACGCTGGCACGGAAGATGGATGACCAGGACGCCGTGGCCGACATCCTGCACGGCACCGCGCAGATGCACCACGAGGTCGGTGACCTCGAGCAGGCGCGCGTTCACTGGGAGGAGGCGCGGGCCGTCGCGCGTGAGTACGGGCTGCAGAAGGTCCTGGAGGAGAGTGCGGAGGCGCTCGCTTCCCTCGGGGAGGACGCCGGGTCCGCGCCCTGAACAGGACCGTGTCCGGGTGAACGGGAACCCCCGGGCGGGTGAGCGCGCCCACCGGAGTGGCCGGCACCCCC
>NZ_KZ626944.1 GCF_002911015.1 Streptomyces populi
TGAACGCTCACAGAAGCACGGCAGGTGAGCCGAAGGGGTGCTCAGGTGTCGGCAGGCGAGCGCGCGAGGCCCGAAGAGCCCCGCGCACGCCCGCGGTCCCGGCACCGGCCGGCGCACCCCCGGAAGCGAACCGCGCAAGAACAGGGCAGGCCTCCGCAGCAGGCGGAGGCCCAGGTCAGGGGAGAACGTTCCATGCCCATCACGAAGCACAACCGCCTCGTGGCCAGCACCATCGCCGTCGTCCTCGGCGCCACCTCGCTCGTCGCCTGCGGCTCGTCCGACGACGACAAGAGCGCATCCCGGTCCGGACCCGCGACACTGACGTTCTGGACCTGGGCGCCGGGCATGGACAAGGTCGTCGACCTCTGGAACAAGGGGCCGGGCAAGCAGCAGCGGATCACCGTCGAGGTGAAGAAGCAGGCCTCGGGCGACACGCTCATCACCAAGATCCTCACCGCGCACAAGGCGAAGAAGGCACCCGACCTGGTCCAGGCCGAGTACCAGGCGCTGCCGACCCTGGTCAGCAACGACGCGCTCGCCGACATAGCCGCCGAGTCCAAGGACGCCAAGTCCAAGTTCGCCGACGGCGTCTGGCAGCAGACGACGCTCGGGACGGACGCGGTCTACGCGATCCCGCAGGACATCGGCCCGATGATGTTCTACTACCGCGCGGACCTGTTCAAGAAGTACGGCCTGACGGTCCCCACGACCTGGGAGCAGTTCGCCGAGACCGCCCGCGCGCTGAAGAAGAAGGCGCCCGACAAGGCCCTGACCACCTTCTCCGCCAACGACTCCGGTCTCTTCGCGGGTCTCGCGCAGCAGGCGGGTGCCAAGTGGTGGACCGCCTCCGGCGACAAGTGGAAGGTCGGCATCGACGACGCGGCCACCCGCAAGGTCGCCGACTTCTGGGGCGGCCTCGTCAAGGAGGGCGCGATCGACAACCAGCCGATGTACCAGCCCGCCTGGAACAAGGCGCTGAACACCGGCAAGGAGATCGCCTGGGTCAGCGCGGTGTGGGCGCCCGGCACCCTGACCACGGCGGCCCCGCAGACCAAGGGCAAGTGGGCGATGGCCCCGCTGCCGCAGTGGTCGGCGGGCGAGAACGTCACCGGGAGCTGGGGCGGCTCCTCCACGGCCGTGACCACCGACTCCCCGCACAAGGCGGCCGCCGCGAAGTTCGCGGCCTGGCTGAACACGGACCCACAGGCGGTGGCCGCGCTGGCCAAGGAGAGCGGCATCTACCCGGCGTCCACCAGCGCGCAGACCGGTGACGCGTTCGCCCAGCCGCCGGCGTTCTTCTCCAATCAGCCGGACTTCTACACCAAGGCCTCGGAGATCGCGAAGACGACCGCGCCGTCCGCGTGGGGCCCGAACGTGAACGTCGCCTACACGTCCTTCAACGACGCCTTCGGCGCCGCCGCGAAGAACAGGTCGGACTTCGGTGCCGCGCTGAAGACCATGCAGGACGCGACCGTCGCCGACCTGAAGAAGCAGGGCTTCGGGGTCGCTCAGTGACCACCGCACGCCGGAAGCCGTACGGGGTCAAGGGGGCCCCGTACGTCTTCCTCCTCCCCGCGACGATCCTCTTCGTCCTCTTCTTCGCGCTGCCCATCGGCTACGCGATCTGGCTGAGCCTGCACAAGGTCCAGGTCAAGGGCCTCGGCCTGGGCGCCGGCGCCCGCAAGGAGGTCTGGGCGGGCCTCGGGAACTACGCCGACGCGATCACCGACAGCGAACTCGTCGACGGCGCACTGCGCGTGGCCGGTTACGGCGCCATCGTGGTGCCGGTCATGCTCGGCCTCGCGCTGCTCTTCGCGCTCATGCTCGACGCGGAGAAGGTCCGCCTGGCCCCCTTCACCCGGCTCGCGATCTTCCTGCCGTACGCCATCCCCGGCGTCGTGGCCGCCCTGCTGTGGGGGTTCCTCTACCTCCCGGACGTCAGCCCCTTCTACTTCGTCCTCGGCAAGCTGGGCCTGCCCCAGCCCGATCTGCTGGACGGCGGCCCGCTGTACCTCGCGCTGTCGAACATCGCGGTCTGGGGCGGCACCGGCTTCAACATGATCGTCATCTACACCTCGCTCCAGGCCATCCCGGCCGAGGTGCTCGAAGCGGCGAGGCTGGACGGCGCCGGCCCGCTCCAGACCGCGCTGCGGATCAAGATCCCGATGGTGGCGCCCTCCCTGGTGCTCACCTTCTTCTTCTCGATCATCGCCACGCTCCAGGTCTTCAGCGAGCCGACCACCCTCAAGCCCCTGACCAACTCCGTCTCCACGACCTGGAGTCCGCTGATGAAGGTCTACCGGGACGCGTTCAACACCGGTGACATCTACGCGGCCGCCGCCGAGGCAGTGATCATCGCCGTGGCCACGCTGGTCCTGTCCTTCGGCTTCCTGCGCGCCGCGAACTCCCGTACCAAGCAGGAGGAGGCACGATGAGTTCTCTTGCCGTCCACAAGACCGCCCCGGCCGCGGACACGACCCCCGAAACCGCTCGGGGAACGTCCCCGCGCGGCCGGATCGCCCTGGTCCCGACCCTCACGCTGCTGTTCGGCGCGCTCTACTGTCTGCTGCCCGTCGCCTGGGTGGTCATCGCGGCCACGAAGTCGGGCCGCGAGCTGTTCTCGACGTTCACCTTCCTGCCCGGCACCGGGTTCACCCAGAACATCAAGGACCTCAGCGCCTACCGCGAGGGCATCTACTGGAAGTGGATGGGCAACTCCGCGCTCTACGCCGGTCTCGGCGCCCTTCTGTCGACGGCCGTCTCGGCGGTCAGCGGCTACGCCCTGGCCGTCTACCGCTTCCGGGGCCGCGAGACCATCTTCAACGTGCTCATGGCGGGCGTCCTCATGCCGCCGGTCATCCTCGCGATCCCGCAGTACCTGCTGCTCGCCAAGGCGGACCTGACGGATTCGTACGCCTCCGTGCTGCTGCCGCTCGTCCTGTCCCCGTACGGCGTCTACCTCGCCCGCATCTACGCCGCCGCGGCCGTCCCCGACGACGTGGTCGAGGCCGGCCGGATGGACGGCGCCGGCGAGTGGCGGATCTTCACCCGGGTCGCGCTGCCGATGATGGTGCCCGGTCTGGTGACGGTGTTCCTGTTCCAGTTCGTCGCCGTGTGGAACAACTTCCTGCTCCCCTACATCATGCTCAGCGACGACGAGAAGTTCCCGATCACCCTCGGCCTGTTCACGCTCCTCGAACAGGGCTCCAACACCCCGGCCCTGTACACCCTGGTCATCACCGGCGCCCTGCTCGCGATCGTCCCGCTGATCGCGCTGTTCCTGGTCATCCAGCGCTTCTGGAGCCTCGACCTGCTGTCCGGAGCCGTAAAGTCGTGACCATGAGCAACACGGGGGGCCGGCGCAAGCCGCCGACGATCCACGACGTCGCGCGTGAGGCGGGTGTCTCGCGGGGCACCGTCTCACGCGTGCTCAACGGCGGGCACTACGTGAGCCCCGCGGCCCAGGAGGCCGTCAACGCCGCCATCCGCAGGACGGGCTACGTCGTGAACCGGCACGCCCGTTCGCTGATCACCGGACGGTCCGACTCGGTCGGCTTCCTGCTGACCGAGCCGCAGGAGCGGTTCTTCGAGGACCCGAACTTCAACGTCCTGCTGCGCGGCTGCACCCAGGCGCTCGCCGCGCACGACGTCCCCCTGCTGCTGATGCTCGCCGGCACCCAGGACGAGCGGCGGCGCATCACGCGGTACATCACGGCCGGCCATGTCGACGGGGTGCTGCTGGTCTCCAGCCACTCCGGCGATCCGGTCGCCGAGGAACTGCGCGAGGCGGGAGTGCCGCTCGTCGCGTGCGGCAAGCCCATCGGCCTCGGTTCCAAGGTGAGTTACGTGGCCGCCGACGACCGCGACGGCGCCCGGGACATGGTCACGCACCTGCTCTCCCTCGGGCGGCGCCGGATCGGCATGGTCACCGGGCCGCTGGACACCCCCGGTGGTGTCGAGCGTCTGGCCGGCTACCGGGAAGTGCTCGCCGAGGCGGGTGTCGAGGCCGACGACCGTCTCATCGCCTCCGGCGACTACAGCCGCGCCAGCGGTGAGGCGGGCGCCGAACAGCTCCTCGGCCGCGCCCCGGACATGGACGCCGTGTTCGTCGCCTCGGACCTGATGGCCCAGGGCGTGCTGGCCGCGCTGCGCAAGGCGGGCCGCCGGGTCCCGGAGGACGTCGCGGTCGGCGGCTTCGACGACTCCCCCGCCGCCACGGCCGCCACCCCGGCCCTGACCACCATCCGCCAGCCCTGGGACCGCATCAGCTCCGAGATGGTCCGGGTCCTGCTGGCCCAGATCGGCGGCGAGGATCCGGCGGCGGTGATCCTGCCGACGGAGCTGGTGCGCCGCGAGTCCACCTGAGGAGCGCGCGGGACAGGCCGGGGCGCGCCCGGGCGAGCCGGCCCGGCCGTAGGGGGCCGGCCATGGCCGTCCGAGGGGTACCGCACACCGGTCAGGATTCGAGAAGCCGTACCCGCCCCACCCGGCTTAGCGTGAAAGGGCCGTCGGAGCCCCGGCGGCACGAGAGCCGGCCGTCACGGCCGCCACGCATCGCACAGGAGTCGGGATGACCGCCGGAGTCAAGACCATCATCTACCCCGTCAAGGACATCGAGAAGGCGAAGGCCCTGTTCACCGTGCTGCTCGGGGTCGAGCCCTATGTGGACGAGCCGTACTACGTCGGTTTCAAGGACGCGGGCCAGGATGTCGGTCTCGACCCGAACGGCCACTCCAAGGGACTGACCGGGCCGGTCCCCTTCTGGCACGTCGACGACATCAGGGCGACCCTGTCGGCCCTGGTCGACGCGGGCGCCGAGGTGCTCCAGGAGCTCCAGGACGTGGGCAACGGCAGGATGGTCGCGTCGGTGAAGGACGCTGAGGGCAACCAGTACGGACTCATCGAGGACCCCACCACCTGACAGGGGCGTCCCGGCGGGGCGTCCCGGCAGGGCGGGACCGGTGACGGCACGGGCCGCGGTCCGCAGGAGCGGCCGCACGGTCGGACACGGACAACTGGATGCACACACACTAGTTGCACACTCAACTAGTGGCCGGATCTCTGCTACCGTTCAATTATGGCGACGAAGACGTCCGGTTCCCGGCTGGAGGACCAGTGGCGGGACATCCTCTCGGTGCACGCGCGCACGATGTGCGAGATCGACCGCGTACTGCATCCGCACGGCCTGGGAGCCAGTGACTTCGAGGTCCTGGACATCCTCGTCTCGGAGACCGTCACGGAGCCCGGCGAACACTGCCGGGTGCAGAACATCGCGGACCGGGTCCATCTGAGCCAGAGCGCGCTGTCCCGGCTCATCGGTCGGTTGGAGAAGGAGGGCCTGGTGGAACGTACCGTCTGCCAGGAGGACCGCCGCGGAGTGTGGGTCGCGCTCACCCCGAAGGGCCGTGCGCTGCACACCGAGGTGCTCCCCCTGCAGCGGTCCGTGCTCTCCCGCATGCTGCAGGCCTGATCCGCCCGTGCCGCCCTTCGAGGCGCGGCGCCCTGCGTGCTCTCCCCACGGAGGGCCAGGTGCCGGCGGACGAGGACGGAGCGCCGGGGCCGGGCTTCACGAGAGCCCGGCCGGAAGCTCGAAGCCGCTCGTCCCGGCCGGGCTGCGCGCCGAGCCACAGCGGGGCGCCCGTGACCGAACGGGACAGTCGACCGCCTCGATCGCCGCAGGTGAAACCCTGAAACGAACGGATCCTCCGGGCAGGGACGCGGAAGCCTCTGCCGCGGAGCCGGCCACCAGTGCAACCTCGGCGGCGACCGGTGTGTCCTAGCTCGTAACCGGGCGAGGAGGCGCAGATGAGTGAGCGCAGATCCGTACGGAGCGACGGCCGGGAGAAGGACCGCTTCCTCTACGGATGGGCCTCGTCGGCAGGCGCCGCGGCCTTCGTGGTGTGGCTCGCGTTCGATCCGTTCGAGCTGACCTGGAACCAGGTTTTCGGCGGCGCGGTGGCGCTGTCCATGGCGGGCGCCATCGCGAGCTTGCTCTTACGGCGGTGGGACTGGGCTCGTCGTCGGGCCGGCCGCATTCCTCCGCCGGGCCGCCTCGCGACGGGGCTGGTCTCCAGGCTCGGTGTGCCGTCGTCGTCGCTGCTGGACCCCCGCTGGGCCAGAGCCCGATCGGCGACCGTGGGTTTCCTGATGTTCGCCACCGTGGCCGGATTCATGGGATGGAAAGCCGGCCAGGAGGACCAGATACTGCAGAGCCTCCGGGACCACGGGCGCAGGACCGAAGCGACCGTGGTCTCCGTTGCCGACCGGTCGGAGGAAGGCCGGGCGAACTCCTTGACCGTGCGCTTCACCACACCCTCCAACACGGTGCAGGCGGATATCGACGTCGGCGACGGCTCGGGAAACGACGCGAAGCCCGGCGGCCACGTACCCGTCGTCTACAACCCGTCGGACCCCACGGAGGTCCGCCACGCCGACCGTCTGGACGGATCCGACGCCGACGGGATTCGACTGGGTTCCGTGGTGGCCGGACTGCTCGCGGCAGGTTTTCTGGTGGGCACCGCGCGAGAGGTGGTGCGTGTCAAGGAGCAGACGGAAGCGGAGACGGTGGTCATAGGACTTTCTCCTGGGGGAAGGCACGGGGGTAGAGCCGGGTGTAGGCGTCTGGGATGTCGTCGTCGGGCAGGGTCAGCACGGTGCGCAGATCAGGGCTGAAAGCGCCGACAGCGGTCGCGGCGAGGACGGCCAGGCCGAGTACGGCCATCGCGGTTCCTTCGCCGAGGTGTTCAGCGAGGAACCCACCGAGCAGGTTGCCGATCGGGATGGCCAGCCCGGACAGGAAAGCGACGCCGGCGGTGACGCGGTTACGCATGCCCGCAGGAGTGGCGAGGACCCGCACGGTGGAATTGGTGACAGTGATCATGATGAGGCCGACACCGCCGATGAGGAAACTGCCGGCGAGTGCGGCGGCCAGCACGAGGAGGTGGTCGTCGATCGACGCGGCGGCGATTCCGCCGGCCAGGATCGAGAGCCCCGTGATGGTGAAGCCGGCCATCACGGTGGTGAAGCGCGTGTTCGTCCCGCGAGTGCGGCGGGCGACAGGACCCGTGCTCCCCAGCAGCAGTCCGACACCGAACGCTGCCTCGGCCACCCCGATCAGCCACGTGTCGTCGGGGAAGGAGCGGCGGGTGAGTGCGGGCAGGAGCACGGCAAAGACCGGGAAAAGGGCGAGGTTGACGGCGAGAGCCAGCATGGCGAGCTGGAACTCGGACCGAATCCGATAGATCGCCCGCCATCCGTCGATGGTGCTCCTGTACCACGTCAAAAGGGGAGGCTGACTCTTCTCCTCCGGGCGGGGCTCGTCGTCGGACGCCTCCGCGGACGCGGATGCGGTCGTCATGAGGAGGAAGCTGCCGGCCACTGCTGCGGTGTTGACGGTGAGGGTGGCTCCCGTGCCGACGAGCCCAAGGAGCACGCTGGCCACGATCGGCCCGAGCACGGAAGACAGTGCCATGACGCTGCCTCGACGCCGCATCGCTGTTTCGACGAGAGAGATGGGCACCAGGGAGCGCACCAGGGTGGTCTGCAACGGTTCGCGCACGCCGTTGCAGATGCCGATCACGGCGAGGCCCACAGCCAGGGCGGCCGAATGGTAGAGGTCACCGAAGTAAAGGCCGGTCAGCCCGGCAATCAGCAGGGTGCTGATCAGGTAGCAGGCGGCTATGAGCCGGTCGGGCCGGTAGGTGTCTCCGAGCCGGCCCAGCAATCCTCGAGCGAGGATCTCCGCGCCGGAACCGACGGCGACGAACGCGGCAAAGGTGGCGGCGCTTCCTGTCTGTCCCAACGACCACCAGGCGACTGCGAGTTGTCCGCAGCGAGTGCCGACGCCGTTGAGGAGGACTGCGCTTTGAACTGCGTAGAACGCCCGCCCCAGCCGGTTCTCGTCTGCGGCGGTGTCGGGCGACGTGATGGTGGAGTCTTGCATCAAGAAGCAGCAGTCTCTTTCACGGGGGCGGAGTGGGTGTGCAGCTCCCGGGCCGCGGCCGGATCGGCCTGGACCAGCCGTCCGACCGGGGGGAGTTCGGGGGGAGACGGCGGCAGTGGTGACACAGCCGCCGAGGTGGTCGACGAGTTCCGTGCCACGCTGGTGGGAGTCGGCGTCAGTGTCGGAACGAAGGAAGCAGCGGGCGGCCGCAGCCGCGAAATGCCCGGCTGTCTGCACGGCCCGGTCGAAGAAGGCCCCAGCGAGTGACGCTGTCGGGGATCTTGGAGATCGGAAGGCCGGAAGCAGGGCCGGCCGTCGAGTTCCGTCGTCCGTCGCGGACCCTTTCCGCACGAGTCAGATCCGCCGGTGTCCGGCGTCGCCCGCCGCCGGGCCGCCCTCCAGCACCGGACGCCCGCGCAGCCGTACGGCGTCGAGTATGCGTTCGCCCATGGGATCGGAGTCCAGGTGGGGGTGGGCGTCGATCCGGAGGCGGCGTCCTTCATGGGAGACCACGTGGTAGGCGAGCACCTTGCCGCCGAAGAGTTTGGCTCCGTGGATCTGCCGTGAGAGCACGAGACGGTCGACGTCGTCCCAGGTCACGACGAGAGGGCGGCCGTAGGAGGTGTACACGAGCCCATTGGCGTACAGATGCGTGCGGACGAACCCCTTGGGCATTCTCCACAGCATGACCGGAAGCGCGATGATCGTCAGGAAGAGCGCCGCGAGCAGGTAGAGCACCAAGGTGGTCGCCAGCTTCTGGAGGCCCGGGATGTCGGTCCCGGTCTTGCTCAGGACCCAGTTCACGCCCCACAGCGCTCCTACGATCAAAGCGCCGACGGCCACCACGCCGACCACGATCTCCAGCGGGCTGGTGTTCTTGCGGGTGAAGACGTGATCGCCCAGGGAACGCTCAGCCGCGAGGCGGGTGACGCGGGCGGACGGGGCGTACCCCTTCATCTGCGCGGCATCGGGGAACCGTTTGATGACGGCGACCCCCAGGACCGTGAGGGCCAGGCCCGCGAGAAGAACGGTGGCGGCGGACGAGGCCGGGGTGTCGCCGAAGACCAGCACTCCCAGGCCGTACAGCATCGTCGCCAGGCCGCCGAGCACCACCAGCAGCATCAGGCAGCCCAGGTTCAACAGAGGCCCCTCGGAGTGCTGTTGCGCTTCGTCCGTCATGGCGTCCCCCAGAGGAATCGTGGATGTCGACGCCGAATGTAGCCGTTCTCCGGCGGCCGGTCGGCTTTCCTGCCCCTCGGCAACAGCGGCTCCGACAACGCCCGCTGCCCGCCCGTCAGATCTCCACGCGTCACGAACGAAGAACGAAGTTCATCCCACCGTCAAGATCCGCTTTTGATACACGCCCCGGCTCCGGGGCACTTCACCCTGACGAGCCGAAGTCGGTAAACGGCCCGGCCCGTCCGGGAGGCGACCGGCGACCGGCGACCGGCGACCGGCGACCCAGCGGACACCTGGCGGTGGGTGCGGGATCTGAACCCACGGTGACTCGCGCCACGACGGTTTCCAGGACCGCTCGCGGCCTCGACCCGGCCGGTGGGACTCCGTCGACCGCGTCGGTTGCCGAAAGGCCCTGGCCGACGCGGTGGACGGGTCGGGGCACAGGAGATCCACACCCGGCCCAGAACCGAGTCGGGAGCTCCGGCGGTCCGGGAACTCCCGCTCGTTGTGACTGTGGTGGGCCCGGTGCTGCGCACGAGGGACCACTACGGACACGGTGCGCCCGGAGCAGGGCGCAGGGGGAGGCATGGTTGTGGAAGATCTTGTGGCTGGCGAACGGTCGAAAGCCGGGGATGCCGATACCGACGGCGAAGTGGCGGTCGACGGCCGACGGAAAGCGCGCCCCTTCTGGAAGGAGCTGCCGATCCTCGTCGGGGTCGCGTTGGTGCTCGCGCTGGTCATCAAGACGTTCTTCGTGCAGGCGTTCTCGATCCCGTCCGAATCGATGCAGAACACGTTGCAGCCGGGCGACCGTGTGTTGGTCGACAAGTTGACTCCGTGGTTCGGATCCAAGCCGCAGCGCGGAGAGGTGGTCGTCTTCCACGACCCGGGGGGCTGGCTCCCTGAGGAAGCCGATGAGCCGAACGCAGTGCAGAAGGCCCTCAGCTTCGTCGGCCTGATGCCGTCTGCGGACGAGAAGGACCTGATCAAGCGCGTGATCGCGGTGGGCGGCGACACCGTGGAATGTTCCGGGAACGGCCCGGTGAAGGTCAACGGGAAGGCGATGGACGAACCGTTCATCTACCCCGGCAACACCCCCTGTGGTGACAAGCCGTTCGGGCCGATCAAGGTGCCGAAGGGGAGGCTCTGGGTGATGGGTGACCACCGCCAGGACTCTCAGGACTCCCGGTACCACCAGGACCGGCCCGGCGGTGGCACGATCGACGAGGACGAAGTCATCGGCCGGGCTCTCGTCGTCGCATGGCCCGTCAGCCGGTGGGCACCACTGCCGGTGTCGCGGTAGCGAGCCCGTCCGTCGAGATGTCGGCCTCGGCCCCCGCGTGCCCCACCGGGCCGCGGGGGCACGCCACTTCCGTGACAGAGCGGACAGGGACGCACGGGAAGTCGAGGTCCGCCGGGGTGCGGACCGCCCCACGCCGCCCGAGGCAGGGATTTCCAGGTCACGCCTGCGATCCCCCGGCCTCGCTCCTGAAGCGGGGATCGGGGATCGTGGGCCGCTGGTCCGGCCGTACGGCAGCGGGGCACAGCAACCATCGCGACCGGACCCGACCGCCGACAGCCCCACCTGACCGTCCGTCCGGCCGGCCGAGCGGACCCCGGCGACCTCCGTGCCCATGGTTCGCATCGAGGCCGGCCGGCAGAAGGCCGACGGTTTCCCGTGCCCCGGAGAGATCGCCCTGGTCGCAGGCTTCGACGACTTCGACGACTTCGGTGCGGATGACGGAGAGAGTCACCCTGGATCAAGGCCTCGGAGAACCGACGGGGTGGCAAGTGCACCACAGCGTTGTCCCCACCGTCCGTGAACGGCTCTGCCTCGACGCGCTCCATCGCACCATCCAATCTGGCATCGACGACGGCGTACACAGGCAGCCTTGAGCAACCGAAAGCGCCCGACGAACGAAGGCCTGAAAGCTCCAGGGCGGCTGGTGGATCGAACTCCTCAGAGGACGTCTCACGTGGTGAGTTTCGCCAGTTTCCTGTAGCAGGTCAGAGCTGCGGCAAGGCCGATGAGGAGGAGTGGCTGCTCTGCTGCGAAGCGTGCTGGGCCTTGGCGGCTGCCGGGTGTCCGTGTGGGAGATGGACCGTCAGGCTTCAGGACCGGACTGGAGAAAACCACCGGTCTTCTCCACGTCGACGGGTGGGGATGCCCGCCAGGGACCCTCGGCTGCTTCCATGCTGCCGATCCCCGTGCGATCACGTGCGCGGCATCAGTACGGCCACGGGTGGCCGAGCTGTTCGGCGTACGTCTCAGAGCCACCCCGGACTTCGGCGATCGCACGGGGATCAACGCAGGAGCCGCCACTTCGCCGCCTTCCTCAGCCTTGCCGCCACCCTGATCTGCCACGAACGGCTCGCCGGACTCACCACGTGAGATGGCGCCCGAAGCGAATGTCAGCCGCACGGCGAGGTGGGCGAGGCGAGCGCCGCATCAGACGTCGGAGTGGTAGCGGGCATCAGGAGCGGGCCAAGCGCGGGCCATGAAAGGCGGCCGGTCGACGCGGTCGAAGCAACGCACGAGGAAGTCGCAGAAGGTGCCCGCGGTCTCGAATCAACTGTTGCGCTCACTGCTGACGACGATGCGCCACTCATCAGGGTCCGGCTCGATCGCGAGGAAGTAGTACTCGCAGCCGTGCTCGTCCGAACCCCAGGAGATGAGGCCGCCAGGGTCGGGGTGGAAGGGGTACGGATACAGGTCCGGGGCGCTGAGCCGTGCCCGGCGCCAGTCCTCCAGCGACCACAACCGATCCAACTCCGTGGCATCGGCTTCCAGGGGCCGGCTCAGCGACAGGTGACCGCCGATGCTCCCCGGCCCGTACAGATCCAGGAACGCCTTGTAGCCGGCCCAAAGACCCGGCCTGCGCCGACAATTGATCCGGGCTGGACAGGACCCTAGGCGGCCCAGGTGCGGGAGCAGAGCACCAGGCGGTAGCCGTCCGGGTCGGTGACGGTGACGCCGTGGTCGTCCCAGTAGGGGTTGTGTGCGGGGACGCGGGTACCGCCGGTGGCGGTCAGGCGGGCGAGGAACGAATCGTCGACCGGGGCGCCGAGGTAGAGGACGAAGAGGTCGTCCACCGTCGGAGTGGGGTCCAGCGGCTGCTCGGGGTCGTGGGTGAGCTCGAAGTGCCATGCACCGTCGGGAAGTCCAAGCATGAGGAGGTCGTGCTCGCCGGGTACGCGTCCGGTGGTGCGCCAGAGCACGTCCAGTCCGAGCCCCTCCACGTAGAAGCGCTCCGCCGCCCCGAGGTCGCGGGACGGCCGGGCGATCCGGATCCGGGTGACGGTGTCGATCACGCGGACGCCTCCAGGACGGCGCGCCAGACCGGGCTGTCGACGTAGTGGTTGTCGAAGCGCTCGGACGTCTCGGCCAACCGGCTCGCGGGTTCCTCGCCGCGGGTCACCCGGCCCAGCAGGCGCAGGTAGTCGAAGCGGTCCATGCCTGGCGTGAAGACGCACAGCACGTCCGCGCCCGCGGCGGAGTCGGGGGCCGGGCGGAAGGCGTGCGGGGTGTTCGGGGGCACGGCCAGGAAGTCGCCCGGGGACAGGAGGGTCACCTCCTCGCCGAGCAGGACCTGGAGCGATCCGCCCAGCACGAAGAACAGTTCCCAGCCGCGCGTGTGGAAGTGCGCGGGGGCACCGGCCGTGCCCGGCTCGAAGGTGGAGCGGTAGCTGGTGAACGCGCCGTCCGTCTGCGCCGAGTCGGCCAGGAGCGTCATCACGGCGCTGGGGTCGGCGCAGGTCTCCGCCTGGTCGCCGCGGGCGAGCACGGGGGCGAGGGGCACGGTCTCGATGTGCTGGTTCGTCGTCATGATCATGACGCTATCCCACGTCCCCGCACGCGGCTTCGTACGAAAGGCCTCGCGGGAGGCGGACTTTGGTCCTACGCCCATGGACCGGCCCGGGTTCGGCAGGGGTGGCGCGCAGAGTCCTCACCCAAGTCGTCTCGGACCGTACGGGGCCGCGGTGCCACTTCATGTGCCAGATGGGCCGCGCGGAGGCCGCCGCACCTTCCTGGTCCGGCCGTCCACGTGGTCGGCGATCCGGTGTCACGTCCTGCGAGCCGTCGACCGGCACCGAGCGCGCATCCGGCGAGTCCACCGCCGTCGCACGGCGCGGGAGCGCGCCGCCTTGCCGGCGGGGCAGGTCCACGGACTGCCCGACTCGCCGTGAGCTCACGGGGCCGTGATCACTCGCCTCGAAGCGGCTCCCGGCCGAAGCCGCTCCACCGACCGCGCAGTACAGTGCCGGCGAGGAGGGGACATGACCGACCAAGAGCCTTTGCAGGACGCACTCCATGAGGCCGCTACGAGCCTCATCCGCACCGTCGGAGTGATTCTGTTGATCATCATCGTGCCGACTGCCCTCCTCATGCTCATGGGGATCATCTGGATAACGTTCTTCGACGTCGCCATCGTCCGCTGATCGGTCACGAAGCGTGCTCCGCTCGGACAGCTCGGAACGGTGCGGTCCCTTCACCGAGGAACGCCACAGATGTTTCGTCATGGGGCCGGGTCGACTTCATCGATCCCCGTTCGCTGTCTTCCTCGGCCGTCCAGAGGAGGTCGGCCGTATCGGCGCCGTGACTCATGACAGCCTGAACCGTCCCGGGCCCGTCCGAGGGTGCTCGACTGAAAACGTCCCGCGACTGATACCAGAGCGCCAGCAGACCGATCGCGAGGAGGACCAGCGTGATGAACAGACCTCACGCCCGGCCGCGGGTCATCAGCACGTCCGCATGGCCCGGAACAGGTGTACCCGGCCCTCCGGGCAGCCCCACTCCTGGTTCTCCCAGCAGATTCATCCGTTGTCCCACGACAGCCCCCGCCGTTCCTGCCCCTGGTCACCGTGACCCCGGCGGCTCAGGGATCTTCCCCCTCGTACGGGACCAGGCAAGAGTTGGGCCGGGGAGAGCGACCGCGTGCCACGGCCGTGCCACTTCTTGTGGTCAGTCTGCGAATCGAACTCCTGAGGCGGTGGTCAGCGGCGACCTCTTCGAGACGGACGGTGCGACTGCTCGAAGGGCGGAGCATCTGCGATCAGCGGTCTGCCCTCACTCATGACGGCCGTGGTGGGGTTGATGCTGCATTCCTCCGCAACCGTCGTGGCCCAGCAATCCCCCCAGGTCGCCGCCCACTCGCCGGCCAGGTCACCGTCCGGGTCGAGATCTTCGGGCTTGCCCGTGATGCCGTAGGCGTCGAGGAGTCGTCGCTCGACTCCCGACGGTTCGCCCAGGGCGAGCTCCGGGTACTCACTGATCCATCGTCTGAGGATCCGTCCGCGTTCGGCGATCAGCCACGCCTCCCCGTCGTTCTGCTCGCTGTGGAAGAAGAGTTGGGCTTTGCCGAAGAGGGCGCTCAGCTTTCGGCACAGGTCGGTGACGTGCGTCGTCTGCGACAGATAGGGCAGGCCGAAGTACGGTCCGACGACCAGGGTCCACCCTTGCACGGGTGGAGTGATGACGACTGTGGAAAACGGCTTCTTCTCGTTGTGTGCCACCTCGTCGATGAGTTCCACGCCATCGGCCCAGGTGGTATCCCGTACATCCATCAAGCCGAGGGCCTTCACCACCTCGGTCTGATCGACGGTCTCGACCACAAGCCATGAGAGCCAACAGGCGCGTATGAGTGGTGCGGAATCTGTGGTCCCCATGACCTGCATCGTAGAGATGAGCAGAGGCTGCGCTCCTGGCCGGCCCCGGTACGCGGGCGGGGACGCGGCCCAGCCGGATCACCGGACCCGGCCTCCGGTGTTCAGCTCACGCCCTGACAGCGACGCTGTCGGAACAGTCCTCGAACGTGCCCTTCACGACGCAGACCGTCATGTAGTAGGTGTTGCCCTCGGGAAGGTTGCCCGTCGTCTTGTCGGTGTACGGCGAGTTGTGCCCACGGGTCGAGGCGATCCTGCCCGTGCTGAGGTGGGCTTCGATGCCGTAGCCGTCCTTGAGCGTGTCGTTGGCGATGAGGGTGTCGCCGGTGGAGGAACCGAGCTCACCGGGGTCGGCGGCCCACGCTCCGGACCCGACGGTGGAGCCGCTGCCGTTGCTCACCGTCACGACGGCGGAACCGTTCGTGAACTGGACGGTGAAGAAATTGAAGCTCGCGGCGCTCGCCTGGGGCGCGGCGGCGCCGAGCAGGAGTCCTGCGGCCAGTGCCGAGGCGGCGGCTCCGACGGACGCCGCCCTCATGCCCCTGCGTGTCTTGTTCATGGTGTCCCCGCTCCGCTGGATGTTGATGTTGAAGCAGAGACATCATCAATGAGTGAATGACGATCACAACAGATGATTTCTCGACATAACGAGAGCCCTTCCGTAAGGAAAGGGTCATCTTGAACGTCACGTGGCGGTCCGCCACGGCGACGGCGGTGTCGCGCCATGTCGTGCGGCCGACCAGCGGGGTCGGCAGGCTGCCGCGAGGGGGCTGGAAGTCGGCCGTCACGGCCTGGATCGCCGGTTCCGGCGCGAGCGACGTGCCCTGGCGGGCGGAGAGCACGGCCCATCGGCTCATGGAGCGTCCTGCGCGTCGACGACGCCGGACAGGGCCAGGCAACGGCAGTTCCGGAAGCGGGAGTTCCGAAAGCGACGGTCGTCCCTTCGAACCGCGGACCGTCCGCGGACCCCGCCCGCCCGACGGAACGCGAAGGACACCGGGACCCGCTGCATCACTCCGCTGTCAGGGGCCTCCGGAGCCGGGTCAGCCCAGTTCCCCGTGGGCGGCGTTCAGGAAGACGTTCATGGGACCGCGCAGGTGGTCCCACGCGGCTTCGGGGCCGCCGAGGTCCTCCCACAGGACGTGGTTCACCGCACCCGCGTAGTCCCAGGCGAGCCGGTGGAGCTCCGGGCCGACGAGGACCAGGATCATGCGCTCGCAGATCCAGAGGCGTTCGATGAGCGCCCGCGCGGCGGCGAGCCACTCGGGCGTGCAGCCGGAGGACCAGTCGGGTGCCTCGTAACGGTCCTCGGCGAGGCGTATGCCCTGCTGCGTGAGCTGGATGAACTCCCTCATCACGTCGAGCCGTTCGGCACGGCGGGCCTCGGCCAGCTGCGTGGCCTGGCGCTTGTCCTCGGTGCGGGCGGCCTGGCGTGCGGTGGTGAACTGGGCCAGGTAGGACATGCTTCCGCCGAGCACGACGCCGATCAGTGACGCCCAGATCTGGTTCACAGGACGAATTCCGCTCCGTCCAGTGGGATCTCGGCTCCGGCCGCGGTCACCGACGCGTAGGCGTCCGTGGCCGGGTCGAGCAGTGGGTTCGCGCTGTCGAAGTGGGTGTAGACCACGCGCGGGCCCGGGTGCCGGGCCAGTGCGGCGAGGCTGCCGTCCGCGCCGGAGACCGGAAGGTGCCACGAGGCCCTCCGTCCGCGGGGCGCCGCCCGCACCGGGATGTCCGTCTCGCCGGCCGCGTAGAGGGTGCCACCGAGCAGGACACAGGCCGCCCCGGTGATCAGTTCGTCCAGCGCGGGCGTCCACTCACCCAGGCGGGGTGCGTAGACGAGCACGCCGCCGCTGGCCAGGTCCTCGATCCGGTACGCCGTCACCCAGCGGTCGTCGGCGGCCCCCGGGACGTGACCGGGGGCCCTGGAGCCGAGCGCGCGGGCGCTGACGACCAGCCCTCCGGCCAGGACGGATCCGCCCTCGGTGAAGCTGTCCTCCCACGTCCACGGGGCATGGCGTTCGAGAAGGGGACGCAGGGGGGAGAGCGCGGTGAGGACGGGGGGCGAGGCGTAGATCTTCAGCCCCGGGGCGCCGTACAGCCCGGCCAGTCCCGTCACGTGATGGGCCTCGGCGTCCGTCAGCAGGACGCCGCGCACGGGGGTGCCGCCGGGGCCGGGTGCGAGCGCGGGGGTGGCGTTCAGCTGCGTACGGATGTCGGGGGAGGCGTTGAGCAGCCACCAGTCGCGGGAGTTGCCGCTGACGGCGGCGCACTCCTGGGTGCGGGCGGGCAGTTTTCCGTCACGGGCGGCCGAGCACCGTGCGCAGGCGCAGTTCCAGCGAGGGAAGCCGCCGCCGGCGGCGGTACCCAGCAGGACGACTTTCAAGGGAACCCCACTCCTCCGCGGCGGCTTTCCAGGGATCTTCCCCTTCCGGACGGCCCGGACCACTCTTCGGCGAGGACCGGATCCGGACATCCTTCGCCGCGGACCGGCCCCGCCGGTCCGCGGGTCCGTGCCGCGGGCGGGGCCCGCGCCGGACGGCCGGCGGTTCCGCTACCTCACCAGCAGGGTGCGCACGCCCTCGGAGGTGAGGGTCAGACCGTGCGGTGAGGCGGCGTCGATGATGAGGTCCAGATCGCCCGAGGGCCACTGGGAGGCGAGCGCTGCGAGCGGAACGAGCCGGTAGCGGGAGACGGTGGGAAGGAGCTCGGCCAGTTCCAGCTCCGAGGTGAACACCGGGACCACCTGTCCGCCCTCGGGGTCGTCCAGGACGGGCAGGGCGACGGCGTGGGGGTCGGCGACGTCCTCGTCCGTGGCGTCGTCCGGCACGGGCACCAGTACGTCGCTTCCGGCGAGTGTGTCCAGCGCGGCGGCATCGGCGGTGTTGACGACGAGGGTGTCCAGGGCCTCCTGGGCGGGCGTCGCCGCGGGTGCGGTCGGGTGGTTGTTGTTCAAGGGCGTGTCCATGGCAGATTCCCGGGTCGTGGCGGGCGTCGGACACCCGGGCCGGTCCCGCTCCCGGGCGTGTCGACGGTCACGTACCCAACGCTCATCCCGCCATTCATCCCGGGTCCCGCCGGGCGCGGTGGCGGCGGTCACGGTGTCCCGCCCGGGCGCGGGGCGCCCGGGCGGGGCCGCGGTGACCGCCGCTCCCGTAGCTGTCCGCCGGTCCCGGGTTACTTCAGGTAGGGCCCGTCGGTCCCGATCTTGCCGGGGCCGTTCAGCACGTAGACCCGCAGGTTGCCCTTGCCGGGCGCGGCCACCGACAGGGTGCCCCCGGAGACGGTCTTCACGTCACCGGTGACGGCGTCCGTGTAGGTGCCGTTCGGGATGCCGGTGAACGTCGCGTCGCCGGTGACCGTGACGAGGGCGAAGCTGTCGGTCGCCCCGCTGGTGTAGCGGCGCTTGAAGGCCATCGAGCCGCTGATGCCGTCCGTCGAGTACTGGCCCGACTGCAAAGCCGGGATCGCCCGGCGGATCAGGTTGAGCCGCTGGAGGTGCTTGACCAGCGGCTGCGCGAGGGTCGTGGCGACCTCGCCGCTCGCGGAGTCGGCCTTGCCGAAGTCGGAGGCCGTGACGCTGCCGGCGAGATGGTCGCCGTAGTACGCGCGCCCGGTGGTCGCCAGCGGACAGGTCGGCCCGCAGTCGATCTGCTTGCCCTTCTGGAACTCGATCTCCGATCCGTAGTAGAGCGTGGGGATGCCGCGGAAGGTCCACATCAGGGACATGTTCTCGGCCCAGGCGTCGGTGCCGCCGCTGTAGCGGGTGCTCGACTTGTTGGGGCCGTAGTCGTGGCTGTCGACGTAGACGACGTTGTACGTGGCGTCGTTGACGGAGTCGTCGGAGTCCTTGCCGTTGCTGTAGGCGTTCTGCGCGTCGCTGAAGTTCATGTGCATGCGCATGTCGATGATGTTCATCCCGGAGAACTGGCTGCGGTCCGGGGTGTGGTAGCTGTTGCCGCTCAGGAAGGCGTTGGTGGAGGTGGGCTGGTTGCCGGTGCCGAGCTGCTCCTCGTAGTTGTACTGCTCGATGGAGGCGGTCGCGTCGTCGGCGCTGTACTCCTTGCGTTCCTTCCAGGTGAAGAACTGCGCGGAGTGGTTCACCGAGCCGCGGTTCCACTTGTCGTTGACGAACGCGCCGACCTCGCCGAAGACGAAGAAGTTCTTCGCGGCGTCCGTGCCGAACCGCTGGGCGACCCGGTCGTAGATGGCGGGCAGGAAGCGGCGGTTCCAGGTGACGCGCGGGATGTGGACGGCCGTGTCGACGCGGAACCCGTCGACGCCCATGTCGATGTACTTGTCGTACGCGCCGATCAGGTAGTTCTGGACGGTGGCGTTCTCGGTGTTGAAGTCGGCCAGGTCCTCGTGCAGCCAGCACGAACGGGAGTCCTCGCCCTCCCAGTTGCCGATCCAGCACTGGTGGTAGTACGCCTTGGGGAACATGCCCGAAGTGGGGCTGGGCCACTGGCAGTTGTAGAGGGTGTAGCCCTCGGCGCTCTTTCCGCCGGTCGGCTTGCCCCAGTTGACGCAGGTGTTGCCGGAGGGTTCGGCGGTCGACCACAGGTCGCCGTTGTAGTACGACTTCCCGGACTTCGGTTCGACGGTCAGGCCGTCGTACTCGAAGCCCTCGTTCTTCTCGTCGTAGTACCAGCTCCACTGGGAGTCGCGCACGCCGTACACGGTCGGGGTGAACAGACCCTTCGCGCCCCAGCGGGAGCTGTGGTTGTAGACGACGTCCTGGTAGATCTTCATGCCCTTGGCGTGGGCCGCGTTGATGAGGTCCTGGTAGGAGGCTCCGGCGGACTCCAGGCGGGGGTCGACCTTGTAGAAGTCGTAGCCGTGGTAGCCGTGGTAGTCGTAGTCCGAGCGGTTGAGGACGACCGGGGTGATCCACACGGCCGAGAAGCCGAGCGCCTTGATGTAGTCGAGCTTGGCGACCAGGCCCTTGAAGTCGCCGCGGAACATGGGGTCGTCGTTGGCCGCGTTGCCGGACTTGACGTCCTGGCTGCCACCGCGGTCGTTGGAGCTGTCACCGTCGTAGAAGCGGGCGGTGAGGACGAAGTAGATGGGGTCCTTGCGCGGGTCGGTGCCGAGTGGTGTCCCCGCGGCCGGCGCGGGAGCCTTCTCCCCGGTCGTGACGGTGGCCGCGGCGGAGGCGGGCGAGGTGTTCCCGGCCGCGTCGACGGCCTTCACCGTATAGGCGTAGTCGGTCTTCTCCTCGAGTCCCGTGTCGGAGTACACCGTCGAGCCGACGTCGGTGACGACCGTGCCCTTCGTGCCGCCCGTCCGCGTGAGCTGGTACTTCGTCACGGCGGTGTCGTCGGTCGCCGGGTTCCAGCTCACCACCACCGAGGTGTTGGTCGCGGTCGCGGTGACCCCGGTGGGTGCGGTGGGCGCCTGGGTGTCGGGGGCCTGGGCCGCGCAGGGGTCCTTG
The DNA here is from genome assembly GCF_002911015.1 of Streptomyces populi. GTDB lineage: Bacteria > Actinomycetota > Actinomycetes > Streptomycetales > Streptomycetaceae > Streptomyces > Streptomyces populi. The sequence goes on from NZ_KZ626944.1 coordinate 20,220, forward strand.
GCGTCGGCGGTGACGGTCCGGTCCTTCACCGTCGTGGTGCCGGACGGGATCGTGTAGTCGGCGCTGTTGTTGTTGTCCCAGACGCCGTTCCCGTTGTTGAAGGCCGCCTTGAGCGAGGTCGCCGTCCCGATGTCGAGGGTCTTCTTCCACCATCCGGTGCAGGCGTTTTCCATGCCGACGCCGGGGGCCGTCGTCCAGGAGCCGCCCGTGGGGGCGTAGTGGATGTTGGCGGTGGTCCAGCCGGAGGTCGCGGTCGAGTAGTACACGGTCGCCTGGTTGCCGCTGCCCGTACCGGTGTCGGCGCACGGGTCGCTGTGGGCGATGACGCCGTCCTTGACGGTGATGGTGCCGGTGCCCAGCGCGTAGTTGTTGCCTCCGTTGTTGTCCCAGGTACCGCTCCCGTTGTTGAAGGTGGCCTGAAGTCCGGTGGCCGAGCCGAGGTCGACGGTCTTCTTCACCCAGTCCGTGCAGGCCGTCTCCATCCGCACGCCGGGCACGGTGGTCCAGGAACCGCCGTCCGGGGCGTAGTGCAGGTAGGTGGTCGGCCAGTTCTTGGTCTTCGTGTAGTAGAAGACGGTCGCCGTCGTGGAGGTGGCGGCAGTGGTCTCCAGGGGGACGGACCCGGTGTCAGGCGGGGTCAGTCCGAACAGTCCGGTCACCGCCAGGAGCGCCACCAGGGCTCTCAGTGGCGGGCGTTGGCGTCTGCGGCTCATGGGGCGGCTCCAATGCGGGTGCGGGGAGGGGGAGTTGACTTGCAAGAAGAACCGGCAAATTCCTGAAAGCCTTTGCAGCCCGGGAAGCTACAGGTACATGACACTGACGTAAAGAGATGTGACAACGGCCGTCGCGCGGGATGGGACCGGGCCGGTGCGCCATCGCCCGCCCCGGCGGCCCGCCGAGGGCCGCCCGCACCCCGCCGACGGTTCCGGGACCCGCCCGCGCCGCCCCGGCGGGTCCCGTGGAAGATGGACCGGCCGCTCACCGGCGGCCGGGAGCGTGAGCCGACGCCCCCGGTCACGACGGGCGGTCCCGCGAAGGTCAAGAATCCCCCGGGCACGGGCAAACCCTCCGACGCCCGGTGAGAAGCCGTGGCCGGACCGGCGTATCCAGGGCGAAGGGGCATCCGCAGCCACGCCCTTCCCCGACCGGAGGTACCTCGAGCGTGACCGTCACCAAGGAAGCCCCGCCGCCGGTCCGGCGGCGGGACGAGGACGACCGCCGGGGCCGGCGGGGCTGGAACTTCGACTCCCCGCTCGCCCTGACCATGCTCCTCCTGCTGGTCATCGCGTCACAGGGGCCGATCCGCGGGGCACTGTCCGCGCCGGTGATGCAGAGCTGGATGACCGTGTTCGTCGCGGTGGTGGTCCAGGCCCTGCCCTTCCTCGTGCTCGGCGTCCTGCTGTCCGCGGTCATCGCGGTGTTCGTCCCGCCGGCGTTCTTCGCCCGCGCGCTGCCGAAGCGGCCGGCGCTCGCGGTGCCGGTCGCCGGGATGGCCGGGGCGGTCCTGCCCGGCTGCGAGTGCGCCTCCGTACCGGTCGCCGGGGCGCTGGTGCGCCGCGGCGTCACCCCGGCCGCCGCCCTCGCGTTCCTGCTGTCCGCCCCGGCGATCAACCCCATCGTGCTGACCGCGACCGCCGTCGCCTTCCCCCGGAACCCGGAGATGGTCCTCGCCCGCTTCGCGGCCAGTCTCCTCGTGGCCTGCGCGATGGGCTGGCTGTGGCAGCGCCTCGGCCGCACCGACTGGCTGCGCCCGCCGGACCGCCCCGCGCACGACGGCCTCGGCAAGGGCGCGGCGTTCTGGGGGTCGGTGCGGCACGACGTGATGCACGCGGGCGGGTTCCTCGTGCTCGGCGCGATGGCGGCGGCCACGCTCAAGGCGGTCGTACCCGCGAGCTGGCTGCACGCCGCGGCCGGGAATCCGGTGGTGTCCGTCCTGGCCCTCGCGGTCCTCGCCGTACTGCTGTCGATCTGCTCCGAGGCCGACGCGTTCGTGGTCGCCTCGCTGACCCAGTTCTCCCTCACCGCCCGGCTGGCGTTCCTCGTCGTCGGCCCGATGATCGACCTGAAACTCTTCGCCATGCAGGTCGGCACGTTCGGCCGCGGCTTCGCGGCACGGTTCGCGCCCGCCACGTTCGTCCTCGCGGTCCTCGTGTCCGTACTGACCGGGGCGGTGCTCCTGTGAACCGGCAGGCACAGGCGGCCGTGCTCTTCCTCGTCGGCGCCGCGGTGCTGCACGCGAGCGTCACGGACCTCTATCTGCGGTACGTCAAGGCCGGGTTGCGGCCCCTGCTGCTCGCGGCCGGCGCGGTGCTGATCGTCACGGCCCTCGCCACGGCCTGGTACGAGATGCGCGAGCACCGGAAGGCCTCCGCCGGCCGGTCCGGCGACGAGCACGGGCACGGGCCCGTGAGCACGGAGACGGCCACGGACCCGGGCGCACACGAGCCGGCGCACGGGCCCGGACCCGCGGACGGACATGGGCACGGGCATCGTGAGCCGCGCGTCTCGTGGCTCCTCGTCCTCCCGCTGCTCGCGCTCATCCTGGTCGCCCCGCCGGCTCTGGGCTCCTACAGCGCGATGCGCACCGGTACGGCGCTTCAGGCACCCTTCGGCTACGCCGAGCTGCCCGCCGGCGATCCGGTCCCCCTGGGCCTGGTCGACTACGCGGGCAGGGCCGCGTACGACCACGGCCGTTCCCTCGGCGGCCGGCGGGTCAGGATCACCGGCTTCGTCGCGCTCGACAGTGCCGGTGCTCCCTATCTCGTCCGCATGGCCCTCAACTGCTGTGCCGCCGACGCCCAGCCGGTCAAGATCGGCCTGTCCGGGCGGGTCCCGCCCGTCCTGCGGCCCGACACCTGGCTCGAGGTCACCGGCCGCTACACCGCCAGGCGCGCGAAGGACCCGGTCAACGGCGGCGTCATCCCCTACCTCGAGGTCAGCACGGCGAAGCCGGTCCCGGAGCCGCACGATCCGTACGACGAGAGCTGGAACAACTGAGCCGAAGGCGGCGGGGCAGGTCCACGGCGGCCCGCCCCGGGCTCAGGCCTCGCGGTCCGGGAGATAGCTCGCGAGGCCCCGCAGGATGATCTCCAGACCGATGTCGAACCGCTCGTCGGAGGACTCCGTCACCATCGATCCCGACAGGGCCCGCAGATGGGGGAAGTCCTCTTCGGGCAGGGACGCGAAGTAGTTCTGCATCTCGTCGGCCATCTCCCGCCAGTCGGGGCGGGCCAGGGAGCCGCTCCCGGCCTGCTCGGCGGCCCGGTCCTGCCACATGCCCTCCTCCAGGACGAAACCGTCGATGTAGGTGGAGATGAGGTCACCGGCCTCGGCGGCGATGCGGTCGGGCAGCCCGGCGGTGCGGAAGATGGCGAGCAACGCCTCCACGTACGGCAGCAGTTCGGCGGTGAAGGGGACGTGCGCCATGGAGATCCTGGCCATGTCGCGATGGGACAGCAGGAGCCACCGCCAGGAGCGCGCGTAGTCCAGCACCTGCTCCCGCCACCGCTCCGGGTCGGGTTCGGGCAGCGTGAAGTCGGCGAAGAGCCGGGTGTACATCAGTTCCAGGAGGTCGTCCTTGGAGCGGACGTAGGCGTAGAGCGCGGAGACCGCGACCTCCAGTTCCGCCGCCACCTGACGCATCGACAGCTTGTCGAGACCGGACCGGTCCAGCACGACGAAGGCCGCCTCGACGATGCGCTCGCGCGACAGCGGCTCGCGCGCCGGGGCGACGCGGGCGCGGACGGGACGCTCGCGCTCCCAGGGGGACGGCGGGGGTGATTCGGGAGTGCCGGCGGCCGCGTCGCTCATGAGCACAGTGTAGGCGCGTGGAGATCAGTGTTCTCTCCGGGAGAGCGGCGTTCACTCGGACCTGACGCGATATATCTTGTCTCCGTCGCCGAGTTGCGCTATATCTTGATGAACGCCGTTCTCTTGCTGAGCAGTGTTCCGCTAAAGTGAACAGCGTTCTCCGGCTTCTGCTCCTCTGTTCCTTCCTCCGTGACGGCAAGCCGGGCTAGTCGCACCCATCCGTCCCACCGCGCCCCGGTCGTACCCCGGCGCGGCCTCTTCACGAGGAGTTCCCGATGTCCACCACCGGTGTCGCGTCCGCCGAGACGCCCATCGACTCACCAGCGCCCTACCGGTGGCGCTGGGCTGCGTTGTTCGTGATCCTCGCGGCCGAGGTGATGGACCTCCTCGACGCCGTCGTCACGAACATCGCCGGCCCCTCCATGCGGGCCGACCTCGGCGGCGGCGCCTCCACCCTGCAGTGGCTCGCCGCCGCCTACACCCTCTCGATGGCCGTCGGGCTCGTCACCGGAGGACGGCTCGGGGACATACACGGGCGCCGCACGATGTTCCTGGTCGGAGCCGCCGGCTTCACCCTGGGCTCGCTGCTGTGCGCGGTGTCCGTGTCCCCCGGGATGCTGATCGGCGCGCGGGTCGTGCAGGGGCTGTTCGGCGCGGTGATGCTGCCGCAGGGCCTCGGCATGATCAAGGAGATGTTCCCGCCGAAGGAGTCGCAGAAGGCCTTCGGCATGTTCGGCCCGGTCATGGGTCTGTCCGCGGTGTGCGGGCCGATCCTGGCGGGCTGGCTGGTGGACGCCGACTACTTCGGCACCGGCTGGCGCATGATCTTCCTCATCAACCTGCCGCTGGGTGCCGCGGCGATCCTCGGTGCCGTGCGCTACCTGCCGAGGGGCCGGTCCGAGAGCAAGCCGCGCCTGGACATCCCCGGCATGATCCTGGTCTCCCTGGCCGCGCTGCTCATCATCTTCCCGCTGGTCCAGGGCCGCGAGTACGACTGGCCCGTGTGGACGTTCCTGATGATGGGCGCCTCCGTCGCCGTCTTCGTCGCCTTCGCCCTGTACGAGTCGCGCCGCAGCAGGGCCGGCCAGGACCCGCTGGTCGTCCCGAGCCTCTTCCGCAAGCGCGGCTTCAGCGGCGGCATGATCCTCGGCCTGGTCTTCTTCTCGACCATGCAGGGCTTCATGCTCGTCTTCAACCTCTACACCCAGATCGGCCTCGGCTACTCGCCGCTCAAGGCGGGCCTGGTGATGGTGCCCTGGTCGGGCGGCATGATCGTCGGCTTCGGCATCGCCCAGGGCGTCGCCAGGTTCGGACGGACCGTGCTCCAGGGCGGCACTCTGGTCATGGCGCTCGGCGTGTTCGGCGTGTGGCTGACCCTGGACATGGTCGGCAGCGGCGTCGGCCCCTGGCAGCTCCTGCCGTCCCTGCTCGTCACGGGCATCGGCATGGGCCTGCTCATGGCGCCGTTCTTCGACATCGTGCTCGCCAGCGTCGAGCAGCACGAGACGGGTTCGGCCTCCGGCACGATGACCGCGATGCAGCAGCTCGGCGGCGCCTTCGGCGTGGCCATCCTCGGCACGGTGTTCTTCGGCCTGCTGGGCGGTGGGATCGCCACCGCCGTCGACCACCGTTCGGACCACCTGCGGGAACAGCTGGCCGCCGCACACGTCGCGCCCGAGGCACAGGACCGCATCGTGGCGGACCTGCGCACCTGCGCCTCGGACCGCGCCACGGCCAAGGATCCCGCCGTGACCCCGGCGTCCTGCGCCCGCCTGGAGAAGGAGACCCGCTCCGCCGTGACCTCACCCGAGGCCGGCGCCCGGGTGCCGGCCGTGCTGCAGGACACCGCGTCGTCCGCCTTCCGGAGCGGTTTCGGCTCCGTCATGCAGACGTTGCTCTGGATCGTCGACGGCATGCTGGCCCTGACGTTCCTGCTCGCGTTCCTCCTGCCGCGCCACGCGCGTCCCGAGGAGTCCGCCGGACACTGAGACCCGGCTTCTTCACGGGCCGCGTCGACATCGGCTTCGACACCGGCTTCGACACCGGCTTCGGCTTCGGCGGACGGGACGGCCGGACACCCCTGGAGGAGTGTCCGGCCGTCCCGTTTCCCCGTGCGGGCCGACACTCCGGTCCGGCACCCCGAGCAGGTTCGCGCGGGGCGCGCCGCGTACCGTGCAGGCGGGCAGGACGCGCCCGGGACGGCGGAAAGCGGTCCGCCGCTCCCCCGCACCGCCCGCTCACCCGGCGGGCCTGCCCCCACAGCCGCCCCGCCCGACCCCCACCGCCCCGTACCGCCCCGGAAGGACGAGCCCCGTGCTCACGTCGTACGCAGCCCACTTCGACACGCCCGCCGGGTACCTCGACTTCGCGCGGTTCGGACCGCCGTCGCGGGACGCCGTGGCCGCCACAGCCCGGGCCCTGGAGGAGTCCGCCCGCGCCGATCACACCACCGTGGACGGGCTGATGCGCGCGGAGTCCCTCGCGCGGGACACGGCCGCCCGTCTCGCGGGCACCGACAGCCGGCACACCGTGCTGCTTCCCAACGCCTCCACCGGCCTGTTCCACGCCGCCCTCGGCATCCGGGAGGGCGTGGTCCTCGCGCCGCGCACCGACTTCCCGGCCAACCACTATCCATGGCGCCGCGCCGCCGGCCTGGGCCGGGCCACGCCGCGCTGGCTCGACCCGGAGCCCGGCGGCGGGGTCACTCCCGGCCTGGTCCGTGCCGCCCTGACCGACGACGTCGTCGCCCTGTCCGTCAGCGCCGTGGACTTCCGCACCGGATTCCGTGCCGATCTGGCGGCGCTGCGCGAGGCGATCGGACCGGACCGGCTGCTGATCGTGGACGCCATCCAGGCGTTCGGCGTGGCCGCGATGGACTGGGACGCGGCCGACGTGGTGGTGGCGGGCGGTCAGAAGTGGCTGCGCGCGGGCTGGGCGACCGGCTTCGCGACGCTGTCCGACCGCGCGCTGGAGTCGCTGGAACCGGTCCTCACCGGCTGGACGGGCATCGAGGACGTGGGCCTGTTCGACGGCGCCGAGCACCCGCCCGCCGCGGGCGCGCAGCGGTGGTCGGTCACCCATCTCAGCCCGGTGACGGCAGCCGCGTTCGCGTCCGCGCTGGACCTCGTGGAGCGGCACACGGTCGCCGCGATCGAGACCGCCGTCGCCGAGCGGATCACCGAACTCACCGAGACCGTCACCGCACACGGCGGCCGCGTCCTCTCCCCCACCGACCCGGCACGCCGCGCGGGCATCCTGTCCTTCACCGTGCCGGACCACGATCCGGCCGTCGTCGCGAAGGCCCTGCACGCCGAGGGCGTCACCCCGACGGTGCGCGCCGACTCGCTCCGCTTCTCCCCGCACGCCTCCACCCCGCCGGAGGCGACGGAACGGGTGGCCGCGGCCCTGTCGTCGCTGGGGAACTGATCCCACGTCACCCCGGGAATGTGTCCGGCGGGACGGTTCCGTCACGACTCCAGGAGCGGGAGCCGGCACCGGGGCGGCGGCCCCTCGGAGATCCGGGACCTGCCCGGATCTCCGAGGGGCCGCCGCGTGCGGGGACCGGGCCTCGGCCCAGCCGGGTCGGAACCGGGCGGTTCCGGCCGAGTGAGGCGACCCCGCCGGGGGTGAGCGCCTCGGTGAAGAGCCGGACGTCGGCGACCTTGCCGACGGCGCACTCCCCGTAGGTGCCCTTGGAGATGCGGCGCCCGATCCGCAGCGGCCGGCCGACGGGTCACGGAAGTTCTCCTGGACCAGGGAGGGCCAGATCTCGTTGATCCTCGGCATGACCCCGAGCGCCTTCATGGGCGTGAGGCCGGAGCCGCCGTTGCCGACGAACCGCTGGGCGACCTCCTGGCCGATGCCGGTCAGCTCCTGGTTGCCGATGGCGTCGGCCCGGTCGCACTCGGCGCTGGTGAGCAGGTTCAGCGAGGCGGCGGCGTCGTGGCCGTACACCGAGTTGAACCCGGGTGTGTCGATCAGCCGGAAGTCGGCGAGCAGCGGCGCGTGGACGGTGGCGACGATCCGGTCGATCTCCCCTCTGAGCCCGCTCGACGCCCGCTTGGTTCCGGCCGGACCGGAGAAGACCGGACTCGAATCCGGAGTGATGGAATGCGTCAATTCAGCGACCGATGACGGCTGTTGAGCGGTCGACTTTCGTTCGATCCGGGTGGCCGTCGAAATCCCCTGGCGATCGGCAGCCTGGATCGGACGCCCTCTCGGAGGCCGTCCGACGTGTGCGGTCCGTGAGTAGCGGACGAAGAGCGAGGGGGCAGGGTCCGGATAGGCGAGCCGTCCAGAGTGGGTGAAGGAAGTCACCGGAGTGGCTCACGCGGTGAGAAACCTGCCGCACGGTCCGTTCTCCACTGCTCCACTGCTCCACTGCTCCACTGCTCGGCCAAGGAGATGTGCGATGCCCGCACACTCACAACTCACGCACGGGGGAATCCTGATGAGCTTCAAGTCCACGATCGTCAAGGGCGGCATGGCCGCCGTCATGGCCGGCGCCGCGCTGATGGGCGTCGCCACCTCGGCCGGCGCCAGCACGGGCGCCTCCTACATCGGCTCCGGCTACCCGAACAGCGGCGCCGCGGTGTGGTGCGTCCAGCACAACATCAACTACTGGCTCGTCACGTCCGGCTCCGACGCCCCGACGACCGGTGAGGACTCCAAGTTCGGGCCTGCCACCAAGGCGGCCATCAAGGAGTTCCAGGGCGAGATGGGACTGCCGCAGGACGGCGTCGTCGGTCCGAAGACCGGCAACGCGATCATGTCGCACGGCGACCCGTACTACACCGGTTCCAACATGCCCAACGACGAATGGCACCAGGGGACCAAGTCCGCCTACTGCTACAACTACCTGCCCACCAACTGGTAGTCGGCAGCTGCACCGCAACACTCCGCAGGGCCCCGCTCCGGCGGGGCCCTGCACGGCTCCTGTCCGACGCCTCCAAGAGTTCGCATGTCTTTCGGCAGGACCAGATCCAAGCCGCCACCAGGAAACTCCAGCGGTGGTTCGGCCTCGATGACGACGGGTCGGTGGGCAAGGCGACCTGGGGCGCCGTGGACAGCTGGGGCGGGTACAACGGCCCGTACGCGGGACTGGACT
>NZ_KZ626945.1 GCF_002911015.1 Streptomyces populi
TCCCAAGCGGGACGTCTTCGACGCGGTCGTGGCGGCGAAGAACGCCGAACGAAGCGGCCCATAGAAGGGCAAAGGACTACCGTGGAAGGCAAAGATCAGGCCGCGTGACAGGAGCGTTGCGACAAGGAAAGGCCAAGACGACTCCAACACTCGACAGGCCGGATGCGTTCGCGTCGGGAGAAGCGTCCACTGGACGAAGGGACGTACCCGTCCCTCGCCTCCTGCGGATCGGCGGAATTCCGGGGGAGTCCCGCCGACGGAGGCGCTTGTCCAGCGGACAAGAGGAGCTGGCATGAGTGAGACCACAGGACGGACCGGCGGTGTCGCCGCCGGTCAGGTCACCGAACGGGCCGGGCACCGCGGCACGGCGACGGCCGTCGTCCACGAATCGTATTCATTCGCCTGCATGCGTTGCGGGCACGGCTGGGAACAGTCGTACGAGATCGAGCACCACCGCGACGCCGAAGGCGCCGAGTACGTGATGTACGTGGCGGACGGCGAGGTCGTGCCGTCGCCGCTCAGCCGGCCCACCTGCCTGAACTGCGACAGCCACGTGGTGCGCATCATGCGCGCCGGCCGGGTGTCGTCCGTCCGTGAGTCCATGCACTCCACGACGCGGCCCCCGCGCCGTCCGGTACCGCAGCGGCCCGAGGAGGGCCCGGAGGGGGAGACGCGGACCGGTTCCGCCGACGCCCCGAAGGAGCCGCACCACTGGCACCTGTCGGACCTGCTGCACCCGTTCCAGCACCGCCGGGCGGGCTGACCGGACCGGACGGGGCCACGGGACGGCCTCCCGGCTCCCCGCGGGGTGAGGCCGGGCATGCCCCCTTCGTAGGATCGGGGCATGCCTTCCTCCGCTTCCGCCGCCGACAAGAACGCCGCACCGCCGCTCCCCGAGCCCCTGCGCGTTCCCGTGGCCGACTCGCACACCCACCTCGACATGCAGTCCGGCACGGTCGAGGACGCCCTCGCCAAGGCCGCGTCGGTCGGGGTGACGACGGTCGTCCAGGTCGGCTGCGACGTGAAGGGCTCCCGCTGGGCGGCCGAGACGGCGGCCACGCACGACGCCGTCCACGCCACCGTCGCCCTGCACCCCAACGAGGCCCCCCGCATCGTGCTCGGCGACCCCGACGGCTGGTCCCGGCAGGGTGCCCGGCAGCCGGGTGGCGATGAGGCGCTGGACGAGGCGCTCGCCGAGATCGACCGCCTCGCCGCCCTTCCCCACGTCAAGGGCGTCGGCGAGACCGGACTCGACTACTTCCGCACCGGCCCCGAGGGCAAGGAGGCGCAGGAGCGCTCCTTCCGTGCCCACATCGAGATCGCCAAGCGGCACGGCAAGGCCCTGGTCATCCACGACCGCGACGCCCACGCGGACGTCCTGCGGGTCCTGGCGGAGGAGGGCGCCCCGGAGCGGACCGTCTTCCACTGCTACTCCGGCGACGCCGAGATGGCCGAGGTCTGCGCCCGCGCCGGCTACTTCATGTCCTTCGCCGGCAACATGACCTTCAAGAACGCCCAGCCGCTGCGCGACGCGCTGGCCGTGGCCCCGCTCGAACTCGTCCTCGTCGAGACCGACGCGCCCTTCCTGACGCCCGCCCCCTACCGCGGACGGCCCAACGCCCCGTACCTCGTTCCGGTCACGGTGCGCGCCATGGCCGCGGTGCGGGGGATCGACGAGGACACCTTGGCGGCCTCGATCTCCGCCAACACCGCGCGCGCGTTCGGCTACTGATCCGTGACGGTCCAGGGGCTCCTCCTGGCCGGTCCGGTGTCTCCGGCGTTTCCGGTGTCTCCGGCGGGGGAGCGCCGCGACACAGCGTAGCCGGGTTGCTTGGGAGAGTGACGGTCGCTCCGCTAGGTTCTGGTCGCCCGATCCGGACCCTGGAGCGTGTCGTCGTGAGCAGCTCGCGGTACGAGCAGTACGAGACGTACGGACCGACCGGTGGCGCCGAAGCCGCCACCGTCACCGCCACCGGCGCGGCCGGCGCCGCCGCGCCCGCCACGGCGGGCCCGCCCGGCGCGTTCGGGCCCCCGGGTGTGCCCGGTGAGGCAGGGGCACCCGGCGGGTTCGGTCCGTCAGGCGTGTTCGGTCCGCCCGGGGCGTCCGCCCGGCCCGCGGAGGCCGAGGCCACGCGGGTCGACCGCGACGCGTACCGCGGTCACGGGGAGTACCGGAGCCACGGGAGCCCGTACCCCGGCCACGGGGCGTATCCGGGCCATGAGGTGGGCCTCGGTCACGGGAGCCCGCACCCCGGCCACGGGGCGCATCCCGGCCATGAGGTGAACCTCGGCCACGAGACCCCGTACCCCGGCCACGAGGCGTACCCCGGCCACGAGGCGTACCCCGGCCACGAGGCGCACCCCGGTCATGAGGCGCCCTTCGACCACCAGGTTCACTCCGGTCACCAGGCGTACCGCGGCTACGGACCGTCCTCCGGGCACGAGAGGTGTTCCGGCCCCGTGGAGTACCGGCCCCACGAGCCGTACGCCGGGGTCCTCCCGGATCCGTACCGCCCGGCCCGCGAGACGCGGGCCGCCGCGCCCGCGGTGCCGGACACGCCCCGGGCGCCCGGAGCGCCCGGGGCCCGCGCCGTGCCCGTGGCGCCCGACGCTCCCACCGAGCCCCGTCTGCTACGGCCGGACACCCCGGTCGCCGTGCGCCCGGGGAGCGCCCCCGGGACGCACGGGAGCGACCCCGGTGACGGGCGGACCGGGGAGCGCGTCACGGGCGGCCGGGCCGAGGCGCGCCGCGCGGCCCGGCGCAGGCGTGTCCCCGAGCGCCCGGAGTGTCTGCGACGGCTCCTCCCGCAGGCCCTGGTCGTGGCCTTCCTGGCCGGCGGCACCTCCGCGTTCGTCGCCAACGACAAGGCGATCGAGCTCAGCGTCGACGGCAGACCGCGCACGCTGCACACCTTCGCGGACGACGTGACGGAACTGCTCGCCGACGAGGGCGTGGAGGCGGGCGCGCACGACGTGGTCGCGCCCGCCCCGGGCACCGCCCTCAGCGACGGGGACGAGGTCGTGGTGCGCCACGGGCGGCCGGTGTACCTCACCGTCGACGGGGAGCGGCGCAGGGTGTGGACGACGGAGCACACCGTGGAAGGGGCGCTCGGCCAGCTGGGGGTACGCGCCGAGGGCGCCCGTCTGTCGGCCTCGCGCTCCCGGCGCATCGGGCCCGAGGGGCTGGCGCTCGACGTACGGACCGAACGCGCGGTCACGATCATGGCCGACGGCCGGGCGCGCACGATCCGCACGAACGCCGCGAGCGTCGCGGAGGCCGTCGAGGAGGCCGGGATCACCCTGCACGGGCAGGACACGACCTCCGTCCCGGCCGGGAGCTTCCCGCGGGACGGGCAGACGGTCACCGTCCTGCGCGTCACCGGGACCAGGGAGGTCCGCGAGGGACGGATCCCGTTCGAGGTGCGGCGGGTGGACGACTCCTCGCTGTTCAAGGGCGTCGAGGTGGTCGACCGCCCCGGCCGGTACGGGGCGTGGCGCCTCACCTACAGCCTGCGCACCGTCGACGGCGTCCGGCAAAGACCCCGGCTCGTCCGGTCCGAGCTGGTGCGGCGCCCGCAGGCCCAGCTGGTCAGGGTGGGCACGAAGCCGCATCCCTCCTCCGGCGGCGCCGACCGCTTGAACTGGTCCGGTCTCGCCGCGTGCGAGTCCGGCGGCCGGCCCGGCGCCGTGGATCCGTCCGGCACCTACGGCGGCCTCTACCAGTTCGACACCCGTACCTGGCACGCCCTCGGCGGCAGCGGGCGCCCCCAGGACGCCCCGGCCGCGGAACAGACCCTCAGGGCCAAGAAGCTGTACACGCGCCGGGGGGCGAGTCCCTGGCCGCACTGCGGGCCGCGGCTGTACGGCTGACACCGTCACGAGCCGGTCCGGGCACGGCCGACACCGTCACGACCGGTCCGGGCACGGCCGACACCGGCACCACGGGCCGCGGCTGCACGGCCCGGCCCCGGCCCCCCGTACCCTTGGCTCGTGACCAGCCCCACCTCCGACGCCCTCCTGGGCCCCGCCGAGATCCGCGAACTCGCGGCAGTCCTCGGCGTACGGCCCACCAAGCAGCGCGGCCAGAACTTCGTCATCGACGCGAACACGGTGCGCCGCATCGTGCGGACCGCGGAGGTGCGGCCCGACGACGTGGTCGTGGAGGTGGGTCCCGGCCTCGGCTCGCTGACGCTCGGCCTGCTGGAGACGGCGGACCGGGTCGTCGCCGTGGAGATCGACGACGTCCTCGCGAGCGCGCTCCCCGCGACGGTCGCGGCCCGCATGCCGCAGCGGGCCGACCGGTTCGCGCTGGTCCACTCGGACGCCATGCACGTACGGGAGCTGCCCGGGCCGCCTCCGACCGCGCTGGTCGCGAACCTCCCGTACAACGTCGCCGTACCCGTCCTGCTGCACATGCTCGACACCTTCCCGACCATCGAGCGCACGCTCGTGATGGTGCAGTCCGAGGTCGCCGACCGCCTCGCCGCCCCGCCCGGCTCGAAGGTGTACGGCGTGCCGTCGGTGAAGGCGAACTGGTACGCCGACGTGAAGCGGGCCGGTGCCATCGGCCGCAACGTCTTCTGGCCGGCGCCCAATGTCGACAGCGGTCTCGTGGCGCTCACCCGGCGCGCCGAGCCGATCAGCACGACGGCCACCAAGGCCGAGGTGTTCTCCGCGGTGGACGCCGCCTTCGCGCAGCGCCGCAAGACCCTGCGCGCCGCCCTCGCCGGGTGGGCCGGCTCCGCCCCCGCCGCGGAGGCCGCGCTCGTCGCCGCCGGGATCTCGCCACAGGCCCGCGGGGAGTCCCTGACCGTCGAGGAGTTCGTCCGGATCGCGGAGAACCGCGTGACGGCGGACCACGGCGACGCCACCGGGAGCGCCGCCGCCGGCCGGCAGTACGCCCCCGAGACCGCTTCCGAGCCCGCCCCCGAGAACGAGGAGTCGACCCAGCCGTGACGGAGACGGTGACGGTACGCGTCCCTGCCAAGGTCAACGTCCAGCTCGCGGTCGGCGGCGCGCGCCCCGACGGCTTCCACGACCTGGCCAACGTCTTTCTCGCGGTCGGGCTGTACGACGAGGTGACGGTCACCCCGGCGGACGAACTGCGCGTCACCTGCGCGGGCCCCGACGCCGCCCAGGTGCCCCTGGACCGCACGAACCTCGCGGCCCGCGCCGCCCTGGAGCTCGCCCGCCGGTACGGCGTCGACCCCGCCGTGCACCTCCACATCGCCAAGGACATCCCCGTCGCGGGCGGCATGGCCGGAGGCAGCGCGGACGGAGCCGGCGCGCTGCTCGCCTGCGACACCCTGTGGGGCACGAACGCCCCGCGCGAGGAACTCCTCGACATCTGCGCCGAGCTGGGCAGCGACGTGCCGTTCTCCCTGGTGGGCGGGGCGGCGCTCGGTACCGGCCGGGGCGAGCTGCTGCGCCCGCTGGAGGTCGGCGGGACCTTCCACTGGGTCTTCGCGATGGCCGAGCGCGGGCTGTCGACCCCGGCGGTGTTCCGGGAGTTCGACCGGATGAACGAGGGCGTACGGGTTCCCGAGCCGGTCGCCTCGCAGGACCTGCTGGACGCGTTGGCGAAGGGGGACGCCGACGCCCTCGCGCGGACCGTCTCCAACGACCTCCAGCCCGCGGCCCTCTCCCTCTTCCCCGCCCTCGCCGACACCCTCGCGGCGGGCCGCGCGGCCGGCGCGCTCGCCGCGCTCGTCTCCGGTTCGGGCCCGACCACGGCGTTCCTCGCGCCGGACGCCGAGTCCGCGCGGACCGTCGGCCGGGCACTGACCGCCTCGGGCACCTGCCGGGCGGTCCGCGTCACGGAGTCCCCGGCGCCGGGAGCGACCGTGCTCGGCTGAGGGGACGAGGCACGCGCGGCAGGGGGCGTCCGCCGCGCGGACTACCCTTGAGGGTCGATCGTCCCCCTTGGCAGGAGAGAAATGGCCGTCAACCTGGTCAATGTCGAGTCCGTCAGCAAGGTGTACGGCACCCGTGCACTGCTCGACGGGGTCTCCCTCGGCGTCAGCGAGGGGGACCGCATCGGCGTCGTCGGCCGCAACGGCGACGGCAAGACCACCCTGATCCGCATGCTCGCCAAACTGGAGGAGGCCGACACCGGCCGGGTCACCCACTCCGGCGGCCTGCACCTCGGTGTGCTCACCCAGCACGACTCGCTCGACCCCGCGGCCACCGTGCGCCACGAGGTCATCCTGGACATGGCCGACCACGAGTGGGCGGGCAACGCCAAGATCAGGGACGTGCTGACGGGTCTCTTCGGCGGTCTCGACCTGCCCGGCTTCCCGCAGGGCCTCGACACCGTGATCGGCCCGCTCTCCGGCGGCGAGCGCCGCCGCATCGCGCTGGCGAAGCTGCTCATCGAGGAGCAGGACCTGATCATCCTCGACGAGCCCACCAACCACCTGGACGTCGAGGGCATCGCCTGGCTCGCCCAGCACCTGCGCGAACGCCGCTCCGCCCTGGTCTGCGTGACGCACGACCGGTGGTTCCTCGACCAGGTCTGCACCCGGATGTGGGACGTGCAGAAGGGCGCGGTCTACGAGTACGAGGGCGGCTACTCCGACTACGTGTTCGCCCGCGCCGAGCGGGAGCGCATCGCCGCGACCGAGGAGGTCAAGCGGCAGAACCTGGTCCGCAAGGAGCTGGCCTGGCTGCGGCGCGGCGCGCCCGCCCGCACCTCCAAGCCGCGCTTCCGCGTCGAGGCCGCCAACGAGCTGATCGCCGACGTGCCGCCGCCCCGCGACAAGAGCGAGCTGATGCGGTTCGCCGGCACCCGGCTCGGCAGGACCGTCTTCGAGCTGGAGGACGTGACCGTGCAGGCCGGGCCCAAGGTCCTGCTCAAGCACCTCACCTGGCAGCTCGGCCCCGGCGACCGGATCGGCCTGGTCGGCGTCAACGGCGCGGGCAAGACCTCGCTGCTGCGCGCCCTGGCCGAGGCCGCCCGCACCGAGGGCGAGAAGCAGCCCGCCGCCGGCCGGATCGTCACCGGCAAGACCGTCAAGCTCGCCTACCTCTCCCAGGAGGTCGGCGAACTCGACCCCACCTGGCGGGTCCTCCAGGCCGTCCAGTCCGTCCGCGACCGGGTCGACCTCGGCAAGGGCCGCGAGATGACCGCGGGGCAGCTGTGCGAGACGTTCGGCTTCAACAAGGAGAAGCAGTGGACGCCGGTCGGTGACCTCAGTGGTGGTGAGCGCCGCCGGCTCCAGATCCTGCGCCTGCTGATGGACGAGCCCAACGTCCTCTTCCTCGACGAGCCCACCAACGACCTCGACATCGAGACCCTCACCCAGCTCGAGGACCTCCTCGACGGCTGGCCCGGCTCCATGATCGTGATCTCCCACGACCGCTTCTTCATCGAGCGCACCACGGACAACGTGTTCGCGCTCCTCGGCGACGGCACCCTGCGGATGCTTCCGCGCGGTATCGACGAGTACCTGGAGCGGCGCAAGAAGATGGAGGAGGCGGCCGCGGCCACCGTGCTCGCCGCCGCTCCCGCTCCGGTGAAGACCGCGTCGGCCGCCGACGCCCGCGCCGCGAAGAAGGAACTCCAGAAGATCGAGCGCCAGCTGGACAAGATCTCCGAGAAGGAGACCAAGCTGCACGCCCAAATCGCCGACAACGCCACCGACTTCGGGAAGGTGGCTCAACTCGACGCGGAGCTGCGCGAGTTGGCGGGGGAACGCGAGGAGCTGGAGATGCGCTGGCTGGAGCTGGCCGAAGACGCGTGACACAGGTGTGACAGACGCGTGACACGGAGGGGCGGCCGCTCCTCGCCGGACGCGCGGTGCCTTCCGGAGTGCGGAGGCGCCGCGCGTCCGGCGCGTTCGTCCGGAGTGCGCGTCCCGCTCGAAGGGAGCGCAAGTCCCGCCGAGCGCCCCCGAGTTGCCGAAAGCGCCCCTCGCGACGGAGCTCCCGCGGGGCCGGACCCGCCTCGCGCGCCCCGCGTGAAGAGCGCGTGAAGGCGCGTAACGACGGCATCACAGCCCGGTCCTCCCTTGGGAACAGGGCGCGCACCGCCCCCCTGCCCGCGCCCCCCGGAGTGATAGAAAGAGCGTTCTGAGAACAGTCTGAGATCCACCGGACGAGGCGCGAATCCGGCGCCGCCGGTGGGGGGTCACATCAGTGAAGAGGGGGACGCGCTGATGAGTCAGCCGCCGAGCCAGCCGCCGCAGGGCGGTTTCGGAGCACCGCAGGACCAGCCGCCGACGGGCGGTGACGGCGCTTCGCCGGACCCGCGCTCGCAGGGCGGTTTCGGCGCGCCCATGAGCACGCCCCCTCCCCCCGCGCAGCCGCCCCAGGCGCCCGCGCCCCAGAACACCCCGCCCGCCGGGCCCCCGGGGCCCGGCTACGGATACCCGCAGCAGCCCGGCCCCTACACCCAGCCGGGCCCGTACGGACAGCCGCAGCAGCCGGGCCCGTACGGCCAGCCCGGACCCTACGGGTACGGGCAGCAGCCGGGATACGGCTATCCGCCCCAGGCGCCCTACCCGGGCGCGCCCGGCACCCCGGTGCCCGGCGGTCCCGGCGGGGGCTCGAAGAACCCGTTCAAGGGCAAGCCCGCACTCGTGATCGCCGCCGCGGTGGCCGGTCTGCTCGTCGTCGGCGGCACCGTCTGGGCCGTCACCGGCGGTGGTGACGACAAGAAGCCCGTCGCCGAGAAGAGCCCGAGCAGCAGCCCGTCCGTGTCCGCGCCCGCCTCCGACGCCTCGGCCAACCCCGGTGACGGAAGCGGCGACGGCGGCGAGGAGAGCGACGACCTCAACGCCGACCGCAAGGCGGGCGAGGCGAAGGTCCTCTGGTACAAGTCGGCACCCGACGCGCCCGGTTCGGGCGCCGAGGCCCCCGGGATGTGGATCACCGGCAAGACGGCGGTGAAGGCGGCGTACAAGCAGCTCTTCGCGTTCGACGTCGGTGACGGCAAGCCCACCTGGCCCGCGCTGACCTTCCCGCAGAAGATCTGCGCGGTCACCCCGCAGAAGACGGCCGACGACAAGGTCGTCATCGCCTACATGAGCAGCTCCGCCAGCAGCGCGAAGTGCAACCAGCTCCAGCAGATCGACCTGAACACCGGCGCCAAGGGCTGGACCGCGCAGCTCGCGGAAGGCGACCTGTTCGACAGCACGCTCACGATCGAACTGTCCATCACCGGCAAGACGCTGACGGTCGGACGCTCGATGTCGGGAACGGCGTACGACGTCACCAGCGGCAAGAAGCTGTGGGACAAGAAGAAGTACGGCACCGGCTGCTACCCGGCGGGATTCGCGGGCGGCTCCAAGCTGCTGGCCGTCTCGTCCTGCGGGGCCGGCAGCAGCACCGAGCACGACGAGGTGCAGGAACTGGACCCGGCCACCGGCAAGGCCCGGTGGACGACGAAGATCCCCAAGGGCTGGCGGGTCGGGCACGCCTACTCCGTCGACCCGGTCGTGCTCTACCTGACCAACGACGCGAAGAAGACGGTGAACATCACCGCGCTGAAGAGCGACGGCACCCTGCGCTCGCAGCTCAAGAGCGACGACGGCCTCGCGCCCGAATGCGGCTTCGCGATCCTCAACCGCGACCTGACGGGCTGCTTCGGCACCGCCGCCGACGCCGACACGGTCTACCTGCCGACCGAGGCGAAGAGCGGCCCCAACGAGATCGTCGCGTTCAGTCTCGCGACCGGCAAGGAGAAGTGGCGCGTCAAGTCCCCGGGGGACGCGGCGATGATGCCGATGAGGACGGACGGCACGAACCTCCTCGCCTACGTCGAGCCGTCGTACGACAGCGGCGGCCGCGTCGTGTCGATCCCGACGGGCGGCGGCGCCCACACGCCCGTGAAGCTGCTCCAGAACCCGGCGGGCACCGCGAACATCGAGTCCGGCTTCTACTCGAAGGCCGTCGACTACGTGGACGGGCGCTTCTACATCTCCACGCTCCGGCTGACGGGCAACGACGAGGCGAAGGAGAAGCTGATGCTGGCCTACGGCAAGTGACCGACGCCCCCGCCCCGTTCCGTCGCGCCCCACACGCGTACAGGCCCGCCGTTCCGACGCATTCCGAGGTATTCACGTCATGAGTCAGCCGCCCCCGCCGCCGAACGAGCCCCCGAAGGGCTTCGGCGCCCCGCAGGACCCTTCCCCGAGTTCTCCGCAGAGCCCGGACGGGGCCCCCGAGGCCGGCGGTTCCGGCGCACCGAAGGACCCGCTCGCGAAGGACTCCGGCGCCCCGCAGGACCCGCCGGCGCAGGCCCCTGCCCCGCAGGACCCGCCGACGCAGGCCCTTACCCCGCAGGCCCCGGCTCCGCAGGGCTTCGGCGCCCCGCAGGACCCGCCGCCCGGCGGTTTCGGCGCGCCTGAGGCCCCTGCTCCGCAGGCCCCGGCTCCGCAGGCTCCGGCTCCGCAGGCTCCGGCTCCGCAGGGTTTCGGCGCTCCGCAGGACCCGCCGGCCGGCGGTTTCGGCGCGCCCCAGGACCCGCCCCCGGGCGGGTTCGGACCGTCGACCCCTCCGCCGGCCGCCGCGGGTCCCGGCTACGGCTACCCCCAGACGCCCCCGCCTGCCGCGGGCCCCGGTTACGGCTATCCCCAGACGCCTCCGCCCGCGTCCCCGCAGCAGCCGTACGGCTATCCGCAGACGCCGCCCCCGGGCCAGCCGGGCTACGGCTACCCGGGCCAGCCGCAGGCCCCGTACGGCTACCCGCAGCCGCCGACCATGCCGATGCAGCCGCAGGCCCAGCAGACGGGCGGCGGGCGCAAGCCCAACAGCCAGCTGCTCATCATCGTGGCGGCCGTGGTGGCCATCGCGCTGATCGTCGGCGGCGGTGTCATGTACTCGCAGCTCTCCGGCAAGGACGGCGACAAGCACAACGCCGGGGGGGCGAACGGCGGCACCGGCGGCAAGGACGGTGACGACAAGGGCGACGACAAGAAGGGCGGCGGCGAGGAGAAGGCGCCGGCCGACCCCAAGTCCTCGCTGCTGTTCCAGCTTCCCGCGCCGGCCGTGCCCAAGGGCCTCACGAGCGTGAACACGGTCGGCTCCTGGCTCACCGACAAGGTGTACGCCAAGACCAGCAACGCCGAGATCAACGGTTACGACCCGAACACCGGGGCCAAGACCTGGACGGTCAAGCTCCCCGGCCCGGTGTGCCAGGCCAGCCGGCACACCACGGACTCCAACCGGACGGCGGTCGTCTTCGAGCCGGCCATGCCCACCAAGACGCAGCCCTCGCACGGGTGCACCCAGGTCGCCGCCATCGACCTCGACGCGGGCGCGAAGCTCTGGACCCGGACGGTCAAGTCCGGTGACCAGCAGATCAACCTCGACAACGTGACGATCAGCGGGAGCACGGTCGCCGTGGGCAGCACGGGCGGCGGCGGCGCGTTCGACATCTCCACCGGCAAGGCGCTGTGGGCGCCGAAGACGAGCGACAGCTGCTACGACTCCGGCTACGGCGGCGGCGAGAAGCTGGTCGCGGTCCGCAAGTGCGGCGAGTACGGCAGCACGCGCCAGCTGCACATCCAGACCATCGACCCGAAGACCGGGACGGTGACCTCCGAGTACAAGATGACGCCCGGCATCGAGTACGCCAGCATCGTCTCCACCGAACCGCTGGTCGTGGCGGCCGACGTCGGCGACACCGCCGGTGACGGCAGCGGCATCTCGGACTTCTTCTCCATCGACAACAAGACCGGCAAGCTGCGGGCGAAGATCTCGGCCCCCGGCAAGACGTACGCGGCCAAGTGCGACGGCATCACCAAGATCGAGTTCTGCAAGTCGCTCGCCGTCGGCAACGACAAGCTGTACATCCCGACGGAGGAGCACGAGGGGGCCACCGACTACAGCCGAACCAACGAGATCGTCGCCTTCGACCTGGGCACCGGCAAGCAGACCGGCCAGCGCGCGGACGCCGGTGACGGCTACGACATCACCCCGCTGCGCATGGACGGCACCAGCGTCCTCGCGTACAAGCGGCCGCCGTACGACAAGGGCGGGCAGATCGTCGCCATCGACGGGACCTCCTTCAAGGAGACGACGCTGATGGAGAACCCCACGACCCAGTCGACGCACGACGCGGAGATGAGCATGCTCCCGGAGTACGCCGAGTTCCTCTACGGCGACGGCCGGCTGTACATGGCCCAGGTCTACGCGAACAAGCCGACCTCCGCGACGGACAAGGCATACCTGGCGATCGCCTTCGGAACGAAGTGACCCTCACCTTCGGGTGAACCGAAATGATCACCTTCGAAAGAAAGCGGTGATCGTTTCTCCGGGTGAATTCATCCGGGCCGGAACACCGTGTGCGGCCCCGCCCCTGTTCAGGGACGGGGCCGCACGCATACCCCGCTTCACTTCCCGTCGGGTTGGGATTTCGATATTCCGGGGCAGTTCTCTCCGGTAGGGGGAGCGCGACGTCGAACAAGCGTGTAGCTTCCGGGGGATGGAGAGCCGGGGGGCTCCTGATCCACGGGGAACCAGTGGGGATGTTCGGGGGGACTGGGGGGTTGCCTGATGGGAGTCCGGCTCATGGTGGTCGACGACCACCGACTGCTCGCCGAGGCGCTGGCCTCGGCGCTGAAGCTGCGCGGGCACCGGGTGCTCGCCGCGGCGGCGCCCGCCGCGGGAGCGGCGGAACTGGTGATCACACGGGCACCCGAGGTGTGCCTGATCGGCACGGCGACACCCGCCGAGCCGGGGATCTTCGACCCGGTGGTGCGGATCAAACGGGAGCGCCCGCAGGTGGCGGTCCTCGTGCTCGGCCCGGTACCGAACCCGCGCGGGATCGCCGCAGCGTTCGCCGCCGGCGCCTCCGGCTACGTACGCCATGACGAACGCATCGAGGGAGTCGAGCGCGCGATCATGAAGGCGAGGGCGGGCGAGGCGGCCGTTGCCCCGCAACTGCTCCAGGGCGCCTTCAGCGAGCTGCTCAACCCCGCCGCCCAGCCGGACGACGAGGGCCAGCGGCTGCTCCAGATGCTCACCCCCCGCGAGGTGGAGGTCCTGGTGCGGGTCGCCGACGGCGAGGACACCCGGCTCATCGCGGCCGGCAT
This sequence comes from Streptomyces populi, assembly GCF_002911015.1. Lineage (GTDB taxonomy): Bacteria > Actinomycetota > Actinomycetes > Streptomycetales > Streptomycetaceae > Streptomyces > Streptomyces populi. The sequence continues at coordinate 13,038 of NZ_KZ626945.1, forward strand.
GGGCATCGCCCCGTCCACGGCCCGCACCCACGTCCAGCGGGTCCTGATGAAACTGGGCGTGGGATCCCGTCTCGAGGCGGCGGCACTCGCGGCCCGTACGGGACTGCTCGACCGGGCGGGTCCGGTCCCGGCGCAGTCACGGCACGGGAGCACGGACGACGCCCGCTAGACGTACGGGGCCGCAGGCCGGCGGCCCGACGGGTTCACGGGTTCACGGGTTCACGGGCTCACGGGGAGGGGGGCTTCCCCTCCTCGAAGCTCGCGAAGTACGCGGCGGCCATGTCCTCGCCCCCGTGGCCGAGGGCGTCGGCGCGGCCGAAGCGCTCGGCGGCGGCCTCGGCGACGTCGAGGCGCACGCCGTTCCGCTGCCCTGCCTCCACGATCAGGCGGGCGTCCTTCTCGGCGGTGCTGACGGCGAAGCTGGCCGGGGACAGCCGGTCCTCCAGGACGAGGGCCGCCTTGGCGTGCAGATAGCCCATGTCGAGCGGACCGTCCGCGATGAGGCCGAAGAAGTCCTGCGGGTCCACGCCGAGCCCCTCGGCCAGGGCGAGCACCTCGCCGGTCGCGGCGGTCGCGGCGAGGACCCAGCTGTTGGCGACGAGCTTGAGCCGGGTGGCGCTGCCCGCCGCGCCGTCCTCGCCGGTCCACACCGTACGGGCGCCGACGGCGTCGAAGACGGGCGTGACGGTGTCGCGGGCCGCGCTCGGGCCGGCGGCGAGCACGGTCAGTTGCCCCGCCTCGGCGGGTGCGCGCGTCCCGAGGACGGGCGCGTCGAAGAAGACGAGCCCGTGGGCCCCGGCGAACCCGGCGAGCTCGCCGATCGCCTCGGTCCCGGCGGTGGTGGACTGCACCCAGACGGCCCCGCTCCGCAGCCCCGGTTCCGCCCGGCGCATGACGTCGAGGACGGCCGGGCCGTCGTGCAGCATGGTCAGGACGACGTCGGCGCCCCGTACGGCCTCCTCCGGGGTGTCCGCGACGTGCGCGCCGTCGGCGGCCAGCGGCTCGGCCTTGTCGCGGGTGCGGTTCCAGACACGGACGCCGTGCCCGGCCCGGACGAGGTTACGGGCCATGGCGGCCCCCATGATCCCGGTACCGAGAACACTGACGGTGAGTTTGTCGGTCATGGGGTCAGCTTTCCCCTTCCTGGGCGCCCTCGCGAAACGAGGTCTTTATGTGGCGCAGGAAGTGGGCGAGGGGGCCGGGGGCTGTCGATATGCGGGTGGCGGGGGTGTCGCTCTCGCGGAGGTGGACGAGGCCGGGGGTAGAGGCGAGTTCGACGCAGTTGTTGCCGTCGCCGCTCCCGGAGAAGGAGGACTTCTGCCAGCTGTCGGGGGTGGTCACGGCGCGCCTCACAGTTCCTTCGCCAGCTGGTAGATGAAGTCACGCGAACGGGCGGGTTCGAGCGACACAGCCTCCACCATATGGAAGAGTGTTCGAAAGGTGCCCAGTTGCGCCTCGGAATCGATGAATCCCGCGCCGTGGGGTGCGTCGCGTACAGCTGTGTCCAGCTTGGGCACGGCACCGCCCACGTACATCATCGCGTTCGTGGCTCCGGCGAAGCCGTCGAGCTCGAGGGGGATGACGCGCACGGTGATGTGTTCCGCTGCGGAGAGCTCCAGGATGCTCGCCAGCTGATTCCTGGCCGCTGTCCGATCGCCGACTCTGATGCGCAGGGCCGCTTCATGGATCACCGCCTTGTACGGGACGGGAGCGGGGCCCGTGATGACTGCCTTGCGTTCCATTCGATGACGGACGCGCAACTCAAGCTCATTTTCGGGCAGTCGGGGAACCCGGTACGAGAAGACGGCGCGTGCGTAATCCTCCGTCTGGAAGAGGCCGGGGACGTGCAGGAACTCCACATCGAGCCGGCGTGTGGCGTGGTGCTCCAATTCGGCCAGGTCCAGGAACGGCGTGGGCAACAGGCTCCGGTACTCCTCCCACCAGCCGCGTGTCCGGTCGGTCGCCATCGCCACCAGCGCCTCGATCAACTCCCCGTCCGCGCAGGAGTAGTGAGCGGCGAGACTGCGTACCCGCTCCTCGCTCACCCCGGCGATGCCGGACTCCATCTGGCTCATCTGGGCGGAGTCGGACCCGACCAGCGCTGCGGCCTCGCGTGCCTTGAGTCCTGCGGCCTCGCGCAGTTTCCGTAGTTCGATGCCCAGGCGTTCCTGGCGTGCGGTCGGCTGCCGTCTGCGCGGCATGGCTTCCTCCCTCGCCCCAACTGTCCTGGGGAAGTGACACCTTCGGGGGGAAGATTACGGCAGTGGCTTGCGCGGTCCCAAATTTTACCCATACCGTCAGTGATGCGACGCACACGCTGCGGAACCCCGGGACCCCGGAAGCGCACCACTCCGTCCTGCCGCGGCGGCTGTGACACCGCCACCGCCCGCGCTCCCAGCGAACTCTCGACTCCCCACACTCGAACCGGAGTTCACGCATGCCTGCATACGAGCCCTGGGCCTACAGCCTGCACATCCCCCACGACACCCGTGCCGTCACCGTCTGCCGCCGTACCGTCCGCCTGATCCTGACCCTGCACGGCCTGATCCGCCTCGCGGACGTCGCCGAGTTGCTGGCGGCGGAGCTGGTCTCCAACGCCGTACGCCATACGAAGGGACCCGCGGCCCTACGGCTGCACCGACGGGACGGGGTGTTGCGGATCGGCGCCTGGGACGCGAGCCCGGTGCCGCCGCCGTACGGCCTGGAGGTGGCCTCCGACGCGGAGGCGGGCCGGGGTCTCGCCCTCGTCCGGGCCTGCGCGGACGACTGGGGCTGGCACCCGCTGGGACAGGGCGGCGACACCGGCAAGTACGTGTGGTGTGACCTGGCCGTCGCATAGCTCGTTGATCATGTCGGACAGAAAGGAGAGCCGATGGTCGGCTCGTCGCACGAGGCGTTGCACCGGATCTTCCAGAAGGATCCGGCGCTGTTGACCCGTGCCCTGCAGAAGGTGTTGCAGGTTCCCTTCCCCGATCCGTACTCCTTCGCCGCTATGAACATCGACCTCACCGAGATCGAACCGGTCGAGCGGCGTGTGGACACGCTGCTGCGTGCGGAGACCGACGAGGGGGCGTACTTGTTGGTCGTGGAGTCGCAGGGGAAGCCGGACGAGAGGAAGCGCGGCAGCTGGCCGTACTACCTCAGCTACCTGTACGAGAAGTATCGGTGCGAGCCCGTTCTGCTCGTCGTCACGCAGAACAGTGCCACGGCCCGCTGGGCGGCCGAGCCCATTCATCTCGGGGTGCGGGGACGTCCGTCGTTGACGGTGTGTCCGTTCGTCCTCGGCCCGGACAATGTGCCGGTGATCGCAGACGAGCGGGAAGCCCGGCGAGACGTGTCCCTTGCCGTGCTCTCGGCCATGACGCATGGCCGCGGTCGGCAGGCCCCCGCCATACTGGAGTCCCTGGCAGCCGCCCTGCGGACCATCGATCGCGACAGTGCCGCGGTCTTCGTGCAGTTCGTCGACTCGTGCCTGACGGACCCCCGGGCCCAACAGATGTGGAGGGACCTCATGACGGCGATGCAGTACTTCTGGCGGCACCCGCTGGCGGAGCAGGTACGCGAAGAGGGAAGGGTGGAGAAGGGGGTCGAGATGATCCTCGAAATCCTTGACTGGCGGGGGCTCCCGGTCTCCGATGCGATCCGGTACCGCGTGGAGGCGTGTACCGACGAGGGGCTGCTCAAGCTCTGGGCGCGACGGGCCATGGACGTGAGTGATGCCGAGCAGCTGTTCGACGGCGACAGCTCCTGACGCTGCCGCCGAGTCGTAGGACCGCTCCCGAGTGACTCGCTTGTGCCGTCCCGTGATGATGTGAGCCCCGCTGTTGCCACTCATCGGCGGTGGACCGGCGTCTTCCGTACGGCCGTAAGGGGTCGGGTCCCGCCGCATCCCGGCAGGCGCTGCTCTGCTGGCACAGCTCGTGACGTCTGGCCTGGTGGATTCCCGGGCGAAGGAGATTTGGAGGGACCTGATGGCTCCGGTGAACTACTTCTTCCAGAATCCGGTCGCGGATCAGCTGAGGGCTGAAGGGCGCGTTGAAGGGCGCGTCGAGGATCGCATCGAGATGATCCTGAGGATCCTGGAGCTGCGCGGCATCGAGGTGTCCGAGGCCACACGGCTCCGCGTGCAGGCGTGTTCCGACCTGGAGCAGCTCAAGATCTGGTCGGAGCGGGCCGTCCACGTGACCGACCCGGCCGACCTGTTCGCTCCCGAACGGGACTAGTAGCCGTCCTGAAGGATCCGCCGGGCCACCGTCGTGCGCGCGGCGGCCAGTTCTCCGGCGATCCGGTGTTCCCGTTCGGTGTCGGTCGCGACGGCCGCGGGCGCCGGCTCACCGGTCAGCAGGCAGGCGTGGCGCAGATGGGTCGGGGGATGGGTCGCGTCGACGCTGTGGCCCCGCAGCGTGCCGGCCCGGCGCAGACGTGCGCGCTCCCGCTCCGGAACGGACGACATCTCCGCGGCGAGACGTTGCCACAGTTCGTCCGCCGGGGTGGCGGCGTCGCGCCGGCCGCGCGGCCCTTTCAGAGCGGTGAGGTTGGACTCGCGCTGTAGTACCACGGCGGCCGAGTCGGAGATCAGCAGGTGTTCCATGAGTTCCAGCGCGGCCTGGGTGGACCCCACGCGGGCGGCCGTCCGGTCGGCCAGGTACTCGGCTCGCTGCGAGGCACGCAGGGTCAGCCCGTCGAGGACGGTCAGCACGCCGCGGACGAGCAGACGGGGCACGACGTAGATCGTGTTGAGGATCAGCGTGAAGAAGTCGGAGTCGTCGAGGGCGTCGTGGCCGACCGGTGCGAAGTAGTAGTGCCAGGTGGTCAGCGAACGGTAGGCGGTTCCGACGACCAGGCCGTGGCGGGTGTCCCCGTTGACGTAGTGGCCCATCTCGTGGCCCAGCAGGGCGATCCGCTGCTGCGGCGTGAGGACTTCCCACAGCGGCAGACCCAAGGTGAGGAGCCGACGCCCGCGCACACCGTAGCTCCGCACGCTCGCGTTGATCTCGCCGTCGACGGCGATCGCGTCGACGCCGCGGGTGCCCGCGACACGGGCGACCTCGTCGGTGAGCGCGAAGAGTTCGGGGGCGTCGGCACGGCGCAGGACGGGCTTGTTCTCCGGCAGCCGGGCGAACCGGGGCCGCAGCGACCACCCCAGGGCGAGGAGGAAGGCGCCCGGCACCATTCCCCAGCCGCCCCATCCCTGTACGAGGAGCCAGACGCCCCCGGCGGTCAGGGACAGGGTCAGGGCGTGGACGACGAGCGCGAGCGCGACGGCGAGGACGGCCGAGGAGTCCCGTCGGGCACGCAGGGCCCCACCGGCGCTCAGCTCGGCCAGCAGCCGCTCACCGTGCCGCTGCGCCTGGGCGTGCCGGGCCCTGGCTATGCGCCCCCGCTTCTCCTCGGGCCGTTCAGGATCGACGTTCCAGTCGCAGGCGGCGCACCACAGGGGGAACCGACTGTCCCCGCGGACCTCGGCCCCGCAGTCCGGGCATGGCTGAACTGTTTCCGCCACGGCGGTGTGCATCGCTGACTCTCCCCTGCCCCACGACCCCTCCCCAGAGGCCGTCCGTACGTGTCAGCGCGCAGTTGATCACAGAGGTAAGACGGAGGTAAAGCACCAGGTACGGGCGCGTGACATGGGGCGGGGCCGGAGGTCCTCGGGACTCCGGCCCCGGGCACGGGTGTCAGGCCGCCGGAGGCGGGTGCTCCTCGGTCACGGATTCCGGCGCCGGTGCCGGCAGCGGTCGCAGCCACAGCCACGCCAGGAAGAACAGGCCGAGGGCGAGCATGCCCAGGCCGGTCCACAGGTTGATGTTGACGCCGCCCGCCTTGGCGAGGTCGGCGTCGGAGACCGTGATGCCGGCGATGGTGACGATGACGCCGTAGATCACGAACAGGCCGCCGATGATGCGGCGGATGTCGAACAGCCGGGCCGCGGTCGCGGACTGCTTCTCCAGTTCCGAGACCTCGCGCTGGAGGTTTTCTTCCGAATAGTCGGACATGGTGAGTCGATTCTCTCTCGTCGTAGCGGGCCGGGACTCGTCAGAACGAGAACGGGACGTAGCAGGCGGCCGCCAGGATCACCGCGCCCCAGCCCAGCAGCGCGGGCCTGCGGTACCAGGCGTCGTCACCGGCGGCCGGCGGCTCGGCCATGCCGGGGGACACCGTGCCGTAGACCAGGCCCTGCAACTCGTGCGCGGGCTTGGGGGCGGTGAAGAGCGAGACCCCCAGCATCACCACGCCGCCGGCCACGAAACCGGCGATCGCGGAGACGAAGTTGGCGCCCTGGTCGGAGGGGAAGCCGATGACGCCCCGCTTGTAGAAGACGAAGTAGTTCACCATCGCGGCCGTCGTACCGGCCAGCAGGCCCCAGAAGCCCGACTTCACCGACGCCCGCTTCCAGAACATGCCGACGATGAAGACCGCGAACATCGGCACGTTGAAGAAGGAGAACAGCGTCTGGAGGTAACTCATGATGTTGGAGAAGGACGAGGCCAGGAAGGCCGTGCCGATCGACGCCAGGACACCGATCACCGTGATCACCCTGCCGAAGCGGACGTAGTAGCCGTCCTCCCGGCCCCTGACCACGTACTTCGCCCAGATGTCGGTCGTGAAGACCGTGTTGAAGGACGAGACGTTGGCCGCCATGCCCGCCATGAACGCGGCCAGCAGACCGGTCACCGCGATGCCGAGGACACCGTTGGGCAGCAGCTCCTGCATCAGGTACGGGATCGCGTCGTTGTACTGGAGGTCCGAGCCGGGGGTGCCGATCTTCGGGACCAGGACGGCCGCCACCAGACCCGGGATCATCACCAGGAAGACGATGAAGATCTTCGGGTAGGCCGCGATGAGCGGGGTGCGCTGGGCCGCGGAGAGGTTCTTGGCCGACAGCGCGCGCTGCACCTCGGCGAAGTTCGTCGTCCAGTAGCCGAAGGACAGCACGAAGCCGAGACCGAGCACGATGGTCAGCCAGTTGGCGCCGAGCGGGTTGGCGCTGCCGATGCCCGTGCCGCCCCAGGCCGTCGTGAAGTCGGTGCCGTGGGTCTTGTCGAGGGAGTCGGTCAGACCGTCCCAGCCGCCCACCCGGTGCAGGCCGAGCGCGGCGATCGGGATCAGGGCCGCCAGGATCACGAAGAACTGGAGCACCTCGTTGTAGATCGCGGAGGAGAGGCCGCCGAGGGTGATGTAGGCGAGGACGAAGAACCCGGCGACCACGATCGCCACCCACTGCGGCCAGCCGAGCAGCGCCTCGACCACGATCGCGAGCGAGTAGAGGTTGACGCCGGCGATGAGGACGGCGGCGAAGGCGAACAGGACCGAACTCAGCAGGTGCGCCCATTTGTCGAAGCGCAGGAGCAGGAACTCGGGCACCGAGCGGACCTTGGAGCCGTAGTAGAACGGCATCATCACCAGGCCGAGGAAGACCATCGCCGGAATGGCGCCGATCCAGTACCAGTGCACGGTGTAGACGCCGTACTGGGCGCTGTTGGCGGCCATGCCGAGGATCTCGGTGGCGCCCAGGTTGGCCGAGATGAAGGCCAGACCGGTGATCCAGGCGGGCAGCGAGCGCCCGGACAGGAAGAAGTCGAGGCTGGTCCGCACCGAGCGCCGGGCCGCGAAGCCGATGCCCAGGACGACCACGAAGTAGATGCCGAGGATTGTGTAGTCGAGTGCGTTCGTGGGGAGTCGCAGCTCGGCGGCGAGCAGGGCGTCCGGCTGGGGCGGATATGTGGGGGGCTGCATCAGAACTCGCTTCGTCGCGGGGACCCGTCAGACCGGAACATGTGCCTTCGATCCAAGGAGACACACCTTTCCGGTGGTGTCCTTTGTTTGATTGTGACGTTGACTGCGGTGGTGGCTTGTGGTTTGTTGTGTTCGGTTCTGTTTGAAGGTTTGATCGGGTGTCGATGGGGAGTCCGACTGTGAAGAAGACCTCGACCCGGCTCGCCGACGGTCGTGAGCTCATCTACTACGACGCGGGCGACGACCAGGTGCGCGACGCGGTGGACCGGCGCCCGCTCGACCCGACCGTCACCACCTCGGAGGTCCGCCGCGACCCGCTGCTCGGCGACTCGGTCGCGATCGCCTCGCACCGCCAGGGGCGCACCTACCACCCCCCGGCGGACGAGTGCCCGCTGTGCCCGTCCTCGGGCGACCGGCTGAGCGAGATCCCCGAGTCCTCCTACGACGTCGTGGTGTTCGAGAACCGCTTCCCCTCGCTCGCCGGCGACTCCGGCCGCTGCGAGGTCGTCTGCTTCACCTCCGACCACGACGCGTCCTTCGCGGACCTGACGGAGGAACAGGCGGCCCTCGTCCTGGAGGCGTGGACGGACCGCACCGCCGAACTGTCGCATCTGCCCTCCGTCCGGCAGGTCTTCTGCTTCGAGAACCGTGGCGCCGAGATCGGCGTGACGCTCGGTCACCCGCACGGACAGATCTACGGCTACCCCTTCGTCACCCCGCGTACCGCGCTGATGCTGCGCTCGCTCGCCGCGCGCAAGGAGGCGACCGGCGGGGAGAACCTGTTCGACGAGGTCCTCGCGCGGGAGATCGCGGACGGGTCGCGGGTCGTCCTGTCGAGCGACCACTGGGTCGCCTTCGTCCCGTACGCCGCCCACTGGCCGTACGAGGTCCACCTCTACCCGCGCCGCCGGGTGCCCGACCTGCTCGGCCTCGACGAGGACGCGCGCACAGAATTCCCCCAGGTCTATCTGGAACTCTTGAGGCGCTTCGACCGGATCTTCGGCACACCGGACGGTGGAGAGGACGGGGCCGGGGAGCCGCCGACGCCGTACATCGCGGCGTGGCACCAGGCTCCCTTCGGCCCGCTGGAGGAGTTCGAGGGCGTCAACCGGGACGACTTCGCGCTCCACCTCGAGCTTTTCACCATTCGCCGCACTTCCGGCAAGCTGAAGTTTCTCGCGGGTTCCGAGTCCGGCATGAACGTGTTCATCAACGACGTGCCGCCGGAGACCGCGGCTCAGCGACTGCGAGAGGTAGCGAGTTCATGAGTGGGAAGTACCTGGTCACGGGTGGGGCCGGCTATGTGGGCAGCGTGGTCGCACGCCACCTGATCGAGGCGGGCCACGAGGTCACCGTCCTCGACAACCTCTCGACCGGCTTCCGCGAGGGCGTGCCCGCCGGCGCCGCGTTCGTCGAGGGCGACATCCGCGACGCCGCCAAATGGCTGGACTCCTCGTACGACGCCGTCCTGCACTTCGCCGCGTTCTCACAGGTCGGCGAGTCCGTGGTGAAGCCCGAGAAGTACTGGGACAACAACGTCGGCGGCACCATGGCACTGCTCGCCGCGATGCGCGACGCCGGAGTGCGCACCCTGGTCTTCTCCTCCACCGCCGCGACCTACGGCGAGCCCGAGACCACCCCGATCACGGAGTCCGCGCCGACCCGGCCCACCAACCCCTACGGCGCCTCCAAGCTCGCCGTCGACCACATGATCACCAGCGAGGCCGTCGCCCACGGGCTCGGCGCCGTCTCCCTGCGGTACTTCAACGTGGCCGGCGCCTACGGCGAGAGCGGCGAGCGGCACGACCCCGAGTCGCACCTCATCCCGCTGGTCCTCCAGGTCGCTCAGGGCCGCCGCGACGCGATCTCCGTCTACGGCGACGACTACCCGACCCCGGACGGCACCTGCGTCCGCGACTACATCCACGTCGCGGACCTCGCCGAGGCGCACCTGCTGGCCCTCACGGCCGCGGCCCCCGGCGAGCACCTGATCTGCAACCTCGGCAACGGCAACGGCTTCTCCGTCCGCGAGGTCATCGAGACGGTGCGCCAGGTGACCGGACACCCGATCCCCGAGGCCGTGGCACCGCGCCGCGGCGGGGACCCGGCGATCCTGGTCGCCTCGGCCGAGACCGCCCGGGAGCGGCTCGGCTGGAACCCGTCCCGCGCGGATCTCGCGGGGATCGTCGCGGACGCGTGGGAGTTCGCACAGAAGAACACGGCGAAGGGGTAACGGGTGGAGCAGGTGGGGGTACGTGAGGGCTTCGAGGAGCTGTACGGCGCCGCGCCCGAGGGCGTCTGGGCGGCGCCCGGCCGGGTCAACCTGATCGGCGAGTACACGGACTTCAACGAGGGGTTCGTGATGCCCCTCGCACTGCCGCACACGGCCGTCGCGGCGGTGTCCCGCCGGGCTGACGGGGTGCTGCGGCTGCACTCGGCGGACGTCGAAGGGCCCGTCGTCGAACTGCGCGTCGACGAACTGACGCCCCGGTCGGACACCGGCTGGGCCGCCTACCCGGCGGGCGTGGTGTGGGCGCTGCGCGAGGCGGGCCACGCCGTCGGGGGCGCGGACGTCCACCTGGCCTCCACGGTCCCCACCGGCGCCGGGCTGTCCTCCTCGGCGGCCCTGGAGGTCGTCACCGCCCTCGCCCTCGACGAGCTGTACGAACTCGGGCTCACCCGGCCCGAGCTGGCACGGCTCGCCCAGCGCGCCGAGAACGACTTCGTCGGCGTGCCCTGCGGTGTCATGGACCAGACGGCGTCGGCGTGCTGCACCGAGGGGCACGCCCTGCACCTCGACTGCCGTGACCTGTCCATCCGCCAGATCCCCTTCGACCTCGCCTCCCAGGGCCTCGAACTCCTGGTCGTCGACACCCGGGTGAAGCACGAGCTCGGCGACGGCGCGTACGCCGAGCGGCGCGCGGGCTGCGAGGAGGGGGCCCGGCAACTGGGCGTGTCCCATCTGCGCGACGTCGCGTACGAGGACCTCGACGCGGCCCTCGCCCGGCTGTCCGACGAACGCGTGCGCCGCTACGTCCGTCACGTCGTCTCCGACGACCACCGGGTGGACCGGGTGGTGTCCCTGCTGGACGCGGGTGACGTCCGCGCGATCGGGCCGGTCCTGACGGACGGTCACGCCTCGCTGCGCGACGATCTGCGGATCTCGTGTCCCGAGCTGGATCTCGCGGTCTCGGCGGCGAACTCCGCGGGGGCCCTCGGGGCGCGGATGACGGGGGGCGGGTTCGGGGGGTCGGCGGTCGTGCTGGTCGAGGCGGCCGACGTCGACACGATCACCAAGGCGATCGAGGAGGCGTTCGCCGCGGCGGGCTTCACCGCACCCCGGGTGTTCCCCGCCGTTCCCTCGGCCGGGGCCCGGCGGATCGGCTGACCAAGGGTTTCTTCGCCCCCTCCGCCCCTACCCGTCCCGTGTCCGGGGGCGCTGCCCCCGGACCCCCGCTCCTCAAACGCCGGAGGGGCTGGAACTTACGCCGGAGGGGTTGGAAAGCTGCTTCGTCAGGGTGTACTCCGTGATCCCCGGCGGGTAGTCGGGGATCACGGCCACCACCTCGTAGCCGTGTCCGCGGTAGAAGTCCGGGGCCTGGAAGTCCCAGGTCTCGACGCGGGCGGCGGTGCAGCCGCGTCCGGCGGCGGCCCGCTCGGCCTCGGTCAGGAGCCGGGTGCCCAGGCCCGCGCCCCGGTGGCGGTCGTCGACCCACAGGTAGGTGACGTGCAGCCAGGCCGTCCAGGTGTGACCCGCCAGGCCTCCGGCCAGACCGCCGTCCTCGTCCAGGGCCCAGACGTGGAGCGGAAGTTCACGCTCGGCGGGGGTTCCGCGCAGCGCGCGCAGCGCCGGGGACGCCGCCGTGTTCGTCTCCAGCAGCCGTCTGCGGAGCAGATCCCGACGCTCCTTGTCGTCTCCTGTCTCGATACGAAACATACGGCTCACCATAAACGCGCTGGCCAACCAGTTCTGCAAATTGCCTTCCGCTCCCCGCCCCCGCCCGTACTCTGATGAACGGTGCCGGTGGGGGCCGGTGCTGATCAGGGGGCGAGACAGTCGGGTACGACGCCCGAAGTGGGGGTAGCACTTCCAGCACGGCGGCGGCCGTGCGGCGGAGGCGCCTCGCTTTCCGGGTCGCAAGCGGGTCCGGGATCACCTCGGGCGCCGTACCCGTACGGACCGTCCCCCGACAGTGGGGGTTTTGTGGTTCGCATCCGAGTACTGGTCGTCGACGACCATCGCATCTTCGCCGAGTCGCTCGCCGCCGCGCTCGCGGCCGAGCCCGACGTCGAGGTGTCCGCCGCCGGCAGCGGTCCGGCCGCGCTGCGCTGCCTCGAACGCGCGGCGGCCGAGGGCCGCCGCTTCGACGTGCTGCTCGTCGACGCCGACCTGGGCGGCAATCTGCCCGGCATGCGCCCGGCGGTGCCCGTCCAGGAGAGCAACGAGGACAACCTGGTGGACGGCATCTCGCTCGTCGCCGGAGTGCGCTCCGGACAGCCGGGCGTACGGACCGTCGTGCTGGCCGAGAAGGACGAACCGCGCAGGGCCGCGCTCGCCCTACAGGCCGGGGCCTCGGGGTGGGTCGCCAAGGACTGCTCGCTGTCGCGGCTGCTCACCGTCATACGGGGTGTGCTGCGCGACGAGACCCATCTGCCGCCCGCCCTGCTCACCGGGGTGCTCCGGGAGCTCACCGCCGCGCGCAAGCACCGCACCGAGAGCGAGCGGCTCGTCGAGTCGCTCACGCCCCGGGAGCGCGAGGTGCTGCGGTGCATGGTCGCCGGGCTCGGGCGCAAGGCGGTGGCCGAGCGGCTCTTCCTGTCGCCGCACACCGTCCGCACCCACATGCAGAACGTCCTCGGCAAGCTCGGGGTGCACTCCACCCTCGCCGCCGTGGCCCTGGCCCGGCGCGCCGGGGTCGGACCCGTCGACCTAACCGGGGATGTTGTCGAACGGGGCGGTCAACTGGCGTAGCAGTCCCGCCAGTTCGCCGCGCTGGGCCCGGCTCAGCTCGGCGAGGATCGCCCGCTCCTGGTCGAGCAGACCGGCCAGTGCCTGGTCGGCGCGGTCGCACCCCTCGTCCGTGAGGCGTACGAGCACGCCCCTGCGGTCGCTCGGGTCCGGGAGGCGTTCCACCAGACCCTTCTTGGTCAGGCGGTCGATGCGGTTCGTCATCGTGCCCGAGGTGACGAGCGTCTGGGTCAGCAGTTGCCCGGGAGAGAGCTGGTACGGGGATCCCGCGCGCCGCAGCGCGGTCAGGACGTCGAACTCCCAGGGCTCCAGGCCGTGCTCGGCGAAGGCGAGCCGGCGCGCGCGGTCCAGGTGCCGGGCCAGCCTGCTCACCCGGCTGAGCACCTCGAGCGGTTCCACGTCGAGGTCCGGGCGCTCCCGGCGCCACGCAGCGACCAGCCGATCGACCTCGTCCTCCATGACGATCAGTGTAGTGGTTGTGTCGACGTGAAGTCTCTTGATGTGGAGCTTCTCGATGGCGAGTCTCTTGACGTCGAGATAGTTTTCCTGTGAGGCTGGAGGTCCGAACGGTCCGGTCGCGGGCGCTCCTTCCGCGGTCCGCGCCCCCCGCGTCGACTCCCGAGGAGGCCACCCATGACCGCCGCCCCCAGCCCCACCTGGGACCCGGGCCAGTACCTGCGCCACTCCCGGCACCGGGCCCGCCCCTTCGCCGACCTCCTCGCCCAGGTGGGTGACCTCCCGGGCGGCCCCGCCCGCATCGCCGACCTCGGCTGCGGCCCCGGCAACGTCACCGCCCGGCTCGCCGACCGCTGGCCCACCGCGCACATCACCGGCTACGACAACTCCGCCGACATGCTGGCCCGGACCGAGGAACACGCCGGTCCCACGGCCGGCGGCGGACGGCTCGACTTCGCCCACGCCGACCTCACCGACTGGGTGCCCGCCGAGACGTACGACCTGATCACCTCGAACGCCGCGCTCCAGTGGGTGCCGGGGCACCTGGACCTGCTCCCCGGCTGGCTCGACGCCCTCGCGCCCGGCGGCACCCTCGCCTTCCAGGTGCCGAACAACACCGACGCCCCGCTGCACGTCCTGCTGCGCGAACTCGCCGCCTCCCCGCGCTGGAAGGGCCTCCTCGGCGACACCGTCCGCCCCGCCGACTCGGTCCACGACCCGCTCGTCTACCTGGACCGCCTGGAGCGCGCCGGCTGCCGCACGGACGTCTGGGAGACCACGTACATGCAACTGCTGACCGGGCCGGACCCCGTGCTCGACTGGACGAAGGGGACCGCGCTGCGGCCCGTGCTGACCGCGCTCGCGGACGACCCCGAGGCCAGGGACGCCTTCGTCGCCGCCTACCGGGACCTGCTGCGCGAGGCCTACCCGGCCGAGCCCTACGGGACGGTGCTGCCGTTCCGTCGGCTGTTCGCCGTGGCCCGCAAGGAGGCCTGATGCTCACCGCGCTCGACCACGTCCAGCTCGCCGCCCCGCCCGGCTCCGAGGACCGGCTGCGCGCGTACTACGTCGGGGCCCTCGGCATGACCGAGACGCCCAAGCCGCCCACCCTGGCCGGCCGCGGGGGCTGCTGGTTCCGGGCCGGAACCGTCCAGCTGCACCTCGGGATCGAGGCCGCCTTCCATCCCGCGAGGAAGGCCCACCCGGGACTGCGCGTCACCGGCATCGACGCCTTCGCCGCCCGGATCGCCGCCACCGGCGCCCCCGTCACCTGGGACGAGGACCTGCCCGGTCACCGGCGCTTCTTCTCCGAGGACCCCGTCGGCAACCGCCTCGAATTCCTGGAGCCGCTCCCGGACCCCGGCTGAACCGGGAGCGAGCCCCGCTCCTCAGGCCTTGCGGTGCCCTATCAACCGCGGTTTCGGCTCCAGCCCGTCCAGCCCGTGCCACGCCAGGTTCACCAGGTGCGCGGCCACCTCCGCCTTGCGCGGCTTGCGGACGTCCAGCCACCACTGCCCCGTCAGCGCGACCATGCCGACCAGCGCCTGGGCGTACAGCGGCGCCAGCTTCGAGTCGAAGCCGCGGCTCTTGAACTCGCGGCCCAGGATGTCCTCCACCTGGGTGGCGATGTCGGAGATCAGGGACGCGAACGAACCCGTCGACTGCGGGATGGGGGAGTCGCGGACCAGGATGCGGAAGCCGTCCGTGTACTCCTCGATGTAGTCCAGGAGGGCGAACGCCGCCTGCTCGCACAGCTCCCGCGGATGGCCCGCCGTCAGCGAACCGGTCACCATGTCCAGCAGCCGCCGCATCTCACGGTCCACCACCACCGCGTACAGGCCCTCCTTGCCGCCGAAGTGCTCGTAGACCACCGGCTTCGAGACGCCGGCCTTCGCCGCGATCTCCTCCACCGACGTGCCCTCGAAGCCCTTGGCCGCGAACAGGGTGCGGCCGATCTCCAGCAGCTGCTGACGGCGCTCGGCGCCGGTCATGCGGGTGCGGCGCGCGCGCCGCGGCTTTTCGGTGCTCGGGGTGCTGCTGGAGTCGGTCGCCACGCCGTCAATCATGCCGCTTCAGCGGTTTCCGTCTTGCGTCGGGAGCCGTTCCCGTCGTCGCTGCGGCGCGAATCGATACGCGAGCGTGACGGCCAGCGCACGTCGTAGGCCCATCCGAGCTGTTCGAACCAGCGGATGATCCGCGCCGAGGAGTCGATCTGGCCGCGGTCCACGCCGTGCCGTGCGGACGTGGGGTCGGAGTGGTGGAGGTTGTGCCAGGACTCCCCGCACGAGAGCACCGCCAGCCACCACACGTTGCCCGAACGGTCACGCGACTTGAAAGGGCGCTTGCCGACCGCGTGGCAGATCGAGTTGATCGACCAGGTCACGTGGTGCAGCAGAGCCACCCGTACGAGTGACCCCCAGAAGAACCCGGTGAACGCGCCCCACCACGACATCGTCACCAGACCGCCGATCAGGGCCGGCAGGGCCAGCGAGAGGACCGTCCAGAGGATGAACTGGCGCGAGATCGCCCGGATCACCGGGTCCTTGACCAGATCCGGCGCGTACTTCTCCTGAGAGGTCCGCTCCTCGTCGAACATCCATCCGATGTGTGCCCACCACAGGCCCTTCATCAGCGCCGGAACCGTCTCGCCGTACCGCCACGGCGAGTGCGGGTCCCCCTCCGCGTCGGAGAACCTGTGGTGCTTGCGGTGGTCGGCCACCCAGCGCACG
>NZ_KZ626946.1 GCF_002911015.1 Streptomyces populi
GCAGGATGCGTTCACATGCGCGGGGGAGCCATGAGCACGACTGACACCGATGTCGGCGGCGCGATCACACTGACCGACGACGAACTGGATCCGTTCGTCACGCACGCGGGCACCCGGGACCGGCTCACCGGCCCCGGACTGCCCCGCGAGAGCGCGCTGCTCGGGTTCGGCACCCTGCGGGAGCACGGTCTGCGCACCGTCGCCGACCTGGCGGGCGACGCCGAGAGGCTCGCCGGGGAACTGCGCGACCAGCTCGTCATCGGGGCGCTGCGCAGCCTCGACCGGGACCTGGAGTCGATCGTGCTGGACGGGACGACGGGCGAGGTCTCCTCGGCGCACGTCCGCCGGAACCCCGCCCGCCTGGACCTCTCCCCCCTGGCACCCTCCCTGGACGCCCTGCTGCGCTTCGCCGCGGCCACCGAGGAACTGACCCTGTCCCGCTCCCGGCCGGGCCCGTTCGGCCCGAAGGCGGTCGCGGAGGTGTCGGACCGGCTGAGCGCCGTCTTCGAGGACGCCACGGGCCAGGACGTGCCGCCGTACTGGCGGATGGCCGCGCTGATCCGCCCGCTCGCCCGGATCGCCGGACCCGGTGAAGGACTCGTCCTCGGCCTGCCGGAGCGGCTGCTGGACGAGGAGTTCGGCGCGGGCGAGATCATGCGCTTCGAGGACGTCGACTTCCCGCCCGCCCTGACGCACGAGCCGACCCGCCGCTTCCTGCGGGAGTCGGGCCTGCCCGAGGACGGCTTCCTCTTCCAGCTGGACACCGAGATGCCGCTGCCGGCCCTCACCGAGTACTACGCGGACGAGCACCCCGACGAGTTCCCCGCCGGTCTGCTCCCGCCCTCCGCCGGCCGCCTGATACGCCTCGGCCACCTCCTGGAGGACACGAGCCTGGTGATGGACGGCACCACGGGCGCCGTGCTCGCCTGGAGCGAGCCGGACCTCACCCTGCGCCCGCTCAACGCGGACATCTCCACGCTGGCGTTCACCCTCTGGCTCCTGCACCGCGAGAAGGGCGTCGACGCGGCCCACGGCCTCAGCGACTCCTACGAACAGCTCGCCGCCACCCTGACCCAGACCCTCGCCACCGTCGACCCCGCCGCCTGCGACCGGACCCCGGCCCTCCCGGGCGACGACGGCCGACGCCACTGGCCGGAGATATTCGAGGACCGGTCGGCCGGCACGCTCTACGCGTAGCGGCCCCGACCGCCCCGCGAGGGGACGGAAAACGGGCCGGCCGCCCCAACCGGGACGGCCGACCTTCGCGTGGAGACCGCGGCGGGATTCGAACCCACGTAACTCGAGTTGCAGTCGAGCCCCTGAACCACTCGGGCACACGGTCGTTCTCAGGTGCGGCACGGCTCACTCGTTCCGGACCTGATGGAACGACCGTAGGCGGGGCACGGGAGCGGGCTCAAGGGTTCTGGAGCGGCCGCAACGCGACTGCCACACGCCGTTCACGAAAGGGCGAGGAGGCCCCGGAAACGGGGGCGTGCGACGGCCCGGGGAGTGGTCCTAGGTCCAAAGGACCGCCTGATCACCGCCCACCGACAGGAGTCAAGGAAAGGTGCGCACCTTACGCTGACCGGCATGACAGCAGTGGAAGCGGGCGAGGCCGTGACGGTTCCGTCCGAGAGCGGGGCGGCGGGCGGCGGCGAGGGCGGAGTGCTGGGTCGGGCCTACCGGGCGCTCACCGTCGGGATCGTGTCCGTGGTACTGGTCATCGCGTTCGAGGCGACGGCCGTGGGGACGGCGATGCCCGTCGCCGCGCGGGAGCTCGACGGGGTCGCCCTGTACGCGTTCGCGTTCTCCGGGTACTTCACGACGAGCCTGCTCGGGATGGTGCTCGCCGGGCAGTGGTCCGACCGCGACGGGCCGCTGGCCTCGCTCGCCTCGGGCATCGGCGCGTTCGCCGCGGGGCTGCTGCTGTCCGGGACCGCCGGCGGCATGTGGGTGTTCATCCTCGGGCGGGCCGTCCAGGGACTCGGCGGCGGACTCGTCATCGTCGCGCTCTACGTCGTCGTCGGACGGGCCTATCCGCAGCGGCTGCGCCCCGCGATCATGGCGGCGTTCGCGGCGGCCTGGGTGGTGCCCTCCGTGGTCGGACCGCTCGCCGCGGGCGCGGTCACCGAGCACCTCGGCTGGCGCTGGGTGTTCATCGGGATTCCGGCGCTGGTCGGCGTTCCGCTCGCGCTCGCGCTGCCGCAGATACGGAGGCGGGCCTCCGGACCCGCCGGAGCGGGCGACCGCGCGCCGCTGGACCGGCGGCGCATCCGGCTCGCCTTCGGCATCGCACTGGGCGCGGGGCTGCTCCAGTACGCAGCGCAGGATCTGCGGCCGCTCTCCCTCGTCCCCGCCGCGGCCGGCGCCGCACTGCTCGTTCCGGCCGTGCGCGGGCTGCTGCCCCGCGGTACCCACCGGGCCGCCCGCGGACTGCCGTCCGTGGTGCTGCTGCGCGGGGTCTCCGCGGGGGCCTTCATCGCCGCGGAGTCCTTCGTACCGCTGATGCTGGTCACCCAGCGGGGGCTGTCGCCGACGCTCGCCGGCCTCTCGCTCGCGGCCGGCGGCGGGACCTGGGCCCTGGGGTCCTGGGTGCAGGCGCGGCCGGGCGTGGAGCCGTACCGGGAGCGTTTGATGTTCCTCGGCATGCTGCTGGTCGCGGCGGCCGTCGCCGCCGCGCCGAGCGTGCTGATCCCCGCCGTGCCGGTGTGGACCGTCGCCGTCGCCTGGGGGTTCGGCTGCTTCGGGATGGGCCTGGTGATCGCCTCGACCAGCGTGCTGCTGCTCCAGCTCTCGGCCCCGGAGGAGGCCGGTGCCAACTCGGCCGCCCTACAGATCTCCGACGCCCTGTCCAACGTGCTGCTGCTCGCCGTCGGCGGAGCGGCCTTCGCGGCCCTGGGCGGCGGCTCGGTGGCCGGCGCGGCCACGGCGTCCGGCGCCCACGGCTCCCACCCGGCCGCCTTCGCCGCCGTGTTCCTGCCGATGGCGGGGGTCGCGTTGCTGGGAGCGTGGGTGACGACACGGCTGCGGGAACCGGCGAGAACGGGTTGAGGAGGCCGGCGCGGGCGGTTCGCGCGGGGGGCGGACCGGGGCGCCCGGGGTGCGGCCGGGTGATCTGTGACCTCAGTCCCATCCACCGTCGCCCCGGCCCGGTACGCACATCGTCGTCAGCCGGGCGCCGGTAGGGTGGCCCGGTTGTCATACGTAGCCGAGCCGCCCGCGCGCCTCCCGTCACGCCACATCCGACGCGCCGCGCGCGGCCCCGGACGCTCCCATTCGACACCCAGACCGGAGACCGTGACTACCACCGCCGCCAGCACCTCCTCGCACACCCACCACCTCTCGCCCGCCTTCCCCGGACGAGCCCCCTGGGGCACCGCCAGCAAGCTGCGCGCCTGGCAGCAGGGGGCGATGGAGAGGTACATCCAGGAGCAGCCGCGCGACTTCCTCGCCGTAGCCACCCCCGGCGCCGGAAAGACGACGTTCGCGCTGACCCTCGCGTCCTGGCTGCTGCACCACCACGTCGTGCAGCAGGTGACCGTCGTCGCGCCGACCGAGCACCTGAAGAAGCAGTGGGCCGAAGCCGCCGCGCGGGTGGGGATCAAGCTCGACCCCGAGTACAGCGCAGGGCCCCTCAGCAAGGAGTACCAGGGCGTCGCCGTGACGTACGCCGGTGTCGGGGTGCGGCCGATGCTGCACCGCAACCGCTCCGAGCAGCGCAAGACCCTCGTCATCCTCGACGAGATCCACCACGCCGGTGACAGCAAGTCGTGGGGCGAGGCCTGCCTGGAGGCGTTCGAGCCCGCCACCCGCCGGCTCGCGCTCACGGGTACGCCCTTCCGCTCCGACACCAACCCCATCCCCTTCGTCACGTACGAAGAGGGCAACGACGGGATCCGGCGGTCCTCCGCCGACTACACATACGGCTACGGCAACGCGCTGGCCGACCACGTCGTGCGGCCCGTCATCTTCCTCTCCTACAGCGGCAACATGCGCTGGCGCACCAAGGCGGGCGACGAGATCGCCGCCCGGCTCGGCGAGCCGATGACCAAGGACGCCGTCAGCCAGGCCTGGCGCACCGCGCTGGACCCGCGCGGCGAGTGGATGCCGAGCGTGCTGCGCGCCGCCGACCAGCGCCTCACCGAGGTGCGCAAGGGCATCCCGGACGCCGGGGCGCTCGTCATCGCCTCGGACCAGGACTCCGCGCGCGCGTACGCCAAGCTGATCCGCGAGATCACCGGCACCAAGGCGACCCTCGTGCTGTCCGACGACACCGGCGCCTCGAAGCGGATCGACGACTTCTCGGCGAGCAACGACCGGTGGATGGTCGCCGTCCGCATGGTGTCCGAGGGCGTGGACGTGCCGCGCCTGGCCGTCGGCGTGTACGCCACCACCATCTCGACCCCCCTCTTCTTCGCCCAGGCCGTCGGCCGTTTCGTACGGTCCCGCAGGCGCGGCGAGACGGCGTCCGTGTTCCTGCCGACGGTCCCCGACCTCCTCACCTTCGCCAACGAGATGGAGGTCGAGCGCGACCACGCCCTCGACCGGCCCAAGAAGGAGGGCGAGGAGGACCCGTACGCCGAGTCCGAGAAGGAGATGGAGGAGGCGAACAAGGAGCAGGACGAGGACACCGGCGAGCAGGAGCAGTTCTCCTTCGAGGCGCTGGAGTCCGAGGCCGTCTTCGACCGGGTCCTCTACGACGGCGCCGAGTTCGGCATGCAGGCCCACCCGGGGAGCGCGGAGGAGCAGGACTACCTCGGCATCCCCGGGCTCCTCGAACCCGACCAGGTGCAGCTGCTGCTCCAGAAGCGGCAGGCCCGGCAGATCGCGCACAGCCGCAAGAAGCCGGACGAGGAGGCGGACCTCCTCGAACTGCCCGCCGAGCGGCGTCCCGTGGTCTCCCACAAGGAGATGCTGGAACTGCGCAAGCAGCTCAACACCATGGTCGGCGCCTACGTCCACCAGAGCGGCAAGCCGCACGGCGTGATCCACACCGAGCTGCGCCGCACCTGCGGCGGCCCGCCGAGCGCGGAGGCCACGGCCGGCCAGCTGCGGCAGCGGATCGCCAAGGTGCAGGAGTGGGCCACCCGGATGCGGTGACGTCCGGGCGGCGGAGCGCGGACGCGGTGACGTCCGCGGGGAACCGGGGCGCGCGCCCGGGGCGTCCCTCCGTCGGGGCGGCACGGGGAACCGGCGGCCTCCGCGGCCGTCGGCATCCGGAACCCGTGGCGCGGGACGCGGAAACCGTACCGAGGGGCGCGCCGTGTCCGAGGAGGCGTGCGTCGCGGCCCGTGCGCTGTGTGCGCGGGCGGTGCGCGCCGAGTGGCGGGCGCCTCGCGTTCCGGGACAAACGGAATCACTTCGCACCCGCGGATGCCCGGATTCTGGACAAAGGCTTCCGCTGAGCGGACCGGCTCGCTACTGTCCGGCTACGCACACGCCCCGTGGCAGCGCCGCCGCGGAGCGCAGCCGTGAAGCGACTGCGGCCCGGGAAGAAGCCCGGGGCGCCGGCCGACCGGCGGCCTCTGAAGCGCGTCGCCGACGGGACTCGGTGTCGCATCCGCCGCGAAGGGGCCGTCGACCTCACCACTAAGGAGTGGGCGTCGTGACCGCGGAGACCTCTCAGACGCTCGACCGGGGACTGCGCGTCCTCAAGCTGCTCGCCGACACCGATCACGGGCTGACCGTCACCGAGCTGTCGAACAAACTGGGCGTCAACCGGACCGTGGTGTACCGGTTGCTCGCCACGCTGGAGCAGCACGCTCTCGTACGCCGTGACCTGGGCGGCCGCGCCCGGGTCGGGCTCGGTGTGCTGCGCCTGGGCCGCCAGGTGCACCCCCTGGTGCGGGAGGCCGCGCTGCCCGCGCTGCGGGCGCTGGCCGAGGACATAGGCGCGACGGCCCATCTGACCCTGGTCGACGGGACGGAGGCGCTCGCCGTCGCCGTCGTCGAACCGACGTGGACGGACTACCACGTGGCCTACCGCGCCGGTTTCCGGCACGCCCTGGACCGGGGTGCCGCGGGCCGCGCGATCCTCGCCGCCCGGCAGGCGCCGGTGGGGGAGGCCGGGTACACGCTCACCCACGGAGAGCTGGAGGCGGGCGCCTGCGGGGCCGCGGCGGCGCTGGTCGGGGTGACGGGGGTCGAGGGCAGCGTGGGCGTGGTCATGCTGGCGGACGCCGTGCCGGAGCGGGTCGGCCCGCGCGTGGTCGACGCGGCCCGAGAGGTGGCGGACGCCCTGCGCTGACCGGGCCGCGGGGTCCGCGCGGAAGCCGCGTGGGGTCCGCACCGAGGCCGTGTGGGGTTCGCACGGAAGCCGAGCGGGGTCCGTACGAAGGTCGCGGGGCCCGTACGGAAGCCCGGGGCGGGTACGGGGGCGGAGGCCGTGGGACCTGTACGGAGGTCCTGCCGGGCGGTGACGTTAGATTGACCCCGTGCTCTCTCGCCTCACGCGCCCCAAAGCCGTCGCCGTCTGCGCCGTCCCCGTCGTGGCCCTGCTCGCCACGGCGGTGTTCGCGCCGCTGCCGTTCTCCCTGGCGCAGCCCGGCCTGACGGCGAACGTCCTCGGCGAGAACAAGGGCGACCCGGTGATCACCATCAGCGGGGCGCCCACCCGGAAGACCAGCGGCGAACTGCGGATGACGACGATCGAGGCCACCGGCCCGGACGCGAACGTCTCCCTCGGCGACGTGTTCAGCGCCTGGTTCGCCACGGACAAGGCCGTGATGCCCCGCGACTCGGTGTACCCGAGCGGCGGCAGCGTCAAGGAGATCGAGCAGCACAACGCGAACGAGATGAAGGAGTCCCAGGACAACGCCACCGAGGCCGCCCTGGGGTATCTGCACGAGAAGGGCGACGTCAAGGTCACGCTCAAGCTCGCCGACGTCGGCGGACCGAGCGCCGGACTGCTCTTCTCGCTCGGGATCGTCGACAAGCTGGACGGCGACGGCAGCGGGGGCGACCTGACGGGCGGCCGGGTCGTCGCGGGCACGGGGACGATCGACGCCGACGGCAAGGTCGGCGCGGTCGGCGGTGTCAGTCTCAAGACCCAGGCGGCGCGCCGCGACGGCGCGACGGTGTTCCTGGTCCCGAAGGCGGAGTGCTCGGACGCGAAGGCGGAGCTGCCGAAGGGCCTCCGGCTGATCCCGGTGACCGACCTGGAGGGAGCGGTGAACGCTCTGGTGTCCCTGGAGAAGGGCAAGGGCTCGGTTCCGAGCTGCTAGTGGGCGGGCCGCCTGTCGGCCCGCGGCGGCGCGGCCGGTCAGCAGGCGGCGACGGCCGTCCTCGGCGCGGACGCCAGCCGGAGGCCGACCTCCACCAGGGTCCAGCCGACGCGGGCGCGCAGCCGGGGGGTGCTCCCGGCCTCGGTGGTGAGCCGGTACGCGTCCGCCTCGGCCCGCAGGTCGGCGGCGTGGACGTGCTGGAGCTGGAGGTGGGTCTCGGGATGCATGGCGGTGACCTCTCTTCGGTGTGATCGAGCCGGGGCGATGGTGCGGGTCGAGCGGTGCGAACGGGTCGTACGGGCCGAGCGGGCCGGCCGGTCCGGGCCGGCCCTGATCGGGTGGGCCGGCCGGAGGGGTGTCGGTCCGAGGGCCGTCAGTCCGAGGCCTGCGGGAACACGTGCGTGTGGAAGCGCACCTGCTCCGCCTCGGGATCGTCCTCGGGACGTTCGAGGGCGCAGTAGCTGTCGAGCAGCTCGTGCATCTTCTGGATCAGCTCGCGGGACTGGGCCGGTGTCAGACGCATCGTGAAGTCGCTCATGTCGGTGGCGCGGGTCCATTTCTCCGACCAGTCGTCCCGGGTGCCCAGCCAGGTCGACAGTTCACGCGCGTGGGTGGTGGCCACCTCGTGCAGGAACATGTCGGCCGCCCCGCGCACCGCCGGATCCGGGTCCTTGAGCAGGTTCTCGTCGAAGTTCAGACCCTGGTCGACCGCCTGCCACCAGCGCTCGCGCCCCTTGCCCAGCTCCGGGGCGTCCTCCACGAAGCCGTGCGCGGCGAGCTGGCGCAGGTGGTAGCTGGTCGCCCCGCTGGACTCGCCCAGCCGCTCGGCGAGCATCGACGCGGTGGCCGGTCCCTGACGGCGCAGGCTGCTCAGCAGCTCCATGCGCAGGGGATGGGCGATCCCGCGCAGTGAGCGGGCGTCGAGGCGGCGGTGCTGCGGGGGTTCGGGCGGCAGGGGCGGGTCCGGTGGATACGGGGGGTCCGGGAGGTCCGGCGGACCCGGGGCGGCCGGGAGGTCCGGCGGTTCGGGGGGAAGCGGTGGCTGCTCCGTCATGCGTACAAAGGTAGCGTTGCAAAGAACTCGTTGCAAGGCTTTCTTTGTAACTTGCCCGGGCGGCCCGCCGGTCCGGCCCTGACCATGAAGTCGCCGCCCCCGTAAGCCCGTTCAGCGCTCGGTCGCCGCCTGTTCCACGAGCGGGATGATCCGCAGGGGGACCGGGTTCTCCATGACGATCGCGGTCGAGGCCCGGACGATGCCGTCGAAACCGACGACCCGGTCGATCACGCGCTGGAGGTCGGCGTTCGAGCGGGCCACCAGCCGGCACAGCATGTCCCCGCTGCCGGTCGTCGTGTGCAGCTCCAGCACCTCGGGCACGGTCGTCAGGTGGGCGCGCACGTCCGCGCCCTGCCCCTGGCGGATCTGGAGCGTGGCGAACGCCGTGACCGGATAGCCGAGCGCCGCCGGGTCGACCTGCGGACCGAAGCCCCGGATGACCCCGTTCGACTGGAGGCGGTCCAGCCGGGCCTGCACCGTCCCCCGCGCCACCCCGAGCCGCCGCGACATCTCCAGGACGCCGATGCGCGGCTCCTTCGCGAGCAGCACGAGCAGCCGCCCGTCCAGATGATCGATCGCCATGGGGGCCTCCGGGATGGTCATCATGTACAGAAAGCCCGGCCGTCCGGGCCTTTCGCCGTACATATTGTTCAGCTGACAGGCGAACTATTGCGCACCTTGCGGAACGGAGGGAGCCTGCGGCCATGACGCAGACCACACACGACACTCCCGACACCGCCCGGCAGGCCGATCCCTTCCCGGTCAAGGGAATGGACGCGGTCGTCTTCGCCGTCGGCAACGCCAAGCAGGCCGCCCACTACTACTCCACGGCCTTCGGCATGCGGCTCGTCGCGTACTCCGGACCGGAGAACGGCAGCCGCGAGACGGCGTCGTACGTCCTCGAGAACGGCTCGGCGCGCTTCGTGTTCACCTCGGTGATCAAGCCCGCCACCCCCTGGGGCCACTTCCTGGCCGAGCACGTGGCCGAGCACGGCGACGGCGTCGTCGACCTCGCCATCGAGGTCCCGGACGCCCGCGCCGCCCACGCGTACGCCGTCGAGCACGGCGCCCGCTCGATCGCCGAGCCGTACGAGCTGAAGGACGAGAACGGCACGGTCGTCCTCGCCGCGATCGCCACGTACGGCAAGACCCGCCACACGCTCGTCGAGCGCTCCGGCTACGAGGGCCCCTACCTGCCCGGGTACGTGGCCGCCGCCCCGATGGTCGAGCCGCCCGCCCAGCGCACCTTCCAGGCCATCGACCACTGCGTGGGCAACGTCGAGCTCGGCAAGATGAACGAGTGGGTCGGCTTCTACAACAAGGTCATGGGCTTCACGAACATGAAGGAGTTCGTGGGCGACGACATCGCGACCGAGTACAGCGCGCTGATGTCGAAGGTCGTGGCCGACGGCACGCTCAAGGTCAAGTTCCCGATCAACGAGCCCGCCATCGCCAAGAAGAAGTCCCAGATCGACGAGTACCTGGAGTTCTACGGCGGCGCCGGCGTCCAGCACATCGCGCTGAACACCAACGACATCGTGCGCACGGTGCGCACCATGCGCGCGGCCGGCGTCCAGTTCCTCGACACCCCGGACTCGTACTACGACACGCTCGGCGAGTGGGTCGGCGACACCCGGGTCCCCGTCGAGACCCTGCGCGAGCTGAAGATCCTCGCCGACCGCGACGAGGACGGCTACCTGCTCCAGATCTTCACCAAGCCGGTCCAGGACCGTCCGACCGTCTTCTTCGAGATCATCGAGCGCCACGGCTCGATGGGCTTCGGCAAGGGCAACTTCAAGGCCCTCTTCGAGGCGATCGAGCGCGAGCAGGAGAAGCGCGGCAACCTCTGAGCCCGTGGGACGGACCGTCCCCGAAGGCCCGCCGATCCTCCCGAGTCCGGTGGACGCCCGCACGGCGTCCGCCGGACCCGGCCGTCCGGCCGTCCACCGGTCCAGCCCGTCCCGGTCCTCACGGGCTCGCCCGTTCCGGCCTTCGGGGCTCCCGCGTCACGGCGTACCGCGGACCCGTCCGGCGCGGCGTCACCGGGAGGGCCGCGCGCACCCCGTGAACACGGACGGGCCCGTCCGGGAGTTCACCGGGCCGCGGGCCGCCCCGGCGGGGCGGCGGGACCGGGGGAGCCGGGTGAGGGCGTCGGACCCGACGCCCCCGACGCCCCCGCAGGACCGGCCGCGCCCGCCGTCCCCGCCGTGTCGCCGGAGCCCTCCGACGGTGGGGAGCCCTCGGTCTCCTCCGTCTCCCCGGAGTCCTCCGGCGGCCCCCCGGCCGGTGGATCGCCCAGTGCCACCAGGGCCTCCCGGGCCGCCGGCACCAGCGGCAGCGAGAAGTACGGGTTGATCCGCAACGCCTCGGTGAGATGCCGGCGGGCCGGGCCGGACAGCCCCAGATCACGCTCGATCTGCCCCCGGTGGTACGCGTACAGCGCACTGCGCACACCGCCCCCGTGCTCCGCGTCCGTGGCCCGCACGGCGAAGCCGAGCGCCTCCTGGTCGTTCCCGGCCCGGTGCAGCGCCCAGCCCAGCGCGTCCGCCACCGCGATGCCGGGCTGCCGACGCCACTCGGCGCGCAGCCCCCGTACCGCCGCCTGCGGATCGCCGTGGTCCGCCTCGAAGAGCCCGAGGACCGGTTCGTCGTCCACGCCCGCCGCACCGTCCCGCCGCGCCAGTTCCCGCAGGAGGCCGTACTGCGCGCGCGCCTCCGCGCCGAGCCCGAGCCCGTCGTACAGCTCCCCCAGCTCCAGCGCGTACCGCGGAGCGGGCCGCCCGTCGAGCGCCGCCCGGTACGCGCGCAGCGCCTCCGAAGTGCGCCCCAGCGCCGCCAGCGCGCGCCCCTGCCCGGCCAGCGCGTCGTACGCGTCGGCGTCGACGTCCACCGCGGCCCGGTAGCGGTCCAGGGCCTCCTGACGGTCGCCGCGTTCCCACGCGAGGTCTCCGCCCTGCGTGAGGAGGGCCGCCTGCTCGGAGGGACCGGCCGCGCCCGCCGCCGCGTCCGAGACCGCCGCCGCGGCGTCCTCGCGCCGTCCGCGGTCCCGGTACACGCGCGCGGCGACGGCCCGCGCCGCCGGACCGGTACGCAGGGCCAGCAGTCTGCCGAGGGCCCGGTCCACCGCCTTGTGGTCACCGAGCCCGGTGTACGCGTCGACGAGCGCCGGATACGCCGTCCACCGCTTCGGCGCCAGCTCCGACGCGGCCTCGCCCCACCGCTTCGCGCTCCGGAAGTCGCCCCGCGCCACGGCGAGGGAGGCGAGCCCCTCCAGCGCCGCCGCGTTGCCCCCGGGCCGCACCCGCAGCGAGGTGCGCAGCGCCTTCTCCGCCTTCGGGTAGTACGCGACCGCCGCCGTCCGCCGCGCCCGCTCGGTGTACGCGGCGCCGAGCACCGCCCACGCCGCGTCGTCACGGGGACGGGCCCGCACCCGGGCCTCGCGGTCGTCGATGAGCGCGGCGAGATCGGGCAGCGCCGCGGGTGCCCCGGCCCCCACCGCGCTCACCGCCCGCGCCACCGGACCCGGCGCGCCCCGCGGCGCCCCGCCCCGGTCCGGCAGGAGCAGGAGCACACCGCCGAGCACGGCACAGCCGGCGACCGCTCCGACCAGCGAGCGCCGCGCGAGCGGGGAGCGGCGCGGACCGGAGGGCTCCTCGGGCCGCATGCCGGGGGGAGCCGCCCGCCCGGACCCGGCGGGCACCGGCTGTCGCTCTTCGATCTCCATGCGGCTCACTGTGCGTCAATACGAAGACCGGCCCGGGCACGCGAAGCCCCGCGCGGATGGGGTTCACACCGATGGCCCCGGGTGCGACCCTGTGATCATGAGCCGTATCGAAGCCCCGCGCGATGAGGACACGGCAGCGGCCGGCGGCCTCCTCGACCGTCTGCTGAGCGGCCTGTCGGCCGAGGCCGTCCTCACCGACCCGGACGTCACGGCCTCCTACGCCAACGACATGGCGAGCTTCTGCGAGGCGGGCACACCCGCCGTGGTCGTCCTGCCGCGCACGGTCGAGCAGGTCCAGCACGTCATGCGGGTGGCGACCGAACTGCGCGTGCCCGTCGTCCCGCAGGGCGCCCGCACCGGCCTGTCCGGGGCGGCCAACGCCACCGAAGGCTGTGTGGTGCTGTCCCTGGTGAAGATGGACCGCATCCTGGAGATCAACCCGGTCGACCGCATCGCCGTCGTCGAACCCGGTGTCGTCAACGCCGCGCTCTCCCGCGCCGTGGGCGAACACGGCCTGTACTACCCGCCGGACCCTTCCAGCTGGGAGACCTGCACCATCGGCGGGAACATCGGCACGGCCTCCGGTGGCCTGTGCTGCGTGAAGTACGGGGTGACGGCCGAGTACGTCCTCGGGCTGGACGTCGTCCTCGCCGACGGGCGGCTGATGTCCACCGGGCGCAGAACCGCCAAGGGCGTCGCCGGATACGACCTCACCCGCCTCTTCGTGGGCTCCGAGGGATCGCTCGGCATCGTCGTGCGGGCCGTCCTCGCCCTGAAACCGCAGCCGCCCCGACAGCTCGTCCTGGCCGCCGAGTTCGCCTCGGCGCGGGCCGCCTGCGACGCCGTCTGCCGGATCATGGAGGGCGGCCACGTCCCGTCCCTGCTCGAACTGATGGACCGTACGACCGTCAAGGCCGTCAACGACCTCGCGCACATGGGCCTGCCGGAGACCACCGAGGCACTGCTGCTCGCCGCCTTCGACACCCACGACCCGGCGGCCGACCTCGCCCTGGTGGGCTCCCTCTGCGAGGCCGCCGGAGCGACCCAGGTGGTCCCCGCCGAGGACGCCGCCGAGTCCGAACTCCTGCTCCAGGCGCGGCGGTTGTCGCTCACCGCGCTGGAGGCGGTCAAGGGCACCACGATGATCGACGACGTGTGCGTGCCGCGCTCCCGGCTCGGGGACATGCTCGACGGCATCGAGCGCGTCGCCGAGAAGTACGCCCTGACCATCGGCGTGTGCGCCCACGCGGGCGACGGCAACACGCACCCCACCGTCTGCTTCGACGCGACCGATCCCGACGAGTCCCGGCGCGCCCGTGAGTCCTTCGACGAGATCATGGCCCTCGGCCTGGAGCTCGGCGGCACGATCACCGGCGAGCACGGCGTGGGCGTGCTGAAGAAGGAGTGGCTGGCCCGCGAGATCGGCCCGGTGGGCGTGGAGATGCAGCGGGCGATCAAGTCGGCGTTCGACCCGCTGGGCCTGCTGAACCCGGGCAAGCTGTTCTGATCCCCTCCCCCCCCCGGGCCCGGCGGTCCGCCGGCCGTTCACGGCGGCTCACCGCCCGACGGCCCGTCAGGACTGCTCGCCGTCCGCCGACTCGTCCGACGGCCACGGGTCGCGCAGCCACAGATCGTCGGGCGAGGGGGTTCCCCCCTGGTCGAGCGGGGCCGAGAGCCTCGGGGACGGCGCGAGCAGCTCGGCCAGGCCGGCGTCGATGCCGAGCCGCCCGGCCTCGGTACCCGGGGGGACCGCCGTGAGGGTGCGCTCCAGCCAGGCGGTGATCTGCGCGGCGGGCGCCTCGAGCAGCGCGTCGCCGTCCGGCGAGCTCAGCGCCATCAGGACGACGCCCCGGCCGCCGACCTTCGTCGGCCACACCCGCACGTCGCCGTGACCGCACGGCCGGAACACCCCCTCGACGAGCAGCTCACGGGCGAAGGACCAGCTCACGGGGTGGTCGGAGCCGATGTGGAAGACGATGCGGACGGCGTACGGGTCGTCGGCGCGGTAACTCAGGCGCGCCGGTACCGGGATGCTCTGCTCGGGCGACAGGACGAGATGAAGCTCCAGTTCGCGTTCCACCACGGTGTGCATGTCGATGCGCTCCCTTCGTCGTACGGCCCCGTGTGCGGGTCCCGTACGAGTGGAGAGCGCCTCGCGCCGCGATCATTACGCGGGTTCGGAGGATTCTTTCGGGCGGGCCCTCGCCTCCCCGCCGGGCACGGCGCACGCGGTCGCGGGACGTCCGGTCGGCAGAAGGTGGCGGAACGCTGCCCGAAAGGATTGGGTACGGCGGGACGGGCCGTGATGCGTGCGCCGGTCTGGTAGATGTGGACCTCCAACACGACCCCCGAGCAGATACGGGACGACGGACATGAGCGCCCCAACCCCGGCCCCCGGTGACGACAGGCCCCGCGAAGGGTATTACCCGGACCCCTCCATCCCCGGATACGTCCGGTACTGGAACGGTGCCGCCTGGGTGCCGGGCACGAGCCGCCCGGCACCGGCGGCGGGCGAGGCGCTCACCCCGCCCGCCGCCGCGCGGGCCGCCCACGTGCCCGCTCCGGCGTCGTCCCCCGAGTTCTCGGCCGCACGCGGGCAGACGGCCGTCCCCGCCACGGAGGAGACGGGTCCGCACTTCTTCGACGAGGACCCGCAGCCCCACCGCGCCGCTCCCGCCGCGTCCCAGCACGGCAGCCGGCCCGAGCCCGCCGCCTCGTGGGGCGCGGACCGCTCCCGGCAGTCCGGCTTCGGCGGCGACCAGGACCGCCGGGTGTCCTGGGGCGCGCCGAAGGGAACCGACCCGCGTGCCGAGGAACCCGCCGACACGGTGAGCCCGCCCGACGGGGCGTCGGCGCGCACGGACGGCACGACGACGATCCCGCCCGCCGACTCCGGCGACGCCGTCCGGCCCGCGGGCCCGAGGGTCTTCCGCCGCCCCACGGGTCCGCTGCCGTCCACGGGGCCGGAGGGCGCGGAAGGTGCCGACGGGGCGGGGGGCACGAGCCCCACGGGGGAGGCGAGTTCGGGCGGAGCCGACGTCTGGGAGGGGATCGGGACCGGGGACGGGGCGGACGCCGGGCGGTCCGGAGCCGGACGTTCCACCGCCGCTACCGGAGCGCCGGACCCCGTTCCCGCCGGGGGCGGCACGGCGTTCCGTGCGCCCTCCCCGCGTACGGAGCAGCAGGGCGGGAGCACGGGTTCGGCGGGTGCGCCGGGCGTGTCCCCCGCGTCGGGTCCGGCGGCCGCATCCGGCCCGTCCTCCCCGTCCTCCCCGTCCGCCGCTTCGGCCGGAAGCGGCTTCGGTCCCGCGGCGGCCGCGCAGGCCGCTCCCGCCGTCTCCTCTCAGCCCGACGGCTCCACCCCCCTGGCCTCCGGGGCCGGCGGCGGTCAGCCCTCGTGGGCCCAGCAGGTGCACCGGCTCGCGGGCGACCCGGCGGAGGAGGGGCAGCGGGTCCCGCCGTGGAAGCCGCCGGTCGACGACCCGTTCCAGGAGGCCGCGCGGCGGCAGGCGGAGGCCCGTCCGTCCGGCCTCGGCAGACGGCTGGCCGCCCGGCTGGTGGACACCGTCGTCGTCGCAGGCGTCACCGCCGCGGCCGCCGTGCCGCTGGGCGCCCGGGCGGTCGACCACATCGACGGGAAGATCGAAGCGGCCGAGCAGTCGGGCGAGAAGGTCACCGTCTGGCTCCTCGACGGCACCACCGCCTCCTGCCTGGGCGCCGTCCTCGCCGTCCTGCTCGTCTTCGGCGTCCTCTACGAAGTCCTGCCCACCGTCAGATGGGGCCGCACGCTCGGCAAGAAGCTGTGCGGCATCGAGGTGCGCGACATAGAGGGTCACGAACCGCCGTCCTTCGGCAGGGCCTTGGTCCGCTGGCTCGTCCTCAGCGTGCCGTCCCTGCTGTTCGTCGGTCTGGCGGGCGTCCTGTGGTGCCTGTTCGACAAGCCCTGGAGCCAGTGCTGGCACGACAAGGCGGCGCACACGTTCGTGGCGGGGCCGGCCCGGTAAACCCGTCCCCCGGACGGCCCTTCGCCGGATGCGGAGCCGGGGGGTTCGCGGTCGACTCGGGCCATGAGCAGCGAACCGCCGCCTCCGGACCCCGGCCGGCCACCGGACGACGACCCGTTCAAGAAGCAGCCCCCGCCCGGTGAGGGCACGGGGTCTCCGTACGACCCGCCGCCTCCCTCCGGCGGCGGGACCCCGCCGTACGGCAGTGAGCCGCCCCCGTTCGGAGGCGGCCCCTACGGCGAGGGCGGCGGATCCCACCCGGGAGGCGGCGGACCGTACGGCGGAGGCGGTGACCCCTACGGCGGCGGGGGCCCGTACGGCGGCGATCCGCTCGCGGGCATGCCGCCGCTCGCGGACAGCGGGAAGCGGGTGCTGGCCAGGATCCTGGACATGATCCTGGTGGGCGTCGTGGTGTGGCTGCTGTCCTGGGCGATCGGGGTCACCGATTACGACATGGACTCGAACCGGATCGACTACGGCAAGTCGCTCGGGCAGTCCCTGGTGGCCGCGGTGCTCTACGTGGCCTACGACACCATCATGATCAGCAAGACGGGACAGACCTTCGGCAAGCGGCTGTTCAACCACCGGGTCGCCAACCTCGACAACGGCTCGACCCCCTCCGTGCAGACCTCCCTGGTCCGGGCCCTGGTGCTGTGGATCCCGTTCGCGTTCTGCTGCTTCTGCGTCTGGACGGCGATCGCGGGCGGCTGGAGCTTCTTCGACAAGCCCTACAAGCAGGGCCTGCACGACAAGGCGGCCAAGACGGTGGTGGTCGACACCGGCTGACGGCCGCGGGAGGGCTTCGCCGCACGGGACGACGGACGACGGCGGGCCGGGCGGCGCGAGCGCACACCACAACGGCGGGACCGTGGTCGACGGACCCGCCGTTCAAGTATGAGTCCGAAGCGTGCGGAGCGTCCGGGGTGCCGGCGGTCCACCGGTCCGGCCGGGGACCGGGGCGCGGGCTCGCGGCTTCAGGGACCTGCTGTTTCGCGCACCGGCTCGGGCGCGGAGGACGCGGAGGCGGACACGGACGCGGTCTCGCGCTGCGCCGGCACACGCTCGTGGACGACGGACTCGGTGGCGGCCGGCGCGGGCTTCGGCAGCGGGACCGTCATGGCCACCAGGAGTCCGAGAGCGAGTGCCGAGAGGGCGATCAGCACGATCCCCAGACTCGAACTCGTCTGTGACAGCAGCAGCATGGCGAGGGTGGAGAAGATCACGGTGCAGGAACCGTAGGCGAGCTGTGCGGCGGTCGGACGAGGCATGGCAATCGTGTCCTCGGATGCGGGTTCTCCCCCCGGGTGCCTCTCGCGATGGGGGAGGGGGCGGATGGATGTCGGGGTGAGACAACGGTGTCGACGTGGCTGTCCGCCGGCTTCCGACGCTTCGCCAATCGACTCTATTCGCCTGCATGCCCGAGCGGAACGTCCGGTAAGCGTGACCTTACCCACGGTGCCGGTGCACAGGGGGCGCACGGAGTCATCGCGTCCATCAAGTGGACGTGTTAGCGCGCCTGTTGGGGGTTTTCCGGGGCGTCCGGATTCCGAACGGTGGCTCCGCATAATGCACTTGCCAGGTTCAAGTCAAGATCTGTTTTTTCTTTCGTAACTCCGGTCAAATGACGTCACTTGAATCGCGTAGACGCGCGCGGACCTCCATGACCCGGAACCCCCTCCGCGCGAACGTGCGCGGGGGAGGACATCAAGTGACCAACAGACCATGGACGTTCAGAGCGGCCGCGGTGGGCGTCGCCCTCGCGGCGGCCACCGCCACGTTCTCGACGTACGCCGTCGCGCAGGCCGACTCGGCCGGCGCGTCCCCCGTCGTGGACCGCCACGACCCCCAGCCGGTCAAGAACACGGTCGACCACGACCTGGACGGCCCGCTGAGCAAGACCCAGGACGCCCAGCGCCAGGAGGCGCTGAACCAGGTCATCTCCGGCGACGCCAAGGTGCAGGACCGTCACGGTTCGCAGGTCGTCCAGCTGAAGAGCAAGAAGGGCAGCTCCAAGTACGTGGAGCTCGGCCGCGAGAAGACCGACAAGATCTTCACGATCCTGGTGGAGTTCGGCGACAAGACCGACCCCAAGTTCGGTGGCACCGCCGGCCCCGCGCACAACCAGATAGCCGCGCCGGACCGCAAGAAGGACAACAGCACGGCCTGGCAGGCGGACTACAACCAGAAGCACTTCCAGGACCTCTACTTCGGCACCGGCAAGAACACCGAGTCGATGAAGAAGTTCTACGAGACGCAGTCCTCGGGCCGCTACTCGGTCGACGGCGAGGTCGCCGACTGGGTCAAGGTGCCGTACAACGAGGCGCGTTACGGCAACAACGCCTGCGGCAGCACCAACTGCCCGAGCGTGTGGAACGTCGTCAAGGACGGCGTCACCGCCTGGGTCGCGCAGCAGAAGGCGGCCGGCAAGTCCGACGCGGCCATCAAGGCGGACCTGGCCCAGTTCGACCAGTGGGACCGCTACGACTACGACGGCGACGGCAACTTCAACGAGCCGGACGGCTACATCGACCACTTCCAGATCGTGCACGCCGGTGAGGACGAGTCCGCCGGTGGCGGCGTCCAGGGCAAGGACGCGATCTGGGCCCACCGCTGGTACGCCTTCGGCACCGACGCCGGTGCCACGGGTCCCGCGGACAACAAGCTCGGTGGCGCGCAGATCGGCGACTCCGGCATCTGGGTCGGCGACTACACCATCCAGCCGGAGAACGGCGGACTCGGCGTCTTCGCCCACGAGTACGGCCACGACCTCGGTCTGCCGGACCACTACGACACGGCCGGCGGCGACAACTCCACCGGTTTCTGGACCCTGATGTCCTCCGGTTCGTGGCTCGGCACCGGCAAGCAGTCCATCGGTGACCTCCCCGGCGACTTCAACGCCTGGGACAAGCTGCAGCTCGGCTGGCTGAACTACGACACCGCCAAGGCCGGCAAGCAGTCCACGCACAAGCTGGGCGTCGCCGAGTACAACACCTGGAACAAGCAGGCGCTCGTCGTCAACCTGCCGGACAAGGACGTCACGACCACGGTCGTCAACCCCGCGCAGGGCTCGTCCCAGTGGTGGAGCGGCAGCGGTGACAACCTGAAGAACACGCTGACCCGGTCCGTGGACCTCACGGGCAAGTCCTCGGCGAAGCTGACCCTCGACGGCTGGTACGACATCGAGGCGAACTACGACTACCTGTACACCGAGGTCTCGACCGACGGCGGCGCCAACTGGACCGCCCTGGACGGCACGGTGGACGGCGCGGCCATCCCGCGCGACGGCAGCGACAAGCCCGTCCTGACCGGCACGGTCGACGCGTACAAGAAGCTCGTGTACCCGCTCGACGCCTACGCGGGCAAGAAGATCGACATCCGCTTCCGCTACCAGAGCGACGGCGGCGTGGCGCTCAAGGGCTTCGCGGCCGATGAGATCAGCGTGACCGCCGACGGCACCGCGCTGTTCACGGACAACGCCGAGACGGCCGACCCCGCCTGGACCGCGGCCGGCTTCTCCCGCATCGGCGCCTCGTTCACCAAGGCCTACGCGCAGTACTACCTCGCGGAGAACCGCCAGTACGTCTCGTACGACAAGACCCTCAAGGTCGGCCCGTACAACTTCGGCTTCTCGACGACCCGTCCGGACTGGGTGGAGCACTACCCGTACCAGACCGGCCTGTTGATCTGGAAGTGGGACACCTCGCAGGCTGACAACAACACCAGCCAGCACCCGGGCGTCGGCCTCGCGCTTCCGGTCGACTCGCACCCGAAGGCCCTGTGGTGGGACAACGGCACGCTGATGCGCAACCGCATCCAGGCCTACGACTCCCCGTTCAGCCTGTACCGCACGAACGGCATCACGCTGCACAGCGCCGACGTCGCCACGAAGATCCCGTCGTCGAAGGGCGTGTCGGTCTTCAACGACCACACCAGCGACTACTACGACAACCGGAACCCGACCGGCGGCGTCAAGATCACTGACACCAACACCAAGATCGAGATCGTCAAGCAGGCCAAGGATGGCTCGACGATCTCCCTCAAGGTCGGCCCCGCGGTGAAGTAATCGGTATTTCCGCAGGTCAGAAGCGTATCGGCGGCAACCCCTGGCGGGTTGCCGCCGATCGTGTTTAGGTGCCTCCTGTGCCCGGCTTATTGACACCGACATCGACACCGACTCACACGGGGGTGTGACCGCATGGCCGCAGGAGGTTTCTGCAGACTGCCCAACGGCAGCGTCGTCGTGGCGCTGAACCTGCCCAGCCCGGCGGGTCCGGCGGGCGGCTGCGTGCGGTTCCTGGTCCTCGCCCCGAACCGTGCCCGCGCCCTGACCCGGCTGCGGAACCTCGGTCTGCGGGCCGTCTACCTCCGGGGCAACGCGGCCCCGCCCACCCCCGACGAGATCACCGCGGTCCTGCACCACCCCGACGGGCTCATATGGCGCACGGCCCCCGAGGCCGGGGTCCCCGGGCTCGCCCAGGAGCTGTGGCACCCGGCCAGGACGCTGCTCAGGCACCCGGCCCCCCAGCCGTGACCTGCGCGGATGCGAGCCGAGGCGGGCCAGGGCGTGTCCCGCGGTCGCCCGGTGGGTTCGCCCTGACCGGCCGCGACGTGCCGTGACACTTCGTCGCGCTTCGTGATGCGCCGTGACGCGTCGTGACGGGGGCGGGTCTGCCGCGGGCGGCCGGGCCCGGCCTAGACGACGGGCTTGCCCGTGAGCTCGACTCCGGCGGCGCGCAGCTCCTCCAGCGCCCGCTGGGTCGTCTCCTCCGCCACCCCGGCCGTCAGGTCCAGCAGGACGGTCGTGCGGAAGCCCTGCCGCGCCGCGTCCAGGGCGGTGGCCTTCACGCAGTGGTCGGTCGCGATGCCGACCACGTCCACCTCGCCGATCTCACGGGCGCGCAGCCAGTCGCCCAGCGGCGTCCCGTTCTCGTCGGCGCCCTCGAAGCCGCTGTACGCCGCCGCGTAGGCGCCCTTGTCGAAGACCGCGTCGATCGCGCCGGAGGCGACGGCCGGGGCGAAGTTCGGGTGGAAGCCCACCCCCTCGGTGCCGGCCACGCAGTGCGCGGGCCAGGAGTGCACGTAGTCGGGGTTGTCGGCGAAGTGGCCCCCGGGGGCGATGTGGTGATCGCGGGTGGCGACGACGTGCCGGTAGCCGGCGGGGGCCTGCCCGATCAGCTCCGTGACGGCGGCGGCCACGTCGGCGCCCCCGGCCACCGCGAGGCTGCCCCCCTCGCAGAAGTCGTTCTGCACGTCTACGACGATCAAGGCGCGGCGCATGGGCGGTGTCCTTCGGCTATGGGTGCGGCAGACAAGGGTGCGGGCCCGGCCGTTGAACTTCCGAGCCTAGAGAATTCCGGGGCGGTGCGGGAGGGGGTATTCGGCTTCGGCGGCTCGCGCGGGCACGCTGCCGTTGCATTCCCGCTCACCGGGGGTTCATGCGCGGTGCCACCCCGGTAACACCCGCACCATCCGCCCCGGGCGTCTCGGAGCTGTCCGGGTCAGACGTATTCGGTGGGGATCACCGGCTCGCCGCGCGAGAGCTGGGTCGCCGACAGCGGCAGCCGGGTGCGGGCCGCCGCGTGCCGGTCGCGTACGACGTCGAGCGGCTCGCGGGACAGGACCTGTCCGCCCTTGACCAGCTGGACCAGGAGCTGCCGGTCGGCCAGCTCGGCGGGCACCGGCCCGACGCCGATGACCT
Organism: Streptomyces populi; assembly: GCF_002911015.1. Classification (GTDB taxonomy): domain Bacteria; phylum Actinomycetota; class Actinomycetes; order Streptomycetales; family Streptomycetaceae; genus Streptomyces; species Streptomyces populi. The sequence goes on from NZ_KZ626946.1 coordinate 21,704, forward strand.
CGGCCTCCGCGATCCCCTGGTCGTCCAGACGGCGCGCGGCCCACTTGCGGCCGCCGATGGACGTCTTGCCGCCCGTGGACTTCTTGGCCACCGGCTCCAGCGGTGCCTTCGGGTCGGCCGACCCGGCGCGGGCGACCAGCTTGTAGACCATCGAGCACGTCGGATGGCCCGATCCCGTCACCAGCTGGGTGCCGACGCCGTACGCGTCCACGGGGGCCGCCGCGAGCGAGGCGATGGCGTACTCGTCGAGGTCGGAGGTCACGACGATCTTCGTCTCCGTCGCGCCCAGCTCGTCCAGCTGCCGACGCACCCGGTGGGCGACGAGCAGCAGGTCGCCGGAGTCGATGCGCACCGCCCCGAGTCCGGTCCCGGCGACCTCGACGGCGGTGCGGACCGCCTCGGCGACGTCGTAGGTGTCCACGAGCAGCGTGGTGCCGCGGCCCAGCGAGTCCACCTGGGCCCGGAAGGCGTCCCGCTCGTGGTCGTGCAGGAGGGTGAAGGCGTGCGCGGAGGTGCCCACGGTCGGGATGCCGTAGCGGAAGCCGGCGGCCAGGTCGGAGGTGCTGGTGAACCCGCCGACGTACGCGGCGCGCGAGGCGGCCACCGCGGCCAGCTCGTGGGTGCGCCGGGCGCCCATCTCGATCAGCGGCCGGGTGCCCGCGGCGGAGGACATCCGGGAGGCGGCCGCCGCGATCGCGGAGTCGTGGTTGAGGATCGAGAGGATCACCGTCTCCAGGAGCACGCACTCCGCGAAGCTGCCCTCGACCCGCAGGAGCGGGGAGCCCGGGAAGTACACCTCGCCCTCGGGGTAGCCCCAGATGTCGCCGCCGAAGCGGTAGGAGGCGAGCCACTCCAGGGTCGGCCCGTCCACGATCCCGTGCTCGCGCAGGAAGCCGAGGACGTCCGCGTCGAACCGGAAGTTCTCGACCGCGTCCAGGACGCGTCCGGTGCCCGCGACGACCCCGTAGCGCCGCCCCTCGGGCAGCCGGCGGGTGAAGACCTCGAAGACGGAACGCCGCTCGGCGGTCCCGGCCGCGAGCGCGGCCTGCAACATCGTCAGCTCGTACTGGTCAGTGAAGAGCGCCGTAGAGGGAACATCCACCGGCAGCCCAAGGTCCGCTGTGTTCATGGCAGGGATCGTACCCCCATTTCGTCAGTTTGACGATTTCTCTGGCCGTCGGCGGTTCCCGACCTTCGGGGCCCCTGTTCAGGGGGCCGTTTATGCGGGTGGCCCCCTCTGGTGGGAGCATGGGCGATGTGACGGCTCCCGCACCTCTAGAGATCGAGAAGACCGAGTCGGCGGAGGAGGTGTTCGCCGTACCCGAGCCGGACGTCCCCTGGGTCACGATCGTCCACAACGACCCGGTCAACCTCATGAGCTACGTGACGTATGTCTTCCAGACGTACTTCGGCTACTCCAAGGACAAGGCCACCAAGCTGATGATGGACGTCCACCACAAGGGCCGGGCCGTCGTCTCCAGCGGCACGCGCGAGGAGATGGAGCGCGACGTGCAGGCCATGCACGGCTACGGTCTGTGGGCCACCCTTCAGCAGGACCGGAAGTAGCCGGCCCCCTGTCAACCGACCGCCCGCAGGACCGGAAGTAGCGAACTCACTCCATGCCCGGACACTTCGAACCGCTCCCCGGCGGCGGCGCGGCCGTCGCGCTCGACGAGGTCGAGATCTCCATCATCCGCTCCCTCGCCGTCCAGCTCCTGGAGCTCATCGGTCCCGGCCCCGCGGAGAACGCCTCCGCCGACCCGCTCGCCGAGCTGTTCGCCGAGGGCCCCAGCGAGCCGCCGAGCGATCCGGTGCTCAAGCGACTGTTCCCCGACGCCTACAGCGGCCCCGGCGTCGAGGCCGACACGCCCGAGCAGGCCGAGGAGCAGCGGGCCCACTCCGCCGAGTTCCGCCGCTTCACCGAGAACGACCTGCGCGCCGGCAAGCGCGAGAACGCCCTCGCCGTCATCCGCTCGCTGGACGCCCTGACGCCCGGCGGCGACGGCGGAGCGGTCCTGGAACTGACCGCCGACCAGTCCGAGCAGTGGCTGCGCGCCCTGAACGACCTGCGCCTGGCCATCGGTTCGCGGCTCGACGTCGTCGACGAGGAGGACACCGACCTCCTCTACCGCCTCCCCGACGAGGACCCGCGCAAGCCGATGGTGATGGCGTACCTCTGGCTGGGCGGCCTCCAGGAGACCCTGGTCGCCACCCTCATGCCCTGATCCGTCCGGGTATGTCGCCGGGCACACCGACCTGTGTGTTCGCTCAGAGGACGCTCAAATCCGAATAACGATCGCGTCACCGCAACCGCACCCTTTGGGGTGCGGTTCGACGTTCTGTCCGGTTCTTCCTATGGTCTGCGCGACATCACCCTCAACCGATCAACGGTGCCGCCGTGATAAATCTTCACGACCGCCCGGCAGGACACCACCCACGTCCCGCCGGGTGCGCCACCGAGCCGGCGGATCGCCGGCCAGGCATCAGCTCCACCTGTCCGGGGGGATCGGAAGCCGATTCGAAGCCGAGGGACTGGCTCGTTCCGGTATGGAGAAAGGCGCACCACACATGACCTCATCGCAGGTCGACAAGCAGTACGACGGCAGTGAGGCCGTGGGCGGCGACGCCCCCGAAGAGGGGTACGAGCGCGGGCTCGGCAGCCGTCAGGTCCAGATGATCGCGATCGGCGGCGCCATCGGCGTCGGCCTCTTCCTGGGAGCCGGGGCGAACATCGCCAAGGCCGGCCCCAGCCTCATCCTGATGTACGCCCTCGCGGGCGCCATCGTCTTCTTCATCATGCGGGCGCTCGGCGAGCTCCTGCTCTACCGCCCGGTCTCGGGCTCCTTCGCGGAGTACTCCCGCGAATTCCTCGGCCCGTTCTTCGGCTACTTCACCGGCTGGACGTACTGGCTGATGTGGGTGGTCACCGGCATGGCCGAACTCACGGCCGCCGCCATCTACGTCCACTACTGGTTCCCGGCGATCCCGCAATGGGTGACCGCGCTGGTCTTCCTGGTCGTGCTGTTCGTGGCGAACCTGATCTCCGTGAAGCTCTTCGGGGAGATCGAGTTCTGGTTCTCGATGGTCAAGGTCACCGCCCTGATCGGCATGATCGTGATCGGCCTCGGCGTCCTGACCTTCGGCTTCAGCTCCGCCGGTGACACCGCCGCCGTCAGCAACCTCTGGGCCTTCGACGGCTTCTTCCCCAAGGGCATCGGCTCGTCGCTCATGACCCTCCAGGGCGTCATGTTCGCCTACCTCGCCGTCGAGCTCGTCGGCGTCACCGCGGGCGAGTCCGAGAACCCCGAGAAGACCCTCCCGAAGGCCATCAACACCCTCCCGTGGCGCATCGCCCTCTTCTACGTCGGCGCCCTCACGGTCATCCTCTGCGTCGTGAAGTGGACGGAGTTCGCGCCGGGCGTCAGCCCCTTCGTCGCGGCCTTCGCGAAGATCGGCATCCCGGCCGGCGCCGGCATCGTCAACTTCGTGGTCCTCACCGCCGCCCTGTCCTCCTGCAACTCGGGCATGTACTCCACGGGCCGCATGCTGCGGAACCTGGCCGAGAGCGGCGAGGCCCCCAAGGTCTTCAGCAAGCTGTCCTCCACCAAGACGCCCGCCTTCGGCATCACGGTCTCCGTGCTCTTCATGGGCATCGGCGTGGTCCTCAACTACGTCGTCCCCGAGAAGGCCTTCGGCTACGTCACCTCGGTGGCCACCGCGGCCGGCATCTGGACCTGGCTGATGATCCTCGTCAGCCACATCCTCTACCGCCGCGCGGTCGACGCCGGCCGTCTCCCGGCCTCGTCCTTCCCCGCCCCCGGCGGCGCGAAGTGCAGCTGGATCGCCGTCGTGTTCCTGCTCTTCGTCACCGGCCTGATCGCCTACGACGCGGACTCCCGCATCTGCCTGTACGTCATGGCCGGCTGGGCCGCCGCCCTGGGCGTCGGCTGGAAGGTCCTCAAGGCGCGCAACCCCCAGGTCACCGAACGCCGCGAGCCGGAGCTCGAGAAGGTCGGCTGACCACCACCACGGACATCCGGCCGACGAGGCCACCGCTCAGGACGTCCGGCATACGGGCCGTCCCGTACCACTCCTCGGTACGGGACGGCCCTTCTGTCTATCCTGACCAGCATGCTGACCATCACCGAGGCCCTGTTCGACCAGATCGTCGCCCACGCGCGCCAGGACCACCCCGACGAGGCGTGCGGCGTCGTCGCGGGCCCCGCCGGCACCGACCGCCCCGAGCGCTTCATCCCGATGCTCAACGCCGCCCGCTCGCCCACGTTCTACGAGTTCGACTCCGGCGACCTGCTCAAGCTCTACCGCGAGATGGACGACCGCGACGAGGAACCCGTCGTCATCTACCACTCGCACACCGCGACCGAGGCCTACCCCTCCCGCACCGACCTCTCCTACGCCAACGAGCCCGGCGCGCACTACGTCCTGGTCTCCACCGCGGACACCGACGACGCCGGCCCCTTCCAGTTCCGCTCCTACCGGATCGTGGACGGTGAGGTCACGGAGGAGGAGGTCAAGGTCGTGGAGAGCTACTGATCTCAACCAGCGGCCCAAAAGCGTCCGGAATGCGAGATCACACTCCGGGGCCCGTACCGGGAATCGATACGATGAGCGCATGGTTCTGAACGACGTGAGCGACAAGACGCCGGGCATGCTGCTCGTGGCGCGGCTGCACGTCGACCTCTGCAGGCTGCAGAGCGCCATCTGTACGCGCTGACCTGCCGCCGTCGTACGGCCGGAGAGCCGCGGCTCCGCAACCGGCGTACCCCCTTGCCCCGCCCGCGCTGCCGCGCGTCTTCCGACCCGACACACATCCCGACAGGAGCCCGCAACCATGGCCATCGAGGTCCGCATCCCCACCATCCTCCGCACCTACACCGACGGCGCGAAGGCGGTCGACGCCAACGGGGAGACCCTCGCCGAGCTGTTCGCAGACCTCGACACCCGCCACGCGGGCATCCAGGCCCGCATCGTGGACGGCGGCGAGCTGCGCCGCTTCGTCAACGTCTACCTCAACGACGAGGACGTCCGCTTCCTCGACGGCATCAAGACCAAGCTGACCGACGGCGACAACGTCACCATCCTGCCGGCCGTCGCCGGCGGCATGGTCTGATCGGACCCTGGTCTCCGATGCGCTACGACTCCCCGCTCGCCGCGGTGGGCAACACCCCTCTGGTGCGCCTGCCGCGGCTGTCGCCGTCCGCGGACGTCCGTATCTGGGCGAAGCTGGAGGACCGCAACCCGACCGGTTCGGTCAAGGACCGGCCGGCCCTCCACATGATCGAGCAGGCGGAGAAGGACGGCCGTCTGACGCCGGGCTGCACGATCCTGGAGCCGACCAGCGGCAACACCGGCATCTCCCTGGCCATGGCGGCGAAGCTCAAGGGCTACCGCATGGTCTGCGTGATGCCCGAGAACACCTCGCAGGAACGCCGTGACCTGCTCGGCATGTGGGGTGCCGAGATCATCTCCAGCCCGGCCGCCGGCGGTTCCAACACCGCCGTGCGCGTCGCCAAGGAACTGTCCGCGCAGCACCCGGACTGGGTGATGCTCTACCAGTACGGCAACCCGGACAACGCCGGCGCCCACTACGCCACGACGGGCCCGGAGATCCTCGCCGACCTCCCGTCCATCACCCACTTCGTGGCGGGCCTCGGCACCACCGGCACCCTCATGGGCGTCGGCCGCTACCTGCGCGAGCACAAGCCGGACGTCAAGATCGTCGCCGCGGAGCCGCGCTACGACGACCTGGTGTACGGCCTGCGCAACCTCGACGAGGGCTTCGTGCCGGAGCTGTACGACGCCTCGGTCCTCACCACCCGCTTCTCCGTCGGCTCGGCGGACGCGGTCACCCGCACCCGGGAACTCCTCCAACAGGAGGGCATCTTCGCGGGCGTCTCCACCGGAGCCGCGCTGCACGCCGCGATCGGCGTCGGCAACAAGGCCGTCAAGGCCGGGGAGCCGGCCGACATCGCCTTCGTGGTCGCCGACGGCGGCTGGAAGTACCTGTCGACGGGCGTCTACACGGCGGCCACGACGGAAGAGGCCATCGAGACGCTACAGGGACAGCTCTGGGCGTAGCCCCGGACGCCGCACCCACCGCACCGGCCGTACCGGAAGGGGGCGGGGACCCACCC
>NZ_KZ626947.1 GCF_002911015.1 Streptomyces populi
TCAACAGCTGCGAGGGGCTGGGCTGCGAGGTGGTGCTCGAACCCCGCGAGGAGGGCGGGAACAACGGCCACGTCTGGCAGTTGCCGACACGCCTGAAGTACTCCAACGTCAAGCTCTCCCGGCCGCTGACCCGGGACACCCAGAAGGTGGCCAAGTGGTTCGCCAGCATGACCACCGGGTTCGCCCGCAAGACCGCGCACATCGAGGCGCGCACCGGCGACGGCGTGATGGTCGCCCGCTGGGGCCTGCTGGAGGTGGTGCCGGTGCGCTGGACCGGGCCGACGTTCAACCCCGAGTCGCCCAAGGTCGCCACCGAGACCATCGAGATCGCGCACCACGGCTACATGATGGAGCCCGGGGCATGAGCGGGCCCGTGGCGTTCAGCGCGGCGGGCGGCGGCGCGAAGTCGGCGTCGGCCGCGGGCGGCAACGCGCGGCCCAAGCTGGAGCACGCCTACCTCGAACTGCGCACCCCGCCCTCGGGCGGCAGCCTCACCCCCGGCGGCCCCTGCGGCAGGATCGACTTCCAGTTCAACCCCAAGGAACTCAGCCTGGGCAAGTCGGCGTCCTGGAAACGCACCCCCGCCAAGGGCGCCAAGAGCGCGGGCCCGCCGGAGTACCAGGGACCGCAGCCCAGCAAGCTCACCGTCGAGATGTTCTTCGACGCCAGCGACACCCAGGACACCAGTGTCGTCAAGGCGGTGGAGAGCCTGTTCGCCTGCTGTGTGCCGACCAACGAGACCCGGCAGGCGCAGCGGTCCTCACCGCCCTGGGTGGTCTTCCACTGGGGAGGCATCACCGGCTTCCCCGGCTACGTCAGTCAGGTGCAGGTCAAGTACACGCTGTTCACCACGTCCGGGGTGCCGATCCGCGCGGTGTGCCAGGTGACGATGGAGGAGATCAGCGGAGAGACGGCCGGCCAGAACCCGACCTCCGGGGCGCTGACCGCCCGCCGTGTCCACCGGCTCCGCGCGGGCGACACGTTGCAGGGCCTCGCCTGGGCCGAGTACGGCGACGCGGGGGCCTGGCGGGCCATCGCGGAGGCCAACGGCATCGACGATCCGATGCGGCTGGCCGAGGGGCGGGAACTGCTGCTCCCCGCGGCCGACGAACTGGACGCGGTACCGGGCGGGGCGACGCAGCCCCTCGCGTACGGGGCCGGGGCGTCCGGCGGCCGGAGGGACGTCTGATGGCCCACGACACCGTCGCCAAGAGCCTGGTCGTGGAGATCGGCGGGACCCGGCTCCCCGCCGACCTCGCCAACACCCTGGTGGACGGCTACGTCGACGACAGCCGGACGCTGCCCGACACGTTCTGCCTGCGGTTCCGCGACCCCGGCCGGGTGCTGATCGACAAGGCCGGCCTCAAGATCGGCTCCGAGGCGCGGCTGCTGGCCTCGTCCGGAGCGGGCGGCTCGCCGAAACCCCTGCTCAAGGGCGAGGTGACCGCGCTGGAGCTGGACTTCGACGAGACCGGCACGTTCACCGTGGTCCGGGGCATGGACAAGGCGCACCGGCTCTTCCGGGGCCGCCGGGTCGCCGCCTACCAGAACATGACCGTCGCCGACATCTGCCGCCGCGTCGCCCAGCGCGCCGGGCTCTCGACGGGGAGGATCGACGTCTCCGGACCGGTCCTCGAACACGTCGCCCAGGCGAACCTCTCCGACTGGGAGTTCCTCCGCGGCCTGGCCGAGGACGCCGGAGCGCAGGTGTACGTGATCGACGGCGCCCTGCACGTCACCGGCCCCACCGCGGCGTCCGGCGCGCCCGGCTCCTCGGCCCGCGCCGACCGCGACCCGCTGGTGCTGGAACTCGGGAAGAACCTGCTGCGCTGCCGCGCCGGGGTGAGCGCGGCCGACCAGGTCTCCCAGGTCCAGGTGCGCGGCTGGGACACCAGGACCAAGCAGGCCCTGGTCGCCACGGCGGACGCGGGCCGGGCGGACACCTTCCAGCTGGGTGCCTCCCCGGCGGACGCGACGAGCCCCTTCGGCAAGGCCGACTTCCTCGTCACCGACAACACCTACGGCGCGCAGGCCCGGGTCGAGCAGGTCGCCAAGGCGCTGGCGCAGCGGATCGCCGGGTCGTTCGCCGAGATGGAGGCGGCCATCCAGGGCAACCCCGAGGTCCGGGCCGGCGGCGCGGTCGCGCTGTCCGGGGTCGGCGCCCCGTTCGAGGGCCGGTACACCGTCACCTCCTCCCGGCACGTCTTCGACGCGCACCGCGGCTACGAGACCTGGGTGACCGTCTCCGGACAGCAGGAACGCTCCCTGTCGGCGCTGGCCGGCGGCGCCACGGGCCGGGCGGCCAGGCTCCCCGAGATGGACGGCGTCGTCATCGGGGTCGTCTCCGACACCAAGGACCCGGACAAACTCAGCCGCGTCAAGGTGAAGTTCCCCTGGCTGTCCGAGGACTACGTCAGCGACTGGGCCCGTTGCGCGCAGACCTCCGGAGGAGGCGGCAAGAACGGCAAGGGGACCTCCGCGTTCGTCCCGGAGGTGGGCGACGAGGTGCTGGTCGGGTTCGAACAGGGCCGGCTCGACCGCCCGTACGTGCTCGGTTGCCTCTTCAACGGGCAGGACAAGCCGTCCACGGCGAGCGGCGAGCTGATCGACGGGACCAGCGGCGCCGTCAACCGGCGGACGTTCTCCTCCCGCAGCGGCAACCAGCTCGAACTGCTCGACAACGCCTCCGGTCCGCAGGGCGTACGGATGGTCACCGGCGACGGCAAGCTCACCATCGACCTCGACCGCAAGGGCACCAAGATCATCGTGCACAGCGACGGCACGGTGGAGATCGACGCCAAGGACAAGGTCACCGTCAAGGCGGGCAACGGCGCGCTGATGGACGCGGGCAACGGCACCCTCGAACTGACCGGCAAGTCGGTGAAGGTGACCGCGCAGACCGGCGTGCAGGTGGACGGCGGCAGTGGCCAGGTCGGGCTCGCGACCAGCGGGAGAGTGGAGGTGAAGGGCGGCCAGGTCGCGGTGAACGGCACCGCGCGCACGGAGATCAAGGGCGGGGCGACCTGCACGATCAACGCGGGCCTGGTCCGGATCAACTGACGGGGCGGCACGTGGCGGGCACGGCACCCGGCACGACGGTCACCGGCCCCACGACTCCCCGCCCACGACTCGACCCCCCACCCCACGACCGGTCCCGGTCACGACGAACAGCCGACGAAAAGGAGCCTTCTCCATGCCACCCGCCGCTCGCGTCGGCGATCCCACCGGTCACCCGGGGACGGTGGGCCCGCCCGGCGCGCCCACCGTCCTCATCGGCGGCATGCCCGCCGCCACCGTGGGCACCACGCACGTCTGCGCCTTCCCGCCGCCCGCCGTGCACCCGCCGTCCGTGATCATCCCGCCGGGGTGCCCCACCGTCCTGATCAACGGCAAGCCCGCCGCCCGCATGGGTGACACCGCCGCCTGCGGGGCTCCGATCGTCGCGGGCTGCCCGACCGTCCTGATCGGCGGGTGACCGGCTGATGGGACAGCAGTTCGTCGGCGCGGGCTGGGCGTTCCCGCCGCGCACCGACGCCACCGGGAGCATCGCCCTGGTGCGCGGCGAGCGGGAGATCGAGGAGTCGATCCGGCTCGTGCTCGCCACCTCCCCCGGGGAGCGCCCCATGCGGCCGGAGTTCGGCTGCGCCATCCACGACTACGTGTTCGCCCCCGCCGACGCCGGCACCGCGGGCCAGGTCGCCTACGAGATCAGGCTCGCCCTGGACCGCTGGGAGCCGCGGATCGAGGTCGTCGGCATCGACGTCCGGTTCGACGCGGTGGAGGACGGCGTGCTGTACATCGACATCAGCTACACCGTGCGGGGCACGAACGACCCCCGCAACCTCGTCTTCCCGTTCTATGTGATTCCCGCGCACGAGGAAGGTACGGGCCCGTGACGCTGCCCAGCCCCCATCTCGACGACCGGCGGTTCCAGGGGCTCGTCGACGACGCCAAGAGGTTCGTCCAGCAGCGTTGCCCCGAGTGGACCGACCACAACGTCTCCGATCCGGGCGTGACCCTGATCGAGGCCTTCGCCACGATGGTCGACCAGCTCCTCTACCGCCTCAACCGCGTGCCGGAGAAGAACTACCTGGCCTTCCTCGACCTGATCGGCGTCCGGCTGCACCCGCCCACCGCCGCCCGTACGGACGTCACGTTCTGGCTGTCCGCGCCGCAGCCCGAGACCGTCCGGGTCAGGGCCGGCACCGAGGTCGCCACCGTGCGCACCGAGACCGAGGAGGCGGTGGTGTTCACCACCGTCCGCGACCTCCCGGTCGTGCCGTGCGGGCTGGCCCGGCTGGCCACCTGCCCCGCCGGAGGCGGAGCCGACGACCGTACGCAGGAACTCGCCCTCGGCCGTGACGTGCCCTGCTTCGACGCCGAGCCCGTCCCCGGCGACGCCCTGTACGTCGGCCTCACCAACCCCGTTCCGGCCGGGGTCGTCGTGCTGCGTCTGGACTGCCGGGTCGACGGCGTCGGCGTCGACCCGCGGCGCCCGCCGCTGCGCTGGGAGGCGTGGGACGGCACGGCCTGGGCGCGCTGCGACGTGGAGGAGGACAGCACCGGCGGCTTCAACCGCCCCGGCCAGGTGGTCCTGCACCTGCCGGGCAACCACGCGGAGTCCACGATCGCGCGCCAGACCGCCGGCTGGGTGCGCTGCCGGCTGGTCCCCGCCGAGCCGGACCAGCCCACCTATCTTCAGTCGCCGACCATCCGCGAGGCCGAGGCCTTCACCATCGGCGCCACGGTCGAGGCCGTGCACGCGGAAACGGTGACGGACGAGGTCCTGGGCCTGTCCGAGGGAGTGCCCGGCCAGTCCTTCCAGGTCGCCCGGCCCCCCGTCGTCCCGGGCGACGAACCCTTCGTCGTGGAGGTGGCGGACGGCTCGGACTGGTCCCAGTGGCAGCGCGTCGACGACTTCGCCCACTCGGGGCCCGGCGACCGGCACCTGACGCTGGACCCGAACTCCGGCCGGGTCGACTTCGGTCCGGCCGTCCGCGAGCCGGACGGGACGGTCCGTCACTACGGTGCCGTGCCGGCCAAGGGCACCCCGGTGCGGATCCGCTCCTACCGGACCGGCGGCGGCAGCCGGGGCAACGTCGCCAGGGGGACGCTGCGGATGCTGCGCACCTCGCTGCCGTTCGTCGCGCGGGCCGAGAACCGGCGGGCCGCCGTCGGCGGGGTCGACGGGGAGAGCGTGGAGAGCGCCAAGGTCCGCGGCCCCATGACACTGAGCACCCTGCACCGGGCGGTCGTCCCGCGCGACTACGAGGTGCTGGCGCGGGAGGTCGCCCCGGACGCGGCGCGGGTCGCCTGCGTACCCGCGGGGGAGGGCGAGGAGGGCGGGGTACGGCTGCTCCTTGTGCCCGCCGTACAGGGCGACGCGCAGGGGCGGCTGCGCTTCGACGACCTGGTGCCGTCCCGGGAGACGCTGCGCAGCCTCGCCGACTACCTGGACCAGCGCCGCCCCATCGGCACCCGGCTGGTGGTCGAGCCGCCCTACTACCAGGGCGTCACCGTCGTGGCGTCCGTGCTGGCGGCCCGCGGCGCGGCGGCGGAACCGGTCCGCACCGCGGCGCTGGCCGCCCTGTACGGGTATTTCAACCCGGTCACCGGAGGCCCGGACGGGCAGGGATGGCCGTTCGGGCGGCCGGTCCACGCCGGTGAGGTGTACGCCGTCCTGCAACGGGTGCCGGGCGTCGACCTCGTCGAGGACGTCCGGCTCTTCCCGGCCGACCCGCTGACCGGACAGCGCGCCGAACCGGTCACCAGGCTCGTGCTCGACCCGCACGCCCTCGTCTTCTCCTACGAGCACCAACTCCGAATGCGGGAGGCCTGAATGCGCGGAACAGTCGAGGGACTGCCCACGCCCCATCCACTCGTCTACCAGCTTCCCGCGGTGTACCTGGGGGAGGACTTCGTCCAGCGGTTCCTCGGGGCGCTGGACGACGTGCTCGCGCCGGTGCTGCTGACCATCGACAACCTCTCCGCCCATCTGGATCCGCGAACCGCCCCGGAAGACTTCCTGGAGTGGACGGGCGCGTGGGTGGCCGCGGACCCGGCCCCCGGCCGGCCGGCCGAACAGCGCAGGGCCGCGGTCCTCGGGGCGATGCGACGGCACCGCAGACGGGGAACGAGGGGCGGACTCGCCGAAGCCGTACGGCTGGAGTTCGGCACGGAGGCGGAGATCGAGGAGACGGGCGGCACGTCGTGGTCCGAGACGGCACACAGCCCCCTGCCCGGGGAGACCGGTGCCGCGCCCCGGGTCACCGTACGGGTGCGGGTGGCCGACCCGGACGCCGCGGGCGCGGAACGGCTGCGGCGGCTGGTCGCCGGTGAGGTGCCGGCGCACGTCGGGTACGACACGGAACTGCTGCCCCTCAAGGAGGCGTCATGAGCGGCCCCGCCGGACCGGCCTGCCCGGACTGCGGCCACCACAACGCGCCGGGCACGGCGTTCTGCACGTCCTGCAACGCCTTCCTCGAGTGGGAGCAGGACGGCGCGGGCTCCGCCGGGGGCGACCAGGCTCCGGCGACGGCAGCCCGCGCGGCCGGCGCGGAGCCCGCGGTCGCCGGCCCGACGGGGCCCGCTCCGGCGGCACCGGACGCGAACGGGCCCGCGCCGTCCGTCCGGACGGCGGCGGTCGGCCGTCCCGCGCCGGAGCCGACGGCCACCCGGACCGATCCCGTCCCGCCCCGGCCGGAGACCTCGGCACCCGTTCCCCCGCGGCCCCGGACACCGCCGCCCGGTTCCGCACCGGAGCGGACCGTCCCGGGTCCGGCGGTCCCGTCCGTTCCCGCGGGACCGGCCGAACCGGTCCGGCCCCGGACGCCCACGGAACGCGGGGCCTCCGGCACCGTACGACGGCCCGGTGAGCGGCCGGCGGACCCGGACGACCTGCCCGCCTCGCCGGACGCGCAGGACACCACCGCGACCGCGCCCCCGGCCCACGACCTGATCTGTCCGGCCTGCGACCGGGCCAACCCGCGTACCCGCACCCTGTGCCTTCGCTGCGGCGCCGTTCTCGACGCGGCCGTGGTGGAGGAGGAGCGGCTCTCGTGGTGGGCGCGGCTGCTGCGGCGGTTCCGCCGCCGCCCGCCGCGCCGGCTCGAGGCCGGGGAGCGTCCCCGGGTCCGGGCATGGCGACGGCCGAGCCTGGCGATCCCGGTCACCCTGGCCCTCCTGCTCGGCGGCGGCTACCTCGCCCGGCCCCACCTGAGCGGCCTCATCGACAGCCTCCGGAACAAGACGGCCGAACCCACCCCTGTCAACCCGAAGTTCGCGAAGGCGTCCAGCCACCTCAAGAACCACGGGCCGAACCTGGCCTTCGACGGGGCGAACAACACCTACTGGGCACCCGCGTCGGCCGGCGCGGGCACGGGGGAGGAACTGGAGGCACGCTTCGAACAGCCCGTCACGCTCGAGCAGCTCATCATCCACACCGGGGTGTCGGTCAACAAGGACGAGTTCCTCAGACAGGCCAGGCCGTCCGTCCTCGACGTCGAGCTGAGCGATCCGGGCGGCCACGTCACGAAGAAGCGGCTCGACCTGGAGGACAAGCCGGGGCCGCAGACGCTGGACCTCGAAGGGAAGGACGTCAGCTCGGTGCGGTTCGTCGTCCGGTCCGGTTACGGGGCCGAGGCGAAGAACCGGCACACGGCGATCCTGGAGGTCGAGTTCTTCGGACTGCGATGACATCGGTGCGGGACGCCCGTCATCGAGGCGTCCCCTCGTGACGGCGTCCGGCCCGCGCCGCGCGGCGGAGCAGGGGTTCGGCGGTCGCGGGCCCTCGTGCCCGCCGCTACATCGGATGGGGGAGCACTCCGGACGGCGGGAGGCCCAGGGAGGCCAGCATCGCCGAGTAGCCGCTGCGGGCCCGCGCGCTGTCGGCCGCGAGCCCGGCGGTGTCGCACGCCTGGATCAGCACCCGCCACGCGGCGTCGCGGTGCCCGTCGATCTCGAGGCAGCGTTCGGCCGCGTCCGCCGCCTCCACGGGCCGGTTCTGGCCGAGACGTATCTCGGCCAGGGCCACGGCCGCACCGGCCGCTTCCCGGCGCAGCCGTTCCCGGTCGGCGACCACCCACTCGGCCTGTCCGTCCCCGGGCAGCAGCTCACCCCCGTAGTGCTCCAGAGCCGTGCGGAACGCCTCGGCCGCCTCCTCCGGCCGTCTCTGCGCCCGGGATCTTCGCCCGTCGCGCACCGCACGCTCGAACGCCGCGACATCGCTCACGTCACCCGGCGCCAGCACCAGCCGGTAGGAGTCGCCCTGCCGCGCGATGAGCCGCGAACCGCCCCTGGGACGTTCCGGTTCCAGGAAGGAACGCAGACTGGAGATCGTCACCTGGAGGTTGTGCAGGGTGGACGGGGTCGTCACCCCGTCCCAGAACGCGAGCAGCAGATGGTCACGGTGGACCGCCTGCCCGGCGCGCACGGCGAGGAGCCGCAGCAGTGCCTGTGCCCTGGGGCGCAGCTTGGCCCAGTCGTGCGCGCGCCCGGCCAGGGTGAACTCGAAGCCGCCGAGGCAACGCACCGTCAGACCCGGCGGCGACGGCGCTTCGTGGGCGCGCGGGGACGCGGTGGTGTGCTGCCCGCCGCCTCTGGTTCTTCCGGTCGCCGCCGTGCCGTCCCCGGCCGGGGACGCGAGGGCGGTGAGCCAGGAGCGCAGCCCGGACACCGGCAGTCGCGCGGACCGGGCCGTCGACCAGGCGGCCTCCTGCAACTCGGCCCGGTTCGCCGCGTCGGGCGTCGCCACGGCCATCGCGCCGATGGCCAGCGCACGGGCGCCGGGTACGCCCGCCGACCGGGCGAACGCCTCCGCCTGGGCGGCGCGCTGTTCCGCGTCCGGCAGCTCGTGCGCGGCCTCCACGACGGCGAGGG
This sequence comes from Streptomyces populi, assembly GCF_002911015.1. Classification (GTDB taxonomy): domain Bacteria; phylum Actinomycetota; class Actinomycetes; order Streptomycetales; family Streptomycetaceae; genus Streptomyces; species Streptomyces populi. The sequence continues at coordinate 8,878 of NZ_KZ626947.1, forward strand.
CGGCCCGGCCCCACGCCTCCAGCGTGCCCCAGCCCAGTGCCCGGAACCGCCGCACGGCCTCCTCCAGCTCGCCGATGCCGGGACGCCCCCGCCACACCGAGCGCAGGCACACGGCCGATACGGCGAGCGCCGCCCCTTCGGCGTCGCCGAGACGGGTGCACTCCTCCAGCACGACGACCGGCTGTCCGGCGTCCTCGGGGTGAGGCCCCAGGCCCAGCAGGCACCGGGCGGCACGGCTCAGCCACAGCAGGTCCAGTCGTTCGGCGTCGTACGCGATCCGCTGGAGCTCCGGGTAGGGGACCGGCCCGGCCGGGCCCGCGGCCAGCACGGCCAGCACCACCCGTACCAGCTGCCCGGACAGTGCGACCAGGGCGTCTTCCGTCGCCTCCGCCAGGGCCCGGCGCACGGTGTCACCGGCCGTCCCGTCACCGGACAGGGCGGCGGCGACGCCCTGGACGAGGAGGGCGGCGGAGCTGCCGGCGCCGGCCTCGGTGACGCGCCCGTCGCGACGGCCGGGGAACACGTCCGGAGTGCCCGCGACGACGGCGCGCAGCGGGTCGGCCCAGTCGGCGTTCCCGAGGCGACGGCGCACCGCCGCCGGCGGCGGGTCCTGCCGACCGCCGGAACCGGCACCGATCCGGCCGCGCAGCCGCGCGAGTTCGACGTCGGTCAGCGCACGGGTGAGCCGCGCGCGTAGACATGCGCGGAGCAGGGGCTCGGCGACGTACGTGTGTCCGTCCGGGGCGGCGCGCAGGACCCCGTGCTCGTGAGCCAGGGAGTACAGCATCTCGGCGCTGTCGGCCCGGCCGGTCAGCGCGTGGCAGGCGTCGGCGGTGAGCCGGTTCAGCAGACAGGTCTCCGTCAGGAAACGTCCGAGACGGCCGGGGAGCGGGGCGAGCACCTCCCGCTCCAGGTATGCGCGGCCGAACGACCCGTCGGCCAGGATCTGCTCCTGACCCGCGTCGGGGTCGGCCGCCACGGCTCTGCCGAACAGTCTCAGCATCGCGGCCCGGCCGCCGGTGGCCCGGACCAGGGGCACCGCGATCCCGGGGCGCAGGGCCGTGCCGTAGAGGCGCGGGAACAGCTGCTCGACCTCCCAGGAGCGGAAACGCAGCGCGTCGGCGTTCACCACCGTCGCGCTCGACGCCTCCACCGAGGCCACCGGCAACTCGGCCGAGGGGCGCGTTCCGATCAGGACCAGCGGGTGCGGCAGTGCCAGCTGGCCGAGCCGGACCGCGAGCGCCTGCGCGGCCGACGAGAGCAGGTGCATGTCATCAATGACGATCAGCCGTCCGGCCGTTCCGCCGTCCCCGGTGTCCCGGCGCCGCGGCATCTGCTGGATCGCGCCGGACGCGCCGACGAGCTCCGCCGGTGCGTCCGGCGGGTACCCGAGTGCGGTCAGCAGCTCCCGCCGGCCGGCGCCGGGCCGGGCCTGGTACCACGTCACCGGGCCCGGATGGGCCCTGGCCGCCTGCGCCAGCAGTGCGGTCTTGCCGAAGCCGGGAGGGGCGACCACCAGGCCCGACGGGCAGCGGCTGAACTGCTCGGTCAGCCGGCCTCGGGGCATGGTCTCGGAGGCCGGAATCCGGAACGTGGTCCACTGCTGCGCCGGTAAAAGACTCGTCATATGTCTTGATCTCCGTGTACCGGGCGCTCTGACGCGAGTGTCCCGTTTCGGCTATTTCTTCTTTTGTGCTGTTTTTGGTATTTCAATGCCCGTCAGGTTACGGGGTGTGGGGCTTGTGTGTCCTTGGGGTGTCATTTTCGTGCTTTCCCTCATCCGGAGTGCCCGGAAACGGCCGACGGCAAAGAGAATCCCGTTCCGTCCCGGGTGGCCCGAACCGATCGTGTCCGCTGGGGTGGCACCGACGGCCGAGCCGCGGCCGTCGGTGGCCGTCGGTCGTCGTCGCGTACCTCCGGACGGCCCCGAGACGGCCCGGCCTCCACGCGCGAACGGCCCAGGGAACCGCTTCTTCGAGTGGTTCGGGCTTCCTCGGCGGGGATCCGGGCGGCTCGCGCCATAGATAGATCAAGAAGCGCCCCATCGTGCCCGGGAGGCACTCATGCCAGTCACGATCGACGGATCGGCCAGGGTCAGGAACGGCCAATTTCAATTCGCTGGATCTCTTGACGGCACCATCTACATTTTCAACGGGGTGATGAACCCCGATCCAGGCACGTGCATTGCCCAGGCCGCCACGCTGGAGGTCGACGACGTCGCGTCCCTGAGCGGTACGACGACCTTCGAGGGCAAGGTGGACGCGGGCTTCGAGCTCTCCTTCGCCGCCAACGACGCGAAGCTGTCCGGCGAGGCCGATATTCCCCCCTCGCTGCCCACGGCCGTAAGAGGCGCGGGGTACTGGTTCCGGGAGGCGAATTCCTAGCCGTGCCCGGCCGTACGGCTGCCGGGCCGCCGGGCCGCCGGGCCGCCGGGCCGCCGGGCCGCCGGGCTGCCGGGCTGCCGGGATGTCGTGGGAGGAACGGAGCGGTGGCTCGGTGCGAGCCGTCGACGGCCGTTCGCGGTGCGGGCCCGAAGCGGCCGTCGGCCGTGCTCCTCCGGCACCGGAGGAGCACGGCCGACGGCCCGCAGGCGGCCCGGGGGAGCGGAAACCCGCTGTGACCCGGGGCGGTGTCACATGTTGATCATGTGACCGGCCAGCCCGTGCACGGCCTCCTTCACCGCCTCGCCGAGGGTCGGGTGCCCGTGCACATTGCGCGCGACCTCGTGGACCGTCAGATCCCATTGCTGAGCGAGCGTCAACTCCGGCAGCAGCTCGGTCACTTCGGGGCCGATCAGATGGGCTCCGAGGAGTTCGCCGTGGCGCGCGTCGCTGAGGATCTTGACGAATCCCGCCGTCTCGCCCAGGCCGTGGGCCTTCCCGTTCGCCGTGAACGGGAACTTCGCCACCTTGACGTCGAAGCCCCGCTCGCGCGCCTGCGCCTCGGTCCAGCCGAAACTGGCGATCTGCGGCTGGCAGTAGGTCGCGCGGGGGATCATCACGTAGTCGAGTTCCATCGTCTCCGCGTCGCCGATCGTCTCGGCGGCCACGATGCCCATCGACTCGGCCGCGTGGGCCAGCATCAGCTTCGCCGTCACGTCACCGATGGCGTAGATGTGCGGCACGCTCGTGCGGCACCGGGCGTCGATGTCGATCGCGCCGCGGTCGGTGAGCTTCACCCCGGTGTTCTCCAGCCCGTAGCCCTGTACGCGCGGCTGGAACCCGATCGCCTGGAGCACCTTGCCGGTTTCCAGCGTCTGCCGCTGGCCGCCCGTGGTCACCATGACCTTGACCCTGTCCCCGGAGTCGTCGATCGCCTCGACCCGGGTGGAGGTCAGCACGTTGATGCCGAGCCGCTTGTAGCGGCGGGTCAGTTCGGCGGAGACCTCCTCGTCCTCCAGCGGCACGATCCGGTCGAGGAATTCGACGAGGGTGACCTGCACGCCGTAGTTGTGCAGGACGTAGGCGAACTCCACGCCGATGGCGCCCGCGCCCGCGATGACGATGCTGTCCGGGAGGGTGTCCGACAGGATCTGCTCCTCGTACGTCACCACGCGCTCGCTCAGTGAGGTTCCGGGGAGCAGCTTGGTGGTGGCACCGGCGGCGATGATGCAGTGGCCGAACGTGACCGTCTCCGTTCCGCCGTCGGACAGGGCGACGTCGAGCGTGCGGTCGTCGCGGAAGGTGCCGCGGCCGGTGTACTGGGTGATCTTGTTCTTCTTCATCAGGTAGTGGACGCCCTTGACGCGACCGTCCGCCACCTTGCGGCTGCGGGTGAAGGCCGCCCCGTAGTCGAAGCTCACCTCACCGCTCACCTGGATGCCGAAGGTCTTGGCCTCCTGGGTGAAGATGTGGGCGAGCTCCGCGTTGCGCAGCAGCGCCTTCGACGGGATGCACCCCACGTTCAGGCACACGCCGCCCCAGTACTTCTCCTCGATGATCGCCGTGCTGAGTCCGAGCTGGGCGGCCCGGATCGCCGCGACATATCCTCCCGGGCCGGCGCCCAGGACCACCACGTCAAAGTGTGCGCTCATGGCGGCCAGCCTAGAGCGCCACCGCTCTCGGTGACGGGACGGGCACGGCCGTCAGGACCCGGGGCCGCGCACGCCGCGGAACGCGTACGGGCCGGCTCCCCGCGGGGAGCCGGCCCGTACGCCGGGCGTCAGACGAGGTCGAACCGGTCCAGGTTCATGACCTTGTCCCAGGCGGCGACGAAGTCCTTCACGAACTTCTCCTTCGCGTCGTCGCTCGCGTAGACCTCCGCGAGGGCGCGCAGCTCGGAGTTGGAGCCGAAGACCAGGTCGGCACGGGTACCGGTCCACTTCAGCTCGCCCGTGGCGGCGTCCCGGCCCTCGAAGGCGTGCTGGTCCTCGGAGGTGGACTTCCAGGTCGTGCCCAGGTCGAGCAGGTTGACGAAGAAGTCGTTGGTCAGCACGCCCGGGGTGGTGGTGAACACGCCGTGGGCGGACTGGCCGGTGTTGGCGCCGAGCACCCGCAGACCGCCGACGAGGACGGTGGTCTCGGGGGCGCTCAGGGTGAGCAGGTTCGCCTTGTCGAGCAGCAGGTACTCGGCCGGCAGGCGGGTGCCCTTGCCGACGTGGTTGCGGAAACCGTCCCAGGTCGGCTCCAGGGCGGCGAACGACTCGGCGTCCGTGTGCTCCTCGGTCGCGTCCACCCGGCCCGGCGTGAAGGGGACCTCCACGTCGAAGCCCGCGTCCTCGGCGGCCTTCTCGACCGCGGCGGCACCGCCGAGGACGATCAGGTCGGCCAGGGAGACCTTCTTGGCGCCGGAGTTGAACTCCGCCCGGACGCCCTCGAGGACGCTCAGGACGTGACGCAGCTGGTCGGGGTCGTTCGCCTCCCAGCTGCGCTGCGGCTCCAGACGGATGCGGGCGCCGTTGGCACCGCCGCGCTTGTCGCTGCCGCGGAAGGTGGAGGCGGACGCCCACGCGGTGGACACGAGCTGGGAGACGGACAGGCCGGACTCCAGCAGCTTGGCCTTGAGCGCCGCGACGTCGGCGGCGTCGATGCTCTCGCCCTGCGCCTCCGGCAGCGGGTCCTGCCAGATCAGGGTCTCCGCCGGGACCTCCGGGCCGAGGTACAGCGACTTCGGGCCCATGTCACGGTGGGTCAGCTTGTACCAGGCGCGGGCGAAGGCGTCCGCGAACTCGGCGGGGTTCTCGTGGAAGCGGCGCGAGATCTCACCGTAGATCGGGTCGAAGCGCAGCGACAGGTCGGTGGTGAGCATCGTGGGGAGACGCTTCTTCGAGGGGTCGTGCGCGTCCGGGATGATCGCCTCGGCGTCCTTGGCGACCCACTGCTTGGCGCCGGCCGGGGACTCGGACAGCTCCCACTCGTAGCCGAAGAGGATGTCGAAGAAGTCGTTGCTCCACTGGGTGGGCTTGGTGGTCCAGGTGACCTCCAGGCCCGAGGTGATGGCGTCCCCGCCCTTGCCGGTGCCGAAGGTGCTCTTCCAGCCCAGGCCCTGGTCCTCCATGGTGGCGGCCTCGGGGTCGGCGCCGACGTTGTCCGCCGGGCCCGCGCCGTGGGTCTTGCCGAAGGTGTGACCGCCCGCGATCAGGGCGACCGTCTCCTCGTCGTTCATCGCCATCCGGCGGAACGTCTCACGGATGTCGCGGGCCGCGGCGATCGGGTCCGGGTTGCCGTTCGGGCCCTCGGGGTTGACGTAGATGAGGCCCATCTGGACGGCGCCGAGCGGGTTCTCCAGCTCGCGGTCGCCGGTGTAGCGCCGGTCGTCGAGCCAGGCGGTCTCGGGACCCCAGTACACGTCCTCGTCGGCCTCCCAGACGTCGGCGCGGCCGCCGCCGAAGCCGAAGGTCTCGAAGCCCATCTGCTCCAGCGCGACGTTGCCCGTGAGGATCATGAGGTCGGCCCAGGAGATGGACTGGCCGTACTTCTTCTTGACCGGCCACAGCAGACGGCGGGCCTTGTCGAGGTTGCCGTTGTCCGGCCAGCTGTTCAGCGGCGCGAAGCGCTGCTGGCCGCGGCCGCCACCGCCGCGGCCGTCGCTGATGCGGTAGGTGCCGGCGCTGTGCCAGGCCATGCGGACCATCAGCGGGCCGTAGTTGCCGAAGTCCGCCGGCCACCAGTCCTGCGAGGTGGTCAGCACCTCGGCGATGTCCTGCTTCACCGCCGCGAGGTCGAGGTTGCCGAACGCCTCGGCGTAGTCGAAGTCGGCACCGAGCGGGTTCGCCACCACGGGGTCCTTGGCGAGGATCTTCAGGTTGAGCCGCTCCGGCCACCACTGGCGGTTCCCGCCGCCCTGGGTCGGGTGCGGAGCGCGGCCGTGCGCGACGGGGCAGCCGCCCGCGGCCTCCGTTTTCGCGTCGGTGACGATCGCGTCGTGGTTCTCAGACATGGGAATCCTTCCGGACAAGCCGATCTCGGTGCTCAGCGACTGCGGGTGGGGGGAGCGGCCGGGGCGGGCCCCGGCGGGAGGCCCCGGAACCGCCGACGGGGTCGACGGGGAGGCCGTGGTCTTCGGACGGGAACGGGCGAAGGGGCCGGCCGGCCGCACGGCCGGGGGCGGGGACGCCGTACACGGCTCGAGCCGGACCGGCTGGACCGGTCCGAAACGGGGTACGCATCCCGCCACGGTGAGCGGACGGAGGGCTGTGTGCGACGTGCTGGGAGATGTGGCGCCGGGTCGCCCGCCTCGGCGGCGACCGTGCCGTCGCCGAGGGGGTCCCGGGTTCCGGGAGGGGCCCGGGCTGCGTGTCACGGCGGCCGTCACCCGCAGACCTGCGCCGTGTGGTTCCACGGCGGTGGTCCCGACATCTGCGTCTCTCCTGCCCGTACCGAAGTCTTCTTGTCCCTTGGCCAGTGCCAAAAGCGATCCTACAATGGACAGAGTCCAAGTCAAGAAGGGCACCAGATCCATATCCGATCGGATCCAGGATGCGCACAGATAAACTGCGGGCTCCCACTGACCCCGAAAAGGTGAACCGACATGAGTGACCTGCTGGAGCGACTGAGAGGGCGCGGCTGGCGCATGACCTCCCAGCGGCGTGTCGTTGCGGAGGTCCTCGACGGCGACCACGTGCATCTCACGGCCGACGAGGTGCACGCCCGCGCGGTCGAACGGCTGCCCGAGATCTCCCGGGCGACCGTCTACAACGCCCTGGGGGAACTGGTCTCGCTCGGCGAGGTCATCGAGGTCTCCACCGACGGCCGGGCCAAACGTTACGACCCCAACGCGCACCACCCGCACCAGCACCTGGTGTGCTCCAGCTGCGGCACCGTCCGTGACGTCCACCCGACCGGCAACCCGCTGGCCGACCTCCCGGCGACGGAACGATTCGGTTTCACGGTGGCCGCCGTCGAGGTCACGTACCGGGGTCTGTGCCCTTCGTGCGCGTAGGGCCCACCCGGATGCCGGATGCCGGCCGATGACCCGTCGGCGGTGATCCTTCCGGCGGCAGACCCCGCGGCGGCCCACCCCGCCGCCTAGGCTTCCGCCGTGAACGAGATCGATGGGGACACCTCGGGGCCGATACGGATCAGGCCGGGCGGCGGGGGCGAACTGGTCGCGTTCTACGAGCGCCAGGGCTTCACCCCCACCGAGCCGTTCCTGTCCGGGACCTGGCCGGGCCAGGTGCTGGCCCGGCGCGTCGGCGTACCGCCCGGGCGGAGCGGTCAGACGAGGTAGTCGGCGACCAGCTCGGCGAACTCCTCCGGAGCCGCGAGTCTGACCCCGAGGGTCTCGGCCTTGGCGCGCTTGGACCCGGCGCCCTCGCCGGCGACCACCAGGGTCGTCCTCTTCGACACGCTGGAGGACGAACGGCCTCCGGCACGCTCGATGAGCTCGTTCATCTGGTTGCGGCTGAGCTGCTCCAGGGCCCCGGTCATCGCCCCGGTGACCACCACCGTCATCCCGGACAGCGGACCGCCGTCCGCCGCGCCCGACTCCGCGTCCGTGCCGTCCGCGCTCTCCGCGCCGTCCTCGCCGGGCGCGGCGGGCGGGGTGGCCCCGGGCTCGGTCATGTTGACCCCGGCGGCGACGAGCCGGTCGATGAGCGGGGCGAGTTCGGCCAGCTCCGCGACGATCGAGGGAGCCTTCTCCGTGCCGATGCCCTCGACCTGCTGCATCGTCTCCGCGTCCGCCGCGCGGACCGCGTCCATGGTGGCGAAGTACCGGGCGATGCGCCGGGACATGGACCGGCCCGTGCCGCGCACGCCGAGCGCGCACAGCACCCGGGACAGCGGCCGGCCCTTGGCCGTCCCGATCGCCGCGAGGAGGTTGTCGGTGCTGGTCTCGCCCATCCGCTCCAGACCGAGGAGCTGCTCACGGGTCAGACCGAACAGACCGGCCAGATCCGTCACCAGGCCGGCCTCGACGAGCTGGACGACCCGGGTGTGACCGAGACCCTCGATGTCGAGCTGGTCGCGGCCCGCCGCGTACGAGAGGGCGGCGACCAGACGGCAGTTGCGGCCCTGCTCGCAGCGCCAGCGCTGCTCGCTGGTGTCGATGGCGGATCCGCAGTTCGGACACGCCTCGGGGAAGGCTATGGCCTGCTCCTCGCCGGTACGCAGATGGGCGACGGGCGCCTCGATGCGGGGGATGACGTCCCCGGCGCGGTGGACCATCACGTGGTCGCCCAGCCGCAGATCGCGACGCGTGATGTCCGCCGGGTTGTGGAGGGTGGCGTACGTGATGGTCGAGCCGTCGATCTCGACCGGCTCCAGCACGGCACGCGGCGCGATGATGCCGGTGCGGCCGACGTTCCACTCCACCGCCAGCAGCCGGGTGATCTTCTCGACGGCCGGGAGCTTGTACGCGATGGCCCAGCGCGGCGCGCGTGAGCCGGACCCGGCGGCCCGCTGGTCGGCCGCCAGGTCGGCCTTGACGACGATCCCGTCGATCCCGAACGGCAGCTCGGCGCGCAGCGCCCCGATCTCCTGGACGCGGGCCAGGACCTGCTCGGCGTCGGCCGCCGTGACGCCGGGGACGGCCGTGCTCGCGGTGGTGTTCAGGCCCAGTTCGGCCGCCCGCGCCATCAGTTCGCTGTGGGCGAGTTCCTCGAGCCGGGCGGCCGTGTCCGCGTCGGTGCCGGGCACCGGCAGCAGTCCGTAGCCGAAGAAGGTCATCGGCACGGTGTAGGCGCGCTCCCTGGCGCGCAGCGTGCCCGCCGCGGCGTTGCGCGGGTTCGCGAACGGCTGCCCGCCGTGCGCGGTGCGGATCTCGTTGGCGTGCTCGAACTGAGCCGTCGTCATGAGGACTTCGCCGCGCACCTCCAGCGTGAGGGGCTCGGTGAGTTCTCCGGGCAGGCCCTCGACCGTCCCGATCGCGTGCGACACGTCCTCGCCGGCGGTGCCGTCCCCCCGGGTGATCAGCCGGGCGAGCCGGCCCTGGTGGTAGCGCGCGGCGATGGCCAGGCCGTCGAGCTTCGGCTCGACGCTGAATCGTTCCGTCTCGTGACCGGTGCGCCGGGCCAGCGAAGCCGTCCAGGCGGTGAACTCCTCGGGCGAGAAGACGTTGTCCAGGCTCAGCATCGGCACCGTGTGCGGGACGTCCCCCTCCACGGCGCCGCCCGCGACCTTGCCGCTGGGCGACTCGGGCAGCACCTGGTCGGGATGCGCGGCCTCCCACGCGGCGATGCCCCGCACCAGCCGGTCGTACGCGTCGTCGTCCAGCGCGGAGGTGCCGCCCTCGTAGTAGGCGGCCGACGCCTTCAACGCGTCCTCGACCGCCTGCGCGTAGGCGACGGCGTCCACGATCACTGCAACAGGTGTTGTCATGCCCGTCATCCTGCCTGCCACCACTGACAATGCCCTCCGGACGCCCTCGCCCGGGCACGCACTTCGGGCGATGCGGGCAACAACGCCACGCGGAGGTGACAGGGGCCCCGGGGGTGAAGTAGACCTGGGGACCGGGCGGAATCCGCGCCTCCCCCCGCGGCGTCCCGCCCCAGCCTCACCAGCCGACTTCAAGGAGTGGCCCATGCTCGCCGCGCTCGGTCTCGATCCGGCCGAGGAGGAGATCTACCGTCTCCTGGTGGCGCGTGGACGGGCGGCCGTCCACGAACTGGCCGTCCACAGCGGCCGCCCCGAGTCCGAGGCGCGTGACGTCCTCACCGCCCTGGCCGGGCGCGGCCTCGTCGTCCCCCAGCCGGCCGAGGGCGCGGCCACCCTGTTCGTGGCCGCGCCGCCCGCGGTCGCGCTCGGCGGAGAACTGCGGCGCCGCCGCGACGAGTTGAGCGCCGCGGAGCACGCGGTGCTCACCCTGGCGGAGCAGCACCGCACGGGTGCGGAGGGCGGCGTGGTGGAGGTGATCAGCGACATCGGCGCGGTACGGCACCGGTTCCGGCAGCTCCAGGAGTCCGCCCGGCACGAGGTGCGGTCGATGATGGTGCCCGAACAGCGAGTCGTCACGCGCGACGACAACACCGCGGAGGGGGCCGGGATCCGCCGTGGTGTGCTCTACCGGACGATCCTGCACCGGGACGCGCTGACCGAACCGGGAGTGGTCGCCCAGGCCCTCGCGGTGCTGGCGGAAGGACAGCGGATCGGGGTCGCCGACGCCGTGCCGGTCAAGCTCATGATCGCGGACCACGACCTGGCCATGCTGCCCCTGTTCAGCGGCCGCAACACCGCCGCCGCCTCGGTGCTGGTGCACCCCGGCGGACTGCTGGACGCCCTCGTCGCCTATTTCGAGCTGGCCTGGGAGCAGGCGTACCCCCTGTCGCCCCATACGGCGGGGGACGGGCTCGTGGAGCAACGCCCGGACGAGATAGACGAGTTCGACGCCCGGATGCTGGCCCTCGTCCTCGCCGGACTCACCGACCAGGCGGTCGGCGCACGCCTCGGTGTCTCCCGCCGCACCGTGCAGCGGCGCATCGGCGAACTCATGGCGCGGGCCGGCGCGGAGAGCCGTATCCAGCTCGGCTGGCACGCCGCGCGCAAGGGCTGGGCCTGACGGTCCGCCCGGTGGCCGCCCCGGGCGTCAGTGCCCCCGGACGGCGGGTGAGGCGTGCGCGGACCGGGTGACGACGAGATCCGGTTCGCGCGGACCGGGAGGCAGGCCCGTGCCGACGTCGGCCTGCCGCAGTTCGGCCAGCAACTCGGTCTGCCCCGCGAGCAGTTCGGTGAGGATGCGGCGGGCGGCGCGCAGCAGTTCGGCGACGTCGCCGCCGGCCAGCGCGTAACTGACGGTCGAACCCTCGCGGATGGACACCACGATGCCCGAGCGGCGCAGCACCGCCAGTTGCTGCGAGAGGTTGGACGGTTCGACCTCGATCTCGCTGAGCAGGTCGCGCACCGAGACGGGGCCGCTCTGCAACAGTTCCAGGACGCGGATGCGCACAGGGTGGCCGAGCATCCGGAAGAACTCGGCCTTGGCCTGGTAGAGGGGAACCTGCCTGTTCAAAATCGTTCGCTCCCTGCCGCCTGGGGACGGGCTGTTTCTCCGGCTGGTGCGGTGGCTGTCCGCGTGCCCGCCGCGAACGGTGCCTGAAGGACCGATCCTGGCGGCTCCGCCTCCGCACGCCCACGTGATTGACTCCATCTGGATGTACCTAATTGAAGAAGTCTTCAAGTCGTGGGCATGCGAAGGCGCGGAGGGCGTGGCTGTCTACACCTCTAGTTCGGCTTCGATGCGTGCGAGCTGATGGCGGGCCATGGCCAGGTTGGACGTCGCCTTGTTGAGCACGAGGTACAGGAACAGCCCGTTGCCGTCACGGCCCGTGAGCGGCCGGATCAGGTGGTACTGACCCGAGAGCGTGATGAGTACGTCCTCGATCTTGCTCTTGAGCCCGAGGTGCTCCATGGTGCGCACCTTGGCCCGGACCACGTCGGTGTTGCCGGCCGCGGCGACGTTCAGGTCGAGATCCTTGCCGCCCCCCAGCGTGCCCAGTGCCATGCCGCTCGTGTAGTCGACGAGGGCCACGCCCAGCGCGCCCTCGATCGACGTCATCGTCTCCTTGAGGGAGATCTCCACATTTGCCATACCGATGTCTCCTTCGGGTCACCGCGCGGACGGAGGGGTTCCCGACCGGCCGGTGACCCGGACCCTACGGACCGTCCGCGCCGGGCGGCCGGGTTGTTCCGGGACTGACGGAAGGAGCACCGAAGAGCATTTCGGAAGGCCTGGAATTGATCGCCGCTGACTGGTGGGTGATCACGAATGTCGCTCGCGGGTGAAGCGGGCGACATGCGCGGAGCGGCGGCCGACGGCCCGGTGTCTCACCCGTCCGCCGGGGATCCGGCACCTGCCCCGCGAGCGGCGAACTCCGCGAACCACGCCAGCATCTCCGGATGGGTGACGGCTCCCTCGCTGCTCACCTCGCCGGGGCGGGCGCCCTGGAGGACGCGCTTGACCGGGACTTCCAGCTTCTTGCCGGTGAGGGTGCGGGGGACGGCGGGGACCGGCACGATCACGTCGGGCACGTGGCGCGGGGACAGCCGGTTCCTGATGGCCGCGGCGATGCGCCGACGCGTGCCGTCGTCGAGCGCGGTGCCCTCGGCGGGTACGACGAACAGCGGCATGAAGTAGCCGCCGTCGGGCTGTTCGACACCGATGACGAGACTGTCGGCGATCCCGGGGAGCTGGTCGACGACGGCGTAGATGTCGGCGGACCCCATGCGTACGCCGGACCGGTTCAGGGTGGAGTCGGAGCGCCCCGCCACGACGACCGACAGGTCGGCGTCGACGGTGACCCAGTCGCCGTGCCGCCAGACCCCGGGGTAGGTGTCGAAGTAGCTGGCCCGGTAGCGGGCGCCGTCCGGGTCCCCGACGAAGTGGAGCGGCATGGACGGCAGCGGCGCGGTCACCACCAGCTCGCCCTGCTCGCCCGTCAGGGGGCGTCCCTCGGGGTCCCAGGAGGCCAGGGCGACGCCGAGGGCGGGGGCCTGGATGCGGCCCGCGCGGACGGGCAGCAGCGGGGTGCTTCCCGCGAGGACCGAGCAGACGTCCGTACCGCCGCAGATGGACTGGAGCCGCACGCCGGGTGTCAGCCGGTCGTGGACCCAGTGCCAGGTGCCGGGCGGCAGGGTCGACCCGGTCTGCAGGACGGTCCGCAGCCGGCCGAGTCCGAAGGTGTCCGCGGGACGGCTGTCCGCCTTCTCCGCCGCGGTGAGATAGGCCGCGCCGAGGCCGAGGACGGTCGCGCCGGTCCGCTCGGCGACCGCCCAGACGCCGTCGACGCCGGGGTACGTCGGGCTTCCGTCGTACAGGACGACGGTGCTGCCGTGCAGCAGTCCGCCGACCAGGAAGTTCCACACCATCCAGCTGGTGGAGGTGATGAAGAGGTAGCGGTCGTCGGCGCGCAGGTCGACGCCCAGGCCCAGTGCCTTGAGCAGTTCGACCACGATGCCGCCGTGGCCCTGCACGATCCCCTTCGGGATCCCCGTGGTGCCCGAGGACCACAGGATCCAGAGCGGGTGGTCGAAGGGGACGTCGGCGAACTCCAGTGGTCCGTGCGCCGGCGGCAGCGCGGACCAGACGTGCTGGTGGACGTCGGTCCGCCCGGACCACGGTCCGTCCGGGGCGTCGAAGAGGCTGTCGACGGCGAGGAGGTGGCGGACGGTGGGGAGTCCGTCCGCGAGTTCGGCGATCTCCGGGCGCCTGTCGTAGGTCTTGCCGCCGTAGCGGTATCCGTCCGCCGCCACGAGGACCGTCGGGCGGGCCTGCCGGAGCCGGGCCAGCACGCTGGGCGTGCCGAAGTCCGGGGAGCAAGCCGTCCACACGGCGCCGACGGCGGCCGTGGCGAGCAGCGCCACCACGGTCTGGCGGAGGTTGGGGAGGTATCCGGCCACGCGGTCGCCCGGCTCCACGCCCATCCCGCGCAGCGCCGCCGCGACATCGGCGACCTGCCGGCGCAGCTCGTCCCAGGAGGTCTCCTCGGGAGTGCCGCCCTCGGTCAGGCACACGAGCGCCGGGCGGGCGTCCGTGGCCCGGGCGAAGCAGCGTTCGGCGAAGTTCAGCCGGGCGCCGGGGAACCACGTGGCGCCCGGCATCGACGCCTCGCCCAGCACCGTGTCGTAGCCGCTGACCGCGTCCAGCCCGTAGAACTCCCACACCGCCGACCAGAATCCGGCGAGGTCGGTGGAGCTCCACCGCCACAGCTCGGCGTAGTCGGAGAAGCGCAGACCCCGTACTTCGCTCACCCAGTCCATGAAGGCGGCGACGTTGGAATCCTCCAACTCGCGGCGACCGGGGGACCACAGCAGATCGGTGTCGGTGTTCATCGGGGTGCCTTTCTGGGCTGGACGCGGCGTGTCAGCCGGCTTCCACGTCGCGGAGCAGTTCTTCCGCGCGCGGCCACGGGCCGTGGCCGGACGCGGGGTTGAGATGGCCGACCTCGCCGAGTTCCACCAGGGCGCCGCCCCAGTCACGGGCCAGTCCGGCGACCCGCTCGGCCGTGCCGAGGGGGTCGTTCGAGCTGGCGGCGACGACGCTGGGGAAGGGCAGCGGGCTCCGGGGCACCGGTGTCCAGCCGTGTTCGCCGAGCGTCTCCGGGGTCGGATAGCCCTCGGGCAGCGGGGTGTCGAAGTCCGGCGGTGTCACGAGCAGCGCTCCGCGCACCTGTGCCGTGCTTCCCCGGGCCCAGTGGACCGTGGTGATCACGCCGGCGCTGTGCGCGACGAGCACGACGGGACCTTCGGCCTGCGAGACCACCTTGTCGAGCGCCGCCACCCGGGCCTCGCGGCTCAACGCGTCCTCGGTGAGCGGCGGGACGGTGAGCACGGTCCGCCCGGCCTCGGCCAGCCGGTCACCCAGCAGGGTCTGCCAGTGGTCGGCGACATGGTCGCGCAGTCCCGGGACGATCACGATCACCGGCTCGGTCGCTGTGTTCACGCCGTCACCACCGCGTCCTCGGGCTCCGCCGCCGGGGCCGGGGCGCTCGTCAGCCGGAGCAGGTCACGCTCGTAGAAGTGGCGGCCGACCAGGAAGGCGAGGGTGGCGACGAGCGCCGTGAGCGGGATGACCCGCAGGGCACCGAGCAGTCCCATGTCGTCCGCGAGCGCGCCCGTCAGGGCGGGACCGGGAGCCAGCCCGAGCAGGCTGTTGGCGAGGGTCAGGGTGGCGAAGGCCGTCGCGGAGATGGCCGCGGGGGTCAGGTTGGCCACCATGGCGGTCGCGGGTCCCGCCGTGCCGGCCGACAGCAGGGCTCCGGCCGCCAGCACCGCCAGCTGGAGGGGTCCCGTCGGCAGCCGGAAGGCGGTCATGAGCAGGGCGAGCGAGCCGAGGCTGCACCCGATGGCGACCGCCCACTTGCGGATGGGGAACGCCCTGCTGATGCGGTCGGAGACGATGCCGCCGCCGATCATGCCGACGCCGATGACGAGGATGAAGACACCGGCGGTCGCGCCCGCCTTGGCGGTGGGCATGTCGTAGTAGCGGTTGAAGTAGCTGGGCAGCCAGGCCATCAGGGAGGCGGCGATGAACAGTTGGAGGCCGCTGCCCACGTAGGCGCTGATCACCGACACGGAGGAGAACAGCCGGGGCAGCAGCACGCGCAGCCGCCCCTGGGGACCGGGCTCGGACTCGGAGCCGGAGCCGGTGGAACCGCCCTCCGGCGCCAGCCTCTTCTCGGTGACGACGACGCCGTAGACCGCCGCCAGGACCAGACCGAAGATGCCCATGACGCCGAACGCCCAGCGCCAGCCGAGGTGTTCGGCGACGGCGCCGCCGATCGACACGCCGAGGACCGAACCGAAGGCACCGCCCGCGATGAAGGCGCCGGAGAGGGTGGCGCGCAGACCCAGGGGGAAGATGCTCAGGACGACGGCGATGCCGACGCTTCCGTACGCCGCCTCGCCGATGCCGACGAAGAGCCGGCCGACGAGCATCTGGTCGTAGCTCGCGGAGACCGCGCAGCCGAGGGTCGCCACGCTCCACATCGCGGCGGCGAGCAGCAGGCTCTTGACCCGCCCCCAGCGGTCGGCCATCAGCGACATGGGGAAGGTGAGCAGGCCGACCATGAGGGCGACGACGCTGCTGAGGGTGCCGAGCCTGGCGTCCGAGAGCAGCCACTCGCTCTTGAGGTCGGGGAAGACGGCGTTGAGGACCTGCCGGGACATGTAGTCCGACAGCAGCAGACCGAAACTGAGGGCGAAGACCACCCAGGCGTAACGACGGGACACGGGCCATCCGGACGAGGCGGTCGTGTCCGTCCCGGGGACGGGTCCAGCAGTGGTGTGCAACTCCATTGTCATCACCTCACGCGCTGTTGGGAGGAAGGGGGCTAGAACGGTCTGTCGCCGACGATTCCCGCGCGCTCCATGCGGCGGACGGCGGGCCAGTAGTCCTGTACGGCGTAGTGCTGGGTGGAGCGGTTGTCCCAGATGGCGACGCTGTTCGGGGTCCAGCGCCAGCGCACCTGGTACTCCGGGATCGCGGCCTGGCCGATCAGATAGTTGAGCAGGAGGCCCGCGCCGGGGGCGAAGTCCTGTCCGAACCGGACGTTCTCGGGCGTGTGGTAGTTGACGAAGTGGGTGGTGAACGCGTTGACGAAGAGGATCTCCTCGCCGGTCTCCGGGTGGACGCGCACGACCGGGTGCTCCGCGTCGGGGAACTGCGCCTTGAGGGCGTGCCGCTTCTCCTGGGGCATCACGGCGCCGAAGGTGGCCTCGATGCTGTGCTTGGCCCGCAGACCACGGATCTTGGTGCGGATGTCCTCGGGCAGCCGGCGGTACGCCTCGGCCATGTTGACCCAGATGGTGTCCCCGCCGACGGGCGGCCCCTCGACACAGCGCAGCACCGCGCCCATGGCCGGGTTCTCGCGCCAGGTGCCGTCCGTGTGCAGGGCGTTCTCGTAGTGCTCGGCCGGGCTGTCCAGGTCCTTGTAGATCCGCACCAGGCCGGGGTGCTCGGGGTCGCTGCCGGCCACCGGGTGGTCCTCCAGCGCGCCGAAGCGCTCGGCGAAGGCGACGTGTTCGGCGCGCGTGATGTCCTGGTCGCGCAGGAACAGCACCTTGTACTGGAGCAGCAGGGACTTGATCTCGGTGAAGAGGTCGTCGTCGTGTGCGGCGTCGCCGAGGTTCACACCGGACAGTTCCGCGCCGATCGAGCAGGTCAGCGGTTCGACGCGGATCGAGCCGCGGTGATGGGAGCGGACCGGCGCGCCCTCGGGCGGAGCGAGCGTGTGTTCCATGGTGCTTCCTCCTGGAGAGAGTGGAGTTGAACCGCGGGGGAGTGCTGGGGCTCAGAGGACGAAGACGGACGATCCGGTGGTCCGTCCCGCCTCCAGGTCGCGGTGCGCCTGGGCGGCGTCCTCGAGGGCGTAGCGCTGGTTGACCTTGATGTCGATGCGGCCGGAGCCGACGTGGTCGAAGAGTTCGCCGGCGAGCTCCGCCCGCTCCGCGGGGTCCGCGATGTAGTCGGCGAGTGCGGGCCGGGTGACGAACAGGGAGCCCTGGACCGCGAGTTGCATGGCGTCGATGGGCGGGACGGGGCCGGAGGCGGTGCCGAAGCAGACGAGCAGTCCGCGGCGGCGCAGCGAGGCGAGCGAGGAGGCGTACGTGGTCTTGCCGACGCTGTCGAAGACGACCGGGACCCCGGCGCCGTCGGTGAGTTCGCGCACCCGCTCGGCCACGTTCTCGCTCCGGTAGTGGATGACGTGGTCGCAGCCGTGGGCCCGGGCCAGTTCGGCCTTCTCCTCGGTGGAGACGGTGCCGATGACGTTCAGTCCGAGGAGCTTGGCCCACTGGCAGACGATGAGGCCGACACCGCCCGCCGCCGCGGTCAGCAGGATCGTGTCGCCCTCCTCGAGGGGGTGGATCCTGCGGAGCAGGTACGAGGAGGTCAGGCCGCGCATGGTCATCGCCGCGGCCGTCTCGAAGGCGATGCCGTCCGGCAGCTTGATCAGGGAGCCGACGGGCATGACGCGCTCGGTGCTGTAGGCGCCGAGCGGACTTCCGGTGTACGTGACCCGGTCGCCCTCGGAGAACCCGGTGACGCCCTCGCCGACCGCCTCGATCACGCCCGCCGCCTCGACGCCGAGCCCGGCGGGCAGCGGCGCGGGATAGAGCCCGGTGCGGAAGTAGGTGTCGGCGAAGTTGAGTCCGACGGCGTGGTGGCGGATCCGGACCTGGCCGGGGCCGGGGTCGCCGACGACGACCTCCTCCCAGCGCAGGACCTCGGGACCGCCGGTCTCCTTGAATCGAATGGCGTGGGCCACGGGGGCGCTCCGTTGTTCGTGTCGGGTGGATGGGGAGAGGAAGGGCCGCCGGAGCCGGGGGGTCTGGTTCCGGCGGCCACGTGGCGTGTCGGGTGGCGCGGTGCCGCGCCGGGCCCTGCCCCGGTACGGCTCGGTGCGGGCTCGACCCGGTCGCGGGCCGAGCGCGTGGCGGCCGGCCGGGCCGAGCCGGTGATCCGCGCGGCAGGCCGCGCGGCGGCCGGGCGGCCCGGACCGCGGGCC